>CAZZJI010000080.1:0-12530 GCA_964654485.1 uncultured Gammaproteobacteria bacterium | reverse complement strand
TATGGTGGGGTCTTGTTCGCGTCCGTATTTTCCGCCCGTCAATAAGTCCGGCGCAACATCTGAGCAAAACACTTGAAAATTTGGGGACAACGTTCGTTAAACTGGGACAAAGTCTAAGCCTTCGCCAAGACATTCTGCCCAGTGACTATGTAAAAGCATTAACCAGTCTGCAGGGTCACGTAAAACCCTTCGCAACCGAAATTGCACGGCGGAAAATTGAACAGGCATTGGGCAAACCCATTGAAGACCTGTTTGCCACATTTGATAACACCCCCCTGGCAGCCGCATCTATTGCGCAAGTACACAAGGCGAGTTTACGTGACGGACGTGCGGTCATTATAAAGGTAAGACGACCCGGTTTACGTGATCAGGTAACGCAGGACATACGATTACTCATATTAGTGTTGCGCGCGTTGTTAATATTATTGCCACGATTGCGGCGATACGATCTATTGAACATTGTTCGCGAAGGCAGCAACAGCCTCATGAAAGAATTGGACTTTCGCCAGGAAACCCGCAACATTCAACGTTTCCAGGACGCCTTTAAAGATTTTTCAACCATCCATGTGCCTGCAGCCATTATTGAATTTTGCACCGAAACGGTCATGGTTCAGGAACTCAGTGGCGGTCGGCTGGTAAACACGCCCTCAGTACAAGAAGAGGGCTCGCAATTAGCAACCAATTTCTCAGATGCCTACCTTCACCAATTTTTTGTTATGGGATATTTTCACGCTGACCCCCATCCCGGCAATTTGTTCATTATGGATAATGGCATAATCTGTTTTCATGATTTTGGTATGGTAGGTTATCTCGACGTCGAAACAAGGCGTAAACTGGCTGCCTTTTTTCTTGCGCTGATCAATCAGGACTCTGAGTGGATGTTCGATGCCTACCTGGACCTTGGGTTTCTTGGAGAAGACGTTAACAGGCAAGAGATACAACGCGGCTTGAACGAACTGATTCAGGACTATGCCAATTCACCTTTGAAGGACTGGTCAATTGCGACAGCACTGTTAAGCGCAGTGAGCATGGGATGGGGCTCACAATTACGTATGCCTCACCATCTCCTGGTCCTGGTGCACGCTTTGTTAACAATGGAAGCGACCATACGCAGCCTGGATCCGGAATTTAACATGATCGGCTATTGGCAGGATAAGGGCAGCACATTGATGACGACTGCACTCAAGGAGCAATTAGAAACATCCAGAGGCCGCTTAAAGTACGAAGCCTCCATTCTCGCTCAGGAAATTCCAAACGCGTTAGTCCAGTTAATGCGTAAAGCCCGCACAGGGAAATTTGAAATACCACTACACCATCATGGCTTGCAGGATTTTGAGCAACACCTTGATCGCAGCAGTAACCGTATTGCCTTGGCATTAGTCGCGTTAGGGCTCTATATCGCGTCATCTTTGCTGATGCAAAGTCGGCTTGAACCGATGATTTATGGTATGCCGATGCTGGCGCTTGGCGGTTTCGCCCTGGCCTTGTGGGTCACCTTTCGATTATTACAAGGTATCTCTCGTTCAGGACGAACCTAAACCATGGTCCTAGAATCCGCAGTTGAACGGTATGCAGAGTGCGTTTTTAAAAGGCAATTTTTGTGAAAAAAAAATTAATTATTGTTGGCAATGGATTTGCTTCGCTGTTTTTCATTACCTTTTTTCTCGCCATCCCAGCATTTCCTTTTTTCGCCGGATTCTTTCGTAAAATTTATTGCCGTTATGAGATCACACTCATTGGCAATGGAAAATTCATCTACTTTCCAGCCATTCCTGAATTTCTTACTGGAAAAAGCAACAAAGAAAGTGTCACGATTGACATTCGACCCTTCTTAAGACGCAGAAACATTCATTTTGTCGACAGTATGGTCACCGATATACAAGATGGCGGGAGAACCGTCGTCACCAAAGATGGCGTTTTTAAAAACGATGCATTATTCCTTGGCATTGGACCGGCCTTCTTAAAAGACGATATTCCCGGTACAAAAGAATTTACTTATTCGCCATGTTATGGGCCAGACGACATGAACAAATTCGTAAACAAACTGGCAACATTGGACGCTGGCATCATTTATCTGGGATACAAAATTAATAAAAAAGACGGTTTTATCGCAGGGCGTGCCGGGCAAATGTATGAATGCGCCTGTCTGCTTGATTACGCATTAAAGAAAAAAAGTGTTCGCGATAAATTTGAAATTCACTTTTTTTCTTCTAATATCGCGCCGGGCGAAACAGGTGCTATAACCGACAGACTTCGGGAAAGGGACATCATCCTCGACTACGGCTACGAACCGATTAAATTTGTGGATGGCGGCATGATCAATGAAGACGGCAGTTTTCGCAAGGCGGATATCATTCTTTATTCACCCGGTATCACGGGTTCAAAACTGGTTCAAGACTCGTGTCTTCCGGTTTCCGCTGGCGGCCAAATTGAGGTGGACCAATATGGACAAGCAAGAGGATTAATAAACGTGTTTGCGGCAGGCGATTGTGGCAATCATGAAAACCCGCCTCAATGGGTTCCCCATCAAGCGCACATGGCACAACTTCGAGCCGAAGCAGCCGCAAAAAACATGCGGGCGACGTTAAAGGGTGATCACCCAACACATAAATACCGCTTCGAACTATCTTGCATCATGAACATGGAAAATGATGCGATGTGGATGCATATGGCGGCAGACGGTAAACCCCCCTTTTGGAATATGTTTCCCAAACGCTCGAAAAAACTGATTAAATTAAAAAACACCTTTGAACGCGTATTCCTTTTCTATCTTAGATATTTGTGAAGCTGTTGTTCATTTTCCCTATCGACCTCTCAAGACCCCGGACGTTCTAGCGTAACAAGGGGAAACCCTAGTCACTTCTTGCGAAAGTCCCAATATATATCGTTGCCACAACGTCCTATATTTAATACACGAGTAGTAAGAGTACAAGAGCAGGAAATACAGGAGATAAGCAAATGATGGAAACAGTATTGACAATTATGGTATCAGTTATTCTCACAATAGGCATAATTGCAGGATTATACGTTACCGTTGATATTTATCGCAAAAATGATCGCTTGATCCATTGATGGTATATTATTTGGAAACATCAATGGACCATGGAAATCAATTTTACATTTAAAAATGTAATGAGGACGATATAAACGATATAGATATAGACGATATAGTTGTTAGCTATTAGCTAGAAGTATTCGCTATCGCAAATTCACACAGTTTGTGCTGCGCTTTGTTATAGTCAAATCGTCAACCTGCTTAGCAATACCCATCTGAATTTAGCACCCTAACCCGAAAATTTCATAAAACCCGACTACGGTTACAATATTTTCACTCCCCAGCAAATACTCGAATTGGTGTTGACCTATGTGCTACACCAAGGAGTTATACTTTTAAAAAAGTGAAAAACAAAGATAGAAAATGTCCTCCGATTAATGATAGCCATAAACCAGGGTGATGAAATGTTAACAGTCAGTGAATTGTCGAAACTCGCCGGCGTAACACCCGATGCTATACGGCACTATACGCATATCGGTCTGTTAAAAGTTGAACGACGTGCTAAAAACGGTTACCGGCTTTTTAATACCGCAAATGTTAAACATGTGAAATTCATACGCCGGGCGCAGGGCCTTGGTTTCACACTGGCGGATATCGCGATCATTTTTCAACACAGCGAAAAGGGGCAGTCACCTTGCCCCGCAGTTCGAGATATTATACATCAACGCATTGACGACAACCGCACACGCTTGGCCGGACTCAACGCGCTACAACAGCGCATGGATGAGGCGTTGGATAAATGGAAAACAATGCCGGACGGTGAACCTGATGGCAATGCAATTTGTTATCTGATCGAGTCTGTAACCGAACCGATAGAATGAAACTCATTTTAACCTAAATAAACTCTTTTTTATCGCATGAATACAAACAAGCAAAAAAGACAAGGCCCTTTCTTTTCAAAAACCTGGTCCTCAACACTATGTTCTGGTAACACATTGATATATAATCTCATTTCCCTTGACTGACGTATGGAATACTTGTTTGACCCAACAGGTTATTTCCTACGATTTATTTGTTCCCAGTATTTTTTAAATAAATGGTGATATTTGTACTTGATTTTCAAGAAAAAATAATGAGAATCACTATCATTTATAGCCAGGCATTATCGTATCATTTGGAGTCAAAGTTGAATAAATCAATTTATATTTTGCTATTAGCCGTCTTATCACTACAACCTGTCGTCGCGACGGCCCAACAAAGTGGACCTGTTAAATTTATCGGTGATTTTCGAACAGGGTATTTCGATAAAAAACGTGATGACCGCGATGGCTCGACGTCAGAGCAAGATGAATGGCGCGCCAGAATCAGGTTGGGGGTGGATGCAAAGTTTGAAAATGGCTTTATTACAAGATTTCGATTTGCTGGTCGTTATTCCAATGAGCAGGAGCGCAGTGATTTTGTTTTTGATGGCACTATTCCCTCTTCAGACGGACTCAAACTGGGTGAGTCGACATTAGATACAGCCTATGTAGGCTACAAAACGAAAAAATGGAATTTAAAAGCGGGGCGATTACAAACTAAAACGGAACTACTTGGGGTAGCAAAGAAGTCTCTGGACCGAAATAACAGTCCGAACACGGATATCGCCTGGACTGACGGTGCCATGTTTACCTATAACAATATTGGCGACAATTGGAAGGCGCGTGTAATTTTACAACATAACCAAGGACCAAACTCGACGGGTGTCAGAAGAAAGCCGTTAGATTTCAGCAAAAGTGGCAGCGGGATCAGTTATTTCTTTTCATTAGAAAACATGTCACCCGTTGGCAGTATTGTGCAACGGGGTATTAATCTTTCTTATCTACCTGATTCTCTACAAAGAGATGGTACTGCGACCGGCCGGATTGACGATTATTGGGCATTATCCGCAAAGACTGCAGCCGTATGGCCTATTTATGGTGAGACAAAGTTTATGTTGGCAGGTGAGTTGGGCTATGCGTTAAATACACAAACCAAACAGGCGCTGGAAACAGGAGTTAGTGGCGACACCCGTGGTGAAGCGACTCAAATAACGTTCAATTTTCTGGACATTGTACCTAACCATAGCCTGGGTATCGTTTACGGTTATGTGGGTGGGGGTTGGTTATTATCACCCGATTTTCGAAACAACAACACATTAATCGAAGCGCGATATAAATGGCAAGTAAACAAGAAATTCAAATGGGAAGCCCGATTGAGACAACGCAAGGATATTGATAAAAAACTGACTTCTATAAAAGAACGCGTGGATGTTGATTATTATGTTCGTGCGACTTATAAGTTTTAGCAATAAAGTAATTTTTTAGGTTAAAGGAAAAGTGGATCAGTTAGCCAATTCTAAACACGGACGCCTTCAATTAACAAATAAGTGTCGTCTTTTAAGAAAGATGTCTTTGTCACGTTTAAATTTTCTGATCGTTCAATATAACCGAGTGTATTCCTATCGAATCTCGCGCCATATATTTTTTCAACAAATGGCGCAAATAGTTCCTGTCTTTTTCTTATATTTTTGTTTTTTGAATAGATGATTTCCAAAAGTCGAAAGCGCCCCCCTTTTTTCAAAACTCTACTGAACTGCTCAATAGCAAGCTCTTGTATCTCATCAGGCATGACGCAACACATGAATGTTGAAAAGACCCAATCAAAATAATTTGAATCTATAGACTTCATGACAGTCGCATCTTCTTTTAGCAATCTTACTTTACACTTGGCTTTTGCTATTCTCTTTTCGGCTTTGGCCAACATCTGTTGACTTAATTCGATACCGGTTAACTCCACATCTTTATGATAATATTGAAAATTTCTCCCGGTCCCTACGCCTGCCTCCAATACTTTGCCGGTTAAATTCCCGACCAATGTTGGGCGCCATTTTCTATATGTTCTTTCCCACGGATAATCCAGTAAATCATAAAACGAGGCCGTTATTTTGTATTTTGACTGTAAAAATAAATTTTTTTCATCGGATTTCATATTGATTTTCTGTGTTTCATCTTTCACTTAAAGTATGACCTTCCCCAGAATTTGCGGGTATACTCTTTAAAGCGATAATGTAAATTGGAGTAACAACAAGGTTAGCGCACTCAAGCGGAAGAGTAAAAGCAAAATGATTATTGAGTTCTATTCGCGGACTATACATCGAATAACCATCCATTTTTATCACCGTCCAGATCAGCGCGAACTCATAGAAGGGACACCGATGACTTAATGACTTAAAACAATATTGTAGAATAATTACTCTCTTGGTTTCGTGAAGTTCATAAGCCATCGGTGTCCCTACCCCTTGTACCCCCTCCTACCCCTCCTCTAGCCCGCATTTCTCACAGGGATGACAAATCCTCACTTGATCTTTGAATCCACAAGAAATTTTGTTCAGTCGGAAATACAACCTGTATTCCGCTCCTTCACAAAATCCCTTGTGAATCCAAATCTCTACGCGAGGTTGTGTCCCCCTGTGAGATATGCGGGCTAGGCTAGATCAAACTATGTTAAGCGCTCATGTGCATCGACCAATGGGCTTAGATATTTACCCGCTACGATCCAGGCTACGCCAAACGCACACATTGCGACGAACTCAGACCAGTAAATCACGTCATATCCCTTGAAGGTTTCTTTAAGCGGTGGCAGCTCGGAAATCACGGCCGCCAGCATGCTCAGGAGCATAATCACACCACACGCTAAATAAATGATAGCTCGACGACCTTTCTTCCCCGGTTGGCGTTTCGTCTTCTCGCGAAACGGCCCAAGACAAAAGTACGCTAGAATGGAAAATAACGTACCAGCTGAAATAAAATGAATAACTGATTTATACGTAGTTTCGCATTGCAAGCATGTTACGGGTACGACACTTTCACTGCACATGTCACAGGCCGTCGGAAAAACAGCAATACCAACCGCTGCAAACGCGGCGACTTTACTTGCGATCTTCTGGCGAGAGGTATGGCCGTTATATGCCAGTAAAAAAGCACCCACCACAAACAACATGCCAACAAATGCATCACGAGCCTCTGTATAATACGACGCACTGATGGACGAGATTGGTGTCGTGGCAAAAAAGGTGGCAACAAAGGGCAAAAAGAACGCGATTATACCGATAAGTAACCGAAGTGCCCGATAGTCAAATATTATACTTTTATTATTAGCCGCCATATGTCTACTCCTGAGTTAAATGCCCCCCGGCAAAACCAGGAGAGCAGGGGACACCGTAAGCTAGCCCCTGGTAGACCTTTTGCGCTGTAATTAAATAAGGCCAATCGTACAGGTCACCCCGTCTTCAACGGTAGACGGGGTGACAATATTCAACCCGAAACCACTGATCAGGCTTTGCAACTCGAAACACGACATAGTGGGATTGTTTGACAAATCAATACTCGTTGCATTGGTGAGAGCAATCAAGCTGTCTATACGTCCCACACCTAAACCCCCGATAGAATTATTGACCAATCGAAGCTGTCTGATACTTGTAAAATTGGCAATGACACTTACGTCAGCGATAGCGTTGTTGTTTAAATCCAATAATGTTAAATTACCAAGTTCTACATTAGCCAATCCACTAATATCTGTCAGCTGATTACTGCCTATGATCAGACTGGTTAAGCTGCTGAGGATCACGCCGCCAGTCACGCTACCAGCCAGGCCGCTCAGATTCGCAAGCTTGTTGTTGTCTAAAACCAATGATTCTAAATTTCTAAGCCCCGCACTGGCCAGTCCACTAATATCCGTTAGTTGATTACGGCCTAAGGACAGATCGGTTAGGCTGCTGAGGTCCGCCCCCGCCAGGCCGTCCAAATTAGCAAGCTGGTTGGAGTTTAAATCCAATGATGTTAAGTTGCTAAGCCCCGCGCTAGCCAGTCCACTAATATCCGTTAGTTGATTATTGAATATGCGCAGACTGGTTAGGCGGCTGAGGTCTGCTCCCGCCAAGCCGTTTAGGTTCGCAAGCTTGTTGTTGGCTAAAAGCAAAACTTGTAGATTGCCAAGCCCCGCACTGGCTAGTCCACCAATATCCGTTAGTTGATTATTGGATACGCTCAGACTGACTAGGCGGTTGAGGTCTGCCCCCACCAGGCCGTTCAGATTAGCAAGCTGGTTGGAGCTTAAAGACAATGTTCTTAAGTCGCTAAGCCCCGCGCTAGCCAGTCCACTAATATCCGTTAGTTGATTACCACTTAATTCCAGATCGGTTAGGCTGCTGAGATCCGCTCCCGCCAAGCCGTTGAGATTCACAAGCTGGTTGTTGTTTAAATTCAACGATCTTAAATTAGTCAAGTACCCAATGCCAACAAGATCACTGATGCCATAGCCACTACATGTAAGAGAAGTAACTTCGTGGGCATAAACCTGTGTAATTTTTTCGTCAACACAACGCTGTAGACCTTCATCGGCGAACAGGCCCGCCAAAGGGACAGACACCTGACTGATACTCACGCTGATCCCTTGTGTAACAGCGGTATTGGCGTCACTGACACTCACCTCCACCTGGTACACGTTATCGCCATCCACATCGGCGGGGGTTGCAAAAACCGGCACGGTAATGAAAGCCAGTGCGCCACTATTACCATCGATAACAAACAGCGTCTGGTCGGCGCCGCCGCTTAAGGTGTAAGTAAGGGGATCGTTATCGGCATCGGTGGCTGTTACCGTCATAACGGCGGTTGTGTTTTCTGCTATCGTTGCGGTATTGGGGCTGGTGATCACTGGTGTATTATTTTGTGGCGCGGTTATGGTTATGCTGACCACCGCGGTAGCCGTCATTAGGCCGTCGGTAATTTCATACATAAAACGGTCACTGCTGGTTTCACTGCCGTCGTGGACGTAGGTAAACGAGCCATCGGTGTTAAGTGTGACACTGCCATTATTTGGTAAGCTTACCGGGATAGGAGTAACACTCAAGTTATCGTTATCAGCATCGGTATCGTTACTTAAGAGTCCCGGTGCAGCGGTGCTCAGCGTGCCGCCTTCGATGAGGGTGTAACTGTCATTCACCGCCACGGGGGCATCATTAGTGTTGCTGACATCCACGTTGACGGTAAACACGTTGCTTTGGGAATTGCCATCAGTGACGCTGACGGGCACGCTCAGGTTGCCCGTCACATTGGCATCGGGCGTTATCGTGTTTCCACTCAGAGTGTAACCGCTACTGGCTTGTACCGCTAAGCTGAAATCCCCAGGGTAAGCGTTATCGGGGTCGCTAACCACCAGGTGACTGAGCGCCAGTGTTAACGCGGTTTCTTCCGGGGTGGTGATCGTTGCCGGGGTTTGCGCGTTGATGACGGGCGCATCATTTTGCGGGTTAATCGTGACATTGACGCTGATCACATCCATGCCCCCCTGATCATCGCTGACCTCGATGGCGAAACTGTCAATGCCATTGTAGTTAGCGTTGGGCGTATAACCGATACTGACCGTGCTTGCGTTGGTGTCACCTAATACGCTGGCGGTGCCTTGCGTGGACGCTTGGTTAACGGACCAGCTTAACGGGTCGTTGTCGGCATCGCTGGCCGTTAAGCTGAGGCTGAACGGTGTCGGCTCAGCATCTTCGTCCAGAGTCACACTAACCGCCGCGCCTTCGCTGATTTGCGGCGCCTGGTTAACCGGGTTGGGGTTCTGTGCTTTTGGTGTGGCACTAATGACGGCGCTAGCGGCGCTGTCACCACGGCTGTTGCGGGCCGTTAACTGATAGCGGTAGAGCGTGTTATTGCTGAGGCCGGTGTGGGCATAGCGAGGGCGTACGTTATCGATAAGGCTGCCGCTGTTGTTAATAGGTTCCACATTGACGTCGTCGCTCCAATAAAGGGTATAGGTGACATCAGGCTGGGTAGGCCAGTTGAGGCTGATCCGGCCATCACCGGCGATGGCGCTAACGCCGCTGGGCGTTGCGGGTACGGACGCCTGAGGCACCACAGCACTGCTGATGGCGCTGGGCGCACTTTGGCCACCGTCATTGTTCGCCGCCAGTTGGAAATAATACGTCTGGCCATTCGCGAAGTTACCGAGGCGATCACCCGACTGGACGCCGTGTTTTTGCGACCACTGCGCAACATCCACATCGGGGTCGGTGTGCCAGAAAAGGGTATAGCTGGTGGCGCCGTCAACAGCCTGGAAATCGATGCTGACGCTGGCATCTGCAGTGCTAAGACTGGGAGTGTCGGGCGTGGCCGGGGGATTGATTTGCGGCCTGGCGATCAGGGTTTGGGATAAAGCACTTTCGCCACCAGGATTGACGGCTGTAACCTGGTAATAATACGTCTGACCATTGGCAAGACCGGTATGCAGATAGCCGGGCTGCACCTCATCACCACTGAACCGGGCGCTGGTATTGGGGTCGATCTCGGGATCGGTGGACCAATAGATGACATAACCGCTGGCATCGCTGCTAGGACTCCAATTTAACGTGACCTGACCCGGCTGGGCGCTGGATAGCAGATCTTGAGGTGGCCGCGCAGGGGGCGGCACTTGGGGGCTGGCGCTGACTTCAGGGGTTAACGCGCTTTCACCGCCGACGTTGAAAGCGGAAATCTGAAACTGGTAAGTTTGGCCATTGGTGTCGGCCCCTTCGCTAAAGAGGTAGCCGGGTTGAATGTTTGTGATAACGGTCGTGCTGCTCACCCCATTAGTCAGTTGCTTGTTCCAGTAGAGGTTGTAGGTGGGCGCCGCATCACTGTCAACTTCGGTAAAGTGGATCACCACCTGGTTGTCACCGGCTGCGGTCCACACTTGACTGGGGGCATCAGGAATAGGGACTTCGGGGCGTGCCCACATTTCAGTGCTGGCGCCACTTTCGCCGCCGTCGTTGAACGCGCTGACGACGTAGTAATAACGCTGGCCATTATTCAGACCAGTGTGATCGAGCTGCCAACGGCCGTCTGCGGTTTGCACAATATCAAACTCAGCGTCAATTTCACTGTCGCTCTCACTGAGTAAGGTACGGTTACCGAATCTGACACCATTGCGGGTATCGTAGTAGACGCGATAACCCCGAATGAGTTGGGCGCTATCGTCGGGGTCTTGGGCCAACGCACTGTCCCATTGCAGCAACACGCGGCCATTACCCGGTTGGGCATTAAGCCGCTGCGGGACATTGGGCACAGGCTCATGGGGAGTCGCGGTAATGACGGCAGAGCGCTCACTTTCGCCCTGGACATTATAGGCCGTCACCTGCACCGCGTAAGCGGTGTTATTGCTAAGCCCATCGACTGCATAGGGGGAACTGACGTTGGGGATGACACGGGCATCGCCCTGTTGATTGTCAAAATAGAGAGTATAGCCACTGGCTCCCTGCACCGCGTTCCAACGCACCGCAACACGTTCATCACCATTGATGGCACGCACCCCGGCGGGCACCCCAGGCATGATTACCTGAGGTGTGCCACTGACTTCGGTTGATAACGCACTTTCCCCTTGGTGGTTAAACGCACTCAGGCGATAACGGTAGGTGCTGCCGTTGTTCAACCTTATGTGGGTGTAAGGTGGCTGCAGATGGGCGAGTTTTTTCACCCCGGCAACTCCGGGAACAATCTCGTCATTGGAGGCGCTGCTCCAGTAGAGGTTGTAGCCCAGCGCCCCTTCCACGACCGGCCAATCCAGACTCAACTGACCGTTGCCAAGACGCACGACCACGTCCGCAGGCACACCGGGCGCAGCGCCAGGCGCGCTGATGACGTGATTATCCGGTGGACTGATCTGGGCTTCATTGGATAAGGGGCTGTCGCCCCCGACGTTGTGGGCCTGAAGGCGGTAATAGTAAATCACGCTATCACTTAACGGGGCCACCGTATAGGGGCTGGTCACCTGGGCGATAGCGGCATCATCCGTGCTAACGTCACCGCGGGTGTTCCAGTAAAGGGTGTAGCCGCTGGCGTTGCTGCTATTGCCCCAATGAAGAGTGGCCTGAGCGGATGAGATATCGGTGACCTGCTCAATCACCGGCGCGCTGGGTGCTGGCTGCTGTGCCTGAGTGCTGACTTCGGCTGAGGCGCTGCCGGAACCGGCGGCATTTTCGGCGACAAGGATGTAATAATAATTCTGGCCGTTGCTTAAGTCGCTGTGTACAAAGGGGGAGACCACCCGATCAATACGCGCATCGGTGTCGCTAACAGTGTCGCCAACGGTGCCGAGGGTGTTCCAATATAGCGTGTAGTGCGTGGCACCGGGGACCGGCTCCCACTGCAACGTCACCCGCGCATCACCACCGTAGGCGCTCAACTGGCTGGGTTTGGCCGGCGCTGCTGTCTGCGGCAGGGCACTGATCGCGGCCGAAGCCGGGCTTTCGCCGTGCGCGGTGCGGGCGGTGATCACGTAATAATAGCGCTGACCATTGGCCAACCCGCGGTGTTCCAAGTACGGTTCGGTGGTGGAAATCAACATCCCCTGAGAGGGACTCACGTTGGCCTGGTTGGACCAATACACACTGTAACCACTGGCCCCGGATACGCCGCTCCAAGCCAGCTCGATCACCCGCGTGCCGGGGTTAATGGTAATATTTTGCGGAATGTTTTTG
>CAZZJI010000079.1:4680-12597 GCA_964654485.1 uncultured Gammaproteobacteria bacterium | reverse complement strand
ACGGGTATAGGTTAAAGAAGTCGTGTCTTGCACCAGGTTAATCTCGGGCAGCGTCTGTCTTTATTTCCACTTCTGCAAGCTACAAATATTTCTAATAAGGCGCTCTTCGAATTAGGCAAATGACTGGCACCTTTGAGGAAAAAAGTGTTCTTATTTGTCGGCAGTGGAATGGTGACGTGCAATCTTCTACAATGGAATCTGCAATACCAAGGAGAGTCAGTTGTGTGGGTAGTTGTGTTTGATGATTGGCTAAAAGAGACTTTACTTTAAAGGGAAAATACAATGAAATATAAAGTGATTTTAACAATTTTCTTCGGAATGATATTCGGTGTGGTGTCTGCAATGACTCACGCTTCCACGTTAGACGATGAAATATTGTCGCTGCCCATCACCACGCTGTCTAATACGACGATTAACCTAGGTCAATATAAAGGTAAAAAACCCGTTTACCTGAAGTTTTGGGCGACCTGGTGTCGACCTTGTCGCAAACAAATGCCCCATTTTCAAAACGTACAAGAAGAATACGGTGAAAAAATACAACTTATTGGCGTTAATTTAGGCGTAAATGACGATATATCTTTTGTTAGAGACACAAAAAAAGAATTTGCTTTGACAATGCCGATTGCAATAGATGTCTCTGGGCAATTGACGCAAGCTTTTAATCTGCTTGGTACACCTTATCATGTGCTAATAGATAAAAATGGCAATATTGTGCATAAGGGTCATGAGGCATCGAAAGAGATCGATAAAAAAATAAAATTATTAGCCGTAAACGAGTCGATAGCACTACCGGATATTTCCTTGTCGTTCAATTCAGGTGCGGAGTTGGATATTGGCAGTGATAAGAATAAATACACCGCACTTTTTTTTGTTGCTACCTGGTGCGATTGGTACCTAAAAGAATCACGGCCATCGGTAAGTAAAAATTGCATCGATGCTCAAAACACCATAAATACGTTATATAAACAATTTCCGCAATACAACTGGGTTGGAATTGCTTCCAGGTTGTGGACAGAAGAAAAGGAGTTGGGAGAATATAAAACTAAATTTGCAGTATCTCATCCTCTCAATATAGATACTAGCAATAAGTTATTTTTTAACCATCGTGTTAAAAATTTCCCGACGCTGATACTCATGAAAGAGGGCGAAGAGGTTATGAGGGTGTCCAAATTCGAGGACCAAAAACAGCTAACAGATAAATTGAGGCGGGTTGTTTCTAATATAAACTAAAAATGTGAAATCCATCAAAGCATAGATGACCGGGTTTCGGTCAAAATCTTGATAATATGCAATCTCCATGTATTGAGGTGATTTGCTGAATTAGCCGAATTAGCTGAATTAAGAGTAAAATGCGTTTATGGCGAAAAAAAATTTTATTTTCTTATTCTTATTGATGCTCGTAGCAATTATCAGCTGCAGTTCTTCCGGTTCCGGTACGGATCCAGTCGCGCCAACAATTACCCGGCCTGATAATACAAGTTGTGTTGCATCTTTAGCGGGCCCGTTAACCAATGGCACTTTGAGTCTTGAAAAGGCATATCCTGAACTACCGGATATGGATAATCCCGGAAACGGTATTTTTCTGGTTGCTCTACTACAAAGTCCGGATAACAACGCAAGCTGGTATGCTGTTTTACAAAATGGTGTCGTGCGTCAATTCGTCAACTCCGCCACCGCTAATACAAGCTCGGTATTTATCGACATTACTGATCGTGTGACAGCGGGGGGTGAAATGGGTCTGCTTGGTATGGCGTTTCATCCGGATTATCCCGGTACACCGTATTTATACCTGTCTTACACCACCACAACACCTGTTCGCCGGTCAGTCGTATCACAATTTGAAAAAATTGAGGGCAGTTGGCAGGAGACCGAAATCATTTCAGTCCAACAGCCTTTTGCAAATCATAACGGTGGGCAGATAGAATTTGGCCCAGATGGTTTATTGTATATTGGACTTGGTGATGGTGGCTCGGCCGATGATCCGGATGGACACGGACAAAAAACCACGTCCTTGCTTGGCGCCATATTGCGCATTGATGTCGATGCGGCGGCGCCTTATGCCATTCCCGCAGACAATCCTTTTTTCGGGAATGCTGTTTGTAAAGATGTTAACACGTTATTTAATCCACAGAATTGTCCCGAAATTTATGCTTGGGGATTACGCAACCCATGGCGCTGGAGCTTTGACAAACAAACCGGCGATCTCTGGTTAGGCGATGTCGGTCAGGACAGTTTTGAAGAAATTCATATTATCAACAAGGGTAAAAATTATGGTTGGCAGGTCATGGAGGGGCCGGCTTGTACAGATGGTGGTTCAACATGCAATGATGCTCAGCTCTACATTGAACCGGTCGCCGCGTATGCTCATCAGGGTGGTTCTCTATCTGTCCGTGGGCGGTTATGTGTATCGGGGCGCTGCGTTTGACCTGAGCAATCTGGTCGGTACCTATTTGTATACTGACGCTTATACAAGCGAAATTCTCGGCCTGCGTTATGATGAAGCGTCCGCGCGTTATGTTTCTCAATCGACGGGCGCGAGTTTAACAAATCAAAATATTTTTTCGTTTGCGCAGAGCAATATTGGCGAAATATATATCCTCGCCACCGGTATGAGCGCTACGGGCAATAATATATACAAGCTCTCGGCAACAGATCCTCTTATACCCGGCGTGACAATTCCGGACAAATTGTCTGAGACCGGCTGTGTCGACCCAAACGACACGACGCAACCGGCCTCGGGTTTGATTCCCTTCGATATTATTAGTCCCTTATGGTCTGACAATGCATCCAAGCAACGTTTTATGGCGTTACCCAATAACAGCACCATCGATGTTACACCCGAAGGTGATTTGCAATTTCCTGTGGGGACAGTACTGGTAAAAAATTTTTTGTTGGACAACAAGTTAGTAGAAACGCGCTTATTAATGCGGCATGAGTTGTTTTGGAGTGGTCATGCTTATGAGTGGCAATTTGACTTGCAGGGCCGTCCTGTCGATGCAGTTCGCCTCAGCACTAACAAAACCACAATCGTTAATTCACAGAATTGGTATTTTCCAAGTCCAGCAGAGTGTTTCAACTGCCATGTGCAACAATCCAATATTGCACTGGGGCCGGAGCTACAACAACTCAACCGTGTTATTCAATATCCCGGTAGCAGCGTTGCCAGACCACAGCTGCAAGCCATGTCAGACATGGGTATCTTTACGTCTGCACTAACAGTGGAACAAATGACGATGAAGTTGTACGCCATAGATGAAGACAGTGCGAGTTTTGAGGATCGGGCGCGCAGTTATCTGCAGAGTAATTGTGCGCATTGTCATCAACCAGGCGGTCCCACGCCCGCCAATATAGATCTGCGTTTTCAAGTCGTGTTTGACGACATGGATATTTGTAATAAAACCCCAAATTTAGGTGACAAGGGATTTACAGGCATAAAACTATTCGATCCGGCAGGTACTTCGAGTAACCCGAATTCCATGTTGGTTCACCGTATACAAACCACGGATTCAACCATTCGAATGCCGCCGATTGCTACTGAGATCGTCCATAGTCAGGCTATCGATGTATTCCTGGGTTGGATAGATAATCGTACTGATTGTTTGTAGTTGACACTTCCATCCCTCAAGGAGATGCCGAGGTCCACGGTAGGCTCTCTATTTTCGGGCAGCTTCCACCGTTAACATAACTGCTAAGCTGGCTGACCACCTAAAAACGATTGGACTTCGGTTTTTGGGGATAGGGGATACTGATAATTTAATAACATAAATAATATCTGAAGTTTTTTTCATTCCGTTTATGGTCAGTTAAGTTATCTGTATCCTGCCATTAAAATCGCCACCACCGTAATACACCCAATACTTCAGTTTAAGTCCATGATATTTTAGGGACTGGTCTTGCTTCCACTTCTCTATTAATATGGCTTGTTTAAGGTATTCAGAAATAGGCGAAATCATGCATTTTACTCAAATCGGATCTGCTGCACGTACTTTAGTCATCACATTGCTCGTCATTGGCGTATTTATGGCCATTGCGGTTACTTTGCTACCAAAAGGGTTTAGTCATGATACTTCTATTATTGGTCAAGGTTCCAACGTTGTGGTGTTTGTACACGACAAAAGTTCGATGTACAGCCTGAATTTGATGGAAATGTTAAACCAAGTACGCCCAGACTACGCTACCCGCGTGGAATTTTTAGTGGTTGATAGTGGTACTAATGAGGGGCGGGCATTTATACAAAAAGAGCGAGCGACCCTCGGGGAATTATTGTTGTTTGGAAAAGATGGAATACGGCGTGAAGTATTAATTAATATTGAAGATGAAGAGATATTAAGGGCCGCATTGGATAATGTTTTTTTTGATGGTAAGTGAGCTATTAATATGTCGTTAAAGTAAATATACCCGTGGCGATTGGGATTTAGGTTTAAGTGTGCCCTCTATTTACTTCATGGCAAGGCTTCCGCGTCCCTGCTCGCGCTCCTTACCTACACCCGTTTGTTTATTATAAGTGCGCTTGTATTTGCGGTGCCGATTACGACTAAGGAATGAGTATTGTTGATGAGTGATGTGTATACCATGCTGGCGCTATCGATTCCCAAGTGGATCGTCGCGCCGATTTATTGGACATCCAATGTCTAAATCACTATCAATGACCATAGCCGTCGTTGTCTTAATGTCTATTATTACCCTGATTAGCCTTTATCCATTTCAGTTTGTCACTCTGTGGGATACCTATTTGGTTGCGTTGGGTATAGGTTTAACCGCTGAGTTTAGCGATCCTGTCTGGAACATTTTGGAACGCCTATTTACGTTTGGGCCGCTTGGTTTTGTATTAAATATGAAACTCATGCAAAAAAAGTTTAACCGCCATTATTTTTTATCAATATCATCCATCATTGTGTTTGCTGTCTTGGTGGAATGCCTGCAGGCGGGTGTTATTGGGCGCCATGCCCGATTATTAGACGCCGTGTTTGCAATTTTGTGTGGCGCACTTGGTGTTACCGTTGCGGCAATAGTATATAAGAATCGAAATTATCTGTTTCAGGTGA
Source organism: uncultured Gammaproteobacteria bacterium (assembly GCA_964654485.1). Classification (GTDB taxonomy): domain Bacteria; phylum Pseudomonadota; class Gammaproteobacteria; order SG8-11; family SG8-11; genus JAADIM01. The sequence continues at coordinate 7,552 of CAZZJI010000079.1, read as the reverse complement.
GTCGTTTTGCCATAATCGCAATTAACGTCCTGTTAATTTGGATATTAACCGCAGCAGGTTTAGGCGCTCATTTGAACAATTGGGATTGTGAATACCCTTTAGTACTGGCAAATGAAGCAACCGAGGATCGCCCCTGGTTGGGAAAATTACACGGTGTCGCTATTTATACCAATGAATTAACGATGGATCAGCTGCGTTTGTTGGAAAGAACCGCTTTTACGCCGCAAGGGGAAATCCTTCGCCAATCCATGGGTGCGGTAGCTTGGGTTACTGCTGACGTGCAAGGTTCCTTGCCGACATTGCAATACCGAAATCCAGACAAAAGTACAGAAAGTGTATCCTTAAAATTATTGGCTGACCAATTGGATATCACTAAAGCTATCACTATTTCGAGTTTAGAGATTGGGCAAAAAGTATGTCGAGATATCGTGCAGCATCAGGCTTTTACAATAGAAGTCATGGCTTCTAATTTTGATTTTTCGCTGCGTGGTCCTGCGAGGATAATTTCCAATTCAATCAATCAAAATTTTAGAAATTTTACGGTTGGCCAACAAAATGGTGACATTGTATTTCGAGTTCGTTCGATTCGCAATGGCGTTAACGGCGCTAACTTGTCTGTCGAAACACAAGGCAACGCGTTGCGTTCAGGGGAAAACCATATTGTAGCGACTTATAATCACGGTAGTGCATCGATAATCCTAAACGGAAAAAAAGTGAGTATAGATTACAATAAAATATTTTTGTTTTCCGGCGGTGTATCCATACCTGTAATTTGGGGCTTGATGGGCTTGTTAGTGCTTGGTGGAATAGTTGTTACTCTGAATACTTATAATCGTGGCGCTTTACCATTAGCCCAAATCAAAACAAACTTTCTTATGGTTTCTTTCTTTCCTCTATTGTCGTATTTAATTCTAGTAATGGCGCTCGGTACAGGGTTGAATCAAGTGACATTGGCCTTGATTATTTTTTTGCCATTATTAGTTAGTATTTTGTTAAATGTAGTTGCGCCGTATGGGGGTAGGGACACTGATAACTTAAAGTAATATCTGAAGTATTTTTTCACTCCGTTTTCGTTAAGTGTATTAAGTTATCGGTGTTCCTACCCATGTTTTTGGATATCGATCGGGTGTTAATGTTATTCTGAGCTAATTCCAATAAAGATTTAGTGAAATGTTATTGCTTTTATAATTGTAGTCATCTTCGCCTTCTTCTATGTTGGATTTATTTTTCAAATAACTGTAATCAGTGTATATCCAAAGTCTTTTGTTCAGGCGATAGATGAGTCGTAAGTTGGCGCGTTTGCGATTATCTTTTCGTTTTATTTGGGTGTTGGCGTCAATCTGATTGGCATCCGGAAAATCACTGCGCCAGTATTGCCATCCCCACTGAAAATTGAATTTGGGACTTAAGCGTATATCGTGCTTAAATCCCAGTTTATTCCGTCTTGGAGAAAAGCTGGCTGTAATTTCATTATTGTTTCCAATAACATCTTCGCGATTGTTGATTTCGTATTCATAAAACCAGTGAATGGTATTTTTTGAACCTAAGTTCGAACCCAAGTTCGAGCCTAAATTTGAATGTAAATATTTGCCAAAAATCCGCAGCCGTTGTCTGTTTCCAGCCAAGTTATCATATAGATTTTCGGTGGAGTCAATATTGCTGAATTGATAGCGTGCTGACACCGTGGCGACAGGATTTATAGTATAGTCTGCGTCCAGTTGAACCAGTTGTAAGTTCTGAAAGTGCTTGTTATCCAGAAACAGCGATTGTACTTCGGCGCTAACAGTTAAGTTTGTCGTTGCAAAAAGTAAGTCGTGCGGTGCTTTGTAGCCAATGCTGGCATTTAGTAACGTATAATTATAGTCGTTTAAACGGACATATTGTAATGTGTACAAGGCGATATCGGAGAACAACGATGAAGAGAAGGATTGATTGAGTTTGGCATAAAAGGTGTAATAGGCATCTCCTTCTTCAGATTTCTGTGCTAAATCGTCCGTGGCATTCAATGTGACATTGTCATTATAGCCCAGGCTGCCGCTCAAGCTCCCGTTTGACGTATAAGAGAATGCGTTGCTGTTTGATGCACCCAGTTTTTTGAGCATACGCGTGGCCAGTTGACGCTGTTCGTTATTGATTGAGTGGGTATAGGATAACTGAAAATTATCTTTGGCTAAGTCAGCTTTGGTCATTTTAAGTGCAGCCAAGCCCATATTAAAATAAGCAATCGCGGCAAGATCAGGGTTGCTTGTAGCGCCTTTCAGCGTTTCGTAAGCTGCGCCATAATCCCCAAGCTTGTAAAGCGTTACCCCCATGTTGAAGGGGAGTCGTTTGTTGAGCATACCCAGTTGCTGTGCTTGTTGAAAATAGTGTAGGGCGGCTTGGTAGTCCTGCGAGTTGAAAGCACGGATCCCTTGCTTGAATAGCAATTCGCCTTGTTGAGCCTGCGCCAAACAAGTGCTTGAATATATTAACAACCCTATTATAAGGAGTCGGAATACCGTATGTTGCATCGATCTTATATTGGTATTTTTATTTTATCTCGGGGCAGATGGACTTGTGTTACCATCGTTTCCGCTGGTAATGCCCTCCACTCCATTGCCATTGCCGGGGGTTTTTGCTATTTCTTCATTGATATCGTTCATTTCACCTAGATCAGGTTCCGGCAACTCAATGACTTGCATTGAGGATGCGGGTATTTCATCAAGACCAATAACACGTATGGTGATATTGTCCAAGTCATCAGACGCCTGCACTAACGCAACCGGAGTCAGCGTTAAGTATAAACTGAAAGTAGCTATAAAAGTGACTAAGAATTGTAAAATAAATCGATTCATTGTTACCTCAATGTATTCTTACAACTTGGTGTTGCAAC
>CAZZJI010000079.1:0-4580 GCA_964654485.1 uncultured Gammaproteobacteria bacterium | reverse complement strand
GATTTAACGCCAAACACCCATTATATACTATGTACAAACTATGTACGGCCAACGTTAATATTGATGCGATACTCTTTTTCTGCGTTCCGGTGTTGTATTCGCATTACCAGTATGCTCGGGGCGGCATTACGGGCAATGACGGGTAACGATAATAAATTATCTCCTTTTATGAGTTTGCCATTCCAGGCAAGCTCGTGCAAATCTGAATAGCCTTTTAGCTGGATGTTACTTGGGACAAGTACAGAAAACTTTACGTTTTCCAACGCTTGGTCAGAATTCACGACAAAATTGATATTGTGGGCTTCATGCAATGTGGCAATAACAGCACTCATTGATTGTGTCGATGAATCCAATGGTTTGAGTACAAACGTGACGACTAAAAGTAAAATACTTGCAACTAATACACTAGCGGCACCAGCGGAAAACCAGATAACTTTTTGGTGGCGTTGGTGGCGTTGGTGGCGTTGTTGGGGTTGTTTTGTGGCTCTGGTTTCGACAATGCGTCGTAACAAAACGGGTGACGCCTGTACGCTGGGCATGGATTTCATTGCGTCCAATAACTGCCTGCGTTGCATGAACAATGTCTTGCAGGTACTGCAGAGTTGCAGGTGCAGTTCAATGGCTTGGTATCGGGTGCCTGTTAATTCACCATCCAAATAGGCGTTTAATTGATCTTTGGCGTCATTGCAAGTAAGGGATGATTTTAGTGTCATTTTGCTTTGCTCCTAATTATAGGTACGTCTAAAGGGCAAAATGGGTTCCAAATTTTTTAATGTCTTTTGTAGGTTTTCCCGTGCCCTATGCAGCCTGGATTTTAGTGTGCCAACGGGCACGCCAGTAATTTGCATAATTTCAACTAATGTGTAGTCCTGCATGTCGTGCATAATCAGTACGTGCTTATGGATATCATTTAGATTATTCAGTGCTGTCGTAATTCGTTGCTGTTCCTGGGTCATTTGGGTGTGCTCATCGGGGCTTGGGTCATTTGAAATGGCATTTTCAATCGGGTTATTTTCATTCGAATAACTGCCCGTTCCGTTGCCTGATACTATTGGTGAACGTTTTTCATGGCGCCATTGATTGACAAACATTCGATAAAGTATTGTGGCCAACCAAGCCTGGGGATTTCTGATGAGTGCCGCGTTGATTTTTTTTTGGCTGAGATTCACAAATAAATCATGGACCAAGTCTTCCGCTGATTCTCGGTTGCCACACAAACGATACGCAAAGGAAAACATCTCGTTGAGATGGTTTTGCAGGAATTGTTCGAAATCGATTGATGGCATCTATTGAGTAACCAATACGGCACACAGACGGTGCCACTACTATTTAAACCTAAATAAATCAAATTGCAAATTATTTATTACCAAAACAAATTACGCCCCACTGTAACGTGAGGCGTAATTCGGTCATTCAACTAATGATTACTGAGATAATAACTCAGTTGGCTATGATCCCAGGGCCGCTATCAACACCGCCATCAACATTATTGCCGTAATACCACCATGGATAGGGTTGCGGTGGAAAAACGATACTGCCCAGTGTAGTTGATAGATCCTTGGTTGACGATGCCTTTAGTCCCATGTCTGAGATTGTGTAGAGATAAACATCGTCGGTATCAGTCATGACCACCGAGCGCCTTGGTGCCGCCCATTGGAAATACCATCCATCATTACAATTTTCTGTATAAGGGAAAATCAGTGTTGGATTATTCTGGCAATAATAATCAAAGGCAATATCTGAATGATCTACTCTTCCCAGTTCTTTAAAGCCGGATTCTAATGTGATTTCGTAAGCCACAATACCACTAAAATATTTGTCAGCATAGTCGGGGGAAATTTGTAGAGGGATGGCTAACAAATTTGCCGGCTTATAAAAAGTAAAGGCCTTATGGTCATATTCGGCAGTGCTCCAAGACCAGCTTTGAGGTGCATCGGGGGTGAATTTGTGGATCACCTTTGGTTTGTTCATGTCGCTCACATCTACCAATTGCAGTTGCATGCCATTGCCGACACCCTCACCATCTTCGCCACCGCCACGCCCAATGGTAACAAGATGATTGTCATCATACGGGTGCATGTAGGTACTGAATCCAGGAATTTTGAGTTCACCCAATAGTTTAGGGGAAGTGGGGTTGCTCAGATCAAAGGTAAATAAGGGGTCAACATTACGAAATGTGACGACAAAGGCACGGTCACCCAAAAAGCGCGCACTGCGAATACTTTCGTTGTCTGCAAGATTACGTATTTCACCTACAATGTTTAGTTGACCAGTGCCATCATCGTCCAGCACGGATAAATGATTCGTTAGTACCTGTCGCCAGCTAGTAGGCGTGTCGTTGTCGTCACTACGGAAAAAATCGTTTTGCGTGGTGGCAATTCGTAACATGTCTTTACTATCATATTGGTGCTCGCTTAAGCTGAATTGATTATTAATATAACCGTCCACTCTGCCTGTCGCGACATAACTTGGCGCATCCTTGGAAATGGCAAATTTATAGATTGCCGATTGAGATGTGGGTGATTCGTTATTGGGTAATATCCACCACCAGTTGTCACTGTTTTCGACAAGATATAAACTGTTTTTACTGGCATAGACGATATGGCTGTTATTAACAATGCCGGTTGTCGCCATATTGGACCCATCGGTACTTATGCTGGTTATAATCTGCAATCCCAGGCTCATATTAACTTCCGGGTGGTGAATGTTCTGGCAAGCAAGATAAGGAATGGACTCCGATGTATCACCAGTTATGCGTTTAGCGTCGGGCAAATAACTGGTGGGATCGATGCTGTCAACGACATTTTTAATTTTTTCACTAAGATTGTTCTGTGCCTGTATTACTTCGGGGTTATTTTCAATATCTCCATTCGGGTCATTACATTTAACGGTGTTTACGGTGTCCAGAAACTTACTTTGTAAGTCCCCAAACTCGGGATCGTCGTATAGTGCAGGTGTCTGTAAATAATGACGGGAGACCAAGTGCAAACGATTTTCGATCCGGCGACCTTCTTGAAAATAACCGCGCATTTGAATTTGATCGATGATTTTAGGTTCGCTTGGGGTGGAGACATCGTAAAAAATTGCTGTTGTGTAATCGATAGCAGGTTTTGGATAAATCACAGCATCACTTTCATCTGTCGCTGAGGGCACCATATCGGTAATATAGAAAGGTTGATCGTGCCGGGCTAATATAGTCACGCGTTTATTTTCTTTGTCGAGGAACAAATTTAAACCGTGGACGCCCAAATCAATTTTTGCTAGCGTGATTAAATCCTGAGGGGGGAAACCTTTTGCGACAATGAAGTGCCGACCACTCAGAATGTACATATTGCCTTGCTGGTCAGTTTTTACTATGTCGCCCTCATGGACGCCTTCTTCCTGATTGTTGGTGTCAGATACATCATTGGGTGTCGGGCTAGTTAGGGAAACACCGGCGGCATCATCGCTGGGAACACCCGTTTCTGGTGCACCACCGCCACCGCCACCTCCATTGTTTGAAGGGCAACTGTAATAGCGAGGGACTGACGTATAACGTTTAATTAGCGACTCAGATACATAGCTTTTTAATTCGGAGCAATTATTTACCTTCTGCAGTTTCAAAGCAGCTAATGGAACACGTTGTAATAATTTTTCCGAATTAGTGCCTGGATCTGGGTTGTTGTTTGAGCAGGCGAGAGCGATAAATAATAAGAAGACCAATCCTGCCCACTTGCACCATGCCATAAAATTTGTATTTCTTCTAACCATACTTGCTTCCCTCGCTGAATTTAATATCAAATTACAGTCTGTTGTTCAATAAAGCTGGGTTCTTTTTGAGCTATTGAACAACATATAACTTGCTGATAATAAACGTATTACAGACCTTGCCCATATTTCTGCCATAATAATAAAAGGGGCGAAATTCTCGAATCGTAAGACCGTAATCGTAGCTATTGAACGCCCAGTCCCGGAAAAAGGTTCCATCTAATTTTCAATGATAAAAATGTTGCCAGTAATTGAAGTAGGTGGAATAGGCGAGCACTTTTAGCGGAATACGCAGCCCTCATATTTTAACTTTCAACAGAGGCGGAAGGTATCCCGACATGACATAGGGGGGGGGGCTACAGTTAGTTGGCTCCTTATTAATTTACAAAACTCTTCAACAGCTTTTTTTTTCACCCTATTTTTCGCTATGAGAAGTCCGATTGTTCTTGGGGCGAGTTTCGGTTCTAAATTAAACAAAGCTAATCTATGATTTGATTTTAATACAGAAAACGCTTCTGGAAGAATACTAAAAGATGCTCCACTTTCCACTAAATCAAGAATAGAAGATATAGAATTTACCTCTGTTAAGCTAGTGTATTTTATATTGTTATCAGAAAAATAATTGTTAATTATCTTTCTTGTTTCAAAGTGCTCTGGTAATAAAATTGCTTTTAAATTATGAGTTTTGCCTCTCATAATATCCTTGGCGAGTCCGGCATGAGAAGGTGATAACATAAGCTTCCAGTTTTCATTAAATAACTTTTCAAACTGAATGTTGTGATACTCTTTTTGTAATATAAATCCAACTCCAATATCTATTTCACCACTAGAAA
>CAZZJI010000078.1:0-12641 GCA_964654485.1 uncultured Gammaproteobacteria bacterium | reverse complement strand
CCACGACAGCACCCCATCCGATGGAACAGGGTCCTTTAGAAATATCAGAGTCAAACGCTCTTTTATGGACTTTAATCAGGTAAATATGATCAGCTACGCCATCAACCAGGATAGGAACGGATCGATAACGGTGGAAGACAGTGGCGCTACCCTGAGAATAGCCGGCAATCGTTGGATAAAAACTGAACATCTCTATACTATTACACCGGAAACAGTTATCGAGTTTGATTTCTTATCCTCTACAAAGGGTGAGATTCACGGCATTGGCTTTGATGAAGATGATGTATTTGACAACGATCAACGGGTGTTTCAGATCTTTGGTTCTCAAACCTGGAATAATGCCATTCAGGTTACTCCACAATACACGAGCACCGACACCGGTAATTGGGTCCACTTTACTATTGCGGTGGGAGAGTTCTACACCGGAAGCAACATGAACCTAGTGTTTATCAATGACGACGATCGAGATCTTGCCACAGGAACAGGATACTTCAGAAACATCAGGGTGCAGCAAACCGTTACCAAAATTTTAGGTAATTCAGCAAATGCCGACTATATTGAAACCATTTCCGAAACCTTTACCAATCTCGACTCGTCAATTAATGAAGGCGCCGACCATATCTCTACTTGGTCCTGGTCCTCGCCCGCACCCCATACGGCTGCAAATACCATTATCTTAAAAGCAGACCTGTCCGACATTCCGGCCAATGCATATATCACTGAGGCACGGCTAGTTTTATACCAAACCGAATCCTACGGAGCTGCTGAATACACCAACTCCGTCCATCAAATAACCGGGATAAATCCGACCATTGCGGAAGTGTCCGGATACAATGCCCGGAACAATACACCATGGGCACCGGTACCTGACGGGACGAGCTACAACAATGTCCCGATGGGACTGGGGAATATCGCCCCGGCAGAGGATACCATCCTTCTTGATACGACAACAGGATACCGATCATGGACAATCACCAGAATGGTGCAGGACTGGGTCGACAACCCGGAGACGAATTATGGACTCCTGGTTCAGGGGGAATCAACAGAAGTGGAGACTGGCCGGACCTTTGCCGCATCTGAAAATCAGAATGCAGCGGTTCGCCCGTTTATTGTCATTCGGTACTCAGATGGGATGTGAGTTAACCCTGGAGAATGATTTTTTTAGAAAGTGACACTCCCAAGGCGGGACATGCTGAGCGCAGGTAAGGTAAAATGAGAAGGCTGGTTCTCGCGAGTTCTGATACGATCAAGGACTTCCCAGAACATTTTTATCGCAGTTGGTTTAGTTAAGATGAGAGGTTTCCACCCATCGGAAAAAATATTGTACGATCTCAGCAGGATTATACACGGTCACCTAGTGGCCATTACTGTGGCCTTGTAGGCATGAATTATTTCAGGCACTGCTTCGAACCCACCGTAGTAGCTATTAGGTATTCTGGTGCCAAGAATTGCCATTTTCATAGTTTTAGATGATATTTCTCGGGAGAGACTGACAAGCGACGAGGTTGTATCTATTTTCTTATTTACCCAACAAACTTGCATATAAAGCAACAGTTTCCCTGCCCACATGATCCCAAGAGTGATGTTCTTGAACAAAACTCTTGCCCTGTAAAGCCACCTTTTTAGCACTGATAGGATTTGAGAGAAGATCAACGAGTCTTAGAGATAATTTTTCGACATTTCCATCTTCAAAAACAAAGCCATTTACGCCATCATTTACAATCTCAACCATCCCCTCTAAAGCAGAGGTTAGAACTGGCACTCCATAGCTCATAGCCATTAGCAAAACACCACTCTGGTAAATCTTTCGATAAGGAAGAACCACTAAATCTGCAGAACGATAAAATGTAGCAACATTTTGGTCAGGGATATATCTGATATGTAACTCAACATGTTGCCGAAGATCATTTTCCTGAATTATCCTGTCGTATTTAGAAAAATCATCCTTCCAAACTTTGCCAGCCACGAGCAACTTCAAGGTTGGAAATTTGGAAACAACGGCTGGCAATGCCTGCAACAACACATCAAGCCCTTTTACCTCTTTAATCTGGCCGAAAAAAAGCAGTACTGGACTCTTCAACTCAAGATTAAGTCTCATTCTCGCCTCAGCCGGGGATGGGCTTACAGGTATAGCGTTCAAATAATTACCGTGAGGGATGATAGCAATTGTTTCTTTAGTTAACCCTGTCTGGTGCAGGAGTTCTTTTTGACTGACCCGATTATGGGCGATAACACGGTCAACCCCAGCAAATATTTGTCGGGCTCCTTTCTGTGAGTACTTACCTGCAAAACTCTCAACATCATGGGCCGTGATGACAATTTTAAATCCAAACAAACGGGCCAATAAAACACATAGTAATTCCATTTTGGTATAATGGAAGAAATGGAAATGGACGAGTTCTACCCGTTGTCGACTGGCGTCCAGTAGAGTACGAAACAAACAAAAAGTAAATCTTCCTGCACGTAATACTTTATTTTCATTTCCCCATATTTTTTTGAAAGATCGTTTAACCTCAAACTGCAAGCCCAAGGGTACAGCTGTCTTGTCGCAGGTATATACTGTAACCTCGGTACCAAAATTTACGAGCCCCTCAGCTAAGCTAAAATCATAATAGTTCATTCCGCCGTGCCCACCGACTGGTTCAATAATTGCGATTTTCATAAGAAAAATTACTCACAATTTATTGCATTAAAGGTGTAAATCACATTACCCGATTAAAGGAACTATCTTCAACATGTCAGCCCTATCCACACCAATACTAAACAACGCCCGCCGCTGCAGTACAAAGGCTTGACTCCAAATAGGCGATCGATTTCATCCTCTCTACTTCAAGTATTGCGTTTACAGTAGAGTAATCGATTGGCACTGTGACTATATCTAAATCCACATCTTTTTCCACGATACGCTCAGCCAGACCAACAATATTCAAAAGGCTCCGCTGGCGACCATCGTATTTCGGTGGCAACACGGAAACAAATTGTCTGTTGAAATTAACCGAAAACGCAATCCCATGAAATGAACTAGCCACAACAAAACTCGCAAAGTAAAAATATCTTATAAAATCATCAACATTTGCAAAATAACGCTGCGAGTCACATCCGCTCATTGAACCAAGCTTCGCTGCTTGAGACAGAAAAATAATTTGCAAGCCCAATGAATCTGCAATCTTTCTCGCTGTCGCATAAACCAAGTTATCGAGAGAGCGCTCAACCGAATAAATCAACAGATAGGCCTCGTCAGGAGGGGGCTCTATCTTAAACTCTCGGGCCCATTCCTCACGAGACAGCAACAAAGTGGGGTCTAAGACATGCGTCACGCCAGAAATGCCTAGATTCAGAACAATCTGAACACCAGTAGACTCTCTAACACTGATTGCTGCGTATTTTTCTAACAGGTTCCTGGTCTCGTCAATCTCATTAGCCTTAATCGTATCTTTTCCAAAGGACGAAGCATACGAAATTCTAGGTCTTCCGGTAGGAGCAAAATCCAGGAAGTGTGCACGATCTACACCATTGTTATATTCACTATTCCAAACCTGATCACTGCCAGACAAATAGATATCCGCCTGTGGCGGATATCTGCTAATCTTCTCGAATGACGAAAATGCTCCGGTACCGACAGGAAGGTATGCCTTGACAAAGTGCTCAAATTGGCGCCGCTGAATGAAATAGCTTAACACCTTAAGCATCGCAGGCGCAATCAGTACAGGCAGTTTCCATAATGAATTGCCACGAAACTGCTCACTAATAATTGCGGCCAACGCCTTGCGGATAGTATACCGAGGTTGCATATAATTTATTATCTCAGGTTCATAGCCCAAACGTCGAATCACCGCACAAGTACAGTACGCCTGCAGCACAGAACCAAAGTTGAGAACTTTATGTAGTGTCACAACTCCAACTTTCATCCCCCCCCCTTATCTCAATCGAACAATATCTTCAGTACGCTTTCGTTCGGACCTCGTAAGTTCTACGTGATCCGGCACATAACCACACGTCATGAAGAGACAGACGACCTCCCCGGGAGGGATTTCACACAATTCGTGAACCCTCTGTTCCGCAGAAGGAGTTAAACCCGCATTAAGCGGACAGCACCCAAGTCGAAGGTGATGAAACGCATACATCAAATTCATTGCAAATATTCCACAATCCATCCACCCAAAATTACGCTCCGTTGCACCCCGAAAACTGGCAATCTCAGTAGTCAAAACCAATAATTTGTCTGCAAGATGTCCAAATCCTTTGTTGCCATTCTGGTAGGCAAGAAGCTCATCGATCTTCTCACGTTTTTGGACAATATAAACACGCGTTGCCTGTCTATTACATGCAGAAGGAGCAGTTTTCGCAATATCTACAACTTTAAAAATATCATCAAGAGGGACAGACACACTCGTATAGTTACGAACAGAAGATCGACTCGGAGCAAAATCACAGAAAGGAGCATTCACTGCACTAAAATATTCTTCATTCGCAAGGCTTTTCTGTGGGACGGGTTCAACATTCGGCACTAAATTACAAAGCACCTGAATCGGTGCAGCAACATGATCCGGGACGTCAACACCATTCATTGTGTGCTCATCAAGATATGTCTGTAACACTCCAACTGCGCGGCGTAATTCTTCATTATTCTCACCATATCGATCAATGAAACGATGGCAGTCTTGTACTAGATGAAGAATTTTGGGGTGTCCAAAATTCCACCTACGATTTGGCATCGTTAGGCCTTTCTCGACAACATGATACTGATAGATGATGTTTGCTTCCAGCCGATTTTCTGAGCAATTTACAGCGACAGAATTTGAGTATCTCGCAAAACGAACAGAATCAAGATAGTGGAAATATAGAATCTTTAAAAATCTAAGCGTTGGAAGAACAAATCCGAAAAAAGATCTCATTTTGATCGCTCCTTCGCAACCACCCCTAGCCGGAATAACCGAACAAGATCTGTCAGCGTCCGAGACATTCCCAACCTGCCACGGAAACCAATCCACCTACGTATATAGACCCAAATAGGGCTCACCGGTAGATTGAACCCTTGCTGTTGAGCAAAGACCGCCAACCACTCGAAAAAATTCACAACGGCTGATAACTTACGAGCAACCATTGCAGGAGCATTATCCGGAGAAATATTGTGATTGCTCATCCGCCAATAAACATATGGGCCATCAAACGTCACAATTCCGCCAGAACTAGCTAATTTGATGCACGTAGCGACATCCGTACCCCACGCTAGATCAAACCTCTGAAATCGGCCTACTTCCATAAACTTAGACTTCCGAAAAATAAATTCCACGAAATAACTTTGCTGTTTATATAAAATGCGATCTCGACAAAAATCTTTAGCTGAATATAGTGGAGGATAGCACTGAAATCGTTTTTCTTCTATTACTCTGCCTGCAGAATTAATTTTTTTGACATTAAAGTGCGCGATATCACATGTAGAAAGTCGCTCTATATTTGCGTAAAATTCTTCAATGCAAGTTGAATCCATCCTGTCGTCATCGGAAAAAAACCATACCCAATGCTCATGTTGTACCATATCAACACATCGCTCCCAATGAGCAACCAAATCATTTTTTCCAAGGTTTTGGTCAAACCTCCGATATGTGATAGAAAATTGATCAACGAAGTCTGCGACCAGACTACGCAAATCATCAGGGCTACCGTCATCACCGATGTACACATGAAAATCCCTGCAGGTCTGCCTTGCAATCGACGTCAATGTCTCACGAAAATACAAAGCTTTGTAAGCAGGGATTACGATTGCTATATCGATCCGGTGTGGCTGTGGCTCTACTGGAAACATCATTCTCTGTTGCTGGTTCAGTTCAAAGGATATTTATAATGAAATTATGATAATTCAGACCATCATGTCCACAGACAAGTACAATTACAGCAAACTGGGTATCCACTTCGCTCACGTTCATAGCGTATATAAAATCCAAGATTAAAAGGAGGAGTGCGCATGTACGGTTTGTGCTCAACAATCCCACTTTGGCGAGCTTGAACCCTCTCCGGGAATTGCAGCACTATTTCGACGTTCATGGCCTTCCGGGAATTGCTGCTCTCTACCGTAGCCGTCTTTTTATTGAAGAAATAATATTTTTAGTTCTTGACAAATTGAATAATATGACTCCAATTACATGGATGGGGACATACAACATAGAAATTCCGAGTTTAAATAAACTCGGTTTTACATTCATAGGTGGATAATCTAATGAAAGCATTTCGTTACGAGTTATTTTTTGACAAATGTCGATTTCTTCCTTTGTAATATTACCGTTTAACCAGCCAGTTTTCGCATTTTTTTGAATACCTATTTTATTTTCTATAGTTTCCTCACGTGAAGAGCCCCAATAAGGAATTGATAACATATCTTCACTATATCTAATCCCAATAAAGTCACATAAATGTTTAATTTCTAAAAATGGCTTTTCCAAAAGATCTTCAAACCTTAATGTCAAAACCTGGTCAGTATCTTGATAATTCAATCCACTTTTTATTGAGCTACTCCATAATTTAGAAATAGTAATAGGGTGGTAATTAATCCATGCACGAAAGGATTCCTTAAAAGGAATTTTCTTTAACCCCAAAAACTTCAATTTCCATTTATTTTTTTGTGAATTAAGAACTGCTCTCGGATCTCTAACCATGTTGATTATTTTTGCATGAGGAAATACAATCAATATTTCATCTATAAACAACAAATTACGTGGTGTTTGTTCACATGAAAACTCTCTATTGTTTCGTAAAGTTTCATATCCTAGAAATAATTGATAGATATCAACATATTTAAATCCTTTTATATATACATCTTTAATCACAGAATTAGCTTCTTCAAGATATTGCATATAATTTCTTTGATGCAAATAACCTCGTCTCTGAATGTCTAATAGCTTTGCCAACAACACTTTAGAATCTTCATAATTAATTGTTGAAAAAAGCTGTTTAGGATCAACTAATTGTTCAAAAAAATGAATCTCATTAAACGTAAATATTTGATCGTTCTTTCCGAGAATCTGAGAAAGCATAGTTGTACCACTACGGCTGTTGCCAACGATAAATATATAATTTTTTAGGGTAAAATATTTTTTTTTCTTTCTCATAGGTCATAAGTGATATGCAGAATGTTTTTTAAAATTCTCTTATGCAGTTCTTTAACTTTAGCCAATATTGGTGAATGTCCCAGCTAAAACGACAATCTGAAATCAAGTTTAAAGACCCCAGGTCCTGTAAAATCAGACTGATTGAGATTTTTTATCTTACATTTCTCTTCCCACGGAAGAATATTTCTTTCTTCACGCCAGCGTGTAACATTTCCATTCGAACACAATAATGTATCACTGTGTAACTCCTTACCATTGATAAAAATATATTTTTCTGGTACATTTAATTTCATACTGTCATGTCTTGTTCTTGTAGACCACCCAACAATTGATATATTATCCGCCCTTGAAAAAATAATATAATCCAGATTATTTATTCTCCCAACTTGAAATTCTGTCGCATCTTTATAAGCTTCATTAAATAATTGAAAAGCAAAATATGGCACCCGCCGTAACATATATACTTCTCTAGAATCTTTATAGTTAAGAACTAACTTATCCGGCCCCAGCAATTCCCACCCTCTCCCCGCTAAGATATGATAGCAAGTCACTTCAACACCAGTCTCTAAAAAGGAGGCCAACATCTGCATATTAAATATGGAATGATAAAGGGTATTAAATTCAGGAATTGAAACAGGCTGACCAAGGTTCCATTCCGTCAACCAAATCTGCTTGGAAGGAAAAGATTTTCGGATATCCGTTACCATATTTGCAAATTCAACAGGTCCCTGTCTGACGGCTTCACGGAAACCAATTTTTTTAACGGATGGATAATAATGGACAGTTACCGCCTCGATGCCATCAAGCCCATCATCTTGTAAAACCTTATTCCAACGTTGCATTTGGTCCAGATGCACATGTTTTCCCTGCCCTGGTGTCCAAATTGGAGCAATGTTGACACCAATAGGGCCATTATAGCCATTTCTTCGAAGACTTTTTTTTATCAACCGCACTTTCTGTAAATACTCTTTTGGCCCTCCAAGCTCGTTGGCAAAAGATTTAGTGTAGACTTCGTTGCCTATTTCAATTCCACGGAGCACAATTTTAGAGCGCACTAGAGTTTTAATTAAACCTCGTATTTTTTCTATCGAATCATAAACATTTATAACATAGAGCAATTGTATATTATATTTTTTTGCTACTTGTATCATTTCCTCAAGGGGAATTTGTCGAAACCTACCATCTTTCATATAATTTAAGATTCTTCGATTGGTTGTTTCAATTCTGCCATTTTCCCAGTTATACCAGTTTGCCAAGCCGCCGGGGAACCGCAGGAGGGGCATCTGTAACTCATTAAACCGTTTCCAAAGCATGGGGTCGCCAATACTTTCAGGAGAGCGAAAAAAATTTGAATTAAACCCAAAAGGAGATGTTAATATTTTCTTGTTAATAATCGTCCTAGGATTATTGGTAATATCAATTGTGATTGTTCGAGCTTCGGCAATTGTTAAAGTGTAGAATATGAAAATAACTATCGTCAACGCAACAGGGGAAACCCGGTAAGTTGGAACATACCTATTTAGAATAATTTTATACACAATTACATGTCTCCACTACCTGTTGCCACCATAGATTTAAGAGCGATTAACAAGCCAAACATCAGGAAAATGAATGGCAATGTTTGCTCAAGGGAAACTACAGTTAAAAAAAGCATATTGCCTGCTATCAACCAGAAGATTGCAACAGCAAAAGCAGCATAAGGAGTTGCCATCTTATTTTGTAATTTCCAGGCAAAACGTAAAAAATACAGGAAGATGAGTATAAACAAAATTACTTCAGGTAGGCCAGATTCCAAGGCTAGACTAAGATAATAATTATCTACAGATGCGTTAGACATACCTAACACGTTGGCAGCTTCGCCCGGCCCATACCCAACGAAAGGCCGCAATCTAATTAAAGGCAGACCAAGTTCCATTTGCAATAATCTAACAGAACTGCTCCCTGCCTCTGCAGCAGTCCTACCACTTGCTAAACGGTGCAGGGTGTACCAAGAGCCAAGAAGGGTCAGCAGTATCGATATCACTGTAATTATCGTAATAATACCCCGCTCCTTAGATCTTGCCTTGGCAATTCTTTTTGGGAGAAAACTACACACAAAAAAACCACCCGCCATAAACACTAACACCGCAAGGCCAACCCTAGATCTACTGAAATAGATAATTACAACCAAAAGAAGGAAAATGCCAAACCCAAATATACGAGCTTTAACTCGACCATTTATGGCATACCAAACCACTAAAGGCAGAACCGTAACACAATAACCAGCTAGCGCTATTGGATGCGAGAAGGTCCCCCAAGCTCGGTATGTAGAATCACGAACAAGCCCTTCTCTGAGCTTATCAGCTAAAACAAATGCATCGGGCACAAATTCAGCAAAAACATTCTGCTGATTGATAACCTCTACTAAAGTAACCAAAAAAACAACCACAGAGATCAGGAGAATAACTCGTATGAGTCGTTCGACTTGTTCAAAGGAATGCCAAATATTTACAGACAAAATAAAAAGGCCTAAACAATAAATAGTGTCTCTAAAAGCTGAAAAAATTGCAGGTAACTTATTCAACGCGATCCCTGCCGTAATTAACTTCCACCCAAAAAATGGAATTATAAGAAAACAAAGTACATTTTTATTCTCAGCCAAGAAATTAACAAATCTTCGGCGATAATTTTGGCTAATACAAAGCCCGCCACCCCACATTATAACTAAAACAAAAATTAAGATTCGTGTTATATTTATACTTGGTATCCCTTGAATTTTAATAGAGAGATATGATGGCCAAAGTGCAAGGGCTACAACAACACTCAACAATAGAACTTCAAGGATATTTACCTTCCTATGCCTCATACAATACTCTCAGATCCCCATCATCCTTCCATAGCATTATGCATAAACCAGAAATAATGTGCGCAACTTTACCCTAAAAGACTGGTGGCGGACAGCTTTCACAATATTTTCTTAATATTATAGAAAAATTCCTCCGTATCATGCCTTACATTTTCACATAGGCGCTTGGCTCGTTTTGAAAAATTCTCTCTTCCGCTATATACATTATTAATGAAATCAATCAGTTGCTCATTTGTTGTTTTTTCATTTATAACTAATCCTTGAGACCCTATCTGCTCCATAAACGAATAAAACTTGTTATAGTTAGGCGACCCCTCAACATGGTTGTTTATTGCTATAACAGGAATTAAATTTCTTACCGCAATAATTAATCCATGCAAATTTTCGCTTATTATTATATTAGTGTTATTAATTTCTTGCTCTAGAGTTATATATGAATCAGGCAAAATAATTGTTGACTCCAATTTTAACTGTCGAAGCTTTTTCTGAAATGATAAGCATGCTATAAAATCATTTCTCCAACTACGGCTCATAATTATTTTTACATGAAGATGACAAGTAGTAGAAAAATTATCTAAAGCGGCACTTAATCTATCTATATAGAGTTTGTCTTTATTTTTTAGTATAACACCTACAACTATCTTGTTTGTAGACTGTGGAACCAGAAAATTATCGAACTGATAACTTGATAGAGCTATATCAGGGATTAACTTTGAAGAAATTTGTTCGCGTTTAAGTTGTCGTAACGAATAAGAATCACGCACATAAATCGAAATCGATTTTTTAAATATTTGTAAAATACTTTTATGAATATTTTTATTAGCAAAAGTACCGAATGTTGGTCCAGCAATACAAAATGGAACACCAAATCTTATCGCCATTTTCATTTCTAATAGATGGGAAATTGATTTCGACATCCACCTCTCATTAAAATACCCCCCCCCAGCTAGAACTAGCAAGTTTGAATTACTTATTATTTCTTCTACCTTCTTATTATAAATAAAAAAATTTCGAGTATTACTCCAAATAAAAGAATTAATGAAAAGAAACATAAACTTGAGCCATATTCTATTTAATAAACTATACTCTTCTTCCAGCTTTTTATAAAAACACCCTGACGAACTAAAATCTGCATAAGCATGTATTGATTGGTGAATATTAATTTTATCATGTTTATGAATAGCAGTATCGACAGGATCATACGTTAATACATCGATATCGCAACCGTGAAAAACATTTTTCAAATTTTTAATGGTTGAAGCCAATATCGCATCATCTCCAAGGTTCCGATATCCCCATCCTCCTGTTACTACTATTCTCATCCCCAAAGCCCTCTAGTTAAGATAAGAGATATCGTAGTGATACCTAGCAGACAGCTTGCAGGTGAAAAACCTGTTAATGCGTTTCGAGCTCTTAAGATAAAAACGTACAACATCATAAGCAGTGTCACGACTACCAATTGCGAAAGGATCATCCCTGAGAGGCCAATGAAGCTCATAACTGCAGGAGAAATCAATACAAATATAAAAAAAACTATAGCTAAACTTCGTACACGCATGTGTTGCAATCCGTTTGCCGTAAGCAAAACGCCCTGAGTTACAGCAATAAATCGAAACAAAACAAATAATGAAAAATATGTCCATAAAGCAGATAGCTCAGAAAATTGATTTCCGTACAAAATAGCTGTGATCCATCTTCCTCCAAAAACTAATAACAAAGCACAGACAGCCCCGATAGATATCACTTGGATATTGAACCTCCGTGTTAAAACTTTGATCTCAGATCGCATAGTCATGGACTTGGATAATAGTGGCAAATATACGTTCGCTAAAATTTGAGCAAAACTTTCCAACCCTCTAACTAAATTCATCCCAGCCTTGTAAATACCAACTGCAGTTGGTCCAAGAAAATAGTTTACTAATATTATATCTATATTCTTGAAACTAGTTACTAGGCCGACATCTGCAGCAAAGGGTGCCCCTTCACGTAATGTTTTAGGTATAGTCGTCATACTCATCCCGTGAGGATACAAAAATCCACCTGTTACACAATGGTAAGCACGCCAAGAAATAAAAAGATATATTATACGTGACATTATGAATCCAAATGCTATCAATAGTAGATTGCGAGTAAGTAGTGTTGCAGTAATTACGATACAAAAATGAATAACTAACCCAATACTCACAGTTTTAGTTTCTTTGTCAAAGCAACCAAGACCTCGAAAGGCTACGTTCAAGAAATCACCAAAAGATCGACAAATAGCTGCGAAAATCATCAATTGATATAAACGTCTATTTACTAGTTCCATACCAATTATCTCACTAGCAAATATACTTATTACAATTAAAAGCGCAGCTAAAAATAACTTTGCTATCAAAAATTCTCCCATGATCTCTTTTACACGATCAGGCCTTGCACCTACTTCTTTTAAAATTTGAGTAGAAAATCCATAATCAACTAATAACACAGACAGTGACGCCATACTAAAAGTGTACATTAGGGTTCCAAAATCACCTGGGCCAAGAAGCCGAGCTAATGCGACAAACAAGAAGAAACCACTTAGCAACTTAGCAACACTGGAAATGGACATAAAGAATATATTTTTTATCATATAAAACACATACGTACAATTGGGCTAGTTAGTATCCACCGGCAAAACCGGTGGCTTTAATTTCAGACACCCTGATCTC
>CAZZJI010000077.1:0-13191 GCA_964654485.1 uncultured Gammaproteobacteria bacterium | reverse complement strand
CGTTAATAATGCCTCAACGATATCACCAATTGAAATAACACCAGATAATTCACCATTATCCACAACGGGCAAATGTCGAATACGCTTATTAGTAAAGTTACTTGTCATCAGCTCCATCGCTTGTGAAATATCATCTTCGCTACAGCAGGTCACCAACTTCGCTGCCATCACATCACTGACCTTCAGGCCCGCAAGTGTGTCTTTATGTTTGTCTACCGCGCCCATGACATCTCGTTCGGTGACGATGCTTTTCAGTTTTCCATGTTCTAATACGATCAGTGACCCGATTTTATGCCGCATCATTAACGCGACCGCATCTGACAATAATTGATCCGGCTTGACGCTGAAAAAATTTGCCCCTTTCTCTTTTAACATATTGCTTATTTTCATTGTTTCACGCTCCGCTCGGTTTCCATTTCGCCCCTATGCCCCTGCAATTATTGCCTGTAATTATTGCTACTGATTAGCCGCAAAACCCCTCACTTTATATTGTAGACAATATTTAGGAAGATTTTACCCTAAAAGTGATTTCTCATGCAAAATTCAATAGATCACAAACACCTTCAAGACCAGAATAATTAAAGGTAATATCTGCTATTTGTTGCACTTTTTCTTTTGCATGATAAGCAATACTCAATCCGGCCATTTCCATCATTTTCAAATCATTTGCGCCATCACCCATGGCCATCGTATTTTTAGTCTGAATACCTAATTCACTGCTCAATGAAAGCAAATAATCCCGCTTTGCCTCTGCACCAACAATTTCCCCCGATATTTTTCCTGACAATTGTCCATTTTCGATGACTAATTGGTTCGCATTTGTATAATCCAGCTGCAAACGTGATTTAAGTTTGTTGGTAAAAAATGTAAAACCACCTGAAACCAACGCTATTTTTATACACCCTGATTTTAAACAGGATAACATTTCATCCGCACCCGGGTTTAATGCCAGTCTGTTGTCATAAACCTCTTGTAAAACTGATTGATTCAGTCCCTTTAATAATGCAACACGTTGCCTAAGTGATGTGGCAAAGTCCAACTCACCGCGCATCGCTGAATCCGTAATCGCTTTCACTTGAGGTTTCAAACCAGCGAAATCAGCAATCTCATCCACGCATTCAATTGATATCAATGTGGAGTCCATGTCCGTCACAAGGAGTTTAATTTCAGTAGGATCAAACTCTGGCGGCAATGTATTTATATCTATTTTCAACGATTGCGATAATGCAGTGAGCGACGCTTTGCTTACGGCCTGTTTGTGATGAAATACAGTGCAGTTGTTGACAGCTTGCAACTCACCTTTTCTTACCGAACTTAGTTGATCCGTCGCTTGCCTGCCAAGAGTTGGTGTGTGGATAATTGTTTTATACATTTACGATAACCATATTAAACTTGCCATCCGACCAGTGACGCCATCACGGCGATAAGAATAAAATAGAGCACCCTCTTTGTAGGTACACCAATTTTTGCCGTAGACGTGCTCTACCCCTAATTGTTGTAATTGTAATTCTGCCAGTTGGTATATATCAGCTAACCACAACCTGTCCGATTTATCTTTCAGCTTTTTTTTAAATTCAATAGTTGATCTCAGACTAAACGCATTTTTTGCACTGGAATTATTTTTCACAAACGCATCCCGTACGTCGTCCCCTACCTCAAAAGATTCTGGCCCAATCGCAGGCCCGAGCCAAGCCAATATTTGCTTGCCTGGCGTTTCCAGTTTTTTAACCGCAACGCTTATTATACCGTTTAATAAACCTCGCCAGCCAACATGAACTGCCGCAACTACAGAGCCTTTTATATCACATAACAAAATGGGTAAACAATCAGCCGTCATGACAACGCAAACCACCCCGGTTTGCGAAGTAAAACTACCATCTGCTTGGTAATTTCGCTGTAGGGGCGTCGCTTTTACTACATCTATGCTATGAGTTTGATTCAACCAGCACGGCTCAGTCGGTAACGCAAGAGACTCACTCAATAGTTGCCTGTTCCGATTTACAGTATTTTTATTATCATTAACATGATATGCAAGATTCATATGATTAAAGGGTGTTCCACTGTAACCCCCATTGCGATGGGTACTCCAAGCGTTTACATTTTCGGACGCAGGCCAATCGGGGTTGATGCCGTTATTCAGCATATTGGGAATCTCTGATTATCCTCACGCAGTAAATTTAACAGCTTAGTTATATCTTTTGGTAACGGCACTGACCATTCTACTTCCTCGCCTGTTTCAGGATGCGATAGTTTTAATCGGGAAGCATGCAACGCCTGACGTTTGAAATGACGTAACTCTTCGGTCAATGCCTGGTTAGCCTTTGCTGGAATTGCCAGGCGAATACCGTATACCTGATCGCCCACGATAGAGTGCCTGATATGTTGCATATGTACTCGTATTTGGTGGGTGCGTCCGGTTTCTAATCTTAGTTTGATATGGGTGTGTTTTCGAAAACGCTCAGCGATACGATAATGTGTAATCGCATCTTTGCCCCTGTTGATATTAACAGCCATTCTTTTCCTGTCTACAGGATGTCGACCAACTGGCGCATCAACGGTACCACCCGAAATCATATTGCCATTAATAATCGCATCGTATTCCCGTTCAACATCATGCTTTTGCAGTTGCTTAACCAGTGACGTTTGCGCGATAACGGTTTTTGCTACGACCAACAAACCCGTCGTATCTTTGTCCAATCGATGAACAATACCCGCACGGGGCACTTTATTTATCTTGGGAAAATGGTGCAGTAGCGCATTGAGTAACGTACCATTAGGATTGCCTACTGCGGGATGAACAACAAAGCCCTTCGGCTTATTAATGACCACCAATGTGTCATCCTCATAGACAATATCAAGATCAATCATCTCCGGCGTCGCAATCACTTCCTGTTCAGCAATTACCCAAATTTCAACCCGCTCCCCGCCTCGAATTTTCTCTTTCGCTTTGAGTATTTGACCATTTACCCGCACATTACCGGCACGAATCCACTGTTGCAACCGTGAGCGCGAATAGCGGGGCACCAGTTCCGCAACCACCTGATCGAGCCGCTGACCCGCCATTTCCTCTGGAATATGACACAATATGCGTTCTTCTTCATTCATAATTAACTGATTTTATTAAAAATATTGCTCACATCTATCTTCTCGGATAAAGCAATTGTATAATTGGCCAACCGTTGGATGGTATTTAAACTTAGGTAACTAATAATACCCAAGCAATGGTACTAAAGAATACGCTCATTGAGTTAAATTAGATGATAAACAATTTATGTATAAAAATTTGAAATCTGCTGTTACAGCACTTTTAGTCATTTTCACCCTGATTGCCTGCTCTTCAATACCCGATGATGAAGGTGCAGATGAAACACTTCACTGGACCGCAGAAAAATTTTACCAGGAAGCAAAAAGTTCGCTAAAAATCGGCGATTATCAAAGCGCCATCGATTATTTGGAAAAACTGGAAGCGCGTTATCCCTTTGGGCGTTATGCACAGCAAGCCCAACTGGAAATTGCGTATGCTTATTACAAATTTGATGAATCCGAATCTGCAATCTCCGCCGCAGACCGATTTATTAAACTTCATCCGCGTCACGCAAATGTTGATTATGCTTACTACTTAAAAGGTCTGGCCAGCTATCCTGCCGAAAATGATTTTTTGGAAAACATAATGGACAAGGAACAGTCTAAACTGGATCCCGGCGCAGCACGGCGCTCATTTGGATATTTTTCCACGCTGGTAAAAAAATTCCCGGACAGCAAATATGTTGAGGAATCAAAAAAACGAATGCGATTTTTACGAAATAGTCTGGCAGAACATGAAGTCAATGTCGCCAATTTTTATATAAGACGCGGCGCTTACGTCGCTGCAGCTAACCGAGCAAAATATATTTTGGAAAATTATCAACGAACCCCAGCTATTCCGAATGCGCTCACAATTTTAAAAAATGCCTACGAGAAACTTAACATATCGGATCTGGCAGAAGATACCGATCGAATTATCAAGTTTAACCAACAAGGAATTCAAACCAAGGATAAGCCAGATAACGACAGTATTGAAATGGAAGAAAACTGACAGTTAACTATTTAGTAAAAAACATTAAACCGCATCAGCGTCCACTTCGCCGGTTCTTATTCTCACAACACGCTCTACCGAAGTGACAAAAATCTTGCCATCACCAATTTTACCGGTGCGAGCCGCCTCTGTTATTGCCTCAACGCATCGGTCAACCTGGTCGTCATTTACCACAACGTCAATTTTAACTTTTGGTAAAAAATCAACAACGTACTCAGCACCACGGTATAATTCGGTATGACCCTTTTGACGGCCAAACCCTTTTACTTCAATTGCAGTCATGCCAGTAATGCCAATTTCTGATAATGCCTCCCTGACATCATCGAGTTTGAATGGTTTTATCACTGCTTCTATCTTTTTCATTGTGTTGTCTCCCTCAATAAATCAGCTTAATAACGATTGCTTATTCTTTATTATAGCCTGATGTAATTGGATAACGTCGATCTCGACCAAATGCGCGTTTGGTAATTCGCACACCGGGCGCAGCCTGGCGTCGTTTATACTCATTCTTATCAATCAACCTTATGATTTTTAATACTATTTCTTCGTCGTGTCCAGCGGCAACGATATCCTCTTTACATAAATCTTTTTCAACATACATCTCCAGAATACTGTCCAAAACCGGATAAGGCGGCAAACTGTCCTGATCAAGCTGACCCGCTGCCAGCTCTGCGGTAGGTGGTCGATCAAGCACTCTTTGTGGAATGACCGCACCGAACTTTCGACTATGCTCGTTGTCTTGAGAACCCGTGTTTTTAAAATACTTGTTACGATAGTTTGCAAGACGGTAAACCATCGTTTTGGGTACATCTTTTAATACATCAAACCCACCAGCCATATCGCCGTATAAAGTCGCATAACCGACAGCCATTTCGCTTTTGTTCCCCGTGGTCAAAACGATTTTCCCTTTTTTATTTGAAATCGCCATCAAGATAATGCCTCGACACCGAGCCTGGATATTTTCTTCTGTTGTATCAATCGTTGTGCCCGCAAATTCTTCTTTCAGACTATTCAGGATAGTATTAAAAATGGGTTCGATAGGAATAACACGATAATCTACTTGCAGATTATTTGCTTCAGCCTGAGCATCCTCTAGGCTAATAGCGGCGGTATATTGCGAAGGCATCATAACGGCTTCTACATTTTCACTGCCAATGGCATCCACCGCTATCGCGAGCGTCAACGCCGAATCAATACCACCAGAAAGGCCAATCACAGCACCGTCAAATCCATTTTTTAAAATATAATCTTTTACGCCAAGCACCAGTGCTTGATAAATGCTCGCCTCTTTTGATAGTCTTGTAAGGCCGTTTGAACACACCGGCGTGACAATAGTTTTTGTTGAGGTAATTTTTGATACTGTTTTCGACACTTCAAAATCAACTGGATAGATCCCCTCAACAAAGGCAGGCGCACGAAAGCTTACTTCTGCCTTTTCATTCATAACAAACGAATCGCCATCAAACACCAGTTCATCTTGGCCGCCAACCAAATTGACATAAACAATCGGAATAGACGTCTCTTTAACACGTTGCCGCAGTGTTGCAATTCTCTCGCTGTCCTTGTTTACATGAAATGGAGATGCGTTTAAATTGATAATAAGCTCGGCGCCTTGTTGTGCGTACTCACTGGCGGGGTGCGACATCCAGATATCTTCACAAATAGTAATGCCAACAGGGACACCTTTTATATTAACGATACTTGCAGAGTTTCCAGGAGAAAAATATCTTTTTTCATCAAATACGCTGTAATTGGGTAAATGCTGTTTATGGTAAATCGAGAGCACTTTTCCATCGCGTATAACCGCGGCAGCGTTAAAGGTAGCGTCTATTTTTTTTTCAGGATAACCAATTATTACATCAATGCCTTTTACTTCCTGTGTTAGTTTTTCAAGCGCATCGGAAACGCGTGAGTAAAAACGTGGCCGTAAAAGCAGGTCTTCAGGGGGATAACCCGTCAAAGCGAGTTCCGGATAAACAATAACATCTGCACAATGAGTGTCGCGTGCCTCTCTAAGCGCATTGATACATTTATTGACGTTTCCCTGTACATCACCTACAAACATATTCAATTGCGCAATAACAACACGTAGCGATGAATTATTTGTAGACGAATCCATAATTTAAAAAAAGTATTAAAATAAAATCAGTTGTCATTGATGTGTTTAAGCATACATGCGCCCATTTCTACAGGAGAACGTGAAACAATCACACCCGCTGCCTCTAACGCCGAAATTTTTTCTTCTGCGGTGCCCTTTCCACCTGAAATAATTGCACCTGCATGACCCATGCGTTTTCCAGAAGGTGCAGTAACACCCGCTATATAAGCAACAACGGGTTTCGTCACATTTTGTCTGATATACTCTGCCGCCTCTTCTTCGGCTGTCCCGCCGATCTCACCTACCATAATGATACCTTTGGTTTGCTCATCTTTTTCAAATAGTTCAAGACAATCTATAAAATTCATCCCATGTATAGGATCGCCCCCTATTCCTATGCAGGTACTTTGCCCTAATCCACTCACTGTTGTTTGATGCACGGCTTCATAAGTTAATGTACCCGATCGGGACACAATACCGATTGACCCAGGCTGATGAATTGAAGCGGGCATAATGCCAATCTTGCAAGCACCTGGCGTAATCAGACCAGGGCAATTCGGGCCGATAAGTCGAATACCCTGATCGGCATAGGTACTGGTTAACGCGGCTTTCACTTTTATCATATCTAAAACGGGAATGCCTTCAGTAATACACACAATCACTTTTATTCCTGCTTCCGCTGCCTCTAATATCGAATCTGCCGCGTACATCGCGGGTACAAAAATCATGCTCGCATTCGCGTTAACCTGTTGCACGGCATCGTCAACAGTATCAAAAACCGGAAGCCCCAGATGGGTTTGACCACCTTTTCCCGGTGTTACACCACCTACCATTTTTGACCCATAGGCAATTGCTTGTTCAGAATGAAAAGTACCCTGTTTTCCGGTAAACCCCTGACATATTACATTCGTATTTTTATCGATAAGAATAGACATGATATTCCCGCTAACCTCCTTTTGAAGGTGAGCTTATCGTAGCGCCAGAGCCTGTATCAGTTGCTATTTTTTTTGCTAACAGCACCGCCAATTGAGTTGCTTTTGTTAAATCGTCCACAGCAGATACAGATAACCCACTGTTATTCAGTAACTCTCTGCCCTGCTTTACATTTGTGCCTTCTAATCTGACGACCACAGGCAAATCAATACCGACTTCTTCTACTGCTTTTATGATGCCCTCCGCGATTAAATCGCAGCGAACAATACCGCCAAATATATTGACCAAAATGGCTTTGACTTTTTTATCTGAAAGAATCAACTTAAACGCCTCAGCAACGCGATCCGCTGTGGCGCCGCCGCCCACGTCCAAAAAATTAGCCGGTTCGCCGCCTTCCAGTTTAATTAGATCCATTGTCGCCATCGCCAAACCCGCACCATTGACCATGCAAGCAATATCACCTTCCAGAGTAATATAGTTCAAGCCCATTTCCTGGGCCTTATTCTCTTTATCATCTTCCTGACTTGGATCTCGCATATCAGCAATCACTTTTTGCCTCGGTAGTGCACTATCATCAATATTTATCTTTGCATCAGCCGCCAACAAGTCACCACTTTCGGTAATAACCAGCGGGTTTATCTCCAGTAGACTGGCATCCTTTTCGGTAAATAAGTTATACAAACCAAACATTATTTTGCTGAACTCAGCAATCTGTTGACCTTTAAGTTGCAAACTAAATGCAAGCTGACGACATTGAAACGCCTGTAATCCAACAACAGGATTAACGAATACAGTGATTATTTTCTCAGGCTCATTCGCCGCGACTGCTTCTATATCCATACCGCCGGCACGAGATGCCATAAAGGCGATACATTTATTTCCCCGGTCGACCACCGCACCTAAATACAGTTCTTTGGCAATGGCACAAGCTTGTTCTATCAGTACAACGTGAACTGGCTGCCCTTCTTCTGTCGTTTGCGGTGTCACCAGGTTTGACCCGACTAAGCGAGCAGTAAGCGTTTTAACCTCTTGCAGGCTGGTTACCAGTTTTACACCACCGCCTTTGCCACGCCCGCCTGCATGTACTTGTGCTTTCACCATCCAGCGATCACCACCGAGTTGCTTTGCAGCGGAAACCGCATCCTCTGCCGATTTAACTGGTTTATTTATAGGCACAGGGATACCATATTCACTGAATAGTTGTTTGGCCTGAAATTCATGAAGATTCATCGCAACCCCACAAAATACAATTATTAGATAACTCGTTGTATATTATATACTTATAAACAATTACGCACTATTAAGCATACTATTATTTAGAACAAAATATCTGCCTGTTGGGTATACTAGTCATCTAATGGGTTTATGTCATCAGAATCTTATATTTTTAATATCTTATGTTTTTTATACCGGGGCCGACGCATTCACTGGCACATAACTAATCGAATAATTTATAATTTAATTAAATAAATAACCAGTCAGCATTCTATAGTATGCATATGATCAACATTATTATCAAAACTCTGCTTTTAATCAGCATTATTTTCGCACCACTTGTTTGTTTTGCAAATAGTACAGAAGATCTCTATGAAGCAGGTGTCGAATCTGCAAAAGATCGCGACTATCAATCGGCTGTTAATTATTGGCTTCCTTTGGCAAACAAAGGCCATGCAAAATCACAGTACCGAATGGGCACGATATATCGGTTAGGTCTGGGCACGCCAAAAAATGATAAAAAAGCGTTGCGTTGGTTTGAAAAAGCGGCTGAAGGAAAGCACGTCAAATCGATTTATAATGTCGGGGTCATGTATGAACTAGGTGTTGGAACAAATAAAGATTTAAATCAAGCCGAAAAATACTATAAAAAAGCAGCCCTTGCTAATAAAAATAACGTACCTGAAGTACCCCTTGCAGAAAAAAGAATTAAACAGCTTCATAAAAAAGAAGGAAAATATGACAAGAAAGAGAGCCGACGAAAACCGACCGATAAAAAATTTAATGCCAACGAAGCGCTAAGGGCAGAAGCCTTACGCGGGAACAATAACGAAATTCTACACCTGATCGACCTTGGCGCATCACCTAATGCTGCTGAGAAATCCGGAAGAACACCTTTAATGGAGGCTGCCCTGGCAGGTAATGTTGACGCAGTAAACACACTCATTAAAAAAGGCGCCAAAGTCAATACAAAAGATAAGTATGGTAATACGGCGTTAATTTTTGCTGCAACCAAAGGCCAAAAACAAGTTATTGGTCCATTGATTAAAGCTGGCGCATTAATCGATATAAAAGACAACATGGAAAATACTGCGCTAATAATAGCTGCAAAAGCCAACTTCAAAAAAACAGTTGTTGCGCTTATCAAAGCAGATGCAAATGTAAATCAAAAAAACAAACATGGACGCACTGCATTAATTGCTGCAACAGTTAATAATAATAAAGAAGTGGTTAAAACACTTCTTAGAAACAAAGCCTTCTCCAATTTAAAAGAAAAATCCGGTAAAACTGCACTTATACTGGCTGTTGAAAGAAACATGCCGGATATTATCAGTATGCTTTTATCTGGAAAAGCAGATTTAAATATTACTGACAGCAGTGGTGACGCTGCTTTGCACATTGCGGCAAAAAGAAATAATCTAGGCAGTGTGGCTGCGCTATTGGACAATGGTGCACACATCAATTTACAAAACGAAAAAAAGCGTACCGCGCTTTATATTGCCACACTTGAAAAACACACTAAAATCGTAAATAAACTTTTAAAATCCAAAGCTGATCCTAACATTGGCGACGGCGAAAATATTACGCCATTGATGGTCGCCGCTGATACTAACAATGTTAATTTAGCGAAATTGTTGCTCAAGAAAAAGGCTAAAACTAACGCCAGGTCACGTGTAGGCTTAACAGCGCTAATGATCGCCGCAAAACGTGGCCATAAATCTATGGTGGATTTATTATTGAAAAAAGGTGCCGCACCCAACGTAAAGGATAGAAACGGCTGGACAGCCTTAATGTTCGCCGCAAGAGAAAATAATACGGCCATTGCTAAGGCATTGTTGGTAAAAAACGCCCTCGTTAATATTAAAAATGCCGCAGGTCATTCTGCATTATATCTAGCTAAAGAAAAACGCTACTCAAAGATGATAAATCTGTTAAAAGATAACGGCGCTGAAGCACTGGCTTTTAAAATCCCCGTTGGGGAATTGAAAAAGAAAAAGAAAAAGAAAAAGAAAAATACAGAACAATTACTCTAAAAATCAATAAAATAACCGAGGATAACGAAAAAGCGATTAAAGTCCGGATTATTTCCGCCACTGTTTGATGTTGTTTCCAGACCAAACTCTCCGTCAAAATTTATTTTCTTACGCCAACGATAATCTACTTTCATCGAGCCGGTGAGCTTAAAACGCGTACTATCATCGCGATCATTTTTCAAGTACTCAAGCGCGACTCTAGGACCAAGACGCCATTTTTTTCCGTAGGGGAAACGGCTTCGACCAAACACCAAAAAAGTATCGCGTGTATCTCTATCCGACACTCTGACACCAAGAATATTAACATCACGTTCAACAAAATAATTACTGGCAACAAGCTGCGCGTTTATTGAAACATCGGGACCCGTTTCTTCCACTGCATCAATCGTAGCACCCGACGCTGTCGGAATAATTTTATTCACTTCTTCTTTTCCATCAAGAGAGTTGACGGACACGTCCGCATTAAGTTGCATATTTTTATTTAGCTGATAAGTCCCACCAACTGTATACAGTGTTGAAGATGATGTAATGCCCAGCACTTTATCCCGTATTTGATCTTCACTCGCGGCTAGCAATAATTCACTAAAGGATCTGACATCCTCCTGCTGCAATGCGTTAGAGGTAAATACAAGCGGGCTTTGCCTGACACTATAGTTCAGGTTAAATCTTAGTTTTTTATCGACTTGCCAACCACCTCGAAGTAAAAATATATTCAATTTCTCATACGAGGTATCATAATCAAGCGAACTAAAAACTGTATATTTTTTATCTGAATAACGTAAATCACCGCCAATCGCCTGCCGATCGGTAATACCTTCTACCTGCTGGTCAATAAAATAGAAATTTCCATCCCAACGATTTAAAAATGTGCCTAATGTTGCAGATACACCATAGAAGGATTTGTCTGCGTCAATCGCATTGGATGAAAAACTGACGGGCTTACCAAATGTCGCATTGATTAAATACTTTGGTGTGATTTGATAAGACGCCCATAAACCATCAAAACGTCCGAATACACCTCCTTTGCTACTCGATTGCCTGCCTAATTTTGCAGAAATACCGTTTTCTTTATTTCGAACATCTGCATACGCGGTATTTATTCTTGATTGATTACGACTGGATCTTTCAAAATCACGAACATCGTGCGTATTAAAAAAGGCTCGAATATCATAATCCTTGACGGACATTCGACTTGATACATTTAATATTGATGTCAGCGAGGTTAATCTGGAAGTACTCGAGTCAAAAAAAGTTTGGTCGTGAAAGAACCTTTGTAAAAAACGCCCAAATGTATCAATTTCAAATTTCTTATCTTTTCCTTTAACGATTTTCAGTTTTTTACGTGGCAATCTTTGTTTTGCATTTATTGCAGCAAGTCGCTGCTTTACCCGGTCAGTACCCTCTCCTTTTGGATACAAACGAATATAGTCCTTGAACTCAAGTTTTGCCCGAGCGATCTGACCTTTTCGTTCTCTGGCTAGCCCCAGAAACTCTTTAGCGTCGCGCGTAAAAGTGTGGCTGGGAAACTTCAATAGTTTGTTCAATAACTGTATTGCGCGTCCATTATCGCCCTTTGCCAATACCCTTTTGGCCTCTGCCATTAACTCTTCTATTTTTTGCTCAGATATAAGCGATGCCCGATCCTGGCCACCTCTTATAGACAATCTGCCTTTATCTTTTTTTACGTTGATCAAGATGCTTTTGCCATCACCACCTTGTTCGAGTATAAATTCAACAGCAAACTTAAATCGTAGCGTTAAATAGGGTCCGCCTGGTACATCGCCTTCGTAGGTAATTGATACAAGAGGGACCAGGTCATTTTTAGGTGGCAACACGGATTCTCTTTTTGCGATATCAGAATCTATTGCTGCCTGAGAACCTTCTCTTTTTTTACTATCGGATACTTCAAGTTGAATTTGCAGTATCTCACCCGCATCAGGCGGAAAGTGTCTTATTATTTGAATATTTTTATTAAAATTCACACTGACGATAACGTCATCTTTATTTTCAGATATTTGTACATCTTTCAATATTTGCTTTTTGTCTGCAGCAAACGCTGCCGACATCAGGAAAAAATTTGCCGCTATTAATATAGCGATAAAATGATAGATGCTTCTATTGTTAAAAATATAGTTAAGAACAAACATAATTAAATAATTACTTCAAGATCTACTAAGAGTTTTGTCTTTCGCAAAAACAACAAACAAGCTTTTTAATTGCACATCTTCCCTTACTTCGTACTTCATCGGTTTATCAAACAAAAATGTGACATAAGGCCCATCGGGCACGCCGCCTTCAAAAGTGATATTCACCAAAGAAATCTGTTTTACGAGCTCCGGTCGCAATGATTCCGAGCTTACGATTTCTTTTCTATCTGGCTGCGCCAATGACACCAGGCGAAATTTGATTTGCAATATCTCACCAGTGTTCTCGGGAAAATGATTTACGTATCGAACGGGTATGGAAAAATCTATTTGAACAACTATATTTTCATCTTCTTTAAATATATCGACGGTCTCAATGACTTGTGACGGCCCAAAAATAACGGGATAGGCGTATACAAGTACCACTAAGAACACTAATGCGGATATTGCGTATTTCAAAAACTACTCCTTTCTAAATTTCAGAATATAAACTATCTATAAACTATCGCAAATAATTAAGATGTCATCCGCCAGTCTAAACCTTTAACCTAACACATCAGTTGAACCTACTGCGAATGCCTATCGCACAGAATTTAAAAACTTTTCAGAACTTTTAAACTCACCGTATACGTATAAGTGAAGCTTCCGCGTCCTGCTCTCGCCCCTCGCCTACATCCCTGTAGGCGAAGCTTC
>CAZZJI010000076.1:0-13380 GCA_964654485.1 uncultured Gammaproteobacteria bacterium | reverse complement strand
CAGCTAGTGAAACACTTTTTTGCGAGAGTTGATAAGGGACGATGAAAGGTTCGCTATCTGGTATCTGAGGGTACGATTCTTAATTCGAAGTAGCTTAAGGTTCCTTATGACTAGTCGAGATGCCAGCAAGCGATCAAGAGCTGGTGTTATGAATACACTGTAGCCGCACAATCGTTCAAACAGCTAAATTTGATTAAACTTTAAACTGGGCCACTTCCTTCTTCTGCTGGCCGGTTTTCACTGATATAATTCGTTAAACGCACAAATGCCTCAAGGTCTAACACTATAGCAACGTAAAACGCCGTCAGAAACCTTGAAGGACTCTGACGGCGTTTACTTATGATGAAGCTATCTCAGTTGTGCTTCATCAGTTGTTCATCCCAGTCTTACTCGCAATAGTTATTCACACAGTACGTAGTCATTCCTTCGATGGTTTCATCGAAGTACTCTTCAAGACTGTCCAAGTAGGTCGTTGAGTTGTCAACGTTGCTGCCAATTTCTTGGAAGTCTACAATATCTTCAGCGCAGGTTCCGCTACCGGCACAACTGGCGTTCAATCCGTGACCAAGAATCAGGTGCTGGCGTCCGTCTGCAATCCGCAACGCTGAGTTAGCGGGCAGTGCCGAAACCAGAGCGCCGAGGTCTTGATCCCGAACTTCCGGGTTATGCAGACAATTCGCACTATGATGGTCTGGACCACAATCATAGTCCCAGCCAAACTCTGGCTCAAAATCACCCCGGTTACCAAACATCATAATAGGGGTGCTCAGGGTCGAAACCAAACCGTACATCGTGTAACACATCGACTTCGACGAGTTGCTTGTCAGGTCAGTATCGAGAATATATTTTGCTGAGTCGATGGTTCCGATAACAGACACACTGTCATAAACCGTAGGACACGCGGCATTGTGGCTGCCCCCCTGAAAGGTGTAGCGGTCTTTGCGCATCTGCACAAAGTCAGGCCAATTTTTGCTGGTATCGCCCTTAGTATTTGTATCTGGCTTGTGGATATTGGGAAGAATTGCGCCTGAATAGAGAAGACATTTTTCGACACCCACGTTGGTGGTCAGATCGTCGCAAACTGCATCACCGTGGTACCAAGGTACCATTGTGCCGCGTGATACCCCACCGAAGAAAACCTCAGAACCTGCATCGATCTTTAATTTGTTGGTCGAGCTGTCATTGTCGTGGTCGATACCGCTATTCACCAGGACATCAATAACCTCATTCACAAAATCCTGGCCGTTGAAGTAGATATGATCCAGTGGCGTCCATGACAGACGCGCCAATGCAATATCGGTATCACCGATATAACCATCACCCGTACACGAACCAATGGCCCAAATTTTTTGAGCGTTGCCAAAGTTGGCACCGGTGGAATCATAGATCCCGTTCTTAACAAGAGCAGGGCTGTTGTTGGTAGTAAAAACACCATCGCAAAGACCATCCGGACCTTGGTCGCCATCACTTAGATAGTTGTCGTCATCAATGCTTCCATCTCCTGAAACATCATCCTCGAAACACGCATCCAATGCGCTACCGACGGTCGTTACATCCTCACCACCGACCGCAGCGATATTGCTTCCCCCAAAAATGACCACCCAAGTGTCTGAGTCAGACTGATTGGCTGAATAGTAAAAGGTCGCTGGTGAACCATCCATGCACTTGGCATTGAGGTTTCCATAACGCGTCAAAGAGGCTGCCTGAACTGGAAGCCCCACCGCGAACGCCACCAGCGCCAGCGCCAATGTGCTTAATTTCTGTTGTAAATTTTTCATATCTAACAAATTCCTCAAGCATAGAAAGAATAAACCTAAATAAATCAGTTGAACCTACTGCGGACGCCTAATACACAGAAAATAAAACACTTTATCAAAACATGTTGAACTCACCTACAAGGAAGTAGGTGAGGGCGCAAGCAGGAGCGGCAGCTTCACCTACAGGGAAGTAGGTGAGGGGCGCGAGCAGGAGCGGAAGCTTCACCGTATGGGTGATACGCCATCGTCCAACATAACCTGAAAAGTCCTTTATTTTTTGCACCTTAGTCGCCCTCGCTACGGTTCAACTGATTTACCTCACGTGTACCACCTGAAATATTCCATACAAAACTGAATTGCGAAACAAATATTTCTCTAGACAAAAATTTATCTAGTGCGCACTACTATGCCAATCGAAAGATATAAAAAATAGGAAGCAGGGGACATTACAAAGTGGACAAAATTCTACTTTTATGTTCAAACTATTTTGAACATAGTCAAATCATAAGGCCATATGTTTCATGTCGTCACAGCTGGCCACTGCTGGCTAAAGGTTGACGGTGACGAGCCCCGCTTGCTGCAACAAGGTAGTCTTGCGCTCGTTCCCCATGGCAATGGACACTGTGTCCGCAGAAACCCGGAAGATGAGACCGTGCCGTTGTTTGACATTCCCGTCGAGCAGGTAAGCGATCGTTATGAGATCATGCGCTACGGAGGCAGTGGTGAATTAACCCAACTTAGTGGAAACAGAAACCCACTGTAGCGCTCCTGATAGCATTGTGTCAGGAGAGGCCATGACAATTGGGCAATTATTTGTTTGACCCAGTTTAGGGAATGCGCAAGGTATAGACCTAGCTATCAGCTTCGGCGCTCTGTGTTGAAATCACAGCGTTTTGTATCGCCGTTCCAATCTCTTTAGATAGTTTTTCATCTGTAACCGCACGTGCTAACGTAACGCCACCAATCAACATCGCAAGGCTGGCCCACGTTCTAGCGATAGTATTCTTATTCTGCTCATTCGCCTGCGGCATACCGCTTGC
Organism: uncultured Gammaproteobacteria bacterium; assembly: GCA_964654485.1. Lineage (GTDB taxonomy): Bacteria > Pseudomonadota > Gammaproteobacteria > SG8-11 > SG8-11 > JAADIM01. The sequence goes on along the minus strand of CAZZJI010000076.1, from coordinate 10,583 downwards.
TAACTCTACTATCTTGGTCAACTCTGTTTCGAACAACAACTTTATCGCTTCGTTGGAGCGACCCACTTCAGATGTTAAACTTTGCAGCGCGCAACTTTCGGCAAGATCACACGTGCGTTTTTGACCCATATAGAATTTTGCAAATTCCGGCCACCACTTGTCGCCATGTTCCTGTTGGAGATGTTCAATCGCCGACTTCAACTGCTCCATTCCGGCTGTAATAGTGGCTGAGAACGCTGCTATCTTGGAGTCGAAGTGGCCATAGAATGCGCCCGACGTGACGCCCGCTTCTTTCGCCAGGCCGTCGACACCGACACCACTGTACCCGCCCTTTCTGAAGCTGCGTCCTGCCGCTTCCAATATGCGTTCACGGGTTTGTTCTTTTTGATTTGACTTATATCTCACGACAAACACCCTACTTGATGAAAAATTTGAATAATTATACCACATTGCGCTTGACAATATAACGATCGTTATCTAATATATATAACGATCGTTATACAACAACCAACTTAGCGGAATGCCGTTGAGCAAACTTTAAAACCTAATAAAAGGAGCTACTTATGCCACTTACCCTCACTCTTACAGAAGGTGTTTTGCCATCTGGAACCGAAAAACAAGCCATTGCGCAAATCACCAATGCCATGCTGAAATGGCACGGCCTTACCGGCAATTAAGGTCATGACGCCCAATATCACCGCCACCGTCCATGTCCTTCCGGAAAATTCTACATTCTCGGGTGGCAAGGCATTCTCTGGTGCCTGGGTTGAATGGAAAGTGCCGTCGTTTGCGTTTAATAGCCGGGAGATTCAGCAGGGATTTTTCAAGGACGCGACAGACATCATTCATGATTTATCGGGCAAAAAACAACCCAGGGAAAACATCTATGTCAACGTCGTACACGCAGTAGATGGCGCCTGGAATCTTGACGGTCAGGCGATGACCAACGAAGAGATAGGCGAAGCCATCTCCAGGGGATAGGTAATTTATAAACACGGTCCGGAGGGCATCTCCGCCCACCCTAATATATATGTGAATAAAAATTAGATTAGGAGCAAAAAATGAAGCATTACATACTGGTCCACGGAGCATGGGGTGGCGCTTAGGAATTCGAAGAAGTCGCCAAAGTGCTTTCTGCCGATGGCAGTAACGTTATTGCGCTGGACTTACCAGGACATGGAAACAGTAAAGAATCCATTATCGACGTAAGCATGGATGCCTACGTCCAGAGAGTGACTGACGTTATCAATGATCTTGATGAAAAAGTTACCCTTGTTGGTCACTCATTGGCTGGGGCTGTCATCTCGCAAGTCGCCGAGGGCATTCCCCTGAAAATTGATCGACTTATTTATGTTTGTGCCTTTCTTCCTAAGAACGGAGACACGCCGCTTGGATTAATGCAGAGCGATAAAAAAGGTAAATTGTTACCAAAAATTGTTTTCTCCGAAGATCAAAGTTATGCGACGCTCAAGGACGAAGATATACGAGATATTTTTCTTCATGACGTAGAAGATGAAGAATATATTAATAAGTTGATTCCTAAATTTTCAATTAAACAGGCAATACAACCGTTCATAGCGCCTGCCAAACTGAGCACACCTAACTTCAGAAATGTTTCTAAATATTATATTCGAACGAGCTTGGATAAGGTGGTATCGTTATCGCTACAAGATGAAATGATTTCCAATTGGCACGCAGAACAAACCTTTACTTTAGATTCGGGACATTTTCCATTGACATCGATGCCAAATGATCTTTGTGAAACTATTAAAAAAATTGTATAACGATAATCCTGATTTGTTTAATCGGATTACCCCAGGAGGTAAAAATGAAAAGAATCTTACACACGATGTTACGTGTGGGTGATATCACACGGTCGGTGGAATTTTACACACAGGTAATCGGCATGAAGGTGTTACGCACCTTTGAACAACCTGAAGAAAAATACTCACTCACGTTCCTTGGTTTTGGTGAAGAGTCCGATACATGTGTTCTTGAACTGACGTATAACTATGGCGTTTCTAAATACGACAAAGGAAACGCATATGGGCACATCGCTATTAGTGTTGACGACTGCTACGCGGCTTGTGCCAACATAATATCGAGAGGAGGCAAAGTAACCCGCGAAGCTGGGCCACTATTGGGCAGCAACGAAATTATTGCCTTTGTGAGCGACCCTGATGGTTTCGAAATCGAATTAATTCAGAGACCACTAAACCAGGAAGCAGTCTGAGAATAAAGATGGAGCTTATGCGAAAGCCAGCGCGTTGAAAATCGCGGATAATCCCCAAGCAGACACTCCTCTATATAATAAGCTACGTTTAAGCAGGGCTAAGCATATCACGCTAAAAATCCAGATTAATCATAACTATTCAGCTCTCCCAACCTCCCCCCTGCGTATTCCGCTCAAAGTAATCAGCAAAAACCTTGCCAGCCAACAGGAAATCCCATTGCTTTAGAAGATACACCAGGGTTATTATCAAATAGGTGAAATAAGCGTTGCTGTCATCTCGTCACAGGGCTTATTTCTTCCATAAAATTCCAAACGTAACCAACTTCGCACACCCCTAACATATTGTTTTTATTTCAGATAACTCATTGCCCGTCTTCTTTGCGTGACTAAAACACATCAATTCTGAACAATACGCATACAAAACAAAATGGAGATTTGAGATGAAGCTACATATAAAAAATATGGTTTGCGACCGCTGCAAGTTCGTTGTTGAAAACGTCCTGCAAGAACAGGGACTTAAATCACTTGCCGTTCATCTCGGGGAGGTGGACTTTGGTGACACAACACTTAGCGCAGAACAACTCAATCTGTTTCGCCACAAAATCGAAGCGCTAGGATTCGAATTAATCAATGATAAAAAGAGCAAATTAATAGAGAAAATAAAAAGTCTGGTCATTACATTTGTGCAACAGCAGCAACAGTTGGAAAACCAAAAACTATCGGACCATCTGAGCCATCAGCTGCGCCATGATTACACTTATCTCAGCAATCTGTTTTCATCAATTGAAGGTGCCACCATCGAACAATATCTCATCAATCAAAAAATAGAAAAAGCGAAGGAGCTGTTAGTCTATAACGAGCTGACGCTGACGGAAATTTCCTATCAGCTAGGCTATAGTAGTGTTGCCCACCTAAGCCGACAGTTTAAAAAAGTGACTGGTTTAACCGCTTCCCAATTCAAGCAGTTACGAAACGACAACCAACGCCAATCGCTCGATAAAGTGTGAATCCTGCAACATCTTTCTAAAATGATGTAACAACTTTTCACTCAAATGACAGTATGGTAGCTATCGTATTGACAAAAACATCGACCCACTAAGAGGCAATAGAACATGAGCAAAGAGATACAGTTATCGATACCCGGCATGATGTGTAATGGTTGTGCAACCACGATAGAAAAGGCGTTAAACAGTGAACCTGGTATCATGCGTACAAACATTTTTTTAGAGACTAAAACAGCACGAGTCGAAACGGAGGTCCCCGTTTCAATATTGATGAGCAGACTCAAATCAGCAGGTTTCGAGGCGACTGAAATCACGACGGAGCATGAGAATAAAAGAGCATGAGCACCGCAATACGACTATCAGTTACTGGAATGAGTTGTGCTGGTTGTGTCGGCTCAGTTGAAAACATCCTCAATAGCGTCACAGGCGTGTCATCCGCAAGCGTCAATTTTGCGGAACATACTGCTACGATTGAAGGTGAAATCAGCGCACAATCGCTGGTCGATGCGATCCGCGCCGGAGGGTATGACGCGGCAGAACTCAGCGGCGCAGACGATGAAATTGAGAAAGAAGCCGCAGAAATGCGCCACTACCGCAAGCTGCTGAAAATGACCGCCGTTGCCGCCGCCGTGGGTATTCCACAGTTTATCCTCGGTATGATGGGTGTTCTCCCCGGATTTGAAACGCTTGGAGATAGGTTTTTATGGTTGCTGATAGGAACGTTAACATTATGGGTTCTAGTCTATGCTGGCGGCCATTTCTTCAGTGGCGCCTGGAAATCGCTCAAGAATCACAATGCCAACATGGATACACTCATTGCACTGGGTACCGGCTCAGCCTGGGTTTATTCAATGGCCATTATCGCTCTGCCGAACTTGGTACCCAGCATAGCCCAACACGCCTATTTCGAGGCGGCAGTCATCATCATTGCGTTGATCAATTTAGGTGCCGCATTGGAGATGCGTGCACGGAATAAAACATCGGAAGCGATCAAGCGCTTGATTGGCTTGCAAGCAAAAACAGCACGTGTGATCCGCGATGACGTAGAACAGGACATCCCCATCGAAGAGGTCGGCCTGGACGAAACATTGCGGGTACGCCCCGGCGAACGTATCGCCGTGGATGGCCGCATCATCGAAGGCCACTCCAGTATCGATGAGTCAATGTTGACCGGTGAACCCGTCCCGGTACAAAAAAAGACCGGGGATGAAGTGGTTGCTGGCAGCATTAATAAAATGGGCAGCTTTCTGTTTCAAGCCAAACGCATTGGTAAAGATACGACGCTGTCACAAATTATTGACATGGTGCGCACAGCGCAAGCATCAAAACCAAGCATCGGTCGCCTGGCAGATAAAATTTCCGCCATATTCGTGCCTACCGTTTTAATCATTGCCGTTATCACATTTCTCGCTTGGTTTAACTTTGGATCAGGCGATCAGGTGATCACCCTGGCGATCGTGACCACCATAACCGTACTGATCATCGCCTGCCCTTGCGCCCTGGGTTTGGCTACCCCTATATCCATTATGGTCGGTGTCGGCAAAGCAGCAGAACATGGCACACTCATTCGTAATGGCGATGCACTGCAACTGGCGGGCAAGCTCGATACAATTATTCTCGACAAAACCGGTACGGTGACACAAGGTCGGCCCAGTGTCACCTCGCTTGCAGCTATCGATGGCTGGACGGAAGAATCATTACTGCAATGGGCTGCGAGCCTTGAACAAAACTCCGAACACCCGCTGGCAGAAGCGATTGTCGCCGAAGCGAAGGACAGACAGATTACCCTCCTGAAGGTCACGCAGTTTTCCGCCATCGCGGGGCATGGCATTGAAGCAACCCTTGAGGGTAAGTCGGCTCTGTTGGGTAATCGCAAATTAATGAACGATCGCAATATAGATATCGCCTCCGTTGAGGCAGCGGTGCTCACACTTGAACTGCAGGCACAAACGCCTATTTTTATTGCGGTAGACAGCAAAGTCGCAGGCATTATCAGCGTTACGGATGCTATCAAACCGGACTCACGCGAAGCGATTCAGCGCATGCATAAGCTGGGTTTAAAGGTGGTACTGCTCACCGGTGATAATCGCGTTACCGCTGCCACCGTCGCCAAACAAGTCGCTATTGACGAGGTTATTGCGGAAGTATTGCCGCAGGACAAGGCTGCCAAAGTGGCGAGCCTTCAGGCCAAAGGAGAACGTGTTGGCATGGTCGGCGATGGTATCAACGATGCACCAGCCCTGGCGCGTGCCGATGTCGGTTTTGCCATCGGCACCGGTACTGATGTCGCCATTGAGAGCGCCGACATCACCCTCATGCGAGGATCACTGCATGGCGTAGTGGATGCTATCGCCATCTCTAAAGCCACCGTGCGCAACATCAAACAAAACCTGTTTGGTGCCTTTATTTATAACACCGTTGGCATTCCCGTTGCCGCTGGAGTGCTCTATCCAATCATTGGCGTATTGCTAAACCCGATGATTGCCGGCGCCGCCATGGCCATATCGTCGGTCACTGTTGTGACGAATGCTAATCGTCTCCGTCTATTTAAACCAAGGGGAAACGGAATATGAGTATGCTGTTAATAAATCTCGCAGGCGTGGCATTGATTGGCACTATCGTCTGGTGGTTTTGGCTATCCAAACCGAAGAGATAGAGATAGCGCCATAATGGAGAACAACATAAGGGTTCAAATAAGGGGTCAAACTGAGCTAGCCCCTATTTCTTCTAAACCTATATAAATCGGGGACGGAAAAAATCAATAAATGCACGAACTTTAGCTGGCAAATGTTTACGATTTGAATAGAGCGCAAAAACCTGGCTAATTGGAAGATTCTTTATACTAATATCGGCTGTCGGCATGATGTCGATCAATTCGCCAGTCTGCAATAATTTATTAATTAATAGATCCGGTAAGACTGCAAATCCTATATGTTGTCGCACCGCTGATAGCATCACGGTCACCATGTTTGAATGGATATTTCCTGCCAGTGTAAGCTGTTGACTACCAGTACGGTCACTTATTAGTATCTGATCGAAATCTTCAAACATAATGCAGTTATGGTTTTGTAAATCTTGCGGTGTTTTTGGAAACCCATGTTGTTTAAGGTAGGCAGGGGTTGCGCATATCAATATCCTAACGTCACCAAATGGCACAGCAATAAAAGAACTCTCTTTTGGCACACCCACCCGAATAACAAGATCCAATTGGTCTTGAATCATGTCCTGAAAACTATCATTGCATTCAATATCTATTTTTATTTTTGGATATTGCTGCAAAAACTCCCTTAAGTGAGGCGTAATTTTTACGTCTGTCCAGGCGTAGGGGGCACTTATTTTTAAAACACCTGAAGGCGTATCCTTGAAGCCACTGATCGCCTGGTTCGCTTCGACCACATCCTGATAAATTTGTCGGGCTTTTTCATAATAGGTTTGGCCGGCCTCAGTTAAACTGAGCCGACGGGTAGTACGATGTAGCAAGCGGATACCAAGATATTCCTCCAAGGCATTCACCTGTCGGGATACTGAAGGCTGGGAAACCCCTAGCCGACGTGCGCTTTCAGAAAAACTACCGCTATCTGCTACCGATATAAACACCTGCATCGAACCCAATAAATAACCGTTAATCATTCGCTTAGCCTTCTATTTATTCACAATATGAATGAATCCTATATCAATACTAGCTATTATCAAAGTAATTGTATTGAATGATAATAGGATTAACACCAAAAACAGAGGGTAGTGAAAGAAAATGAGTAAATTTGAAATAAAAAACAAAGTCGCTTTGGTCACTGGATCTAACCGAGGTATAGGCGAGGCCTATCTATTGCACCTATTGCAGGCAGGCGCAAAAAAAGTATACGCAGCGGCGCGGGACTTGGATAACCTCAAGTCTATAGTGGCACTGAACCCGGATATCATTGAGCCCATATTACTTGATGTCACTGACGCGGAGCACATCAGATCACTCTCAGAGAAAATCAGCGCATTGGATATTCTTGTCAATAATGCAGGCATTGCCACTGGGTGTAATTCAACTTCAGAAAATGCGCTAAACATTGCCCGACTCGAAATGGAGACCCACTATTTTGGACCTCTACAAATTACTCTGGCTGTTTTACCAAAGTTAAAGCAATCCACGCAAGCTGCGATTATTAATATTTCATCTATTGCTGGTATTAGTAATTTTCCTGCACTTGGAACCTATTCTGCAACCAAGGCTGCGATGCATTCTTATACCCAGGGCCTAAGGGCGGAATTAGCCAGTGATAATATTAAAGTAGTGGGCGTTTATCCCGGGCCGATTGATACTCGCTTAACCGAAGGTATGGAAATGGATAAGGAAAAACCAGAGCAAGTCGCGGCTGCAACATTTAAGGCATTATCCGATGGCAAAAATGACGTTTTACCCGATGATTTTTCGCGACAGATGTATGCTGAATTTCTTAAGCATCCCCACGAACTCGAAGCTATTTTTTCCCAAATGCTGGAATAATTTATATTGAGGGGTCTATTGTATAACCAATAAATATTTTTTAATTTTTACAAACTTAAAATTCTTGTCGGGCGAGGCATGGGGTGAGTATAGGAGAAACTAGAAATGTTATACAATAGGATGGCCCCTATTTTAATAATAACTGTTCATGACATTGGCTGCCTTATAATGGTCTTTAATTTCTCAGGCGCTGCTCTTCTAAAATCACTCAAGTATATTTCATGGTGTTTACCGTTTCTCTGTTTTCCACTTTCATCAATAAAAGAGTGTATCTTCTCTACTGTTGGACCTTCTTCAGAAAATGGGCCGATATGCATGATTTGAGCAACCTCTCCTTCTTCAAAAGCTTCAAACCTTACCAAGGGTAAAGATATTGGATTTTTCTTTATCTTTACTTGTACAATGGCTTTTTGAACTATTTCGTTGGTCACAAATTCTGGTTGCATAATCATAAGCGTCCATTTCCACTTATCTTTCTTGCCTGTGGTAAATGATGACATATCATCTGCCCACCAAAGCCCTTCTAGTGGCAATACACCATAATCAATTCCAATTTCACCCTTTTTAATCATAAATTTCAATGTGTATGCAAGAGGATATAAAGCAGCAATAGCATCTTGAAAAGATTGTGAGCCAGGCTCACCCTCACCATCAGCCACAAGAAAATTCATTTTCGGTACAACTACTGAAACCACTTTTTTTGATGATGATCTGTAGAGGTGCTTTAGTTTTTTTTTATAATCAATCTTTTCCATATCACCTATCTCTTAAAAGTTATAACTTTGATTTATGTTTCCTAATGATAGTCTGCTGTAAGTCGTTTTAACATTGTTGTTGCGCTTGTTTTAATGCGGCGCCAAAGGCTTTATTAAATATGCATTAGGTGTCCGCTGTAGGTTCAACTGATTTATTTAGGTTTAAACCGTGGCTGTCTGCGGCGGAACGCATTCCTTAACTTTGGTCGCGAACGTCCAGTTGTGGCCATCAGGATCCTTTAAACAACTTGTACGATCACCCCAGAACATGTCCTCTGGTTCGCTGTCGGACTTGGCGCCATTTGCTTTTGCTTGCTTGTATAATGTGTCTACGTCATCGCAATAAACATAAAGTGAAACCGGTGACTCTACGTTATTACTCACGGGAGCTAACGCTGGGCTATCGCAAGCGCCTTCGGGCATGAGCATAAACAAAAGCTGACCCTTATAATTTATACTTGCATAAATTATTTTCCCATCATCATCCGGCATGGTCATTTCAGCACGAAAACCAAATGCATTTTCGTAAAACCTGATGCTTTCTGGCACATCTCTTACCGTCAGCATAGGACTGAGCCATGGGGTCCCTTCAGGCTTGGCTGTGGTTTTTGTTTCATTGGTCATACTTACCTCCTTGCGTTAAGTGCCTATCATGTATTGATAAATACGTTATTGATTAATCGCTATTTACTAAATAATGCATAAATTTGATCGAGTTCGTGTTGTAGTGAATCCAGTTGGCGCTCGTATAACTTGTCCGGCATTTCTTCGCCTTGAATAAGGTGTACCGCATATTGGGAATCGCCATTGGGTAATTCCAGCAGGCGCGTTGCCAGACGATCCCTGGATCGCCCGTTAGCTGATGTGCAATAGTCGATCACACCGGTTTTTCTGTCTGCTTCAATATCAATAAAAAGCTCTCCCATGGGACTTAAAACTTTATACTTGCCGTCTACTTGTTTTAACTCCAGACAAAACTCCGTTGCCCATTCAGGAAAATTGTTTATATCTGAAAGATAGTTAAATACAATATTTCTGCTTGCAGGGATAGTCACAGTTAATGTTTTCATTTTGCTAACCCTTTTATTATCGTCGTTCTAAATAGACAAGCCTGAAACTGAAATAACAGTGTAACGTAGCGCTCCTGACAGCATTGTGTCAGGAGAGGTCATGACAATTGGGCAATTATTTGTTTGACCCAGTTTATCCCAGAAAAACCAGTTGATCCGTCGCGACGCCTACATGGATGTAGGTGGTAGAGTCGAGTCTGGAACAGAGACCGAGAGCGACTAAGGTGCAGAAGATAAGAAAAGCCCAATGGCCCCAAGATGTAGCGCCTTTTCTGATGAGTTGAACCTAAATAAATCAGTTGAACCTAAAAAAAAAACAGTCAAGCCTCTATATCGAACAAGAAATAATATTGGGATTCGAATTAAACATTGCTATCAAATAGGGTTAGATATGAAGTGGTATCTGTGGTTGATTAGAGATTAGAGTTCCGCCAGTAACATCCCCACACCGGTCAGGGTAACGACCAGCCCGGCGGCCAGCACCATCCAGTCGCCATTGGCCGTTCCCGGCTCCAGTGTAGCCATATTGTGCTGCCCAGGGTCATAGTAGACTCGCACCTGGGCGCCGACTGGGTATTTCTTTAGGTAGCTCTTATTGAATTCCGGTGACGGCATAGTGCCTGAGGGAAATACCATCTTCTGACTGAACTCCCCGCTGCCGACCCGATAACTGAATTCAATGTCAGGCAATAGATCTTCTGTTTCCGCTCCTGCCACCGAATGCACAATTTCGCCATCGACACTGGGCCAGCGTTGGGTCTTGCGAGCTTGCGCCATGATGCGTACACCCCAGGCTGTGATGGCTAAGCCGGAGACAATGAACATTCCGATAATCGCTACATAGCCGTTCACGGCAAACACCCCTCTTTAACCTAGGTTTAGGCGGAACCCACGCTAAAAATCCAGGCAGATTAGTCATAACTATTCAACTTTCTCAGCCTCCCCCAACGTATTTCACTCTAAAGTGATCAGCAAAAATCTTAGCGCATTGGGTGATGATAATTACTGATGTCTAACTGTACAGTT
>CAZZJI010000075.1:0-13960 GCA_964654485.1 uncultured Gammaproteobacteria bacterium | reverse complement strand
GTGCGAACCTTTAGTGGCTACCGGGTACAACATAATCATGCCCGTGGTCCGTTTAAAGGTGGTCTGCGATTTCATCCAAACGTTAACCTGGGTGAAATACGTGCGCTCGCACAGCTTATGACCTGGAAAACCGCCTTGGTCGATATTCCATTTGGCGGTGCCAAGGGTGGAATTAACGTTGATCCCAAGGCGTTAAGCGTGACTGAACTTGAAGAACTGACAAAACGTTGTTGCCAAAAGATGTCACCTATTATTGGTGTGCACGAGGATATCCCTGCGCCTGATGTCGGGACCAATCCACAAGTCATGGCCTGGATGATGGAAGAGTACAGTAAAACAAATGGTTTTCGGCCTGCAATCGTGACAGGAAAACCAGTCGAGTTAGGGGGGGTAAAAGGGCGCCTGGAAGCAACTGGCCATGGTGTTGCACATCTTATTCGTATAACGGCGGATGAACAATCTCTGGATCCTGCGTATTGCAGGGTGGCTATTCAGGGATTTGGTAATGTCGGTTCACATTGTGCTAAATCGCTTGCAGCAATGGGTTTCAAAATCATTGCATTGTCTGATTCACGTGGTGGCGTAGTAGCACAGGGCGGTATTGACGTGTCAAAGGCGGTTGATCACAGAAAGGAAACTGGATCACTTTCAGGTCTGCCAGGTACAAAGGCCATTAGTAATGCTGAGCTGCTGGAGCTGGCGTGTGATATTTTAGTACCGGCTGCGATGGAAGCAACGATTACCTGTGATAATGATATTGCCATTAAGGCTGATTTTATCTTTGAGGCAGCTAATATGCCGATTACTCACATGGCAGATGAACATTTGCGTAAACGGGGTGTTGTCATTGTACCCGATCTCATTGCGAACGTAGGTGGTGTACTTGCCTCCTATTATGAATGGGTGCAAAACCTTCAGCAATATCCGTGGGATGGCAAATTGGTATTGAGTAATTTGGAAAAGCGTCTTTCGCTAGTGTATCAACAAGTGCAGAAATTGGCCAAAGAACGACAAGTGGATTTACGTACTGCAGCGTATGAGATAGCGATTGGTCGCGTTTCTTATGCGATAAACTTGAGAGGTTTTTAGAAGAAGGATCTATTTATGAACACTAATAATCAACATGAAATACGTTTCCATGGCCGTGGTGGGCAGGGAGCTGTTTCAGCTGCGGCGTTATTATCATTGGCCGCATTTGAAGACGGGGCTAATGCCCAGGCATTTCCCAAGTTTGGTTCCGAACGCCGCGGAGCACCAGTGGAAGCGTATGTACGCATTAGTTCATCACCTATTCGCAGTCATAATCAAATTTATAGTCCTGACGTTGTCGTCATTCAGGATAGCACCCTGGTGCACTCAGAACCCGTACTTGAGGGTCTGAAAGACAATGGGTTGGTAATATTGAATAGTGATCACTTACCCGAGCAGCGTAATAATTATTCTTCAAGCGCGCAGTGGATAACTGTGGATGCCAGCCATATTAGCGAAAAACTTCTCGGTCGGCCTTTGCCTAATACGGTTTTATTAGGTGCATTAGCTGCATCTACTGGGTGGGTGAGTTTAGCCGCACTGGAAAAAGCGATACGCCATCACCTGGCTAAAAAGGGCGAAACAATTGTAACCGCCAATATTAATGCGTTACGCGAAGGTTACCGCGTCGCTGAACAGCAACAGGAGGTGATTTCGTGAAAACGCTATTGGAAGGTTCAAATGCCGTGGCTGAAGCGGTTCGTTTATGTCGCCCACAAGTTATCGCGGCGTATCCAATTACGCCGCAAACCCACATTATTGAACATCTGGCACAAATGGTGGCTAACGGCGAATTGTCATCCGAATTTATTAGTGCGGAAAGTGAATACGCGGCCGCCTCAGTTGTATTGGGCGCTGTTGCAACGGGTACCCGTGCATTTACCGCCAGCGCGTCACAGGGTTTGTTATTGATGACCGAGGTGCTGTTTAACATTGCCGGGTTGCGGCTTCCGGTCGTTATGGTGTGCGCTAACCGCGCGGTGGGTGCGCCGATCAATATTTTTTGCGATCATCAGGACAGCATGGCGTTACGCGATGCGGGTTGGATCCAACTTTATGTCAGCAGCAATCAGGAAGCAGTCGATTCGATCATTCAAGCCTACCGTATCGCCGAAGCGTGTGAGCTGCCGGTTATGGTTTGCATGGATGGTTTTTTTCTGACGCATGCTTTCGAGCCGGTGGAGATACCGGAACAAGCCCCAGTCGATGCTTTTTTGCCAGCATATCAATTTAGTCGCACGTTGGACCCGAAGAAACCGATGACGTTGGGTGGCGGCAGCGAAGCCGAAAATTATCAGGAATTTCGTGCTGCACAGCACCACGACATGGAAAAAACATTGGACAGGATTCAACGTGTGGACAGCGATTTCAGTCAGCAGTTCGGTCGTGGCTACGGCGGCCTTGTGGAGGGTTATCGGCTGGAAGATGCCGAAATTGTTTTTGTTGGATTGGGTTCGCTGATAGGTGCCGTTCAGGACGTGATAGATCAATTGCGTGCACAAGGCCAGTTAGTTGGCGCGTTACGGTTACGCTGTTTTCGTCCTTTTCCGGCGGCGGCGTTGGTTCGGTCATTGTCCAGTGCAAAACGTATTATCGTTATGGAAAAGGCATTTAGTGCCGGCGCGGGAGGCATTGTCGCGACTGAATTACGTGCGGCTCTGTATCAAGCAGGTTTATCTATCCCCGTGGATAATTTTATCGGTGGGCTGGGGGGGCGTGATATCACACCCTCAATCCTTGAACAAATATTTCATACCTCTGTCTCGAGCGACGCGGCGATTGATTGTCGGTTTATAAATAAAGATGACATGAGTCACGCAGAAGGTAATGCCACAACACCGGGCGAAGGAGATTAAACATGGACACACGAGATCAGTTTCGTACGAATGTACTTACCTCGGGTCACCGTGCTTGTGCCGGTTGTGGCGAAGCCATGGCGGCGCGTATGGTAACCGACTTAATCGGCCCGGATGCGATTTACATCAACGCAACGGGATGTTTGCAAGTGTTTACTACCCATAACCAGCAATCCGCCTGGCAGGCGCCCTGGATGCATTCGGTATTTGCAAACAGTGCGGCGGTGGCGTCCGGTGTGGAGGCCGCATTACGTGCGCGGGGCCGCAGCACCCCGGTGGTTGTTCAGGCTGGCGATGGTGGTACGTTTGATATTGGTTTGCAATGTTTGTCCGGTATGATCGAGCGTGGTCATGATGTCTTATTCGTTTGTTATGATAATGAAGCCTATATGAATACCGGAGTACAGCGTTCCAGTTCTACACCGCACGCGGTGCGCACAACCACCTCACCGCCGGGTCGTCTTAGCGAGGGTAAGCATCATTTGAAAAAAGATGTTATTTCCATTATCGCTGCTCATCATATGCCTTATGCCGCCACTGCCACTGTTGCTTACTTTCCGGACCTCAAAGCCAAAGTGGAAAAAGCGATGAACCTCAAAGGACCGCGTTTTTTACAAGTGCTTTCGCCTTGTCCATTAGGTTGGGATCACGATGCGGCTTTGTCTGTGCAAATTTCCCGCCTGGCGGTAGAGACGGGTTTGTTTCCGTTGATCGAGATGGAGTATGGGGATGTTACCGGTGTAATGCGTTTGGCGGGTCAACGACCGGTAGAAGACTACCTGCGGCCACAAGGTCGTTTTAAACATTTGTTTGGCCATGACCACGACAACGATAGCGGTAATGTTGAAATTCGTCATCTGCAGGCGTTGGCCGATGCCCGTATACAGCGCTATGATTTACTGGATGCAGAAACTGAATGGACAACGACCAGCGCTGCGCAAACAGAACGCCATGGTCGAGGCGGTTATTCCATCTCCGTGGTCAAGCAGGAGGTTTCATCATGAGTAATTTGTCGATCGAGCCCGGTAGCTCAACCGCTTATCACACTGGTGAATGGCGTCAACAACGGCCGGTTTATCGTGACAAGTGGCCGCCTTGCGGTCAAAGTTGCCCGGCCTCTGAAGATGTCCAGGCCTATCTCGCACTGGCTAGCAATAAAGAATGGGAGGCCGCGTGGCGTAAAATTACCGAACGTAACCCACTTCCTGGCGTCACTGGCCGGGTGTGCCATCACCCTTGTGAAACCAGTTGCAACCGTGAGCAATTAGATACACCGATAAACATACATGCTGTCGAACGTTTTCTTGGCGATCTCGCTCTCGAAAAGGGTTGGCGGCATGAACGGTTCACGGAAGTTTGCCAGTCACAAAAAGTTGCGGTGGTCGGCGCAGGCCCGGCTGGCCTGTCTTGTGCCTTTCAATTAGCGCGGCGTGGTTATGCGGTGACAATTTTTGATGCGATGTCAGCGCCGGGTGGTACGTTACGCAGCGGCATACCCGATTACCGTTTACCAAAGTCAGTGTTATCAGATGAGATAGATGCCATTCTGGCATTGGGCATTGAACTACGTCTTAATACGCGCATTGGTCAGGACATAAGTGCACAAATTTTACAAGACGATTTCGACGCCGTGTTTTTGGCTATTGGTGCGCAAAAACCGCGATCATTTAGCAGTATAGACAAGTCTGATCACAGTGTGATGTCCGGTACGGATTTCCTCCAGCAAATAAACCGGGGTGAATCATTGAGCTTGCCAAAGCGGGTGGCGGTGATCGGCGGCGGTAATACGGCAATTGATGTTGCCCGTTGCGCGCGTCGTCTTGGTGCGCAAGTTACTGTGGTATGTTCTCAGGATCGACCTGGTAGCCAGCACGGACACGCCGACGCACAAATGCCTGCCTTGCCGCAGGAGGCGATTCATGCAGAGGCCGAAGGTGTGGATATTCTATTTCGAACAGGCGTTCGTAGGCTAGTGCGTAATGGGCAACATTTGTCGGGTGTGGAAATTGCCCGTGTCGACCAAGTTCATAATCACCAGGGTCAATTTAGCCCGCTATTGTTTGAAGGGACCGAGACATTTTTACCGGCTGGTTTGGTCATTTTTGCTATCGGCCAGGAAGTAAATAAAAGTGGTCTGGAAAATTTAATGAAGGGCGAGGAACTGGGTGTGATAATTGGTGGAGATGCGGCAGGTAAACCGCGCTTTGCCGCAACTGCAATTGGTAGCGGTTATCAATCTGCGATGTCGGTCATTGCGTACTTAACAGGTATACCGCCCGTTTATGAAAATCATCAGAAAACAGATGTGACGTATAAAGATTTGCACACTCAATATTATCCTCTGTTGCCACGCCAGGACGAATTGATTGTTGAGGATCGTTTAAATGATTTCAGTGAAATCATAAAAGGACTGAGTCAGGACGAGACTCTTTGTGAGGCGAGTCGTTGTTTGAGTTGTGGTGTGTGCTTCGATTGTGATAATTGCTGGCACTTCTGTCCGGATGCGGCGGTGATAAAAAAAGCCAATGGTTATGAAATTGATTATAGCTATTGTAAAGGTTGTGGGATATGTGCAATGGAATGCCCCAGTGGACATATTGATATGCAACGCGAGGTTGGATAGACATTGAAATTATCAATACTAATCTAATTTGATGGAGCATTGGCTTAACGGAGCACTGAAAAAAATCTAAAGGAGCAGGTTATGAAGAAAATCACTATCGTTGGTCCCGGCCGGGTGGGTGAATCCACCGCACAAATTATTGCCAAATCAGAATTATGTCGCGAGCTTGTTTTATTGGGCCGCCATGAGGGAAAGGCCAAGGGTATCGCATTGGATATTCAGGAAACTGCGCCCGTATTTGGATTCGATACACGGGTCGTCGGTGGTGCTGATCCCGCTGCAATGACAGATTCAGATATGGTCATTTTCACTGCGGGTTTGCCGCGCAAACCGGGCATGTCACGTAATGATTTGATCGATTCGAATGTCGCTGTTTTGAGTTCGGTTGTCGATGATGTTAAACGTTATGCGCCCGACGCGATGCTGTTGATAGTGACGAATCCGGTGGATATTCTGACTTATCATGCCTGGCGCGGCACCGGTTTTCCACGGCAACGGGTGTTCGGTTTATCCGGTGTATTGGACGCTGCCCGTATGGCCAGCTTCATTGCATTGGAAACAGGGTATTCCGTTAAAGACATCAGCACGTTGGTGATTGGCGGTCACGGTGATGCGATGGTGCCGCTGGCCCGTTATGCGTGCATCAATGGCATTCCCATCGATCAGTTTCTTGATGCTGCGACTATAGAACGTCTGATTGAACACACCCGTAAAGGTGGTGCGGAGATCCTGGCGTTAAAAGAAACCAGTAGCGCTTATGATTCACCCGCCGCGTCTATTGCGATTATGGTGGATGCCGTGGTCCGCAAACGTCGGCGTATTCTGCCGTGTGTGGCGATCCTTGATGGTGAATATGGTGAAAAAGACATTGCGATGGGTGTCCCTGTGGTACTGAGCGGTCAGGGCGTAGAGCAAGTTGTCGAGTTACCGTTAACAAAAACCGAAGTCGCCGCTTTGTACAGTTCAGCAGAGCAACTGCGTTCCAATATTAAGTGAGAATAGCAAAGGAGTGATGAGTCATGGCAAACAGATTGAATATTACTGATCCAGAAACCGGCAAGACGCTGGAACTTCCGGTTCGACACGCAGCCCTGGGTCCCCCGGTTGTTGATATTAGCCGCTTGTACCGGGACCTCGGTTATTTCACATACGATCCCGGGTTCCTGTCAACGGCCAGTTGCAGTAGCCATATTACCTTTATCGATGGAGAAAAAGGTATCTTGCTATATCGGGGCTACCCTATCGAACAACTCGCGGAGCGCAGTCATTTTCTCGAGGTTGCCTATTTATTATTGTATGGCGAACTACCCTCTGTCAGTCAACTCGCGACATTTAATTCTCATATTGTGCATCACTCTATGATTAATGAAAGTTTACGGAGTTTTTTTAACGGTTTTTACCACGATGCTCATCCCATGGCGACGATGGTGGGTGTAGTGGGTTCCCTGTCGGCTTTTTATCACGATTCGACCGACATTCATCATCCCGAACATCGGCAAGTTGCCGCGTTACGCATGATCGCCAAGATGCCTACCATTGCTGCGGCAAGCTACAAGCATTCTATTGGCGAACCAATAAACTACCCAAAAAATGACCTGAGTTACGCCGGTAATTTCCTTCATATGATGTTTTCACGCCCATCGGAAGATTACGAAATTGATCCGCTAGTAGAGAAGGCGCTGGATTTGATTTTTTTGTTGCACGCAGATCATGAACAGAATGCGAGTACGTCGACAGTGCGTCTTGCCGGGAGTACGGGCGCCAATCCATTTGCCTGCATTGCCTCCGGGATCGCGGCCCTGTGGGGGCCGGCGCACGGTGGCGCCAATGAAGCCGTGTTAAACATGTTGCGAGAGATCGGCCGGGCGCAACGCATTCCTGAATTCATTGCCAGGGCAAAAAATAAATCCGATGCATTTCGGCTTATGGGCTTTGGACACCGTGTGTATAAAAATTATGATCCACGCGCGCGTATTGTCCAGCAGACCTGCCACGAAGTGTTGACAAAAATTGAAAATGACGATGACCCTTTGTTTGAACTGGCGCTTAAATTGGAAGAAGTGGCGCTCAAGGACGAGTACTTCATCGAACACAAGCTCTATCCCAACGTCGATTTTTATTCTGGTTTAATTTATAAAGCGCTTGGTATTCCCACCAACATGTTCACCGTGATGTTCGCCATTGCCCGTACTGCAGGTTGGGTAGCCCAGTGGATGGAAATGATTGCCGAGCCTGAGCAACGTATCGGTCGGCCGCGTCAGTTGTATGTCGGACCCGCGTGTCGACAATACCCGGTCGCGGGTGATGATTAATATTAAGGAGCTTTTGATCAAGTCGGAACTCCCGATCAATTCTGAATTATGGAATTGGATTTAATATACGACAACGTATAAACATAGCAACCGGAGTGACAACGAATGCACAATAATATCGATTATGCCTATGGTATGTGGGTGGTTGCTGCCTTTAATGTTGGCTTGTTTTTATTTTTTATATTAAGTTTTCTCAAACCGCGTGGCAGTGAAGAGTGGCGCAGCATGGGTGTGGTCACCGCTTTTCTGGTTGCACTTTTTGCAGAAATGTACGGCTTTCCGCTTACTATTTTCATGTTGACATCATGGCTCGGTGATGCCTACCCCGTGTTGCAACCCTTTAACCACAAACTGGGCCACCTGTGGGTGGTCGTATTTGGCGGCTCAACACTGGCCTGGGCGTTAGTGATGGCTTTCAGTTTGACGCTTATGATTATGGGTTACGTGCTGTTATCCAAAGGCTGGAGTCAAATACATGCTGCACGTGGTGGTCTGGTGACGGACGGGATCTATGCCTATGCACGCCATCCGCAATATACCGGTCTGTTTCTTTTGATCAGCGGTTTTTTAGTACAGTGGCCGACATTGCCGACTGTATTGATGGCGCCAATCCTTTATTTTGCTTATGTGCGCCTTGCTAAAAAAGAAGAACGGCGTGTGTGGGAGAAATACGGCGAAGCTTATGCGGAGTATGCGCGCAACACGCCTGCTTTTTTTCCACCAATGAATCAATGGAAAGCATTTTTAACGGTTCAGGTTGATGATAACGTTAAAACACAGAACTAGGGCATTATCTTGCTTGATCGTGCTGATGGTCTCATTGGGTTTTTGGGGTATTGCAACAGTCGCTGCAAGTGCTGAAAAGCTCAGTGGCTCCAGGATTATCCAGGATGTCGAAAATCTTTTGTGGGGAAAAACCAGCCAGGGCCGTTATGTGATGACCATCATTACGCCGTATTGGCAGCGAACATTGGAAATGCAGATGTGGATGCAAAGGCCTGAAAAAACCTTTATCCGTATTCTTTCGCCACGTAAAGAAAAAGGTATCGCGTCGCTGCGTATCAAAGACGAAATGTGGAATTACCTTCCCAAGGTGGAACGAACCATTAAAGTCCCGCCATCGATGATGTTACAGCCCTGGATGGGATCCGACTTCACCAACGACGATCTGGTGAAAGAGAGTAATGTGATCAATGACTATACTCATGAGATTCTTACCGTTAAGGATATAGACGGTGTGTCGGCTTATATCATTCAGTCAACCCCTAAAACGAAGGCGAGCGTGGTTTGGGGCAAGCTCATTTATTACATACGAAAACAAGACCTCATTCCGTTACGACAAGAATATTATAGTGAACGTGGTGAGCTGATCAAAGTGCTCGATTTTAGTGGCATAAAGGAAATGGATGGTCGATTATTGCCTACAAAATGGAAAATGCAAACAATAAGGAAGCCGGGTAATGAAACGCTTGTGGAACTTAAAGAAGTGAAGTTTGACCAACCTATCGATAACACTGTTTTTAGTTTAAAAAACCTCAGAGCCAAGTAATCATTTCCATGGCCATCGTGCGGACTGAAAACCTAATAAAAGAATATCATCAACAGAGCATCGTCGTAGCTGCGTTGCGTGGCATTGATTTGACGATCAACAAAGGTGAGTTTATGGCGCTGGTCGGCCCCTCGGGGTCTGGCAAAACAACTCTGCTGAATCTTATCGGTGGTTTGGATACGCCAAGTTCGGGGAGAATTTGGATTGCGGGGCAAGAGATTGGCAGCCTGAGCAAACGCAAATTATCGGCGCTGCGTTTATGGAAAGTGGGATTTATTTTTCAAGAGTATAACCTTATCCCTGTTCTCAGCGCATTAGAGAATGTGGAATACGTCATGCTGTTGCAGAAAATACCGGATAAGGAACGGCGAGAAAGATCCGTGTCTGTTTTAGCCGAAGTGGGGCTCAAGGGTTTAGAGCACCGTCGCCCGCAAGAACTCTCAGGCGGACAGCAGCAGAGGGTGGCCGTTGCCCGCGCCATCGTCTCCAAGCCGAGCATCGTCCTTGCCGATGAACCGACCGCTAACCTTGATTCCGCCACTGGCGGCGCTTTGCTGGATTTGATGCGTGACTTGAATGATCGTCATCAGGTTACCTTCATATTTTCGACCCATGATGCCATGGTGATGGAACGCGCGAAACGGCTGGTGCAGTTAAAAGATGGCCAAATCGTCAATGACAAAATCAAACCTGACTAAGCATGAGCCTTCTCAAGCTGGCATATCGTAATCTTTGGCGCAATAAGTCGCGCTCTTCAATCACATTGAGTGCAATTACCGTGGGTCTTGCAGCACTGGTATTTGTCTGGGGTTTTATCGATGGTATGAACGAACAGACCATTGAAAACAGCACAACCTATATAACCGGCCACTTGAAAATTCATAAAGCAGGTTTTCACGACGATAAAGCGCTCTATTTATCGATGCCGCATGATCTGGCGCTGCAACAACGCATAAACGATGCACCACATGTGGTGGCAATCGCCCCGCGGGTTGAAGACAAAGCGTTGTTAAGTGGTGCTGACGAAGCTCGAGGTGTTAAAGTTATTGGTATTGACCCCGTACTGGAACCCAGTGTCACCACCATTTTTAAGGCGATCAAGCAAGGCCGCTATCTGCAAGCGGATGATGGCAATAGCATTGTATTGGGTGATAAGCTGGCCGCTAAGGCGGATTTGAAAGTGGGTGATGAAGCCGTACTTGTGACTCAGGCACGAGATGGCTCATTGGCCGCAGATCGTTTTCAAGTGGTGGGGTTGTTTGATAGTGGCATCGATATGATCGATGCATCATATGTATTTATTCCATTAAGTGCTGCACAAGAATTGTATTCCTTATGGGGGCAAATCACCGCATGGACGCTTCGTATTGACAATCGTCAGATGGCGCAGGACAGCGCCCGACAGTTGAAAAACGAATTAGGTGCAGGCTTCGATGTGCTGGATTGGAAACAATTGTTGCCAGAAATGGTACAGATGATTCGCTTTCATGAATTGATGAGTTACATTGTTATTTTTATCGTCATTGTTATTGTTGCCGTTGGTGTGGCCAATACTATTCTCATGGCCGTCAAGGAACGTACCCGTGAATTCGGAATTATGCTGGCATTGGGAACAAGCCAGCTACAGGTCATTCAGTTGGTACTTCTGGAATCATTTATATTAGGCATTTTCGGCTTATTACTTGGGAATTTCTTTGGTCTGTTAGTAACGAATTATTTTGCAAATGCCGGTATCGATCTGACCGAATTCACCTTAGCCATGGAAACTATGCCCGGGTTGACAGGCAGTGTTTATCCGCTTATTCGTTTTGATCGTGTTTTTTTCGTATCTATAGTGACGTTGTCTATCAGCGTATTACCCGCATTATACCCTGCTTGGCAAGTATCCCGCTTGCAGCCTGTTGAAGCCATTCAAGGAGTGGCGAAAAACGCTGTTCATATGGCATGGGGGCAGACAGCAAGTGCAAGGTCGTCAACGCGCCTTGTCTTCTGGCGTATCGCTTTTCGTAATATCTGGCGCAATCCTTGGCGATCGGCGCTGACTTCCGGTGCAACAGCATTTGGTCTGGCTGCGTTTTTATTCTTATATGCATTTACTGATGGATTCTTCGAGCAGATGATCGATAATTCCATCGATTTTTCAATAGCCCATGTGCAGATAGAGCCAAAGGGTTACCGAGATGACTATTCTGCAGCATATTACCTTTCTCAACCCGATAATCTATTAACCCAAGTACAGCAAAACCCTGGCGTGCTGGCCGCCTCACCTCGTATTCAAGTAGAGGCCATGATAAGCAGTCCCACAAAGACTGAGCCGCTGATATTAACCGGGGTGGATAGCGATCTTGAGCCTCATGTAACCAGACTGGATACGGAAATAATTGAGGGGGAGTACCTTAGAGGCAATGATACAACGGATATTTTGCTTGGCCGTAAGTTGGTGGACGAGCTTGACCTGCGCGTAGGCGAGAAAGTCGTTGTGACAACGCAGCTAGCGGATGGCAGTTTAGTCTCCGGCGCTTTCCGGCTTTTTGGAATCTACCAGACTGGCAATGAAACGTTTGATCGTATGTTTGCTTATATCGGATTGCGTCAGGCGCAGTCATTATTATCGATGCAGGATCGAGTTTCCACGATCGCCATTCGTCTACAGGAACGTGATTTGTCACAAATCACGGCTTCTGATCTTAATGAAAGTCTGTCCGGCACTGGTTATGAGGCCAAATCCTGGCAAGATATTATGCCTGTTCTTGTGCAGATGATTGATGTTACGCGCCTTATGTTTTTCGTGGTTTTAGCTATCGTGTTTGCCATTGTTGCAATCGGCGTTACCAATACCCTGATTATGTCGGTGCTGGAGCGCACCCGGGAATTCGGCGTGATGCTGGCAATGGGCACTGAGCCACGCTTTATTGTTCGCATGGTCGTGTACGAGTCTATTGTACTTGGATTCATCGGCATTGCACTGGGAACACTGATGGGGGTTTTATTGGTATCGTATTATAGCGAGTATGGTGTGGACCTCTCTGATTATTCAGGGGCGACCAGCGCCATCCCTGGGTTAACGAACGTGGTATACCCCATGCTCATCTTTGCTAACCTCTGGTTGCCTACACTTGTGCTTTTTATCACCGGAATTGTTGCCGCGTTTTACCCGGCCTCTCGCGCCGCACAGTTATCTCCGGTTACCGCGCTACGACATGCGTAAATTGATCTGTGTGTTAACGGCGTTGATTGTCAACCCGCTAGTGGCGGCCGAGTTCGAGTTTGGCGGGTATTACAAAAATATTTTCCTCAGTTCCAGGACATTGGAGTTGTTTCTGCCAAGTGAGCCTTATCTGCTGGATCTCAATCGGCTGCGCTTGATTCTGGATGGCCGTCTCAACGACAAACTTTCATTCAACCTACAATATGACAACGAAGTCTGGCTGGGCAGCTATCTGGATACGACACAGTTTTCTAATACCAAGGATCTGCAAGCCGATACCTACTTCAATCTTAACAGCACCTATATTGATTCCAATAAGCTGTACGGTACTCAGCGATTGTATCGTGCTTATGTAGACCTGGCATTACCCGAAGTGGACCTGCGCATTGGGCGTCAACGCATTGCGTGGGGGACCGCCATGTTGTGGAACCCGATGGATATCCTGAATCCTTTCAGTCCCACACAGCTAGAGCGCCAGGAACGCTTGGGAATTGACGCGCTACTGCTGGACTGGAACTACGATTCGTTGTCCCGCGTGAGCCTGGTTTATGCGCAGCAGAAAAAGAGTGGGGCGAGTACTGCGGCGCGTTGGCATTCCAATGCCAAGGGTTTTGACCTGTCTTTTATCGGCGGGCGCTTGCGGGATGAACCGCTGATTGGTTTCGATTTTGCTGGTCAGATCAATAGTATCGGCGTCAGGGGGGAGGTCACACACAGCGGGCGGGCGGCGGGTGATAGTTTCATGCAAGCCGTGGTGGGTGCGGATTATACCTTCGCCAATACGCTCTCTGTTAATATGGAAGTGTATTACAATGGAGAGGGCACGGCGGATAAGGCGGGTTATGATTTTAGTCGTTTGATTAGCGCAGAGGTGCAGAGTCTTGCGCGTCACTATTTCGGTGGGTATCTAGGCTATGATATTACACCTCTGCTGCGTTTTGATAATTATTTAATTCTAAATCTCGATGATAGCAGCATCTTCTTTGCACCAAACCTTATCTATTCTTTATCTGATAATGTTGAATGTAGCGTGGCCGCTCAGGTCTTTAACGGTGGTACGGGGACTGAATATGGCACTCTGGAGGATCTTTATTATTTACAACTCCATTGGTTTTTCTGATTTTGCGTACTGTGCACTGTGGTTTTCAACCAGCCCTCGGTATTGCGCAGCTTGGTTCTCCGAGATAGCTTGCTGGGGTAGTTTATTTGAGAAACACCCTCTAGGACTTTGAAACCGCCCATCTATAGGTCCTCCAGCGGACTCACAACGCCTTCTCCACCCTGCTTCAACACATGAGTATAAATCATCGTTGTCTGTAAATCCCTATGCCCCAGCAACGACTGGATCGTACGTATATCCGTACCCCGTTGTAGCAAATGGGT
>CAZZJI010000074.1:0-14521 GCA_964654485.1 uncultured Gammaproteobacteria bacterium | reverse complement strand
TCTTAAAGGGCTTTGACCCCTTTAACTAATCAGCAAACCTACCGACCCCATCTACCCGTAATTAGTTCGTTACCCGATAGATAATGTCTACTTCCTTGTATACGTCGACTTTGCCCTCGGAGTCTTTTGCCTGTAATAGCACAGTGGCGAAATTGTTTGCGGATGGGAATTCTGTTTCCAATATATTAATCGAAAACGTAGCGCTATTACCGAAGAGTGTTCCCGTTGGGGTTACATCTAACCAAACTGGATCGGGGACGGGTGTGATGATCAAAGTGTCGTAGGCATGTGACACCTGAATAGAGCTTGAGTCTAAGATTGAAAATATTTCACCGTTAAATGAAGCAATGTCAATATTGAATTCAACTCCATCATAATCTGTGCTGAGCCCTATAGAATCAGAATGCAGTTGATCAATAAACAACTGATATTCACTACGATGCTGTCCGTGTATTTCTATTTCGTAGTTAAAATCGTCGACGGTGAAAATGACTTCATCGATAATGTGTCCAAATTCACTAGAGGAAACCAGGGTCTCACCATGTGCATCATAAATAACTAAATCCGCATCCCCAGAAAGCGTTTTTAATTCCACCCGGTATGTCGATTGGGGACTGAATTCGTAACCAATAAATATATGCTCATCCGCTCCAATGTAACCCGCGTCATAGGTGGTATCATAGTGGTCTGATTTATAACACGCAGATAAAATGAAAATACTCGCGATTAACACAGCGTACAACGCGCCTTTTATATGCATAAGATTTCCCTCTCTGCGGTAACGAATATACCCACTTCGGCGTAAGTGTATATAGTGTACAAAAAGATAACTGAATCATTGCTGAACAGGCGGTGAGGAGTGAATAGAGACACGGTATCCCTACCTGCTTAATCCATTTTTATAGTATGGATTTAACTTGGTCCTAATGCTCCATATTTATATAAAAAGCGGTTATTTGAAGTTATTTGTGTCAGCCATTAGCAGTTTTCTAATTCACAGGCACATCTATTGTCAATCGTGCACCACCAAGGTCACTTTTTCCTATTTCCAGCTTTCCGGAATAAACCTGCAAAATATCATCGACGACGGCCAGACCTATTCCCTGCCCCGGTGATTTTAAATCGCCCCTGACACCGCGTTGCATCAATCTCTCAACTTGCTCTTTGTCTACGCCCGGTCCGTCATCATCGATGTGTAATACAAAATGAGCACTTTCATTACCGCCAACAGGTTTAGATGTACTGATCTTGATTCGTTTTTTACAACACTTATATGCGTTATCCAGAACATTGCCGAGTATTTCCAATAAATCACCCTCATCGCCTTGAAATATTGAAGACTCAGCAACGGCGACCTCAACGTTAATATTTTTTCCCGCATAAACTTTGTTTAACGCATTCACAATTTTATTTACTATATCAACGGTTTTAACTCGTGCAGTAATTGCCGAGCGCCCAGACGCAGCCGCTCTTTGTAGCTGATATTCCACAATTTGTGACATTCGCTCGACTTGTTCTTCCACTACCAGTTTTGATTTATTATCAACAGGGAAATTTCTAACCTCTCCCCTTAATACGGCCAATGGTGTTTTAAGACTATGTGCCAAATTTCCTAATGTATCCCGATAACGAGTTAAATGTTCTCGCTCATTTCTAATCAGCTTGTTTAAATTATCCGTAAGGCCAATGAGTTCTTTCGGGTATGACTCCTCCAACTGTGTGCTTCGCCCGGCTTCGATAGACTTTAAATCACGAACCACACGCCGAAGAGGCAACAACCCCCACCTTAATATAACGCTTTGAACGACTAATAGAACAAGTGCGACACCGGTTAACCAACCCCATAAATTTTTCTGGAAATTATTCACCTGCTTATCCAGCACTTCTTTTTTTTCGGCAACGCTAAATGTGTAGCCATCATGTACATCCTCACTTTCGTCCCAGATAACTCCCAGACTAAATACGATGAGTTCAACACCATCTGGCATCTTTATATTTTCAAATTTTATTGCATCCGGCTGCAATGCCCAGCGAAACATGTATTTTCGTTCAATTGAAGAAGGGGATCGCCATACTTTTTTAGCATCGTTACTGATGGCTTGTGCAAACAATTTTGAAGAGGGGTGTGAAAAACTCAAGTGAGTAGGTAATTGCAGGCCTTTGTCTTTACCTATAATAGTGGCGGCAATCAGTGTATAAACATGTCCTTCGAGGCGATCTCGAACCGCAGTCTCAGCACTTTCGCTAAATACCTTGTTAAGAGTGAATCCCGTTAAACCAAAAAATGCCGCCAGCACAATACTGGCTGCCAATAACAACCTTGTGCTCATGGACATCAATTTTCGGAAGTTCCTTTTAGCGAAAACCGATAACCCTTTCCACGTAATGTTTCAATGGGTGAATATATATTTTGCGGGTCCAACTTTTTTCTTAACCGGCCAATAAACACTTCGATAACATTACTGTCCCGATCAAAATCCTGGTCATAAATATGTTCTGTGAGTTCCGTTTTAGAAACAACATCGCCGTTGCGCGTAATCAAATATTCCAGTACGCGATATTCATAACTTGTTAATTCTATAGCTTTGTCGTTCACCATCACGTCTTGTGATGCTGTGTTCACGGTTATGGGTCCACATTTAATTTCTGGCTTGGAAAGCCCCACCGAACGTCGCAGCAATACTTTTATTCGCGCAAGAAGCTCTTCCATATGGAATGGTTTGACCATATAGTCGTCTGCGCCTGCCTCTAGTCCAGTTACTTTTTCTTGCCAACGACCTCGTGCAGTTAAAATCAAAATCGGAAATGTTTTGTCTTTTTCACGCAATCGGCGAACCACATCAATACCTTCGATTTTCGGTAGCCCAAGATCGATAATGGCAACATCGAATGGATATTCCAGACCCAGGTACAAACCTTCTTCACCATCTTTACCCGCATCCACAGCATA
This sequence comes from uncultured Gammaproteobacteria bacterium, assembly GCA_964654485.1. GTDB lineage: Bacteria > Pseudomonadota > Gammaproteobacteria > SG8-11 > SG8-11 > JAADIM01. Next base: position 11,571 of record CAZZJI010000074.1, on the reverse strand, counting down.
GTCCAGCTCTTTTAGACATGTAACAAGCTGCTCACGTAATGGAGCCTCATCTTCGATAACAAGAATACGCATATTGAATAATTTATTTTTAGAGATTAATGTCCGGCACCCAATACAGCCATAACCCATAACCTTAGCTTAATCGGTTGTGAGCAAGCAATTCTTGATACAATTCTTTGATACAAATTACTTGATGCCATGTTTTTGATGCAATAAAATTGATATTGAAACTAATTAATAGTATAAGTCACAGTGTGGGTATAGTAGTAGTGGGTAGGGTGTAATACTTAAGAAAATCTGAAGGCTGTTAGTTTAAAACTGTTAGTTTAAAATAAAGCAGTTTGACATAAAGTGAAAGTAGGAGCACCTGGAAAGCCCATAAACGAAGGGGGTGCTTATGCAGCGCTCCCAGGTACCTACAATTGCCAATTATGAATTCATGGATGGCTCACCACTTACTCATAATAGGCGCCTTAATTAAACCCACGGCTACAGGTTTAATACACAAACCGGTTAAAACCTTAATAATTAACGATATTTTAATAACTGATGTTATTTTGTATTTCTTTTGTTAGCTTGGAGTCTATTATGCGGGGCGTAAACTGAATGGTAGCTGAACAAGTTGAGATATTTTTTGTACAATTAAAAAGCCGCTTACATCTAGTAGAAGCGGCTTGCTAGGCCCCTTTATTACCTATTCAACAAAGATCAAGGAAAGGGACCTTTGATTTTAGTGATGCCACAGGAGTGGCGAATCTTTGCATTGATGAATTAGGTAAGTTTTAGTCTAAGCTTATGGATAAAAATCGCAAATTAAGATTTTCTATAGCCGCCGCAGCGCCATAAAAAAATATTTTACTTTGTTTTAGTAAGATTAATTGTTACATAAATAGGCTACCCCTCACCGACATCCCTGCAGGCCAAATATCGAGCATACACTCGAAAATGATCGAGAAAATGGGCTATTATTTTAATAGATTGTTTTTGATATTAAATACTTAGTTTGGCAACCCAAAGGTCCTCGAAAATTTTTCTGCAAGCTCGTTAGGGCAAAAATAAAAAGGGTAAGCGAATGAACAAAAAGTTGCTATATGCATTGATAACTGCGCTCATAGTTGGCTTGATACTCCCGTTAATGTGGATGGTGCTAGTAGGAAAACCTGAGGTTGGGAAATCGCAGTTTGAAGGAATGTCACAAGAAGAAATATCAAAACGCTTAAATGAAATATCAACAAAAATATCAATTAGTGAACGCATTAAATCAGCGAGTAGTGCTGCTATATCTGATGTGCCAGGTTACCTAAAAGCCAGTTTTATTGTCTATATAATTGTGTTTTTAGGTATTTATTTTATATTTAAGACAAAGGGCAAGCCCTAAGTAGCGCACACCTTCTCGAATTTTTTGAGAAAAAAAGGCGCCAGAAAAACACAAGCTGCTATTCCCTATGGCGATGGATTTGGATAAGTTTGATGTATTTGTTCAATTCCATCAAGTAAATCAGTAGGCAATGTCACATTAACACTCGCAAGAGCGGACTTAAGTTGTTCATTATTCGTTGCACCGATAATGTTGCTGGTTAAAAAAGAACGACTATTTACATAAGCCAGCGCCATTTGTGTAGGATCAAGATCGTGAACTGCCGCAAGTTCTACATAGGCCTGTATCGCTTTTTCTGCATTAGGACTGCTGTAACGGGTAAATCTGTCAAACAATGTCAGTCTAGCCCCTGCGGGCCGCTTGCCTCCCAGATATTTACCACTCAATGTACCGAATGCAAGGGGTGAATAAGCAAGCAGTCCCACGCCTTCACGATGTGCAATTTCCGACAAGCCAATTTCAAACGACCTGTTTAGCAGACTATACGGATTCTGAATGCTGACTATTCTACCCAAGTCACTATTTTCTGCCATTTGCAGGTACCTCATCATTCCCCAGGGCGTCTCATTTGAGATACCAATGTGACGAATTTTACCCTGATTTTGAAATTCTGATAAAACGGCAAGTGATTCCTCCAAAGGAATCGAGTCATCATTAGCATTGTGGTCGTACCCGAGTACACCGAAAAAATTGGTGCTTCTGTCCGGCCAATGAAGTTGGTATAAATCAATGTAATCTGTTTGTAATCTTTTTAAACTATTATTAAGTGCAACTTCAATGTTTTTACGGTCAAGCCGCGAAGCACCACCCCGCACATGGGACAACCAGTCTGCACGCCCAGCTACTTTACTAGTCAGAATAACCTTGTCCCGGGAATTATTTTTTTTTAACCAGTTACCGATGTATTTTTCGGTTAATCCACAGGTTTCTTCGCGCGGTGGGACAGGGTAAATTTCTGCAGCATCAATAAAGTTAACACCCGTATCTAGCGCAATATCCAATTGGCTGTGAGCCTCCTGTTCCGTGTTTTGCTCTCCCCAGGTCATTGTACCCAGACAGATCACACTCACTTTAATCTCCGTGTTACCCAGTCTTCGCGTTTGCAATGATTTGATTCCTCTATGTATAGCCGCTTATAATAATATACTAAAATCGACGAGGCCAGGACTCCCATTTGCGATTATTTTTCTAAAAGATATGGGTATTGAGTGACCTCCCCCGATATAAACTCTTCTAACCAAAGTAAAGTATTGTCTTCCTATGAAAGTTTGCAAAAAATGTTTCGTATATGGCCAGGTACAAGGTGTATTTTATCGTGCGTCAACACAGGAAAAGGCTAAGCAAACTGGCGTGACAGGATGGGTTAAAAATTGTAGCAACGGCACAGTAGAAGTGCTTGCCTGCGGTGAAAAAGAAAATGTTGATATGCTATGTAATTGGCTGTGGCAAGGACCAATGCACGCTCAAGTAGCAAAAGTAGAATGCCAAGAAAAAGACTATACTGAAATTAAACAGTTTCAAGTACTTCTCTAGTACTTCCCTAGTACTTCGTCGCGAGGAAAAGCCATTTTAGGCGAATTTTTCAATAAAATAAGGGGTTAAGCTCAATGATTATCGTGCAATGAAAGAAATTTTTATAATCATAGTTATAATAATAGTTTTATCTACATTGCCTGCATGCTCTTCGGGACCCTATTCAGTTAATTATAGCCAAGAAAATGCAGATACAGGTAAACACAATATATATGTTGTAAGGCACGACTGGCATACAGGACTTGTGATACCTGCCATGGAAATTCAATCCCGCTTTCCTATGCTAAAAAAAAGATTCGGATCTGTTCCTTTTTTAGAAATCGGGTGGGGTGATAACAGTTTCTACCAGGCAAATGAAATCACACTTGGATTAGCGCTACGAGCACTATTTTGGCCAACAGAAGCGGTTATTCATGCCGTGGCAGTGCCTGAAAAAATTGAAAACTACTTTCCAAATAGCAATATCGAGAAATTATGCCTTAACGATGGAGAAATGTCTGCTCTAATAGATTTTATTACAAATAGTTTTTACAAAAACCAGAATGGTGAAATAATTGAACTTAATAAGGGAATATATGGTAATAGCCAATTTTACAGGGGTATGGGAAATTTCCATTTACTGAATACATGCAATAAGTGGACAGCTAAAGGCCTGAAAAGTGCGGGTATGGATATTTCTCCTACATTTAAACTTACCGCTAGCAGTGTAATGAATTTTATTCGAGAGCGTAAGCAAGTCGTCGCAAGCACGCCCAGCACAAACACTGCCGCAATGCTTCACACCAGGACAGTCTGCCGATAAGGCGAACTTCAACAATTCAGCACACCCGAAGATCTTTATCAAAAATATGACAAAGTTTTTGTTGCTCAATTCAATAGCACTTCGGGTATGAATATCTTATCCATCCGCGTACAATGCGAAAACGATACTGCATTGCATCTACGTATTGAAAAACAACAGTTCGATATATTGCTGCCATCACAACATGGTTTAACTAACTATGGTTTAACTAACAAATGAGAAACAGTCTAAAAAATATTTACTTTGCTTTTACACTAAATCATCCAATTATCGCCCTAACAATAGTTGCGCTATGCGTTGGTTCACTGGGCTATTTCGCTGATCGTTTTGAACTTGACGCTTCTGCCGACTCGCTGATACTTGAAGGTGACGAAGCCTTTAAATATTACCAGAAAATGTCAGCTCGTTATGGCTCTGATGAATTTTTATTCGTCACCTATACACCCAAAGGCGACTTGTTTGCTAAAAACACTTTGGCTGACCTAAAACGATTACGCGATGAACTCGCCAACCTTGAGCGCGTCGGTTCTGTCGTCAGTATGCTCGATGTGCCATTAATACGCAGCCCTCAAGTCACGCTCAGCCAGATACAGGAAGAGACACGTACGCTTGAAACACCCGGCGTGGACATGAACCTGGCGCGTGAAGAATTTCGCACAAGTCCAATTTATAAAAACCTGCTCATATCAGAAGATGCAAAGTCAACTGCCATGCAAGTCATCTTCAAGCATGATAAAAAATATCTACGATTGCGTGATGAACGAAATACGCTACGTGAAAAAAAATTCACAACAGAGTTATCTGAGCAGGAAAAAAAGGAACTCGCCAGCGTCGAAACTGAGTTTGATCATTACGCCAATGTATTAACAGAACAGCAAAGCCAGGATATAGCAACAATAAGAAGCATACTCGATAAATATAGAAACAATGCCACAATCTACCTGGGTGGTGTACCGATGATTGTATCCGACATGATCGATTACATCGCCCACGATATTCAAGTATTCGGCATTGGTGTATTGCTCTTCATTGTATTACTGCTTAGTTTCTCATTTAAAAAACCACGTTGGGTTCTTATTCCCGTCACTATTTGCCTCGCATCAACGATTGGCATGACAGGTTTTCTGGGACTGCTTCATTGGCAAGTTTCAGTCGTCTCTTCCAATTTTATTTCGTTAATGCTGATTATCACCCTGTCTTTGACTATCCATTTAATAGTCCGATATCTTGAGTTGCAGAGTCTACACCCAGACGCTGACCAACGCACTCTGACCAAGGAAACCGTGCGCTCCAAGTTTTTACCCTCTTTTTATACAACGCTGACCACAATGGTGGCATTTAGCTCATTGATTGTGAGTGGAATCAAACCGGTAATCGACTTTGGCTGGATGATGTTTATCGGTGTGGGAATGGCATTTATCCTCGCCTTTTTGATTTTTCCATCCGTCCTTATGTTGATCAGGACGGACAAACCGATTCAACGCAAAGTCGATGTAACAGGTCATTTCACCGAATCACTCGCCCATTTAATAGAGAAGCACACCAATAAAACCTTCATTGTGTTTGCGCTGGTGGCCATATTCAGTGTTGTCGGTATTTCCATGCTATCGGTGGAAAACCGGTTTATTGATTATTTTAAGAAAAATACTGAAATCTACCAGGGCATGCTTATGATCGATCAACACCTGGGGGGCACCACACCACTGGAAATTATAATCGATCCCGATGCCGAATTTCTGCAATTGCAGGCCGAAACAAAGAACGAAGCTTCTCTGGAAGATGATTTCGAAGACGATTTCGATGCAGATGAAGAAACCACTTCGGGTATCAGTGGAGACAGTTACTGGTTCAATGTGTTTCAACTCGAAACAGTAGCAAAAATACATGACTACCTGGAAAGCCTGCCAGAAACAGGCAAGGTATTGTCAATTGCCAGTACGATGGCGTTTCTCACTCAAATCAATGAAGATAAACCTTTGAACAATATTACTTTATCCGTCATGTACAAGCGCCTGCCAGATGACGTGAGAAAATCTCTATTCACACCTTATATGTCCAGCGATGGTAACCAGATCCGCTTTTCTATCCGTATTTTTGAATCAGACGTTGGCCTAAAACGTAATGATATGCTCATCAAGATACGCGAAGACCTGAAATCAAAATTTGGTCTCGAGGATGAACAAATCAAATTGTCTGGCATGGTGGTGTTATACAACAACATGTTGCAAAGTCTGTTTACATCGCAGATCAAAACGCTTGGCGTTGTATTCCTCGCAATCATGTTTATGTTCATGATATTGTTCCGATCCGTTCTCATTTCACTGTTGGCGATTATACCCAATATGGTATCTGCCGGTATTGTTCTTGGATTAATGGGCCTGCTTAATATGCCATTAAATATCATGACCATCACCATCGCCGCGATCACAATCGGTATCGCTGTCGATGATACAATTCACTACATACATCGGTTTATCGAAGAATATGAAATTGACAAAAATTACTGGGCATCGGTTAAACGTTGCCATGCCAGTATTGGCCGTGCAATGTATTACACCTCGATCACCATCACGTTGGGATTCTCGATATTGGCGTTGTCTAGCTTCATACCCACAATATCATTTGGCTTGTTGACAGGCTTTGCAATGATGGTAGCCATGTTCGCAAATTTGACTCTGTTACCGCTGCTGCTGATCAAGTTCAGGCCAATGGGACATTAGATAGTATATTACCCGTAACGGATATATAAGGTTCGCAAGGACATCAATCATTAACTCGATGTCCTTACAGACCAATATAATTTTTCTTTTTTCTAAGGCACTGTCACTGTAACAACATTGCCTGCCTGGGCATTATTCAATTCATTGCTTTCCGATACCCAGTCAAATTTATCTACAATGACTCCCCAATAGTACTCTCCTTGTGTCAGATTAGCTGGCAGGACTGCACTACTCATGAAATCAGTGCTGCATTCAGCGCTACTGGCTGAACTATACAGCCATCCAACTGACTGATCATCAGCAGTAATAATACTGTCAGTAGAAAGATAAATCAGACCAAACTGGGAGGGCAGTGCTCCGCCAGCCGCATTACAAATCATTCCGGATAAAGCGACGGTATCTCCTCCTTTAACCGTTGTTGGACCAGTAATATTTAAAGCCAATAAATCAACACCGGGTGCTTTAATCGAAACACTGTTTCCTATAAGCGAATTATTGTTTTCTATACTTTCTGACACTGCATTTTCATCATCAGCAATAACTCCGAAGTAATAACTTCCCAGAGTTATGTTTAACGGTATTTCACCGTATATCTGTTGATTCATTTTACAGTGTTCGTTATAAAGAAACCCATTGGCTGTCCCGATACGTGTATCTGACTGGCTGATTTCAGCGTCAGTAGAGAGATAAAGTCCATAGTTAAAATCTCCCGATGGGCGAATACCTTGGTTACATGTATCAACAATCGCACTGATGGTTTCTCCCTGCACAGCATTTGCGGGTCCGACAACAGATTCAACCAGTAAATCTGTCTGGCCCTCCATGACTTCCAGCACTAACGGTGCCGGTGTATTGTTGTTTTCATCACCTTCATTAATGTCATTTCGATAATCAGCAATCGAACCAATGTAGTAAGTTCCGAATTCCAATATGGGTAATCGTCCCCAGTAGTCTCCACTCTCACAAGCGTTGTTACCCAAAACACCTACCCTGTGGGTACCTATTCGCATGTCATCAGTCGATATTTCTGGATCAGTAGAAACATATAATGCTGAAAAGGAACTTTTAGCTCGTTGGCTACCCAGATTACACACGGTATCGGTTGCCCGAATAATTCCACCTGGTACTACGGATTCAGTCCCGCTAATCGCTGTCACAAAAAGATCGACGTAGTTAGCTAATGTGATCTTATTACCCACAGCAGTATTATTGTCTTCACGTAATTCCAAAAGCATGTCATGCTCATCAACTATGGCACCCAGGAAATAATCTCCTGGCGCAAGATCTAAAAATATTTCCACCGTTGTTGGTTCGGTGCTGCAGTTACCGGCATCTAAAGCAGAGACCAGACGCTCTCCAAGCCGACGATCGGTTGTTGAGATTTCATTGTCAGTAGATAAATAAATACCAACCAACATATCCGGTGCATTTGCAATACTGTCATTACAAACAGTCGTGCTAACCGATATAGAGCCTCCAAGCGAACTGTTGTTCGGACCGCTCACTTGGGTAATTTCAAAATCAGGATAGGTGGTTTCTTCAGTACGCGATGTGACAACATTTGAGATATCGCTAATATTGCCAGCGTCGTCAATCACTTTAATAGCAAAATAGTAACCGCCCAGGCTCTGCAATCCCGTTACTGAAAAATTTTCTTCACTACCAGCCTGTGCGGGAATCAACTGGTTCAACACAATATCAGCAGACTCAAAATTAGAAGGCGTTATTAAAGATTCGCTATATCGAATATCATAGCGGCTTGCTCGCCCCTGATTGCCATCATCTCCCGTAGCAGTCCATGATAAGCGAATAAATTCAATTCCCGAATCGCTGATTGCAAGATCTGTAATCATTCCTGGCGCCACAAAGTCATTGTTACCCATTGCTCTGGCAATGTTTAATCGGCCACCCGTAACAGTAATACCCTCCAATGCGGGTACTTCATCTACTGAATTCAGCAGGCGTTCTTTCACCTGCATATGATTCATTTGCGGGAACGCTGAAAACATCAGGACAGCTGCCCCCGCTACATGTGGACTCGCCATCGATGTTCCGTTTAAATACATATAGCCAGAAGAATGCGAACAACAAAAAGCGCCTGTTTTTGGGACTGTCGATAGTATTTGTACACCTGGTGCAGCCAAATCGACACTCACACTCCCATGGTTGGAAAAACTGGCGCGATTGTCGTTGTCATCGGTCGCTGCGACTGAAATAATATTAGGCAAGTCATAGGCCGCAGGATACAAAGGACTAATGTCAGAATTACTTCCAGCATTCCCAGCCGCCGCAACAAAAAGTGACCCTGCTTCGTCAGCAAGGGCGATCGCATTTTTTAACGCCAAAGAAAAACCGGAACCAGCCCAGGAATTGTTACTCAAACGTACATTCATTTGATTTGCATATACTACGGCATCAATCGCATCAGCAATGGTGCCGCGACCGCTACTATTTAAAAATTTGATCGCCATAATTTTTGCTTGCCACGCGACACCAGTGACACCAAGCGCATTATTCCCCTTTGCCGCAATGGTGCCAGCGACATGTGTACCATGACCATGGTCATCCATTGGATCACTGTCGTTATTGGCAAAATCATAGCCATAATAATCATCTATGTAACCGTTGTTATCATCATCAATACCGTTATCGGGAATCTCATTTAAGTTCCGCCAAATATTGTCTGCTAAATCGGGATGTGTATAGTCAACACCGGTATCGATTACAGCAACGACTATGTCTTGATTACCCGTGTGTAAATCCCATGCTTGAATCGCCTTAATATCCACACCAGGTAACCCACCAGATTGCCCAATATTGTTTAAACCCCAAAGTTCGGAAAACCGAGTGTCATTTGGTGTACGTATGCTGTTAACTATGTAGTTGTACTCCACCGCCTCAACCTGTGAATGTGACGACAATAATTTAATGGACTTCTCCAGATCTGTTCCTGCAGGCAGTTTCAAAAAACACCATTGAGCCATTTCTTTGTTTGCGATACTTTGGCTAAGAGTCGCTAAATTAGGAGAATCCATAAACTGCTTGATATGTACTGACCCCAATATGCTTTGTGCAACAGCTTTCATGTCATTCTCATCCATACCAGGCTCGAATCTGATAAGTAATTCGTTCGCCTGATGTTCATGGGTGACATTCAGTGTTGATCCTTGTGCAATACCAATCCCCGTTCCCACCAGGACTAGCAATATATTTAAAACGAAAATAAAATATTTTATTACGCTGTTCATGGCTTACTCCCACCTCATATGTTTTTCAGAAGAAGTAGCGGCCGGTATTTGTAAATCGTTATGAAATATTTATTATTTTTATTTATATCTTTATAACAATGCTAGAAACCCTAAAATAGCTTTGCTGATTTTATTAGTAAAATATAACCGAGCGTCATAGTATGATGTTCATCACAAATAATTAACAACCAAAGCATAGTGTTTGGATATAGCGCTATATAGTTTTCTATCTAGGAAGAGGTTTTCTATCTAGGAAGAGGCTATCCGAGAACAGAACCGTTGCGAAAGGAAGCCATTTTGGTCAGCGTTTTGAAAGAAAGTGGGAGCTTGGAATACGAGATGGATATTCTTTATATCGACATTAAAATACAACTGCCGGATCTTGTCTGCAAAGCAGCGCCCGGACAAGCTGAATAATGTCCTTACCTACCCTGCCATCGGTTTCAAAAATGGGTATGTTGAGCTTTTTTTCCTCCAACCAACGCTGGTGATCTTTTATTGTTGGTGTTGGACACAGATCAACTCTAGTAATACCGATGACTACGGCCGTTTTTTTAATGAAATCCTTGAATGCATCGAGGAAAAATTCTATATCACCCATTGGGTCAGGTCGTTTGTTATCTACCAATAGAATCAAACCAATTCCACCTTCGGTGAGTATTTCCCACATAAAGTTGAATCTTTCCTGACCGGGTGTTCCATATAAATGAATACGATCACCACTATCGAGTTTCAACATACCGTAATCCATCGCAACAGTGGTTAATTTTTTGCGCTGCTTCGTTTCATCTGTGGCAATCACATCGGTTTTAACCGAGGTATCATCGCTAATGGATGCAATAGCAGTAGACTTACCTGAACCAATAGGTCCTGAGAATATAATTTTATATGTATTCATTGTTTTATTCGCCATTTTTATTGTAATGAGGGTTGAATAAAAATCGCCCTAACCACACTGTACCCCCGCCTAATCCCCACTTAATTTTCCGAACTCCGGATTATTTTATCTTTACTGCACAAAAAAACAACATTAAATACACAATTTTTGTAGAATTGGAGATACCGAATACTAACACATATGTTTTACATGGAAACTTTAGTTTATCGCGATATTTAGCGCATAATTTGTGCAGCTTACAAAAAATGAGGCAAGAATGGAAACCTATTTCTCTAGAAGCCTGTCGGACTTAGGATGAATCTGCTGCGGAAAACCTCACGTGAGCAAAATAATTTAATACATTGCCCAACTCTGTCTGCAGTTTGTGCTGTCCGCAATGATTGTTCAACTCCGCACCTCTGTTATGTATTGTGGTCAAACAAGAGAAAATTGAAAAATATTGGGACATGGACAATTTAATAAAATGCTCGACACAAAAATTCAATTAGCATCGGAAAAAAACCTTGCGGAGCTTTTACCTTTTGTTCGTTCCTATCATAAATTTGAGGAAATAAACCTGACAGAAAAAAAGCGCGCATCCTCGCTACGCACTCTTTTACGTAATAAATCACTCGGCGAAATATGGTTGGTTTATAGCAGCATCGAACTTGTCGGCTATATTGTCTTATGCACAGGGTACAGTATCGAGTTCGCCGGTGTGGATGCGTTTATTGATGAATTTTATATTGAACCAAAATTTCGCGGCAAAGGAATTGGAAAACGGGTTTTGGAACTCGTTAAGGTGGAAGCAAAAAAAACGGGCATACGTGCGATTCATCTGGAAGTTGCGCGAACCAATACCAAAGCACAGACTCTCTATTCTCGCGCCAGTTTTAAAGCAAGAGAAAAATATATACTCATGTCCATTGATCTATACCCGTAGAAAGACCCAGCCTTCGATACAGCAGTTCAATGGTACTTTGATACGTTACTATACTTACTACCCGTAACGT
>CAZZJI010000073.1:0-15004 GCA_964654485.1 uncultured Gammaproteobacteria bacterium | reverse complement strand
TCACGACCAAGGAACTCTACCGCATAGTCTCGGGCATTTTTACCTAATTGTCGTCTTTGTTCTGTATTTTCTGCCAAACTCACCATAGCATTAACAAAAAGATCGGTATTTTCAGGTGGCACAATCACACCTGACGATTCAAGCACCTTCGCAATTTGCGTGCCTTCAAAGGCCGTTGCCAACACAGGCCTACCACTAGCCAACATACCGGTTAACTTTGAGGGCATAACCAAGTCTGCGGCATCCGCTCTCTGAGGCAAAAGATGGACATCCGCCATATTCAACAAATCATTTAACTTGTCCAAAGGCTGCAAGGGTAACCAGTGAATATTCTCAAGTTCATCGGCCAACTCACGTAAACGGGTGTAAGCGGCACCCTGCCCACACATCACAAATACGATATTTTTACAATTAACCAATTGTCGAGCTGCGTCAATTATTATTTCTAGGCCCTGTTTTTCACCCATATTGCCAGAATATAGAAAAATAGTATTTGATTCAGGAATGCGCAACTGTTCCTTAAACGTACTTGGAGATTCAATGGGATAGATATGAGCAGCATCCACCCAGTTTGGAAACAACACCTGCTTCTCTGGTAAAACACCCTTGACTTCAAGCCGTATTAGCATTTGATCAGAAATCGTCGATACTCTATCAAATTTGGTCATCAACCAACGCTCAACCTTTAACACTATGCGACGCAGGTAAGGGGCAGACAAAACACCAAGATCAAAAGCCGCATCCACTTCAAAATCCTGGACGTGGAGCCATGAACGCGCCTTACACAGCCATGAAACAAACAAAGTAGTCGGCGCACAAAACAAAGGGGGCTCAACAACCAATATAATATTAGGCCGCCAAAATACTTGAGACAACATGATGGGAAAACTAGAAAATGCAAAGCTAGCCAAGTGCAAGATTCGCTTTAAACCTGAAAGCTTAGATGGAACCCAAAGCGGGCAACGCCACACATCCACACTATCTAACGATTCTCGGCGATAACGCCATGAACTATAACCCAGTGAAACACACCACTGCGGGTAGTACGGTGGTGCCGCTACAATGCGCACCTTGTGCCCTCGTGCCGTTAGCCAATCGGCCATTTCCCCATTGTACTTACCGATACCGGTCAACTCCGGCGAGTAATTGAGAGTAAGAATAAGAATGCGCACAAAAAACCTATACAACTCTACTCTTGAGCAACAAAAAAGAAATCTGCCTGCACTGCTTTACCTTTCTTGTCATAGCATGGATTGTATACACCATCCAAAACAAAATTACGGTCTTGTAAAAATGCTATGACTTCACCTGCAAATGCCTGTCCCGAATAAAGTTCAACAAAAGAACACTCAACGTAGATGTATTGAAACCGATTCAAAAGCCCTTCACATCCACGTAATACTTCCATTTCAAATCCTTGTACATCGATTTTTAGTAAAGCTGGTTCCTGTATAAGGTCTACTGAAATGATATCACTCAAAGGTGCAACATCGATCATTCTTGTCGCACATTCAGCAGTGCCGGGAAATAATACAGACTGAGTATCGGTAATAGGCAAAAGTGAGGATGAATCATCACGGTTTGATATGTGTATAGTCACTTTTCCTTCATTTCTTCCAATAGCCAAACGATGTAGGTGTGTAAATTGATCATTATTAAAAAGTGCTTGAAAACGATCAGCTGGTTCCTCTAAAGGCTCAAATGAATCAATTCTCGCATCGGGGAAATATTTGCGCGCAACCAAAGCAAACTGCCCTCGATTTGCACCAACATCCACTACATGCTTGCAACTTAGAGAAGCAAGTACCACACTATGCTCAACACCAGCTGCGACACGACTCCATAAAAAGGTGTGCAAGAAGCCAATCTTAATTATTTTAATCAACTTAATGACTTTCAACATTTCTCTTATTTCCAATCTGGCGGAATATACTAAATTGACTATTAATATGCGGTAAACTCTACAACCATAGGTTACTTATGGGCTATTTCGTTCAAGTAAAAATGCCATTAGAATCGTGAAAAACAAAATACTACCCCAAAAACAGCATAATAAGTCAAAAGCCATCGACTTGAATAGCCCCCACATCACTAATCTGTTTATACATTATATTAAGCACATCAACTGTATTGTGCCGTCGAGTTCAGTTGCTAGCCAGCATTCAGGGTAAGGCGCGCCTCGCAGCGAATGGCTATAACCCATTGCACTAATCAAGTAGGCATTAAATCAGTAGGTGCCATACTTCGCAAAGGAGCACCCGTTGCCCGCGCCGCAAGCACCTTCATCGCATAATATTACAGGAACACTGAACCCAGCAATTAATATGGTAACATGCTCATTGAAGCAGAGGATTTTCAAGAAAGATGCTCTATTTTTCACACAGTAAAAACCCCACATAACGCAAACAAACTACCCCACAGAAAACTATCTCGTTACGCGAAACAGAGTATTGTGTTGCCTTCGCCCAGCCTGCTAGAACAGTGCCAATTGATAATCACTATGGAGCCTTTGATACTACACCCACCCTGACATACTGACTTATCATCATTTCATTTCCATGCCTCTTAACTGTAACTGTACCCGTAAAATACCCGCCAAAAAACGTCTTTTCCAGAGCATTTTCTTTACACAAAGGGGCAACAACAAAATATTTTTCCGTACGGTTAAGTCTCGCATTATTTATACCACTTTTTTGACATTATACATCAACATCAATTAGACCAAAAAATGAACATGATCTCTATCTGTTCAGGCCCCTAAAAAATTCAACCCATAGTTCTGCTCAATTCTGAGGAAAATAATTCTTAGCTCTTGATCTACGGCACCCTCAAACATCGGTCTTCGATATTATTTCGGGGGAAATTAACAGTACATTAGCACCATAAGATTATGGTTGTTGTAAAAATATTTTATTGCTCGCCAACAACCGCAATAAACTGTGGGAAATTAAACTCTCGGAGACTAAATGATTTTCTCAACTCCTGTTAGAATTATCGTGTGCTACGCAAGTTAACAGAAGTATTTAATACATCTTCTATAAGAGAAGCCTGTTCAATCAAACTGTTTCGAAGAAATTCTTTAAGCTCAGCATCATAAACCGCTTTTGTAAAATTTTGAAACATAGAAACAAAATGATTTTCTGGCAAACAACTTATAGTAGACTCATTATTCTGCTTAAGTATTTTTATCTTTGTTTCAAGCGTTTCTGGCTTTGAAAAAAAACGATATGCATAAGCCGTCCCATTTTCACCCCAAACCTCAACTTCATTTTTATAACTTCTCCCTATTCCCCAAGAAGCAATAAATAAAATATCTTCATCAAGAATCAATGTCACTAATCCATCCGTATCAACATCATAAGATTTTTGAGCAAACATCATTGACGAACATAAACTGATATTATTCTGCGCAAACAAAGCTGCCAGCGAAAGTGTATATGCTCCAGCATCTAACAACGCTCCACCTCCCAAGTCTTTCCTATAACGAATATCACTGGCATTAAGATGAGGAAACCCAAAACGGGCATGTATTTGTCGGATAGCACCTAATTCCCCATTCCGCACAATATCTAATAATTTCTCACACTGATTGTGGTACTTATACATAAAACACTCAGCAATCACCAAATCGTTAGACTTAGCCAACTCTGCAAGAATTTCTGCGTCCTTCAAGCACGTTACACTCGATTTTTCAACAAACAAATGTTTGCCCGCTTCAAGAATTTTTCTTCCTGCTGAGAAATGTAAAGCAACAGGTGTTGCAAGATATACTCCTTCGACTTCAGGGTCAGCAAGCAAAAATTCACTACTTGCGTATGGTTTACAACCGTATTTCAAAGCTTGCTCTCGAACAGTTCTACCATTCCGCGAATAAATACCGACCACATCGATAGATATAGCTTTCACTAGCGCTGGCAACGTGTTTCTCTGGGCGTGTGAACCTATACCCCAAGCCGCAATTTTCATAAAGAAACCTATAATTATAGATGCGAAACTATACTTCTAACGTGTGGATTCACCCATGAATTTCGCTTAATTAGTTCTTTTATTTGCCAAAGACTAAACCACTGAAATGTATCGATATCTGCAATTTCATAATTCTTGTCAACTTCAATCAAAAGACCCTTATTACATTTTTTGTAAAGGCGACCACCGTCTTCCGACAACCATTGGTTAAACAAAATATCCGCACCCGCATCTTCCGGAGCTTCAAATAAATCCGCAAACAAAGGTCGTCGCCCCTTATGTGCACGCCGTAAATTGCTAAATGTCGCTTGCAATGTTGGACTTATCTGTACTAAATCTGGATTTCCTGGTTCAGCTTTTGCTTCCAGAAGATAATGTGGAACACCATTAATTTTTTTCCTTAAGATACCTAGAAGCCCTCCATCGAATCCAATCTGAGTCAGTATTGGTTGGTCCCAACCTGCCGCACCCACTTCGCGGCCTCCGGATTGACTTATACGTAACGCTTGCACCATAAAAAACTCACCGCTCTCATGCTTGATCCACCCATCGGTACTATCTAGATTCCAACCTCGACATTCATCAAGTCTTATTTCCTCAACCTGCATTTCACAATTATTTTTTTTTGATTCATACCATTCTATAATTTGATCTAACGTTGAAGTTTGAGACCAGTCGAACCAAGATTCCACCTGAGTCTCAATACGTAATAAATCATGTTCTACTCCTGGACACTCTTCCTGCAAGTGCTTGGCGAATCGACCAACACAATCTTGAAATTTCACCTCGAAAACTCCCTTGTGTAACATATAGTTTTTTCACTTACATACTGAACATCTTCTATACTCATATTATTATGAAATGGTAATCTAAGAACTCTCGCTGCATACTCTTCAGTCAATGGCAAATCATCAGGCATATAACCCAAACTTTTCCCCATTATAGACGAATGCAAAGGAACGTAACCAATATATGCGGAAACTTTATCTTTAGCTAGGGACTCTCTTACATAATCACATTGTGCCTCAGTATTGAAAATGAGAAAAAATGCATGGTAGTTTATTTTATTATTTTCATTACGCACAGGTAACGCAAAATATTTCTGCTTAGCAAGAGGAAAAAATAGGCGGTGGTACTCATCATAAATCTCTTGGCGCTCACGAGCATTCTCTTCAAGTGACTCGAGTTGTGCCAGAAGAAAAGCCGCCTGAAACTCAGTTGGATAAAAACTAGACCCCAATTCAACCCATGAATACTTATCTACCAGCCCTTTCAGAACCTGCTCCCGATTGGTCCCTCTTTCTCTGATACAAATAGCTCTCTCGACCAAGCTTGAATCATTTATAAATAACGCGCCCGATAATCCCGCATGAATATTTTTTGTTTCATGGAATGAAAAACAACCAAGATCTCCAAAAGTACCAAGTGGTTTTCCATTTAAGTATGAATCAAGCGCTTGAGCCGCATCTTCGATTAATATCAGCCCATTTAAATCACATATTTCTTTAAGAGCATTAATATCAGCGGCAATTCCTCCATAATGAACAGGAATTATTGCTTTTGTTTTTTTGGTGATTTTTCTCGCAACATCTACGGGATCAATCATCATAGTTTTCGGATCAATTTCGGAAAATACAAGACTGCACCCAGCTCGAAGAAACGCCGATGCAGTTGTTGAAAAAGTGTATGAAGGTAAAATCACCTCATCGCCTACACCAACCCCCAACAATAATGCTGACATTTCAAGTGCGGAGGTGCAACTATCCGTTAACAACACTTTATTAACAGAGTACCGCTCTTGCAAAAAACCTTCGACCTTTTTCGTAAATGGTCCATTCCCTCCAAATTTTTTATTATCGAAAACCTGCGCGATATACTTTAATTCCTTACCGCTCAAATATGGTTCATTAAAGTTGATTTTACGCATACCTAATATTTACCAAATTAATATTCATATTGGACAACACATCTACCTGAAAGTAGCTCACTAAAGCAGTTTTTCAGGCATTTTAGCTAAAACTCCTACTTTACGATTTCGGAAAATAACTGATTAAAAGAATCCACCTGTACCTTAGGGCTGCAGTATTTCAATGCTATTTCCCTACATTGGCTAGCCATTACCTCTTCTTCTTCTGCAGACAAATGTAAAATATATTCAATTCCATTAGCCAAGCCCTTAGCGCTCTTAATTTTTGCTCTATAACCTGTTATTCTGGAATGCACCAAATCAAATGCCCCCCCGACTTCAAATGCAACTACAGGTGTTCCACACATCAATGATTCATTTATCATTATTGGGCCAGAATCCTCGACAGAGGAACATACATACAAATTAGATGCTTGATATGCTAATGCAAGTGTTGAATCATCATTTAAATAGCCTAAATGCACATGCCGATAATCATCATTCAAACGAGCACTAATTTTTTTACCATCTCCAATACCTGCGCTTAATATCAAGATACGTTCCTTACGGATATCTAATTTTACACTTAACAAATCAAGTGCTTGAAACAAATATTCCATACCCTTCCTTTTATCATTTAGCGTTGTAGCACCAAAATAAATTATTTTATAACCATTAGGTAGACCAAGGTGTTTTATAGCAACATCCTTTAATACAGGTTGAAATTTATCATCATAAACGCTTAGCATAATTTTTGCTTTAATTTTACCTTCAAATATTGAAGATGCTTTTGATTGCTCATAAAGCCACGATGTAGCAGAGACAACCGACAAATTTGTCTTTTTGATATATTTATACTTTTTTTCCCAGTTCTTTCTTGAGGCATCATTCTCATTTGATGAATTCATAGCAAGACATTTGCCACACCTTTCCATGTATTTTTTACACCCCCATGAAAAATGGCATCCACCTGTTAATGGGGCCATGTCCACTAAACACCATATTACAGGCGCATTAGTCAAGCATGATAATTCGTACAATATCTTTGGACTGACGAAACCATTCACCCACCCAACAATAATAACATCCGGTTTAAATGGTATCTTTTCATACAACTCCTGCGCGGAATGTAATGATATACTCAGTTTATCGAAATAATACTCGGCCTCAGAATTATCCCCCCAAAGCCTGCAAAAAATCTTATTCCCATACAATAATAATTTACTCAAATAATATTTAAACTTGTTAACTTCAATTATACAGCTTTCATGCGACTCTTTATTGGCCACTAACATCACAGAATCATGACCATATCTACAGAGACTGCGATGCAATCGGACAATTGCAGAAAAACCGCCTTTGCGCCCATCGGATGAACTTAATATGCAAATTTTCATATTATAATTTATGTATTTTTATTTATAATATTTACGACAATGTCGAATGATTTTTTGATAAAATGACTCCCGGTTTTTACGATAAAATTCTTGTAAGGAAATATTAGCCTCATAACAAACGCCTAGCTCAATTGGCATTTGAATTGCACCTTTTTCACTTAACCTCACATCGTAATGACTAACCTTTCCGCAATGAACTCCTGAATCATCAAAACCTATATTTTTTACGTATGGCTGAGCAGGAAAGAGTCCTAAGCCATTTTCTAAAAAAACACTTGCATACCAACGTATCGCCCACGAATCGATAGTGCCAGCACATTGTTTTTTGAGCATTTTTGTATAATTGAATGTGCTCATAATATCAAATTCACTTTTTAAATTAGCCGCGTTTATTTTTTGTAGAAGGCGTTCAGCTGATGGTTCAAAATTATTCCACGCTCTTTTCCAAGTTGCCCAACCCCAACTCGAGGTCATGCGAAGAAAAAATGCATCAGGTAAAGACATAGCACGATCTACTGGAAACATATATCCAGATACATGCATAATTCTATCTATTTGTTCATATTCCACTAAAGCATCATTCATATATGTCAAAAAATATGGGGAAGTTAAAAGATCATCCTCAATAACAATAACTTTTCCATATTTATCACACAGTTCTGTTACACCAGTTACAATAGAATTTGCTAACCCAAAATTTCCATTTTTTTCTATCACGGTAATACGATTGAACCCGTCAATATTATTTACAACATCTCTAACTTCAGATACTCGCGCTCGATCCGCCATAGTGCGAGGGCCGTCTGAGAATACATGAAGATCACTACCTAATGCTTCATAGTTATTTTTCAAATATTCTAAGGTTTTTCTCGTATGCTCTGGGCGGTTATACACAAAAAGCGCAATAGGAGCTTTATTCATTTGATATTATCCTGGTAATGTAATCGCCCCTGCGGTAGGCTGACGAAAAATTAGCGGCAATCAACCAAAACACTACCAACTGATGAGTGCTATGGGGCTTCCAATATCGCCCATCTTGGCCCTTCACATAATTTTCCGTCATCGTTTCATCACCATGTTTCCCACTGTCGCTCGAAAAATGCTGTTCACTCCAGAGCCCGCCACTTCACAATATTTTCTTTACTTAAAGAATAGCATTTAAATATCTATCATGCAGCTAGACTCTTGGTCATTGGCATAATCTTCTTTGCACTGTAAATCAAACCGACCATACAAAAAATAGACATGATTTTTATCTACCGCAAGCCCTAAAAGCTTCCTATTATTTTACTAGAAGGCCTAAACGCTATACCACCACAATCGCGCTGTGGCTTATATATATTCACCTGCATATATAGAACCTCAGGAAATTTAAATAACACTTCCATTTATGCTAAATTTATTGGTCTATTTTTCTTTAAATATATGCAACGTATATCTCTCACCATTCAGATAAAAAAAAGCCGGATACCTATCATTATCAACAACTCTTAATAAATCAAATTGTTCGGTTATCGTTTTCTCAGGATCTAATTGGCTATCTTTTTTTGTTCTCCGTTTATAAAAACTTTCATTCCCATTTTGAGTCTTTGGCACCAATTCATCGTACTGCTCAACGAATTTCATACACATTAAAAAAGTGTTAATACCTTGCTTGTGCTTAATTTCTTCATTCAACTCTGTGCCATCTAGCCTAATTACATCATGCATGTATATATTTCCACCATCAACTTCTGGCACAGCATCAAACATTACAATCGGGATTTCTTTCTTTCCCTCTAACACTTGCCATGCTATTGGAGAAAAACCTTTGCCTTTAGGTAAATCACTTGGATGAACAACCATATTATATTTATTTTTATGTAACGTATTGGCTGACACCAGCTTTATGCAACCCAGCAAAAATGTAACATCACCATCCTCAATATCATTTGCTGATCCCACATAAGATACAAAGTGTCCCATTGCTTCAAATTGGTTTTTTAGAGCTCTTGCCCATGGATGAATCCAGCTATCAACCGTATCAACCAGTATTGTTATTTTCAAATGCATCAAACCCCATCCTATCTTTTGTCTTATTTTTCTGGATAAACAATTCCCAAAATACACAGAACTCAAAGCCAGCAGCATAGACTAATGCCCAAATAGAACATTCCACCTAAGTTATGCCGAAGTGCCATAGTCCTGATAAATGGTTTGACTGGAATAATACAAACTCTCCTGTCATCAATATTTTCAAACTTTTTGCCAGCCAACTAATAGACTAGTGTCACTCCATCTCTATTCAAGTCAGAAAAATATTTATTAATTTTTCCCGCTTTACGGTTGTACAATTATCTTGGTTACTTTGCATTCCAAACAAGCTGGGGGCTCAGTCAAATAATTTATACTTAATTTTTTATTTGTAACTCTAATTTAGGGAAAGCATCATATCACTCCCAATGGAAATGAAATCATAACCTAGCAACACTAATAATCTTTCAACTTTTGATAAGCAATTTCACCTTGCATGGAAAATTGATACTTAAATACTCTCAAATAATCGTGATTTTATCATTCTTCCTTTTAGACAAAAAAACCCCAAAAACACATGGAAGTAAAAAATATAAAAACCAAGCAAACGCGGGCATAAAACCTGCCCGAATAATAATTGGTAAAAAAACAGCCCAAGAAGAAACAGCAACAATATTTAACACTCTTTCAGGCTCTCTTTTATATTTTATCCAAAGCCAACGAGAACCAACCCCCAGGAAAAACATCCCTCCTATAACGCCAAAATACCAAAAATCTTGATAAAAAGTCCCAATCACAGAAAAGTCTGGGCATAAACCTCCTTCTGTTGCATTACACTTACTGCCAAATGCATCGACTAACATTAAATCTCTTGCTGTAGTTGGCTTCCATGGAAATAATGAAGATGGGATAGGGGCTATTAGAAAATCACCAAATATTGCCCTCCCATAATAAAAATCATCCAATTCATTAAGAACACCCACCTCTACAGCAAGTATAGAGACCATTTCAGTATCGTGTTTCAGTATAATATTTGCAATAAGCTCTTTGTGCTCTTTCATCGCAAATTCAAAGAAATTACTTAGCCCCCCAGCCTGGCCCCTTGCACCTTCTGTTCGCATGTAAGGAATTGCAGAAATTAAAACCAGTATAACTGGCGCTATTATTATCACTACTTTAACAGAAGGCCTTTTGTTGTGTGAAAGATAATAAACTACTATTGGTATCAAAATTGAAGGTATGATGAATCTCCTTACGCCCATCAACATAAAAACCATTATTGGAAATACTATTAAACATAATATAATTATTTTTTTATTCGTCGTGAGCTGCTCACCACGAAAATGGACAACAATCAAAATTGCGGCGCAAGCAGAAAGTATTGGTGCTACTGAAAGATATTCTGAATTAATGGCAATGCTTTCCACAAGGGATTTTGACCTGCCAGATACCATCATTTGGAGCAATTCCCAAGGTGCTCCTCCTGCCGACAGATATATAACAAACAAAATCACTGAAGCTAAACTTATTGTAGCAATATATACATAAAGCTTTTTTTTGTTAAAGTCATACTTTGTGTTTGATAAGTTTTTTATGCTGGACGGCCATTTATTTATACCGAACTGAACATGATACCCAAACAAAAATGCTAGGGTACCCAACATGCCAATAAAAAATGCTTCCGTCAGGTTTTCTGAAATAGGCACAAATAAATAATAGTTAACATCACCCAACGCAACCATTACTATTGGCCGCACCCCAAAAAGCACACCGAGCATCATTGTAGCAGGCACAACTGGTTCAAATATATTACGACTACCTACTGTGAGAGTATAAAATACTGAAATACTAGAAAAAAATACTGTTACTAACGGAAAAACCACCCTCAATGATAAAGTCTCACCACTACTATAAAGAATAGTCACAGACAACAATAAAACTAAAAAACCAAACCCCAACGAAACAGAAAACCCACCAATATTATTTGCGTTTCGGTTACCAATCATGGCCACTTTATCCATTCTTTAATTCCCGAGCCCCTAACATCAGAGCAACTATGAGAGAAATAAAATATGCTATCGTAACCCCTATTGCCAACCCTATATTTTCATACCACACTATCAACAAAGGTATGCCAATGGCCAGCCAGGGATACATTGAAATTTCCGCCACCGTTGATACATGAGGAACCCCAATCCCTCTCAACCCTTCTACGAAAATACGCCGACTTGCTGCAACAACAGTACCAACCAGGAGAATTTGCCCAAGAACAATAGCATCACCAAAATCATCACCAAAAAGGAAGGGCAATAAGTATGGCAAGGTTAAAATCAATAATGTTGTAATAATGATGTTAAAAAAAGTCACAAACCAAAAAAAACGCCAAACCAGTTTTTTCTTTCCTATTTCTCCAGCTTTTTTCGCTACCACCGGATAAACCACCATCCCGGCACTTCGTGCAATAAATTGGGGTAAATTAGAAAATGCCTGCCCAACCACATATAGCCCTAACATGGCTGGTGACATGAGAAACCCAGCCAGTACATGGTCTAGCCGAAATGACTCTAAGGGAGTCACCGACCCAAATAGGCCTTTTACCCCAAAATTAACAATTGCTTTGAATGAAACGCTCTTAGTATTTTTATTACATATACCCTCTATATGAGTTATCGCCACATAAAAAGCAACACTCCCTGAAAGTATATTTGAAAGCACCCATGCAGCAAGTATGATTCGCAGGTCTGAAAACTCAAATATGAAAATAATCAATACAGCAATAGTATAGGTCACAGGAACTATCAACCGTAAAACATTGAATAGAAAAAATTTACCAACACCTTGCACAAGAGCCATTCCATAATGTTGGGCAAGAATAAAGGGGATAACTAGAATTGTGACATAACCCGCCATCCTTATATCCGCCAACATTCCTTCAACATACAATTCTAAAACCAGAACATGTAACAATAACAAGATCATACCTTGCAATGGAAAAAAGCGTAGAAATATATATCTAACTGTATCACTGGAAATTTCACCAGAAGCAGTGTAATAAGTCACAGAATGTGGAATACCTAGCGAACCTAAATAAGAAATTGCTATTGGGAAAATAACAAATAATGCGAGATAGCCTCTACCTTCAACACCTAAAGCCCTCGCAACTATTATACCGCTAACAATTGTTACCAACTGCCCAAGCAATCCCGTTGCAACGGTACCTAGTGAAACCTTCCTGAGCAAGCTCCGGTTCATTCCTGAAACATCACTTTATCTCTACAAAATTTACCGGGATGAGTACTCGATATAGGTACTTACCAAATCTTTTCGCACCATAAAAAGATCTCTATTTCTTTTTACAGAAACTTTATCCCCCTGGACACATCGCCCACCATCCATAACATCATAATCAAAATCATTATCCACATTAATAAAATGAAGAATTGACTTTAAATATTCATCAGTATGGCATTCAAACAGGCAAATTCTTACAAGCCTCTCAGACAATAAATCCTTAAGCCCTTTAATAACTTCGACATCGAAGCCTTCAGCATCAATCTTGATTACATATTCTCGACCATGGCTAAGAAACTCATCTAAGCGAAACATATCACGCTCAATCATCTTCCCGCCGTTTTCATCACCCACTCTTGCTGTTGGCAATGGCATATCCAGCAAAGGAAATTTCACCGTTCCTTTATGTGCTCCTACAGCAGCCTCAATCATCCTGAAATTATCTAACACACTATTAATTGCCAAGTTTTGCCTAGCCATCTCAAATGCCACAGGATTAGGTTCAAATATCCATCCAGACTCGAAATCATGGCACAAAAGCACTGAATACATGCCCACATTTGCCCCAACATCAACAAAATCTATATTTTCCCCAGCAAATTTTGAAAGCATTTTTACAAAAACTTCATCAGGACGGCCTTCATAAACAAATCGTGAAGATATATTACAATTTGGCCTTAATATAAATGATGTATTTCGGAAAGTATGAATAATTATTGGGAGTCCAATTATGCGTTTATACAATTGCCAACCTACAGCCAAAATCAATCCTTTCAAACGACCAAACACGCCCGATTCACAACGAACCGATATTTGTTTATGTATATTAAAAATTGCACCAAACATTCTTTTATCCTATAAAGGTAATGATAACCAAATTTATGCATAAAATTATCAAGTCACAACTGCTATAAAAAATACACTATGCAAAAAAATGCGGACGGCTAGCAACCTCGTGTAGCAAACATTAGCCCAACAAAAGTATCTTGTCGTTACAAAAAGCTATTCATTCAGCAAATTTAACAAATAGTTCCCGTATTCGTTTTTTTGAAGCGGCTCAGCAAGAGCACATAACTGTTCGGCTGTGATATACCCCATCCTGTAAGCTATTTCTTCCGGACATGCTATTTTTTGCCCTTGCCGTTTTTCAATAATTTCAATGAATTGACTCGCCTCTAATAAGGAGTCATGTGTCCCCGTATCTAACCAAGCCATTCCACGCCCCAAATTCTCAACCCTTAAAGAGCCCGATTCTAAATAGAGTTTATTTAGATCTGTTATCTCTAATTCACCTCTAACGGATGGTTTAACCTCTGCCGCAAAATCAAGCACTTGATTATCATAAAAATAAAGTCCTGTTACAGCATATTTAGATTTTGGATTATCTGGCTTTTCTTCTAAACTTATAGCCTTACCATTACTATCAAATTCAACAACACCATATCGTTCAGGATCAGTAACAGGATAAGCAAAAACAGTTGCTCCAACCACTTGCTTTGCTGCCATGGTTATGAGATCAACAAGATGATGGCCATAAAAAATATTATCACCTAGTATCAACGCGCAAGCATCATTCCCTATAAAATTTCTTCCAATAATAAATGCCTGCGCCAAGCCTTCTGGCGAAGGCTGTACCGCATAGCTGACATTTAAACCCCATTGTTGCCCATCATTCAATAATTGTCTGAAGCGTGGGGTATCTTGTGGCGTAGATATCAGCAAAATATCTCGAATACCAGCCAACATCAGGGTGGTCAGCGGATAATAAACCATCGGCTTATCATAAACCGGAAGCAGCTGCTTGGAAACTGCATGAGTAGCTGGGTATAACCGGGTACCAGACCCGCCTGCCAAAATAATCCCCTTCACTTCACAACTCCTGATTTTAACCCTATTCTTTCACCTGAGCAGCTTCCATTTTGGATATAGGAACACCAAGCTTCGTTCTTCAAATACCACAGGACTGTTTTTTCCAATCCTGATTCAAATGTTTCTTTAGGTTTCCAATCAAGCTCAATGCTAATTTTACCAGCATCAATAGCATAACGCTGATCGTGACCAGGACGATCGACAACAAAAGTTATCAGATTTGCATACGGGTAACTTTGGAGGTTCCTTTCACAATCATCTAATATTGTGCAAATACCTCGAACCACATCAAGATTGGTTTTTTCATTGTGGCCGCCAATATTATATGTCTCTCCAACTTGTCCACTTTCCAACACACATCGCAGTGCGTAGGCATGATCATCCACATAAAGCCAATCCCGCACATTGTCGCCCTTACCATAAACTGGAATGGGCTTACCTTCTTTCGCATTGAGGATCACCAGCGGAATAAGTTTCTCGGGAAACTGGTAGGGACCATAATTATTTGAGCAATTGGTAATAACAACGGGTAAACCATATGTATGATGCCAAGCTCGTACCA
>CAZZJI010000072.1:0-15700 GCA_964654485.1 uncultured Gammaproteobacteria bacterium | reverse complement strand
GTGTTGACCATTGAAATTACCGAAGGGGTCGATGGCGCATTACCCATGGCTGTGGTGCCTTTTGCCTGGGAAGGACCGAATTTACCGCCCAAGCAAAATATAACGGAGGTAATATCAGCAGATTTAGCCAGAAGTGGCCGTTTTGCGCCGTTGCCCGAACGCGATTTGTTAGCACGGCCCCATACAGAAGCGGAGGTCAATTTCCAAAATTGGCGTATTCTGGGCGTGGATAATTTAGTGATTGGCAAGGTACGCAGTGTGTCACCGGGCAACTATATTGTTCAATTTGAATTGTTTGATGTTTTCAAAGCAAAACGATTGGCGGGTTACAATATTCCTGCGACCGATGCCAATTTACGTTATGTGGCGCACCAGGTCAGCGATCTTGTTTACGAAGTACTTACTGGCGAGCCGGGTGTTTTTAATACCAGCATTGCTTATGTTACGGTTAATAAAGAAAAGATTGGACCAAATAAATATTTTTTATACATTGCGGATGCAGACGGTTTCAATGATCGCCTGGTTTTAGGCTCACCAAGAGAGCTGCTTTCACCATCGTGGTCACCAGATGGTCAAAAATTAGCCTATGTCTCATTTGAAACAAACCGCTCGCAGATTTATGTGCACGATTTACGCACCGCAAAGCGTCGACTGATTGCAGATTATCCCGGTCATAACGGCGCACCGACCTGGTCACCCGACGGATCAAAAATTGCGTTAGTTATAAACAAGCGTCGGAAACATGATCGTAGCAATTTTGATGTATTTATCTACAGTTTGAAAACTAACTCGTTGAAGAGGTTGACAAATCACTGGGCGATTGATACATATCCTATTTGGACAGCTGATGGTGCCTCAGTAGTATTTACGTCAGACCGCAGTGGGCGACCGCAGATTTATAGAATACCGGTAACCGGCGGTCGAGCAGAGCGTTTGACTTTCGAGGGCAAAGAAAATGATAGGCCAGCCCTATCACCAGATGGTCGATATCTTGCGATGGTGCGGTCAGGAGAAGGCCGCTCGCGCATTGTCGTATTGGATATGGAATTGGGTTCCACAAGAAGTTTAACGGAAGGTTCGTTAGATGAATCGCCGAGTTTTGCGCCAAATGGGAGTATGATTATTTATGCTACCAATTTTAACAATAAGGGGGTACTATCCGCTGTTTCAGTCGATGGTCGTGTACAGTACCCTATATCCGAAACGGACGGTGATGTAAGAGAACCGGCTTGGTCGCCTTTTATTAAGAGATAACTTAATAGAAATAACAGTAACAGAACGGGAGAAAGTGATCGATGAGTATACTTATTCAGTTTCAACAAATTTTTAAGAAAGGATTGTTTATTATTTTGCCTGCTGTTTTTTTATGGGGGTGCGAATCGACGCCTGAGCAAGAAGATACGGCTGTCAGTGAAGTCGTAGAAGTGGATAGCAGTGCATCAGCTACGCCTGCCCCAGAAGTCAGAACCGTTCAGCCAATTGCTCAACCAGAACTGGATCCGTTGGATGACCCTAACAGTATATTGTCTCAACGTACTGTTTATTTTGATTATGATCAGAACGAAATCAGCCCGGAATATCGCGAAATCATCAAGGCCCATGCAGAATATCTGGCAAGCAACCCTTCTACTAAGATTACTATAGAAGGCAATGCTGATGAGCGCGGTACACGTGAATACAATATTGGCTTAGGTGATCGACGCGCTAATTCTGTTCGCCAGCTTATGGTGTTACAAGGTGCTACATCCGATCAATTAGACACAATTAGTTATGGAGAAGAACGGCCTATTGATCTTGGACACGATGAAACATCCTGGAACAAGAACAGACGTGTAGAAATTGTTTATTCTTCGCGCTGATTATCAGGTCTACTTGCTACCGAACTATCTATATAATATATAGCTAAATATTTTTATATCACAATGCAGAGGCTGTCTATTGTTGCTTGCGGTTTGCTGGCTAGCATCTGGGTAGCCTCTCCTGCTTTGGCTGCAGCGCCCGTTATTGATTTATCTGAGACTGGGTTTAGCGACCGGCCTCGTGTTACTAAAAGCGCTGCTGACAACAATACAACGTCTACTTCAGCAAAGCCGACAACGCTCGATGCTCGGTTGTCGCGTATTGAGCGTTTGTTCGAAAACCAAACGCTTGTTGATTTGACGTTACGCATGGAAGGTATGCAGCAAGAATTACAGCGCATGTTTGGGGAGTTAGAGGTTGTTACACATGAGTTAAACGCGCTCAAACGACGGCAACGAGAACTTTACCTGGATAATGACCGCCGTTTTAAGAAACTGGAATCCAGCGGAACCATTGGATCATCGGGTGGCACCGCGACTGGCGGGGCAGCGGTTACCCCTGGAACAGGAACAAAGACGGGTCCGCGCGCCAGTTCTGCTGGCGAAAGTGGCACGATTGGAAAAGTGCCATCAGCAGAATTTTCTGATGAACAAATTCAAAAGACAGCTTACCAATCCGCGTTTAATCTGTTACGTGAAAGTAAGTATGATTTAGCAAAAATACAGTTTGGTGGCTTTATTTCGAAATTTCCCAATAGCACTTATGCTGATAACGCTCAATACTGGTTAGGAGAAGTAAATTACGTGCAACGTAATTTTGATGTTGCAATCACCGAATTTAATAAAGTGCTGTCGAATTATCCTGATTCTTCCAAATATGCAGATGCATTATTGAAGATCGGACTTAGCCAATTTGAACTAGAGAAATGGCCGCTGGCGACGAATGCGTTTAAAAAAATAATTGAACACTATCCAAATTCATCCGAAGCACGATTAGCGAATAAGAGATTACAAGATATCAAATTACAGAAGCAGTAATCAATAAGCTTCGGGTTCCTTTCTATCATTTTTTCGTATCTTTTTTTTATCGAAGTCGTCTTTATAAACAATGTCTAATCGGTTACGCATTACCGAACTATTTTATTCAATACAGGGTGAATCTCAATCAGTGGGGTTGCCGACAGTCTTTGTTCGGTTAACCGGTTGCCCGTTACGTTGTGCTTATTGTGATACCTCGTATGCTTTCCACGAGGGAGAGCAAATGTTAATTCCTGATGTTATAGGGAAAATTAAGGCTTATAACACATCTTATGTCACGGTGACCGGGGGTGAACCATTAGCGCAGAAACCCTGCATCGATCTGCTTAAATTACTTTGCGATGAGCGTTACACTGTATCACTGGAGACAAGTGGGGCGCTTTGTATTTCTCAAGTTGATCCCCGCGTAATTAAAGTAATGGATTTGAAAACACCCTCATCCGGTGAGTGTGAAAAGAACTTGTTCTCTAACCTGCAATACCTTACCGAACAAGATCAGCTGAAATTCGTTATTTGCGGCCGTACGGATTATCAATGGGCCAAGGACATGATTGATAAATATCAAATTGAAGGTGCCTGCGAAATATTAATGTCGCCGAGTTTTGGGCAAATAACGTTAAAATCACTGGCAGAATGGATTTTGCAAGATCAACTGGCCGTTCGATTACAGACACAGTTGCATAAATTAATCTGGGATGACGAACCA
This sequence comes from uncultured Gammaproteobacteria bacterium, assembly GCA_964654485.1. Classification (GTDB taxonomy): domain Bacteria; phylum Pseudomonadota; class Gammaproteobacteria; order SG8-11; family SG8-11; genus JAADIM01. The sequence goes on along the minus strand of CAZZJI010000072.1, from coordinate 12,157 downwards.
GGCCGATAAAATATTATGAGAAAGGCAGTTATTCTATTATCTGGTGGGCTGGATTCAACCACCACCCTGGCAATGGCAAAAGAGCAGGGGCTCGAATGTTATGCGCTTAATTTTGACTATGGTCAACGGCACAGGGCAGAGTTAAGCGCTGCAAAGCGTGTTGCCGAACTGCTCGGTGTAAAGGAATATCGAGTTATTAAATTTGACCTATCCGCTATAGGTGGTTCTGCCTTGACGGATAGCTCAATCGATGTGCCGGGTCAGTTAACCGAAGGTATACCGGTTACTTATGTGCCTGCTAGAAATACAATTTTTTTATCTCTGGCGTTGGCTTGGGCGGAAGTATTGCAAGCCGGTGATATTTTTATTGGTGTCAATGCGGTCGATTATTCCGGTTATCCTGATTGTCGGCCTGAATATATAAACGCTTTTGAGAATTTAGCTAATTTAGCAACCAAGGCGGGTGTGGAAGGAAAATGTGTTCATATTCGCACACCATTAATAGACCTTAGTAAGGCTGAAATTATTCAGGTAGGCTTAAAGCTGGGTGTAGATTATGTGCAGACCGTATCATGTTATTCGGCAGATAATGAAGGTAAAGCATGCGGTATTTGCGACGCCTGTCGATTTCGCGCAGCCGGTTTCAAAGAAGCGGGAATTAAAGACCCGACGCGTTATTCATGATCCTTTTATTTACCGACTTTGGTGTGGCCGGCCCTTATGTTGGGCAAATGAAAGCGGTACTCATTGCTAAATCACCAGGCAGTCCTATTGTTGACTTGTTTTCAGATGCCCCCACTTATAATGCCAAAGCCTGCGCTTATTTGCTTGCTGCGTTTGTAGATGAATTTCCACTCGACAGTGTTTTTCTGTGTGTGGTTGACCCGGGTGTCGGTAGCGCACGTCGGCCAATTATAATGCGTGCCAATGGGCGTTGGTATGTCGGGCCGGACAATGGTTTGTTTAATGTGATTGCATCACGAAGCCAAAGTGTAAAATTTTGGGAGATTACCTGGAAACCCTCGCGTTTATCCAACAGTTTTCATGGGCGTGATTTATTCGCACCGGTTGCCGCACGACTTGCGCAAAACGAAGCACCACCGGGTCTTGAACTTGATGTTGCTGAGTGTATTCAACCCGGTTGGCCGGACGAACTGGCGGAGTGTATTTATACTGATCACTTTGGAAATGTGATCACGGGTGTGCGGGCGCAATCCTTGAATAATAACGACCAGGTAATTGTCAGTAAGCAAACTGTTAGTCGCGCAAAAACATTTTCAGATGTCGCAATCGGTGAGGCATTTTATTATGAAAATGCCAATGGGCTAGTCGAAATCGCGGTTAATCAAGGTCACGCAGCCAATCAACTCAATATAAAATTGGGTGATGAAATCAATATTGTGTCTAAATCGCATATTTAGCTTTAAAGGCACACCCTCAACTGTCCGATAGTACGGTGGTATCCCTAACTAACGCGTGTTGTACAGTGACTTGACCCCATGAATGAAGAACGAAAAAACCCTCGTCGGCCGGTTTTGCTGGTCATATTGGACGGGTTTGGTATTAACCCCAGTCATATTAACAATGCAGTAGTCGAAGCCAACACCCCCGGGCTCGATCATTATTTTTCACATTATCCGCATACGCTGCTGCAAGCATCGGGTAAGGCCGTTGGTTTACCGGATGGTCAAATGGGCAATTCTGAAGTCGGGCATTTGGCATTAGGCTGTGGCTCAATTATTCGACAAGACATCGTCAATATAGACGATGCAATATCAAGCGGACAATTTTATGATAATGAGGCTTTGTGTGCTGCAATAGATACTGCGCACTCGGTAGGGAGGCCGATACATTTAATGGGCTTGATTTCGGATGGCGGTGTTCATAGCCATATAAACCATGCGCTTGCCTTGATTGAATTATGTCGTCGACGCGGCGTAAAACCCTTACTCCACATGATTACTGATGGACGGGATACGCCTCCTCAGTCAGCTTTAAAATATATTACCGATTTACAAGCGGCGTTACGTCGGGCGGGTGGTTTCATCGCGACGGTATGTGGGCGATATTATGCGATGGATCGCAACAAACAATGGGATCGTATTCAATTGGCGTGGTCAGCGATGGTGAGAGGACAAGGCCGCAATGCATCATCATTGAAAGACGCGATTGAACTGGCTTATGCAGAAGGCGAAACGGATGAGTTTATAACACCGACAATATTGCCGGGTGCTGAACCTATAACCGTTCAAGATAGCGTAATATTTTTTAATTTTCGTAAAGACCGGCCCCGCCAATTAGTAAAAGCACTCACTAAAAAAGAATTTAATAAATTTGAACGTGGGAATTATCTGCCGATAACGGTGACGTGCATGACGGAATATGATAAATGGTTCAGTTTGCCCTTTGCTTTTGAGCAAGATCGTCCGCAAATTACCATCGGAGAAATAATCAGTCAGACCGGATTAAAACAACTCCATTGTGCGGAAACGGAAAAATACGCCCATGTCACTTATTTTTTTAATGGTGGGCGCGGCGATCCCTATCAAGGAGAAAATCGCATTATCATTAATTCGCCCGAAGTGGCCACCTATGATTTGGCACCCGAGATGAGTGCGGCTGCGGTTGCAGATGCTGTGGTGGATGCGGTTAAAAGCAAGCAATATGCTTTTATTGTTGTCAATTTTGCTAATGGCGATATGGTTGGTCATAGTGCTGTCAGAGAAGCCGTTATTCAAAGTGTAGAAACTCTGGATCAAGAAGTGGGCAGAGTGCTTGATTTAGCTATAGCGAATGGGTTTTCCGTAGTACTCACCGCCGATCATGGTAACTGTGAGGAGATGGTGGATCCCGTGAGCGGTGAACCACATACGCAACATACGGTTTATCCGGTACCTTGTTTGATCATAGATGAAATACCCTGGCAGCTTTCGATTGGCGCCGGGTTGACAAGCATTGCACCGACGGTACTTCAATTGATGGGGTTACAGCAACCTGATTCAATGCACGGGCAGTCATTGTTGTTGAAACCATTGTCTGAATAATTTCTTTTGTTTATTAGGAAGCGTTTGTTAGGAAATGAAGCAATGAAAACACGACTATTGTTGTTAACGGTATTAATTGGTATTACGTTGAGCGCGTGTTCTGTCGATAGTGGTGATAAAATCGACAACAATATTGACAACAATATCAGTAAAAACAGCGATAATAAAAAGAGCACGTTAACAGGCGAGCATGTCTGGAAATCGCAAACGGATGCCTTAAAACATGCGCAGCAGGTGGCTAAGCAGGCCAACGACATGATTGAGAAACAACGTAAAGCGATGGAGAAGTTAAACAATGAGAAGTTAAACAATGAACAGTGAATGCAGCGTTATCCACATCTTCCTTTCACATCGCCTTCCACCTCTTGTGAAGGACTATGGCCATTCCCGGCGAGGCGCGTCCCTTGCCAAGGACGCTGACAGACCAACTGAACCCGGCAATATCACATTGAAAGAGTACTAGTGTAAATTTTGCATATACGCTGTCAACCAAATCCGCTCTTTTGCGTTATATAAATTAGAGATTAGCTAAATCTGCTATTTTGTTCGAAACCTATGGTTATTTAGTTCTTTTTTTACAAATACTTATATGGTATTTGTGATAAAACAATAGACATGGCGTGAATGACACTTCAAAATTTGATGACGTTGCTATTAAGAAAGCTGTCGTAACAGATTTTGTTTTATATCCGTTAAATGCAGTATCGGTTAAGGAACATCTGAGGACTCTCACGCTGGATACGAATCGGGTATTAGAAAAGTTTTTAATTCATGTCGAAAAGCGGGCATATCGCATGGCCTATCTCGCAACGAGTCGTCATGAAGATGCGTTGGATATTGTTCAGGACGCGATGCTCAAATTAGTGAAACGTTATAGGGGCCGCAGTGAAGAGGAATTGAGTATGTTATTTACGCGTATTCTACAAAACCAGATAAAAGACTGGTATCGTCGAGAAAAGGTGAGAAGTTCATTTAATTTTTTACTCGGGGATCGCAAAAAATCCCGGTTTGAGGATAATAATGAAGATCCGCTGGAACAGTTTCCGGATGGTGCAATGCGAGAGCCATTTGAAAATATGGCGAATAACAAAGCGATGATTAAACTCGATCAAGCGGTGAAACAATTACCATTTCGTCAAAAACAGGCTTTTTTGCTACGTATATGGGAAGGCCTGGATGTTGCACAAACGGCAAAAGCGATGGGCTGCACACAAGGCAGTGTCAAAACACATTTTTCACGCGCAATACATACATTGCGCAAAACACTTGGAGAACATCGGCAATGGGCGTAAACGACGAAAAAGACAAGGCCCTGATAAAAAAGGCAACGTCTTTACTTGATGATGCGGCTGAAAACCTGGATGAAAAAACCCTGGCAAGCCTGCGACAGGCGCGTATGAAGGCGTTAGACAGTGCGGCACAGAGCACAGGTGTTAACTGGATGATGCCAGCAGGTGGATTTGCTGCGGTTGCAACCGTCGCTGTTCTTAGCGTATCTATCTGGACAGCAAATCCCGTCGAAGATGAATTGACAAATGTATTTAGTGATATTGATTTATTAACGTCAGCTGAAAGCCTGGAGTTCTATGAAGAACTGGAATTTTATGCCTGGATAGATGAACAAGATGCAAACGGATAAATTATCACCGAGTTCTGCTTTTTCGTTTTTTTCAGCTATTTCGGTAGGCGAGTTTTTATTAATCATTACGTTTCTTGTTAACCCATTAGAGGGATTGGCATCTGAGTTGGAAGATGAAACAGACGCACCCAGTATGGAGTTATTGGAATTTCTAGCAGAATTTGAAACTGAAGATGGGCGTTGGGTTGGCCCATCTGTATTAGAGTCAATGATAGGAACTGGATGGTCTGGCCAAGCATTAGAGGCAGCGAAAGATGAGTAGACAGATAATTGTAACTATCAATTTCACTATTATTTTACTTTTTTTCAGTGCGATTGCTTACGCTGAGTCAAATTCTGGGTTAGGTTCTAAGTTAGGCTCTAAGTTAGATACGCCCATCACCTGGGAAAATTTAAGCACAAAACAACAAAAAATACTGAAATCTGTTGAAACCAAATGGTCTGAGTTGAGCGTAGACCGACAGCGTCAACTTTTGAAAGGGGCATCTCGATGGGCGGCTTTGGATAATCGCGAGCGAAAAATAGCCGTGGAAAAATTCAAAAAATTCCGTGCTATGAAAAGTCAACGTCGTGCGCACTTGCGCAACATGTTTGATCATTATAAGAAATTGCCTGGGCCTGCGAAAAAGGCGCTACGCGACGCCCGAAAACGTTTCAAACAATTGCCTGAGGATAAAAAGGCCGCTTTGCGAAAGCAGTGGAAAAATATGAGCGCGAAACAACGCCATGAATTTAACAAGCGTCGATTGATGCGACAGCGCATGATGCAACAGCAACGACAACAACAACGCAGAGATCATACTAGGGACAGCGTAAGGAGATAACAAAAGGCTCTTTGGTTTTAAATTAGCGCTTGGCTTAATTATGTACCGTACAAGAATAATTATATGGTTAATATTATCATCGCTCCCGGTGAGCTACGCGGGCGCCAGTAATTTTTTTGATGAATCGCTGCCATCAGTAGATTTAAATATGTCGCTGCCGTCAATGGTGACGTTGGAGTTTGCAACGGATGCAATAGGGTCTCGCGATATTTTTTTCAATGCTAATTATGGATTGCAGTCTGGTAATAGACTAAAGCTGGGAATGGGGCAAACATCGTTTGATGGGCAAATCGATAACTCAAGATCCTATTTGTTAGGATTTACGGGTAACCCATTAGATGAGTTGATGTTTGGTTTTAGTTACACTTTTCTGCAAAGAGAAGAAAATCTTTTATTCCTGACTGATGTTATTAGATTGCGAATGAGAAAAGATACTGTTGTGGCGTTTATGACATGGCAACAGAACGATTGGGCTATTTCACTAAAACCGCAGATTAGCAATATTTTACTGCAATCTAGAAACCCAAATGCGAATAGAGGCATTCGTAGCCCGGGTTTTGGCTTTTCTGTTTCTTATTTTGGCCTGCACAATTTTTCTTTGTATGTCAGCCATACCGAATTCAGTTATTCAAACAATATTGATTTGCTAAAGGAAATAGCGTTACGTTCGGGGCAGTTTGATGAAGCCAGAACATCTGCGTCGATTGACTATAACATTGATTGGGGCTCCGTTGGATTGGAATGGCAACGTAATGGGGCAATAGCGAATATAGAAAATTACGAAGTCGTGTTAATTAATTTGTTTCTCACCTTGTCAGATGAATGGTCGGCACAAGGCCGCCTGGGTCGCCCAAGTGGCGGATCAATTAATACTGAAGGATTTGGAAGTCTGGCGCTCACCTATAGTTGGTAATGCTAGTACTCGGTCAATATAACCTTGACGGAGTACTAGTAATATAACCGGTAAAATATTTGAGATTTACGTCAACCGATTCATCGTCCCTGCGTTGTTATCTATGTAAAACGATTTTACACCTGAATTACTGTTCCCTGGCCAATTCTCTGGCTAAATGGGGGGGTGATTAATGAGGAGATAACAATGAAATTTATAGAAAAAATGTTTTTTAGGTCCATATATAAGCGGCTGAAAAGCAATGCCCGACTGCTGGTGATTGCATTGGGTATAGTCAGCTTAAGTGTAAATTTAACTGCGTGTGATGGCAGTGGATCCAGCAGTGCCACGGATGACAATGACAATGGTAATGGTGAAGTTATCATTGGTTTGACTGACGCCCCCGGTGATTTTCAGACTTACACCGTGGATGTTGTTTCACTCACGTTGACAAAAGCCAATGGTGCTGTAGTCGAAACTTTACCTGTTAAAACGACGGTGGATTTTGCTCAGTACACTGAAATGACCGAGTTCCTGACAGCGGCCACCATTCCATCGGGTGTTTATGTCAAAGGAAGCATGGTGCTGGACTATACCAATGCCAACATTCAGGTAGAAGACCAGGCCGGTATTACCACACCTGTTACACTCATAAAAGATGAAGACGGTAATGATGTGACCGAGATGGAGCTACGAGTGCAACTTGAGGGACGCAGTCGCTTAGTTATCGCACCGGGCATTCCTGCAAGTTTGACGTTGGATTTTGATCTTAAAGCATCAAATGATGTTACATTTGATGATGCAGGTGAGCCTACAGTCACAGTTGAACCTTTTCTGATTGCCGATGTTAATTTTGATAAAAACAAGACACATCGTCTTCGTGGTGCGTTGAAAAGAGTCAATGTTGCGGAGCAATATTACTCCGTCATCCTTCGTCCGTTTCATCATCGAATGAACGATCAGGTCGAACGCTTTGGTTCTCTCAAAGTGCATACAAACAACGATACCGTATATGACATCGACCAGGTTCCCTACGCGGGTAGTGAAGGCTTGCGACAACTCGCCGGTATGCCTGCTTTCACGGCGACAGTCGCCATTGGTGAAATCAAGTTTGAGCCTAGACGTTTTGAAGCCACGCACGTGTATGCGGGTTCAAGCGTACCGGGTGGCGATATGGACGTTGTTCGCGGTAATGTCATTTCTCGTGTAGATAACACCTTGATTGTAAAAGGTGCAACATTGATTCGAACCGATGGTACGGCTATTTTCCGGGATACGATTGCCGTTCAGTTGGCAGAGACTACAACGGTTCGACGCCAACACTTTATGGGCGAACACACGATAGCTGATATATCTGTCGGTCAACGTGTGAATATTTTCGGGACATTGACTAACAAAGATCCTGAGGGCCTGGAAATGGATGCATCTGAAGGTCGTGTGCATATGTTATTTACTACAGTAAGAGGCAGTGCCATAGTAACTGACGGTACGTCTTTGAATGCAGATTTACAGGCGATTGATCGTCGTGCGATTACTCTTTTTGATTTCACTGGCACCGGCATAACACCCGATAATGATGCGGATCCGAGCAATTATGAAATGGATACGGCTACCCTGGATCTTTCATCGATCGCCGATGGGGCTCCGATAAAGGCGCGTGGTTTTGTACGTCCATTTGCTCAGGCACCTGCCGATTTTGAAGCACGTACTATCGTTGATGTATCAGAAGTAAGAGGGCACTTGGGTCTTAATTGGGATCCGGCTACGCAAACGCCTTTTGTTGACTTATCTGCATCTGCAATGACGTTAAATCTGGACGGCCAAGGTAGGTTCCATTACATTGTACGGGCAGGTGTGCGTATCGATCTGAACTCTCTAGGCCGAAATCCGATAATTCAGCCACTTGACAGTGGAGATGGAAAATATATTTTGCATATTGGTGATGTTGTGGAACTGTTCACGACCTTCGATCGATATGTAGATGCATTGAATACGCAAATCGCGGCGGGTAAGACGTTTAAAGGAATACGTGCAGTCGGTTTGTATGATGATTTAACAGTTACGATGAAAGCAGAGATGATTAGCATGCGAATAATGTAAGACAGTTTAATATGTTAGGTAAACGGCCTCTATCTGAGGCCGTTTTTTTTTGGGATGTATCAAATTTTAATATTAGCTTAATTACGTTACTTAAAACTTGAAAAAATCAGTTGAATCGTCGCGAGAGCGGCTAAGATGAGGAAAAATCCTTCATTTTCCGTGAATTAGGCGTTCGTACTAGTGCATGGACGCCGTAGTTAGAGCAACGCAGGGGCAGTTGCCGAGTAGGTTCGTCTACAGGGAAGTAGGCGAGGGGCGTGAGCAGGAGCGGAAGCTTCAATTGATGAATTTAGCTTTAATGGTTAAGATGGCGTTGTTTTGTTTTTTTGGTTGATGTGCCTGATTTGCAGGAGCTTTGCATGAGGAAATTATCGGCAACGAGGTGGTGTGCGTGTGTGGTCGTGCTGTTAACGGCTTGTGGCGGTGGTGGCGGTGGTTCTCCTACTGATCCTTTGTTTAAAGACCAGTGGCATTTAAAAAATACCGGGCAGTTAGGTGCCAACGGTGTTGCGGCCAAGGTGGGAGAAGATATCAACGTGGAACCCGTATGGAATAGTTGTGGTTTAGCTGCGACATGTCGAGGAGAGGGTATACGTATCGCCGTAGTGGATGACGGTATGGAAATTCTACATGAAGATTTAGTGGCTAATGTGGTGGCGGGCTTGAGTTTTAATTATTTAACCAGCGGTAATGACCCCACGCCACCCGGCGGTTCTGGCAAAGCGCACGGAACGAGCGTGAGCGGTATCATCGCGGCGCGTGACTTGAATAATCGTGGTGTGCGCGGTGTTGCGCCCCGTGCCGGTCTGGCTGGGTTCAATTTGTTACAAAATCCAAGTTCTAGTAATGAAGCCGATGCCATGACGCGCGGTTCTCCGGATGTACATATCTCCAGTAATAGTTGGGGACCACAAGATGGTACTGGCCTCCTTGCAGACGGCTCCTTTGTTTGGCGTACTGCCATAGACACGGGCCTGAGCACCGGGCGCGGTGGCAAGGGCGCTGTTTATGTTTGGGCGGGTGGAAATGGTGCAACTGGTTCGAGTGCTTGTTTACGCTGTGTCGATAACTCTAATTACGATGGGAAAGCGAATTATCGCGGTGTGATTGCCGTTGGTGCAGTAAATAACCAAGGTACCAAATCATCTTATTCCGAACGAGGTGCAAACCTTTTGGTCAGTGCACCGGGCGGTGAGTTTTGTGATACCCATACCATCAGTACAACCGACCGTTCGGGAGAAGATGGCGTCAATGCGACTGGCTCCGCAGGTGTAACAGATTATACTGATACCAATTATTCTAAATGCATGAATGGGACTTCTGCTGCGACACCCGTTGTTTCCGGTGTTGTCGCGCTGCTACTGCAGGCTAATTCTACCTTGGGCTACCGTGATGTACGTTCTGTTCTGGCAAATTCGGCGCGCAAAAATGATCCAAGCAATGCCGATTGGACGGTCAATGGCGCTGGACTCAACATTAATCACAATTATGGTTTTGGTGTGGTGAATGCAGACGCAGCGGTGACGTTGGCTAAAACCTGGACTAATCTCGGTGTAGAGGAAACGCATGTTTCGTCATTAATAACGGTAAACACAGCGATCCCTGACAATAATACAACGGGTGTTTCTTCGATTACGACGATCGCGGGCAGTACTATTTCAAAAGTTGAAACTATTGAAATTACTTTTAGTTCGACAAATCACGCCTATTCCGGTGATTTGGAAATTACTTTAACCAATGTGACGACAGGTACTATCAGTCGGCTATCAGAAAGACATTTTTGTGTCGGTTCTTCCTGCAGTACACTCGATGGATGGGTATTCAGTAGCGTGCGCCATTTAGGCGAAGCGGCGGATGGCGATTGGATGTTAACAGTGAAGGATTTGGCGGCGCTTGATACGGGTACTTTTCAATCATGGCGTATTAACTTTTATGGGAGCTAATCCCTCGTCGTTATTTTAATGGAGCACATTATGAATAAATCTTCGATACGCTCTGCGTTTTTTATGTTTATATTGTATGCAGGCGTTCAATTTTTTACTGCAGCGCATGCGATGGGTTCAAAGGGTGCAGATATCAGTAACATTAAACAGTTCACGGCAAAGCAATCCTATGTCTGGTATGATGGTGATCGAAAGCGAATGGTGTGGTTAAATCCACAGCTCGTGGCTGAATTTAATCCGAACCGTGAGAATCGAAGTGCATTAAAGTCGGTGTATGCATCTGCTAAAGAAATACCTTCCAACCAGGGCACAATCCGCCTGTGGCAATTGAACGAAACAGTTACGTCAAAATCGGCAATACAAAGTCTTAATGATTCCAGCGCTGCTAGCGATTCTAAAAATCACTATTCCCCTGTACTGCACGATAGTTCAGCAAGTTCAGGCTACAAGCGAGCGTTACCGGGAAATATTATTGTCCATCTAGATCCCAAATGGGGGCAGGCTGAAGTCGACTTATGGTTAGTCGCTAACAGCCTCGAGGTGGTTAAAAAGCTGAATATCGGGACAAATGTTTTTGTGATAAAGACTGATCCTGGTTTGGTTTCACTGGAAACGGCTAATCGGCTGTATAACACAAGCGAAGTGGTCGCAGCCTATCCGGATTGGTGGACAGAAATGGTAACACGGTAATTAGAACACTAGGCGGAAATCAATCGGATAAGGGTCCTAGGGTGCCAGTAAGGGAGTTCAGGTAGACCCGGTTAGCCTGTGTATTACTATTAGCCACCGCCATGTCCAGATCACCATCGCCATCCACATCACCCAGAGCAGCGAATTGACTGATGTTCGTGCCGAGCAACTGGCCGGAATCGGTAAAGCTGCCGGTGCCATCGTTGGTGTAGACTCGGTTAGCTTCAAAAGTGTTAGTCACCAGCATGTCCAGGTCACCATCGCCATCCACATCACCCAGCCCGACGAAGGTACTGAAACTCGTGCCTAAAGACTGGCCGGAATCGGCAAAACTGCCTGCACCATTGTTGATGTAAACCCGGTTACCTTGATCAATCAGGTTAGCCACCACCATGTCCAGATCACCATCGTTATCCACATCACCCAGAGCAACGGATTCGCTGGAATTCGTGCCTAACAACTGGCCGGAATCGGAAAAGCCGCCGACGCCATCGTTGAAGTAGACCTGGTTAGGCCGATTAGAATCGTTAGCCACCACCATGTCGAGGTCGCCATCACTATCTATATCACCCAGCGCGATGGAGGCGCCATCATTCGTGCCTATCGATTGGCCTGAATCGGAAAAGCCGCCGGTGCCATCGTTGATGTAGACCCGATCAGGCTGACTGGAACGGTTAGCCACCACCATGTCCAGATCACCATCGCCATCTACATCACCCAGGGCGACGAATTGACTGTCATCTGTGCCCAATGCTTGGCCGGAATCGGAAAAGATGCCCGCACCATTGTTGGTGTAGACCCGGCTACCCCGACCCAACTCATTAGCCGTCACTATATCTAGGTCACCATCGCCATCCACATCACCCAGCGCAACGGAAGTCGTGTTATTCGTGCCCAGTGCCTGACCGGAGTCAGTATAGCTGCCCGTACTATCGTTGATGTAGACCCGGTTAGCGACATCACTAAAACCGTTAGCCACCACCATGTCCAGATCACCATCACCATCCAGATCACCCAGGGCAACA
>CAZZJI010000071.1:0-15788 GCA_964654485.1 uncultured Gammaproteobacteria bacterium | reverse complement strand
ACAGCGTTTCTGGCATTGCGCTAGCGCTCATTATTTATATAATAATTCAGTCGCTTGGCTTAAGCCCCCACCTTTCTGAAAAAACCCAACCTAAAAAATAATCAACAACGGTTTATTGCTTACTTGGATGATTTAGGGTTAACGGGGTGTTAACGCTATGCTGTCATACAGCGCAGAGTCCCCGTTACCATCAAACGACGGCCTTTATATATAACTAATTGGTATTGCATCAACTGTTTGTGACAAAGGGATCCATGTTTCTCTCAGGCAAATTACTGCTCCATGACCAACAGGTTTATCTAACTTTTCTAATACATGAAAATGTTTTGATACATTTTTTCCTGGATTGGCTGTCTTTTTAAATTCAACTGGATATAACGTGTTGTTTTGTTCAATAATCAGATCCACCTCTTTTTGATCTTTATCCCGGTAGAAATATATATGGTGTTAATCCATTATGCCAGTAGAAAATGATCAGGATAGAAATAACGATTTATAAATATTAATTTCGTCACAAGACTTAGCCTGGCTATCCTTTGCGCTGTATTGTTAGTCCCAAAATACTAAAAAATAACGTGTGTTTTATACCTTACACATACTTCAGGCTTGCGCAACTGCAGGCTCGTGCAACATACCATTTTCAAGTTGCAGTTGTCTATCACAACGTTTTGCTAACGTGTCATCGTGGGTGACTAAGATAAGCGTTGTACCTTGCTCGGTATTTAGCTCAAAGAGGAGATCAATAATTTTTTTGCCCGTTGTGCTGTCTAAATTACCCGTTGGTTCATCAGCAAGCAATAATTTCGGCCTTGGTGCGAAAGCTCTGGCGATGGCGACGCGTTGTTGTTCACCACCGGATAACTGTTTTGGGTAATGCTGCAGACGATGCGCTAATCCCACACGCGATAAAATCAACTGCGCGATTTCTTTCGCATCGTTATTCCCCATGATTTCCAAAGGTAACATGACATTCTCTAAGGCATTGAGATTTGATAACAACTGAAAAGACTGGAATACAAAACCGATCATCTCGCCGCGCAGTTTCGCACGTGCATCTTCATCCAGTTCAAAGATGTTGACGCCATTGACCAACACGCGCCCACTTGTAGCATCGTCCAAACCTGCAAGCAAACCGAGTAATGTCGACTTGCCAGACCCTGAAGGACCAATTAACGCGACGGACTCGCCCGCATTGACTGAAAAATTAACGTTATGCAGTAAGACTAACGCGCTGTCATCTGCCATACTAACCACTTGCTTGCCAAGGGTATCTGCTTGCACTATTACTTGCATACTTGCACTGTCGGGCGAATTCGATTTATATTGTTTTGATTTACCATGCTTTTTGTCTATGTTTTTTGTCTATGCTTTTCGTCTATATTGTGACTATTAAAATTCTCAAACGAATATTTATCGCACTGCTTTTTTTATCGCAGCTATCGCTTCTTTTATTCGCCCTGGTGTTGTCTGTATCCCATGCTAGTCAGGCAACGGAAACGGCAAAGAATTCCCCTGTTATATTGATTTTGGGCGATAGTTTAAGCGCTGCACACGGAATAAGCCAAAAATCGGCCTGGCCAACCCTGTTGCAACAGCGGTTAATCCAGCAACGCTACCCGCATAAAGTCATCAATGCGAGCATCAGTGGTGAAACCACCCGCGGCGGTGTCAGTCGCACTGACCATGTACTGTCCGCTCACTCACCTGATATCGTGGTACTTGAACTCGGCGCCAACGATGGATTAAGAGGCTTACCAATCAAGCAAATTAAGAATAATTTGTCGGAAATAATCCGCAAATTTAACCAAACTGGCGTAAAAACCTTGCTCGTCGGAATGCAAATCCCACCGAATTATGGCTTTAGCTACACTCAATCTTTTCGTAATAGTTATCAGTCTCTTGCAGATGATTATCAGTTAGCACTTGTCCCCTTTCTTTTGGAAGGTATTTCAGAGAACAAGAAACTGATGCAAGAGGATGATCTTCATCCACGTGCGAATGCGCAACCCCTTATCCTGGATAATATATGGCCGTACCTGGAAACCCTTCTTCTGGAAACCGATGTTAAGAAGAAATAAACCGGCGCTGCCAATATTATTTTTGAACAAGTTTGCGACGAAACAAGTCATTTTTTGTGCTGACCAAGCGGTCCAGAAACAACAAGCCATCGAGGTGATCAATTTCATGCTGTATCGCCCGCGCTTCATATCCACTGCTTTTGTATTGCTGTTGAATTCCGTTTTCATCGTCGGCTTGTACATATATAGTATCAGCACGTATAACATTTCCAGTAAAATCCGGTACTGACATACACCCTTCCCGGCCAACGACCCTGCCCTCACTATGAGTAATTTCCGGGTTAATCAATATCATGCAACCCTGCGATGTTACACTTCTTTGGCTGGAAGTTTTTCTACTGGTTTTATTATTTACTTTGCTAGAAACATCAACAATGACGATGCGCTCGAATCGGCCCACTTGCGGCGCTGCAATACCGACGCCCCCCGGCCCCGCGCGCATAGTGGATTCAAGATCGACAATAAATGCGTGCAATGCATCATCAAACAACTCAACCACGTTCGACGTTTGTTTAAGACGCGCATCGGGATAGGTTAATATTTCCAGTACAGCCATAAACGGGTTAGCCGATCATTGTATCGGTTGTGTTAAGCGTGATTTCAATCCCGGATTTTCGGATTTGTTCCACAGCCACTTCGATTGATTTCAGTCCATTGGCCGCGTGCCCGTCTATTTGCATGATATAAATTGGTTTTTCATCTGTACCGCCCACGCTGGACTCCAGTTCCAAAATGTTTAATCCTGCGGCGGCCAGTGCATCAGTCACGTTAGCGACGATACCCGCTCGATCTGCCCCGTACACTGACAGACAAACATCGCGGCTGTCGTGTTGATGTAACTTGCCGTCAATGCCATCGATGTGATGCTGCAGTCCCAAACCTTGGGTCACCGGTGCAACCATACTGGTCAACGCATCTACTGAGCCATCGAACTCAACCATCAGCATCATGGTAAAATTGACACCGAGACGATTCATCGATGCCTCTCCCAGATTACACCCGCCGTTGAAAAGCGCTGCCGTTATTTGTGAAACAATTCCTGCCTGGTCTTTACCAACCAATGTAAGCATATACCAGCTTGTCATATGAATAACCTCCTACTGGTGGGCTGTCCGAGAACAGACTCCTAGTGAAGAAATGAGTGACTAAAATAAATTAACATAACCCCGAAGCCAATCAATATCATTTGTTGCGTAATTTCTTTTGGACTGGTTCGCTGGTGCAAACCAGGAATTAAATCCGCTACCGCGATATAGATAAAGCTCGATGCCGCAACCGCCAGTATGAATGGCAGAATATGTTGCATATCGTGCAAGCTATAATAACCGGCAACACCGCCCACAACCGTGCCAACGCTTGAGAACAGATTAAACACGAACGCTTTTTTTGTTTTTCGGCCGCCTTGCAACAATACGATAAAATTGCTTATTTGCTGAGGAATTTCGTGTGCGGCAATCGCCAAACTGGTGACTATCCCCAGCAGAATATCGGTCATAAATGCAGCGGCGATCAAAATACCGTCGACAAAAGTGTGCAATACATCGCCTACTACAATGAGTGAACCCGTAGATGACGGATTTATGGCTTCTTTTGAGTGGTTATGATCATGCGTTGACTGTGATTCGATACCATGTGCTTCACAATGCGCAGAATGACAATGGCGCCATAACACCAGTTTTTCTAACAAGAAAAAACCCAACAGGCCGATAAGAACAGCAAACATGACAGAATGAGCATCACCGACCTGCGGAAATGCAAGCGCATGCGGTAGCAACCCAAGGAAGGCGGCACCCAACAACGTACCGATAGCAAAACTAACAAAATGGGGGATTAATAGACTACGCTGCTTGTCTGAGACGAGCAGTAATAACGATGCCAGTGATACGCTTAAAACACCACCAACCAGGCAAAACAAGATTATCCACGTTAACAGGGGCATCAGTGTATTTATTTCCCTAAGTAATTTAATGATATACTGGTATTCTGAGCACGGTCAATCTAACCGTCTGTGCGCTTTTTTATAGGCAAAATCATTGGCTAGCCTTTTATAGCGATTAGCGTTGATTTAATTCATGAAAATGCGACAAATCAGGCATATTAACTCATAATTGATTTATATTATCGGAATTGACAAATTTAATCGTTTTTTGCAACAGAACCAACAAAGGATTACAAACGGGGTATGAGGAAACAATTTGTTCGGCTATTGATGATTTTAACTATTATATACTGCCCGAGTGCGCTTACAGCCGATAATATAACCGCGCCGCAGGATTTTAAAAAATTGGATGAAAAAGTTCAAACAATAAAAAAAAACATCATTAAGTTGGGGCATGATTTTAATCTGCTAGAAGAAGGTCTTTCCTCTATCACCGGAAAAGATTTGACCGTCTACGTTGCATTAGAACTGGATGGAGAATTTGGATTACAAGCTATTGAACTCACCTTAAATGGCAAATTTGCTTCCCGTTATGAATTTACCCAAAGTGTGCTTAACGGATTATTGGCTGGCGGCGTGAAAAGAATATATTCCGCCAAACTACCATCAGGTGATTACACTTTACAAGCCACGTTAGTCGGCAAAGTCGGGAAAAGACTTAATTACACTAACAGTGTTACGTTGGATTTCGAAAAAAATGAGAACCCAAAAACTATCGAGCTAAAGATAACGAATATTCGTGAAAAATTCCTGCCCGAATTTGCTGTCAACGAGTGGGACTGACTAATCAATGACTAAATACGGTGCTTAAACAACATTTAACCTAAATAAATTAGATAGCGGTAATACAGATTATGCATGTATTAAAATTTAAAAATACGTTATATACAATCGGATTGACCTTCCTTATTTCGTGCATAACATCGACAAACGCACAAGCGAGTCTGGATATCGATTGGCGCGTAGTGCAAAACCCAAGAATAAAAGAAGCTGTCTTTGATTTATATCAAGGAAATTATTTTATCGGTATAAACCGCCTAATTGCGCTCAGATCATATGGCAACCTAGAGGAGGAAGAGGATCTAGCCGAATTACTGCTAGGCACCTTTTATCTGGCTTATGGCATGCCCGCCGAATCAACAGAAATATATCTGGATTTATTAGACAAGGGCAACAACACAATCACCCAGGAGCAACTTTGGTTTCATGTTGCAAAAACCCAATATCAACGCGCAAATTACGCCGCCGCTGAAAAATCTTTAACGCACATTAAAGGTAACCTGGGCAGCAAGCTCGGTGAAGAACAGATTTTACTCGAAACACTTTTATTAACCAGAAAAAATCAATACAGTAAGGCGGTTGATTTACTCCAACAAATTAATAGCAGCTCCGAATTTTCACTTTATGCTTATTATAACCTGGCGGTGTCACTCGCCAAAGTAGGAAGAAAAGAAGACAGCATCAAAACATTTGAAGCCATCAGTGAAATTGGCGGCAGTAACGATTCCGAAATGAACGCACTAAAGGATAAATCAAACGTTGCATTAGGCTATATATTTCTTAACAATAGCGAACCTGAAAAAGCCAAATACTATATGCAGCAAGTACAACTACAAAGCCCTCTTTCCAATAAAGCGTTGCTAGGACTTGGCTGGAGCTATTCTGCGCTAAATGAGCATAAGAAGGCTCTGGTCGCCTGGATGGAACTTGCTAGCCGAACGGAAACCGATACTTCCGTTATGGAAGCCTATTTGGCAATCCCTTTCGCCTATGAAAAACTCAAAGCACTGGGACAATCTCTGCAGGGATACGAAAAAGCGATAGAAAACTACGAAAACAATCAAACCAGAATAGACAAGCTGATTACATCCATCAATAAAGGTGGATTATTGACTCCAATTCTCAATCAACCGCGTAGTCGAAAACTGGATTTGAAAAACCTGATCTTAACCATTCCTGAGCCATCTGACCGTAAACACCTTATGTATATCTTCGCCAGCCATGAATTTCAAGAAGCATTTAAAAGCTATAACGAATTAAAATTCTTAGCAAAAAGACTATTGACCTGGGAAACAATGATTGAAAAATTTCGCGGCATATCGACTACATTTCGCGAAGCTTATATGGATCGTATATTACAACAACAAGCACAAACAGATAAAACGCTGGATGAATTAGAAGATTATATAAAGACCGTGGCAATAAATAGTTTGCAAGTACAAAGTAATAAAATTGCAACATTTATCAGCAAAGCAAAATTTTCGATGGCTCAGATATATGATGAATCAAATCGACATTCGGCGGCAGAAAAATAATACACACTACTCAAAAATCATGTTTTCTAACAACCCGTAGAATTACTTCCCGTTTCTCTGAATCGACAAAATTTGGAAATCCATGAGATTTTGTTATTGTTTTCTCACCAACGATAACGGTGACCCGCACGACTAACTCATCATTGGGTTGTGTATTTAATTCTTTGCTTAACTCGTTACTTAACTCTTTGCTCATAATGTCGTACGTTAGGTAATAAGCATTTTTGGGATTAAATGTAACACTAAATCCGTTTTGAACTAATTTGGTCATGACCATGGAACGAAACGCTTTTAATTCGGAACTGGGGGTTTCCAACGTGGCAATGTATAAAGAATGTTTTCTCAATTCTTCAATATCGACAGATAAACTTTGAATGCTATATACAACCTCATTAGCCAATGCGTTCCACTGTGGATCAGCTCTCAATTGTTGTCGCATAGTGGTCACTTCCGTTGGCGACTCAATTGGACTCATTGCCGTGTGTATGATGGCGTTGTTATCTATTTTGTTCGCAGCTATTTTGTTCGAAGTGCTGTCACTAGCGGGTAAATGCGCAGTGTGTCCAGAGGTAAGCACATCACGATTGTGGACGTGGCTGTCGTGACGTTGAGTATTTGAGAATGAGCAAGCTGTGCTCACGATAATCGGCAAAATAAATAGTAAATTTCTCACACACTGCCCTATTTTCAACAAACTTTTTTTAACAAACCCAGAAGTTTTATTTATAGCCTAATTTTACAATTCGATTTGTGACGCAAGTTACACTAACACCTAAATTAGTCACAGACGCTCACCTAAATTAGTCACAGACGCTGACATTATGTTTTTAATATGCCCATTTTTGTACGGTAACGTACAAAATATTTTAGCTTTATCAATGGCTTATTTGCTCTGTAACGGCTAATATTTTAACATATTACATAATCTCACTCCGAAATTACTTGAACTCGATTGTTGACAAGTGTGGTTAATAATCATATTCTTGACTAAATTAATCAGGTTTAACTCAGAGGATTAACGCGATGAAGCTATCTTCAAAAGCACGGTATGCCATTATGGCCATGATGGAAGTGGCGATTAATAAGGGTAGCAAACCGGTTACCTTAGCTGATATATCCGAAGAGCACGGCCTTTCTATTTCGTATTTAGAACAGCTGTTTGCGCGTCTTCGGCAGTCCAAGCTTGTGCAGGGTAGGCGTGGGCCAGGTGGCGGTTACCGATTGGCAAGAAACCCTGATCAGATAAGCATCGCGGAAATAGCAAATTCTGTCGAAGACAAAATACGTGCGAAAAAACCACTGCAAAATGACCAGGCCAATAATGGCTCTTATGAACTCATAAATGATATGTGGGACGATTTAAGTACTCAAATCAATACATTTCTCGACGGGCACTATCTGGGAGAATTTGTTAATCCACACATTGCTGGCTCAATAAGCGTTTCAGCCGACAATAATGTCCATCTTTTGAATATTGCGAGAAGAACAAAAATCAACATGTTGCATGACCCTATTTCTTAAATAGCCATTGCTTGATAGCAATTGCTTGATAAGAATCCTAGGGTAAATACCAATTGTATACGTAGTATAAATTGGCAAGAATTTAACTAAATTACTGTATTATTATTTAACCTGTAATTAACGAGGTTTGACACCTAAATGGCATATAGCGATAAAGTTCTGGATCATTATGAAAACCCCAGAAACGTTGGGTCTTTTGACAAAAATGACACTCGCGTCGGCACGGGTATGGTCGGGGCACCCGCTTGCGGTGACGTAATGAAATTGCAGATTAAAGTAGACGATAATGGCGTAATCGAAGAAGCTAAATTTAAGACCTATGGTTGTGGTTCCGCAATTGCATCCAGTTCACTGCTGACTGAGTGGGTAAAGGGAAAAACGCTTGACGAAGCTCAACAGATAAAAAATTCAGATATCGCTGAAGAACTCGCACTGCCTCCGGTTAAAATTCACTGCTCTGTTTTAGCTGAAGATGCCATAAAGGCAGCAATCACTGACTATAAGGAAAAGAAAAAAACCTAATACTCCCGCTAACCGTTTCTCAATGGCAATTCTGTAATAATATTCCAGCTCTCTGGAGGACCGAATGCAGAGACCAATTGCAAACTTTCGATCCGTATCTCCGTACCCCTGTGTGTCAGCACAGTGTCAATTTGAATCTTATCTTTGATCAACGCCTTTACTGCGTCTGTCTGCAGGCCGTACATCAAGCTAAGATGGGGCATAAACTCACTTTGGTATTGTTTTAGGCGCTCACGCTCTGGCAGCGGTTGCTTTAAAAATAGCGCTAACGCAATTCGACGGGCCTGATCAATCGAATCAGTATCGTCAATTCGAATAAAAAAACTCTTGTAATATTCGTGCAAATAATCCAGCGATCGAACCCTGACAGAAAATTGTGTCATTTGGGAAGCCAAACGGCGTGTTTGATCGATTAGTCTATTTTCATCTCCTTCAATATCTGCAAGTAAGGTAATATGTGGGTCAAACAATGGGCCACCATGCTCATCACTCAACGCTTGAATTAAATGGGCTAACTTAATACGCTGCTTAATAGCGGGCATTAACCAAAGTGCATACATGATATTTAGATACCCTTCTATCAATAAAGAGCTGAACAAAAGTGTTGAATAACGTGCCGAATAAACCAAATAATAGAGAAGTTATTGCCATTATTCCTTGTGCGGGTAGAGCATCTCGCTTGCCGTCGATAACCTGCAGTAAGGAATTATACCCTATCGGCTCCAGTAAAATTCTGGAGACAGGGCAAAGTGTGCCGAAACCCGTTGGTCTTTATCTGTTAGAGAAATTTAAAGCCGCCAGCATCAACAAAGCGTATTTAATACTACGAAACGGTAAATGGGATATTCCTGCCTTTTTTGACACCGGTAGTTCGATCGGATTGGATTTGGGTTATTTGATGATGGGCTTACCCCACGGCACCGCATACACCATTAACCAGGCGTACCCGTTTGTAAAACACGCAAACGTCGCCATCGGATTCCCTGATATTCTCTTTTCACCTGATAACGCCTATACACAAATTCTCAATTCTCTCAGTGAAAATAATGCAGATGTAATGTTGGGTTTATTTCCGGCGGACAAGCCGGAAAAAGTAGATATGGTAAAATTTGATGCAAACAAGAATGTATTAAATATAGTTATCAAACCCAAACAAACAGATCTTAGATATACCTGGGGTATCGCGGTGTGGACACCCGTATTTACTCAATTTCTTTATGATTATTTGTCTGATTTAGAAAGACACGCATCAGATGCAGAATTATTCATAGGAGAGGTAATACAAGCAGCTATTTCTAATGGCTTGAAAGTAAATGCTGAGATTGTGTCGCAATCCCCCTTTCTCGACATTGGGACACCGGACGATCTACGCAGAGCAGAAGCACAATTCCGCTAAACTCCCTAAACTCCCTAACTAAACTCCAATAAACTAACTAAACTCCAATAAATAAATACCCCGCCCCCACCCGGGAAGGTGGGTGAAAGCAGGGTACCTACAATTGATCACTTACAAGGGAGGGAGTAAGTGTCAAAAAATAGGACTATAGCAATCATTATTAGTTCAATCTGAAGTGCCAATAAATCACTATTTTACAAAAATCGTTATTTTTTGTGACATTACCGGTGGATCATGCGGAACATGTTTCATATCACCCAACATTAGCTGTAAAGTGTGTCTTCCAGGAGAAAGCGTCAATGTGCCCTCGGTTTGACCGCCACCAAAATGTTTGTGATTAGCGTCGTTTGGGATAGCATCATCCATCGACTTAAGAGTCGTATCGATAAGCACATGATGGTGGCCCGTATTTGCCTTCGCAGTACCGGCAGGGGCGACACCCATGCCTTTTAGACCAAAACGAACCGTCACAGGACTTGTGACAGTCTCGCCATGGGTGGGACTGATAATATAAAGATTGGCACTGTCTGGCGAAGGGGTTCTTGCATTAGCCACGCTTACAAAGCAACTAACGCATACTATCGCGATTAATTTACGAACTACTGCTCGTCTGGGTATTCTTTTGCTAAGCGGCATTCCTTGACTAAACATCGTTCCGTTAAACATTTATATACTCCTCAAATTCAAGTCTTTACTAATAAACTTTTAATAAGAAAAATGAATGCTAACACAGTTAGCGCCGCCAAATATTAAGGAATCTTTAATTATTTAATTAAAAACAACTACATTAAAATAGTGGAAAATGTTCAATAACCGAATGTATCTTTTGCTTCTCTTAATTCGCGGGCAGTATCGATCAATGGCTGAAAATTCAGGGTACTTTCATGTTCTTCGCCGTTTTTCATTTGCAGGACTAACTGCGTCAACATTGGCACGGTGTCTTCCAGTAGCTTGATTATTTCCATGCATGGTTCAATTCGTTCATCCAAGATCCGCCGCAACAATTCTTCTATAGACCATGCTAATACACCAATAGATGACGCACCTACTATTCGTCCGGCTCCCTTTAAAGTATGAAACGAACGAACCAGTGTTTCTAATGTTTCCTGATCTTGTTGATCCAATTTCCATTTTTCAAGACAACTGGATATTTCCGTCAGTTCATCGCCCGCTTCGTTTAAAAAAATCGTCACCAGTTCTTGATCCACTTCATTGTTTAATTCCGCTTCGACCTCTTCCACATCTGAACCAATGGGAACCAACATGGGTATCATGACGGATGCCACCTCTGATTCAGTCGAGTTATCTGATATAGAAAAATCATTGTCAGCCGCTGTGTTTTCACCAACAAATTCTACTGCGGTGATTTTTTGCGGTGCATAACCTAAATAGGCAAGACTGTGTTCCGCCACTTCTATCGCAAAATTGGAGGATACGGACTTTTGTAATATTCCTTCAAGATAATATTCAGCGCCTGTAATTGAATTCGCCAGATAATCAAATGAATCTTCATCTGGAGAGATATTTTTTTCCAATATTTCAGTTTCAACATAACCTTTGATTGCTTGCAGCACCTTAACCACTCGCGGATGGGAAAGCATTTTTACCGCACCAATAACCAACCCAATTAGCCTGGGCACATCAGCCATAATATCGTAATTAGAGGGGTTCTCGGTTAATTTGATTACCGAGTCTTTTACCTTCGCAATATCTTCAAGTGCTTCCTTAACGGCAGTATTTACGACCTGGATATATTCTGCTTCGGGCAATGTAGATAATTCGTCAAGATCTTTATCATCAATAATTTCACCGGCTTCTTCGCGTACATTCAGATCATACAATGAAGATTCTATATAGAGCAATATGCGAGCAATCTGCATTACGTCATCGTTACTAAGCACCGAGTCCAGCTGAATTAAATTAGAAATAAACGCTTCTTGTTTACGTATAAGCTTACGTAGCTTATTAAGGCCAAGCATTCCCAGTGCATCGGCTATCGTTCTTAAGCGATCAATTACTGGCTCTAACTTAGAGGCGTCGCCATGTTGAACATGGACGGTGATATCCAGGGTATCTTTTACTTTTAATAATTCTTCTTTTAATTGGTTTGAAATATTTTCCATAATGTTGGCATTAAAACCTATCAGTTCATCCCGAGCCTGGCTTATTGCGTTTGAGTCAGGTAATGAAGCTGTTAAGTTAAATGCGATTTTTAACTCTCTCACTCGTGTGGATATTGAATTTGATCGGCCAACATAATAAAGAAGATTTCTCATCAAATCATGCGGTGGTTCTGTCGTTAATATTGTTTCCCCTTCGTCAATTAGTTTTTTTATCAGGCGATCAACTTTTCCCAACAACAGTTTAATTGCAACACTTGATTCAAGACCGTTATCATATAGAGCATGAATAACACCTGCACTCACCCACCAAACTTGTTCTGTTTGTTTCTGTGTACTGGCTTGCTCCAAATTCATAATGACCGTTGCAAGCATGCGTAGACTTTTCTTTAGTTTTGTATCGTGAAAGAAATCCAATAGTCCGACTAAATAAACAGGCCGCAGTTTTTTTGCAATGGTTCTAATATCCCAGGTAGTTGGGCCATCGTCGCCCTCTCCATCCGCCAATATAGGTTTAAGCGCAGCTAAATTTGGAGAAAAGAATGCGCTCTCAGTGAGCAGTGGCTTTTCTTGCACCGCACGCATGTCATTAAGTAACGGTAATAGTACTAGCGGGATATCTTTGCTGCCGTGGTACAGTTGTGCCAAATAAGCGGGCAACTGCAACATGCCGCGCATCAAAACTTCGATCGCATCTTCCTTGAGTTTTATGTTGTCAAGCATCAATTCTTTTGCAACGATTTCCATTTCTTTGGTAAGTAAAACGGCACCAAATATTTCAACCATTTCGACTGCACCACGAATCTTATGTATGCAATCAGCTACCACCGCGATACGAGCAGAACTGCGATCGCTCTCAAGATAAATTTCGAGAGTACTTTTCGCCTCCTCAAGCGTCGCTTCGACTTCTTCCTTGACCCAAATAAGGGTTTTTGGGTCAATTTCAAATTCAACAACCAATGCTAATGCCTCTATTGGGTTGCAGGTAATTCAAACGCGTCACCTACAATCAACCACTCATCAAATAACCACATTTTTATTATCGTTTTTTAACTGTCAATTATTACAATATGTGTTGCTCACAGGTATGTAATATATTCTTACATATCGCATTCTTATAGCTAGATCAATATAAGTTAGTCTTTTTGCACATAAAACATAATGACAAAGCACACGTTGGGTCGAGAAGTCATCAGGTCTTATCGTCACAACCACTGCTCAATCAAAAAAAAGGGACACCCCATTAGGATATCGGCAACCTTGTCCATAAAATGTAGTGGAAAATGCAAGGAAATCAAAATTTTGGCCGTGAAACTTTAACACTTACTAATTAGGATAACTTAGATTGTATTATTTTAATGCAACTCAAGCCGCTGATTGCATTGATTTGCTAGACATACCAGAAACTTACAGCAGACGCACAAAATAAGTTAAGCACTCAGCAGGTCATCGTTGTTTTTGGGGGGATTCATACTACTTATTAACCACTTATTATTTATAAAAAAACTTATAAAAACACGCCGCTTTATTGTTTTTTATTTTATGGCGCTAATGCCACTGTATCATAATGCGATCCTGAATATATCCATCGGATGCAAAATCACTATTTTGACAATTAGTTGGGTATAATGCGCCCCGTAAGCGCGTTTCAATTTTAAATTATCTATTTGGAGTTTCACGTGGCAGAATTTTTTTTCCAATATGGTCTTTTTTTAGCCAAATCGATAACCCTTGTTTTGGCTATTGTCTTCGTCGTCGTATTCATTTTTACCTTCGCCAGTAAAGGCAAAGAAAAAGAAAAAATCGAGATCAGAAAACTCAATGAAAAATTTGACGACATGCGGCATGCATTGCAATTGGAGATATTGCCAAAAAAAGCACTTAAAAAAGTCCTTAAAGAAGATAAACAAAAATTAAAAAAAG
The DNA here is from genome assembly GCA_964654485.1 of uncultured Gammaproteobacteria bacterium. Lineage (GTDB taxonomy): Bacteria > Pseudomonadota > Gammaproteobacteria > SG8-11 > SG8-11 > JAADIM01. The sequence goes on along the minus strand of CAZZJI010000071.1, from coordinate 1,974 downwards.
AGATAAAAAAATCAAATAAAGAAACGCTAACAGAGAAAAAACGTATTTTCATTGTTAAATTTGATGGCGATATAAGGGCGACAGCCGTGAGCGCGTTACGTGAAGAAATTACCGCGATATTGACTTTGGCCAAACCGGAAGATGAGGTGTTCGTCATACTGGAAAGTGGCGGCGGTCTTGTGCACGCTTACGGTTTGGCCTCATCGCAACTGATGCGCATAAAATACAAAAACATCCCACTTACGGTAAGTGTGGATAAAGTCGCCGCAAGTGGCGGTTATATGATGGCATGTGTTGCTAACCGGATTATTGCTGCGCCATTCGCAATACTCGGCTCAATTGGGGTACTGGCACAAGTTCCAAATTTTCATCGCTTACTGAAAAATAAAAACATCGATTTTGAACAATTCACCGCCGGAGAATACAAACGTACCGTCACCATGTTTGGTGAAAACACAAATACGGCGAGAACAAAATTTAAAGAAGAACTGGAAGACACACATACGCTATTCAAGAATTTCGTTGTGGAAAACAGACCTGCTCTGGATATAAATCGAGTCGCAACGGGTGAGCACTGGTTTGGCACTAAAGCATTGGAACTCAATCTCGTCGATGATCTAAAGACCAGTGATGATTTTTTACTTGAACATAGCCTTGAATCAGACCTGTATGAGGTGACCTTTGTTGCCAAAAAACCGCTGGGATCCAGGCTATCATCTGTTGTTCAACTTACTGTCGAGAAGCTTTTCTTTTCATGGTGGCAACATTCTCAACATAACCGATTTCAGTAACTATTTTAGTGACTATTTCTGTAATCAGGAGTTAAAAGCTTGTCCAAATCCAGAATCGAAAAGAAATTACTTCATTATGTAGGCAAAGCAATTTCTGACTACAATATGATCCAACCCGGCGATAAAGTTATGGTTTGTCTGTCAGGAGGCAAGGATTCTTACACCTTGCTAAATCTTCTGCATAAATTACGTTATCGCAGCAACTTTAAATTTGATGTGTTTTCTTACACCCTGGACCAAGCGCAACCAGGCTGGGATGACAGCCAAATGCGCCAATGGCTGGAATCCAGGGATTACCCTTATGAGATCACTCGACAGGATACGTATTCAGTCGTTAAGGAAAAAATACCGGAAGGCAAAACATATTGTTCACTTTGTTCCCGGCTACGACGCGGCAGCATTTATACCTACGCAGAAGCAAATGGATATTGCAAGATTGCACTAGGTCACCACCGCGATGATATAATTGAAAGCCTGTTAATGTCGATTTTATACAGTGGACAGACTCGTTCAATGCCACCTAAATTGCTTACCGACAAGAAAAATAATATTGTTATCAGACCATTAGCTTTTTGCCAGGAAAAAGACATTATCGAATATGCTAAAGAGCAGGATTTTCCTATTATACCCTGCAATCTCTGCGGTACACAGGAAAACATGACACGCCAGAAAGTCAAACGACTGATCGCTGATCTCGCTGCAGAAAACCCAAAAGTACCAAGTAACATCCTCGGCGCGATAGGAAACATCAAGCCAAGCCAATTGATGGATGACAGCTTGTGGAATTTTACTGATCTCGAATCACAACTGGAAAAAAAATCAATATTTGACACAGTAGAGCAAATTAGGACCTCGGTTGTTGATTTGGCGGTATGAAAAGGGTAAGTTCAGATTAAACCATAACGAAAGTAAAAGTGGACAGGGGGCTATAATCAAAGCTATGAAGAATCCTATACAGATATCTATATTAACAAATTCACTTTGTTGGCCATTATTTCTAATAACTTTTTTGGCAATCGCAAGTTGTAGCAGCGTACCAACTGAAAACAAATATACAGCGCTGGCTTTCCCACCTGAAACGACTGAATCCTCTGACCCCATTCAAACACCTAAACCTAAAGAACAGAAAAAAGAACAAACAAAAGAACAAACAAAAGAACAAACAAAAGAACAAAAAAGTGTT
>CAZZJI010000070.1:0-16037 GCA_964654485.1 uncultured Gammaproteobacteria bacterium | reverse complement strand
CCTATCGTGCCTACATTCACATGCGGCTTTGATCGATCAAATTTTTCTTTGGACACCGTCATTCACCTCGTATTCTAATATTTGATTAACTAAATAACCTTTTATCTAAAATTCAATTAATATCTATTTAATAACCAAAGTATACCTAATAGCTGCTAAAGCAGAGCTAGTCCTATACCGAAATCCGGTTATGACATTTTCTTAATAACCGCTTCCGCAATACTCGCTGGCGCTTCTTTATATTTGGAAAATTCCATAGAGTAGGTTGCCCGTCCCTGCGTTGCAGATCGCAAATCAGTGGCATAACCAAACATTTCTGCAAGAGGAACTTCTGCGTTAATAACTTTACCCGACACAGAATCATCCATACCCTGCACAAGACCACGGCGGCGATTCAAGTCACCCATGACATCACCCATATAATCTTCTGGCGTAACGACTTCAATTTTCATCATTGGTTCAAGTAGCACCGGGTTCGCCAATAATGCACCGCTCTTGAATCCCATCGAACCGGCTATTTTGAATGCCATTTCATTCGAGTCAACTTCATGATAAGAGCCGTCATAAAGTGAAACCTTGACATCGACAACAGGGAAGCCGGCAATAACACCATTTTCCATTTGTTCCTGAATACCTTTATCTACTGATGAAATATATTCTCTTGGTACCACACCACCGACAATTTCATTGACGAATTCGTAACCCGCACCAGGTTCCTGTGGCTCAATTCGTAACCACACATGGCCATACTGACCACGACCACCCGACTGTCGAACAAACTTACCTTCATTTTCAACCAATTTTTTAATTGTTTCGCGGTACGCAACTTGCGGCGCACCGACGTTCGCTTCGACCATAAACTCGCGCTTCATTCGATCAACAATAATATCCAGGTGCAATTCACCCATACCGGAAATAATTGTTTGACCCGATTCCTGATCAGTGTGCACTCGAAAAGACGGGTCTTCCTGCGCGAGCTTGCTTAATGCGACTCCCATTTTTTCCTGATCCGGTTTTGTTTTTGGCTCTATAGCGACAGAGATAACGGGCTCCGGGAAGTCCATACGCTCCAATGTAATGACTTTATTTACATCACACAATGTCTCACCTGTGGTGACATCTTTGAGGCCGATCGCGGCCGCAATGTCGCCCGCTCTTACTTCTTTAATTTCTTCGCGATTGTTCGAATGCATTTGCACAATTCGACCAATGCGTTCTTTTTTATGCTTAACCGGGTTATAGACAAAGTCACCCGAATTAAGCACGCCGGAATAAACCCGGAAAAATGTTAACGTACCTACAAATTTATCTGTGGCAATTTTAAACGCCAAAGCGGCAAATGGCTCGTCATCAGAAGACGGACGCTCAGCCTCTGTTCCTTCCTTATCATCAAGAATGCCCTTGATAGCCGGTACATCGACAGGCGAAGGCATAAATTCAACAATGGCATCAAGCATCGCCTGTACACCCTTATTTTTAAATGCAGATCCGCATAAACAAGGAACAATCTCATTCGCTAATGTGCGTATTCGAATACCTTGCTTAATTTCATCTTCAGACAAATCACCTTCTTCAAGGTATTTTTCCATTAGCTCTTCATTAGCTTCTGCGGCGGCTTCGATTAATTTTTCTCGCCATACACCACATTCTTCCTGCATATCCGAAGGAATATCACTGGCTTCGTAAGTAACACCCCGGTCATCTTCATTCCAAAATATTGCTCTTCGGCCAATAAGGTCAACAACGCCTTTAAAACCTTCTTCAGCACCAATCGCTAACTGAAGCGGAACAGGGTTAGCACCCAAGCGATCTTTAATCTGATCAACCACACGCAAAAAATTTGCACCAGCGCGATCCATTTTATTAACAAACGCCATACGCGGGACTTTATATTTATTCGCCTGACGCCACACCGTTTCTGATTGCGGCTCAACACCACCTACTGCGCAAAAAACAGCACAAGCACCGTCCAATACGCGCAAGGAACGCTCTACCTCAATGGTAAAATCCACGTGCCCGGGAGTATCGATTATATTAATTCGATGTTGCGGAAACTGCTTATCCATTCCCTGCCAAAAACAGGTCGTCGCGGCAGAAGTAATCGTAATACCACGCTCTTGCTCCTGCTCCATCCAATCCATGGTTGCAGCGCCATCATGCACTTCCCCGATTTTATGGGAAACACCGGTGTAAAACAAAACTCGCTCTGTCGTCGTTGTCTTACCAGCATCAATATGCGCCATAATGCCGATGTTACGATACTGTTCTATGGGTGTTTTACGTGCCACGTTCTTATCTCTAATGCCTATTTAGTTTAGTGTTATTTGTTAAAAGACGTAATTATCTTACTAACGGACCTTACCAACGTACCTTACCAACGGTAATGAGCAAACGCTTTGTTTGCCTCTGCCATTTTATGTGTATCTTCTCGTTTCTTAACCGCAGTACCGCGATTCTCACACGCATCTAAAATCTCTGCCGCTAATCGCATACCCATGGACTTTTCACTTCGTTTACGCGCTGCTTCAACTAACCAGCGCATTGCCAATGCAGTTCGTCGATCAGCTCGCACTTCAACAGGCACCTGATAAGTCGCTCCGCCCACACGTCTCGATTTGACTTCAACCATGGGCCTGACATTATCCAATGCCTTTCCTAACACTTCATTTGGATCACTTTTTTTCTTTTCTTCAATACGATTCAGCGCACCATAAATAACGCCTTCTGCGATCGATTTCTTACCATCGCGCATGATCATGTTAATAAACTTGGAAAGCGTGACATCTCCGTATTTCGGATCGGGGATTACTGGTCGCTTTCCTGCTTCTCGTCTTCTGGCCATTCGTTTAACCTATGTACTATAACTATGTACTATAAATAGTGTCTATCTGATAATTTCTATGTTTTAGGACGCTTGGTACCATACTTGGAGCGACCACGTTTTCTGCCTTCAACACCCGAGGTATCCAGAGATCCTCGAACAGTGTGATATCGCACACCGGGTAAATCTTTAACACGACCACCGCGAATCAAGATAACCGAGTGCTCCTGCAAGTTATGCCCTTCACCACCGATATAGGTAGTGACTTCCATGCCATTAGTCAGACGAACACGGGCGACTTTACGTAATGCTGAATTAGGTTTCTTCGGTGTCGTAGTATAAACACGCGTGCAAACGCCCCGTTTTTGAGGACACGCATTTAGCGCGGGTACATTACTTTTCGTCTTTTGACGAACCCGTGGTTTTCGCACTAACTGATTGATTGTCGCCATTCGTAAGTCTCTGTATTTTCTGCGTTCTTTGTCAACACCAGTTAAAATATCCAGTTTTGACAAAACGGCTGTACCAAAAAAAGGCCTTTATGACAGCCCATAATAAAATGACAGGCAAAAGGACCTTCTGCCTGTCAAAGGAGTCGGGGGATTTTAGGCAGATGCCTGCATTCTGTCAAGCACTACCCATCAATCAAACCCTTCAATTTAATAATAAATATCGGTATTACGGATCCTGTCCGGCAATACTGTCAATACCGCATTAATCTACGTCCCAGTACTCCGTGATCAGTAACAACGCCGACGTATATCCCTATAAATCCCAATGTAATAGACACGTATCGCCAATGGCTAACTAACCGGTTCCTCAATATCACCTTGTATCGATTTCGCCTCTTCGTCCTTATTCACTGGGGTCGCATCATCCTCAAGATCCAGGCCGCGTTTTCGTCGGCGCTCATTATGGTAAGCCATACCGGTTCCGGCGGGAATTAACCGTCCAACGATGACGTTTTCCTTCAGACCACGTAAATAATCCTTTTTACCGCTAACAGACGCCTCGGTAAGCACTCGCGTTGTTTCCTGGAAGGAGGCAGCCGAAATAAATGATTCGGTACCCAAAGACGCTTTAGTAATACCCAGTAAAAGAGGTGCAATGATAGCGGGTTGTTTGCCGTCCTTTATGATGGCGTCGTTGACTTCCATAACACGCGCCTTTTCTACCTGTTCGCCATGTAGAAACTGTGTATCACCCGGTGCGGCAATCTCAACTTTGCGCAACATCTGTCTAACAATGACTTCAATGTGCTTGTCGTTTATTTTTACACCCTGCAAACGATATACATCCTGCACTTCATTGGTAATGTAATTTGCCAACGCTTCTACACCCAATAAACGCAAAATATCATGTGGGTTCGGTGCACCCTCGACGATAACTTCACCTTGTTCTACGTGTTCGCCTTCAAATACCGTGACATGACGCCATTTGGGTATTAACACTTCGTAATGGTCGCCTTCAAAAGGCGTAATAACTAAGCGTTGTTTACCCTTGGTTTCCTTACCAAAGCTGATTGTACCGGTAATTTCCGCCAGAATAGACGGTTCCTTCGGTTTTCTCGCTTCAAATAACTCGGCAACACGCGGTAAACCACCAGTAATATCACGCGTTTTTGAGGATTCCTGTGGAATACGTGCAATAACATCACCAACACCCACTTCGCTGGTGTCCTGCAAGCTAACAATTGCGCCCGCGGGTAGATTGTAATGCGCTGGAATTTCTGTTCCCGCCAAACTGAGGTCGTCGCCATTTGCATCGACCAGTTTAACCATCGGGCGCAAATCCTTGGCTGCGCTACCGCGCTGCTTGGGATCTGTCACTACCAGGCTGGTTAAACCTGTTACATCATCGACTTGTTGTTGAACAGTGACACCGTCAACAAAATCACTGAATTTCACCAAACCCGCGACTTCGGTCACGATTGGGTGTGTATGTGGGTCCCAATTTGCAACGATTTGACCTGCAGCAACCTCTTGCCCTTCTTTAGCGGTAATAACCGCACCGTAAGGCACTTTATAGCGCTCACGTTCACGCCCATGAGAATCCAGAACGGTCAGTTCACCTGAACGAGATACGGCAACATTATGACCACTTTTATGTTCGACTAATTTAATATTGTGTAAGCGGGCAATACCAATCGACTTCACTTCGATGCTGTTTTGCGCTGCTGCACGCGATGCAGCGCCACCAATGTGGAACGTCCGCATGGTTAACTGCGTACCAGGTTCACCAATTGACTGTGCTGCGATAACGCCCACCGCTTCCCCAGCGTTAACCTTATGACCACGCCCCAGGTCACGACCATAACAAGCAACACAAACACCGTAACGCGTTTCGCAGGTCATGGCAGACCTGACCTTGATCTGGTCTATGCTCATTTCTTCTAAGCGATCCATCCATTGCTCATCAAGGTAAGTGCCTGCTTTTATCGCTATTTCATTGTCTGTTCCTCCGGGCAACTTAACGTCTTCAGCGACGACACGACCCAATACCCTTTCCCGCAACGGTTCAACAACGTCACCACCTTCAATGATAGGCGTCATCATCAAGCCATTCGTTGTACCGCAATCGCCTTTCTTCACAGCAAGATCCTGTGCAACATCCACCAGACGGCGTGTCAGATAACCTGAGTTTGCTGTTTTTAATGCCGTATCGGCCAAACCTTTTCGTGCGCCGTGAGTAGAGATAAAGTACTGCAATACATTCAAACCTTCACGGAAGTTAGCGGTAATGGGCGTTTCAATAATAGAACCATCCGGCTTCGCCATTAAACCACGCATACCTGCCAATTGACGTATCTGAGCGGCACTACCTCGCGCGCCAGAATCCGCCATCATATAAATTGAATTAAAGGAATCCTGCTTAACGGTTTCGCCTTCTGCGTTTTTAACGTCCTCTGTTCCCAGTTTATCCATCATCGCTTTAGCGACTTGGTCATTTGTACGCGACCAGATATCGATAACTTTGTTATAACGTTCACCGTTGGTCACAAGCCCGGAGTTATATTGCTCAGCAATCTCTTCTACCTGCGCTTCCGCAACATCGATAATGGTCACTTTGTCTTCCGGCACGACCATGTCATCGACACCAATTGAAACGCCGGAATAAGTAGCGTATCTAAATCCGGTATACATCAGTTGATCAGCAAAAATAACTGTTTCTTTCAAGCCCACTTCTCTATAACAAATATTAATTACACGAGAAATCGCTTTTTTTGTCATCGCCTGATTAATTAAGTCATAACTTAAGCCTTTCGGTAAAATTTCAGATAATAATGCGCGGCCTACTGTGGTATCAACAATACGTGTTCGTTTCTTTCTGTTGAGATTGTTTTCGCCATTGTCATCTTCAATATATTCATCAATGCGTACTTTTACTTTTGCGTGAAGTTCCACTGCTCGATTTTCATAAGCGCGATCGACTTCGACGGTATTTGCAAAAATGAATCCTTCGCCTTTAACATTTACACGTTCGCGGGTCATATAATACAATCCCAAAACAACGTCTTGCGATGGCACAATAATCGGCTCACCATTAGCCGGTGACAAAATATTATTGGTCGACATCATTAAAGCACGGGCTTCGAGCTGTGCTTCCAAAGACAGGGGTACGTGTACCGCCATTTGGTCGCCATCAAAGTCAGCATTAAACGCGGTACAAACCAATGGATGCAATTGAATCGCTTTACCCTCAATTAACACCGGTTCAAACGCCTGTATACCCAATCGATGCAACGTAGGTGCGCGATTTAACATGATCGGGTGTTCACGAATAACTTCTTCCAGAATATCCCACACCTCGGGACCTTCCTTTTCGACCATTTTCTTGGCGGCCTTGATGGTGGTCGCAAGACCACGTAGCTCCAGTTTGCTAAATATAAAGGGTTTGAAAAGCTCTAATGCCATTTTCTTAGGCAAACCACATTGATGTAATTTCAACGTCGGCCCGACCACAATCACAGATCGACCAGAATAATCCACGCGTTTACCTAACAGGTTCTGGCGAAAACGTCCCTGTTTACCTTTAATCATATCGGCTAAAGATTTTAAAGGACGTCTGTTTGAACCGGTGATAGCCCGTCCACGACGGCCATTGTCCAGCAACGCATCGACTGATTCCTGCAACATGCGTTTTTCATTTCGCACGATAATGTCAGGTGCATTAAGATCCAGCAGTCGTTTCAAGCGATTGTTACGGTTAATCACCCTACGATAAAGATCATTCAAGTCAGACGTGGCAAATCGACCACCATCTAGCGGCACCAAAGGCCGCAATTCAGGTGGCAATACCGGCAACACCGTCATAATCATCCATTCTGCTTTATTGCCGGAACCAAGGAATGATTCAATCAACTTTAATCTCTTGGTAATTTTCTTTAATTTTGTTTCCGATGTCGTATCCGGTAATTCAGAACGTAATCGAGCACCTTCTTCTTTTAAATCAGTGCTACGTAATAACGAAAGCACCGCATCGGCACCCATGCGCGCATCAAATTCATCGCCGTACTCTTCTATGGCATCAAGATAGGATTCATCCGACAATAATTGACCTCGTTCGAGCTGCGTCATACCTGGATCGACAACGACAAATGCCTCAAAATAGAGAACACGTTCAATATCCCGCAAGGTCATGTCCAACAATAAACCAATACGTGATGGAAGCGACTTCAAATACCAGATATGTGCGACCGGGCTAGCCAGTTCAATATGTCCCATACGATCGCGCCGCACTTTTGCGAGCGTCACTTCCACGCCACATTTTTCACAAATGACACCACGGTGTTTCAAGCGCTTGTATTTACCACATAGACATTCATAATCCTTAATAGGACCAAATATTTTTGCGCAAAACAAGCCGTCTCGTTCAGGCTTAAACGTTCTGTAGTTAATAGTTTCCGGTTTTTTAACCTCGCCATATGACCAGGAACGAATTTTTCCAGGCGATGCCAATCCGATACGAATGCTATCGAAATCTTCTATTTGGTTCTGTTGCTTGAGTAGGTTGAGTAGATCTTTCATCGTCTCTCCTGCTAGGGCGCGGCGTTGCCGCCGCTATATATTTTTATATCCCGTTACTAATAAAAAGCTAATAAAAAGCTAATAAAAAATCGTAGTAAAAAGACATAATAAAATGTAGTAATAAGCTATAAAACAGTGCTTCTAGTAACTTATAGTTAGTTAGTAGCTTAGTAGCTAATTTTGCTCTAATTCGATGTCGATCCCCAAAGAACGAATTTCCTTGAGCAACACATTAAATGACTCTGGCATACCCGGTTCCATTCTGTGGTCACCATCCACAATATTCTTATAAACTTTGGTGCGGCCATTCACATCATCTGACTTAACCGTCAGCATTTCTTGTAACGTGTATGCGGCGCCATAAGCTTCAAGAGCCCAGACCTCCATCTCACCAAACCGCTGACCACCAAATTGTGCTTTACCACCTAGTGGTTGCTGCGTCACCAGACTGTATGGTCCGGTAGAACGTGCGTGCATTTTATCGTCGACCAAGTGATTCAATTTCAACACATACATATAACCCACTGACACTTGCCTATCGAAACACTCACCTGTACGGCCATTTATTAATGTTGTTTGCCCATTACTGGGTAAGTCAGCTAACTCCAGCATTCCTTTAATCTCTTCTTCAGCCGCACCATCAAACACCGGCGTACCCATCGGCACACCTGCGCGTAAATTTCCTGCCAACTCAAGCAATTCATTGTCGGAAAATGAGTCCAGATCTTCTTGACGCCCACTGGTGTTATATACTTTGTCCAGAAATTTTCGAATATCGACTACATCTTTATTCTGATCAAGCATACCGCCAATTTTCAAACCTAATGTTTTTGCAGCCCAACCAAGGTGTAATTCAAGCACCTGCCCGACGTTCATTCGTGATGGCACACCAAGTGGATTCAAAACAACATCGACTGGCGTACCGTCTTCAAGATACGGCATATCTTCTACAGGTACAATTTGTGAAATAACGCCTTTGTTTCCGTGACGCCCCGCCATTTTATCGCCGGGTTGAATGCGCCGCTTGACTGCCAAATAGACCTTAACCATTTTCAAAACACCGGGCGCCAATTCATCACCCGATGTTAATTTTACTTTTTGTGTCTCAAATCTCTGATCTAATTCGGCACGTTGTAACTTAAGCTGTTCAACGACCTTTTCAAGTTGGCTGTTCGCCGAATCGCTCTTTAACCGCACTTCAAACCAATTATCCCGTGGCAATTCCGTGAGATAAGCCGGGGTGATTTTCACGCCCGCTTTTAAGCCGTTAGGTCCGCCTGCAGCTACTTTCCCAGTTAACATGGTTTCAACGCGATCGTAAGTGTCGTTCTCCAAAATACGATATTGATCGAACAAGTCTTTTTTAACTTTTTCCAGTGCCGTTTCTTCAATGTATTTGGCACGTGCGTCTTTGGTTACGCCATCGCGCGTAAATACCTGCACATCTATAACCGTTCCATCCATACCTGATGGAACACGCAGTGACGTATCTTTTACATCCGACGCTTTCTCACCGAAAATGGCGCGTAACAATTTTTCTTCAGGTGTTAACTGGGTCTCACCCTTAGGTGTCACTTTACCGACGAGAATATCACCTGGATTCACCTCAGCGCCAACATAAACAATGCCGGACTCATCCAGTTTTGATAATGCAGACTCACCTACATTTGGAATATCTCCACTGACTTCTTCCGATCCTAATTTTGTATCTCGTGCGACACAAGTTAACTCCTCAATATGAATAGTCGTAAACCGGTCTTCCTGCACAATCCGTTCAGAGATTAAAATAGAATCTTCGAAGTTGTAACCATTCCAGGGCATAAATGCGACCAACATATTCTGCCCCAGGGCAAGCTCGCCCATATCGGTAGACGGTCCATCTGCAAGTACATCCCCCCTGGCAACAACATCACCTGACTTCACCAATGGTTTTTGATTAATGCAGGTGTTCTGATTGGAACGTGTATATTTAATCAGATTATAAATATCCACTCCGGGTTTACCTGGTATGGTTTCATCATCATTTACCCGCACAACTATGCGCGCCGCATCCACGGATTCAACTTTACCACCGCGATCGGCAATAACGGTTACACCCGAATCAACCGCAACAACCTCTTCCATTCCCGTTCCGACAAGCGGTTTTTCTGCACGTAATGTCGGTACAGCTTGACGCTGCATGTTTGACCCCATCAACGCGCGGTTCGCATCGTCGTGCTCAAGAAACGGTATTAATGACGCTGCAACAGATACTATCTGTCGCGGCGATACATCAATGTATTGAACATTTTTAGAAGGTGCGATTGTCGTTGCGTTTTCGTGACGCACAGGTACAAAATTATCAACCAAGCGATTCTTGTTATCGACACTGGCATTTGCCTGGGCAATAACAAAATTACCTTCTTCTATCGCAGATAAATACTCGATTGTTTCGGTTACCTTACCGTTAATTACCTTACGGTAAGGCGTCTCAAGAAAACCATATTCGTTTGTTCTGGCATACACAGCCAGGGAGTTAATCAAACCAATGTTTGGCCCTTCAGGTGTCTCAATCGGGCAGACGCGGCCATAATGCGTCGGATGAACATCACGCACTTCAAACCCAGCCCTCTCTCTGGTCAAACCACCAGGGCCTAATGCTGAAACACGACGTTTATGGGTTACCTCCGAAAGCGGATTATTTTGATCCATAAATTGAGACAATTGACTGGAGCCAAAAAACTCCTTAATCGCCGCCGCAACCGGTTTAGCGTTAATCATTTCCTGTGGCATTAGGTTATCCGATTCAGCCAAACTCAAGCGTTCCTTCACAGCTCGCTCGACCCGCACCAAGCCGGTCCTAAACTGGTTCTCAATCATTTCACCGACACTACGTATACGTCGATTGCCTAAATGATCAATATCATCAACACTGCCATGGCCATTTCTAATCGTTAACAGCATTTTCAGTGCATCTATTATATCTTCTTTCGCTAACGTGCTTTCTCCGGTGGTTTCCGACCGGCCAAGACGACGGTTGAATTTCATCCGGCCTACTGCGGACAAATCATAGCGGTCCAGATTGAAAAACAAGTTATTAAATAATGTTTGAGCAGCCTCTTTGGTCGGTGGCTCTCCCGGTCTCATCATTCTATAAATTTCTACCAATGCTTCCAAATCCGTTCGCGTGCTATCTAAACGCAATGTATCGGACATATACGAGCCACGATCAAGCTCATTGATATAAATCGTTTTTATTTCTTTTGTTCCTGAGGCAATGATCTTTTCCAACAACTCCTCTGTAATAACATCATTCGCATCAGCAACAATTTCACCACTTTCTTCATCTATAATGTCATGAGCAATCACTTTCTCATACAGGTATTCGTGAGGCACATCGAGGGTTTTTGCACCTGATTTTTCCAACTCGCGCGTATGTTTTGCAGTAATTCGGCGACTTTTCTCGATAATAACCTTGTTTTTAATTTTGATATCAAATAACGCTGTTTCACCACGCAATCTTTCAGGTTTAAGACTCAACGCGATACCGTTTTTGGTCAATTTAAAAGAATCAGTATCAAAAAACATACCCAGAATTTCTTGGGAATTATAACCAAGCGCACGCAACAGAATGGTTGCGGGTAATTTGCGGCGTCGGTCAATCCTGACAAAAACACAATCTTTTGGATCAAATTCAAAATCCAGCCAAGAACCCCGGTAAGGTATTACCTGCGCATGGTATAATAATTTTCCTGAAGAATGCGTCTTGCCTTTATCATGGTCGAAAAACACACCTGGAGAGCGATGCAACTGGGATACGATAACCCTTTCCGTACCATTAATGACAAAGGTTCCATTATCTGTCATCAGGGGCATTTCGCCCATATAAATTTCCTGCTCTCTGATATCTTTTACGTTCTTCGCACCGGCGGGTGCCTCCTTGTCATAAATTACCAGACGCACTTTTACTCGAAGGGGAGCACCGTATGTAAGGCCACGCAATTGACATTCTCTAACGTCAAAGCCAGGCTCACCTAAACGGTAACTAACATACTCAAGTGCTGCAAATCCAGAATAGCTTACAATCGGAAATACTGTTTTAAACGCGGCCTGCAGACCTTCGTCAGCACGTTCATCTTCCGATGCATGTTCCTGCAAAAATGCTTTATATGAATCGACCTGTATAGCAAGCAAATAAGGTACCTCTAACTGGTCCGGCTGCTTGCCGAAATTTTTGCGTATACGTTTTTTCTGAGTAAACGAATAGGTCATCAAATATTCCCCATCTTTTATCTAAAAAGAAATTTATCACTTGGTGCGTGTTTAACAAACAAAAAGCGGGCAAACAACAAACATCGCTGGCGTACGTTAACTACGCCAGGCGATGTATTATTTTTAAAAAAAAGCTTAAAAAAAGCTATCAAACCCACAAATATTGACAAAGTGTGTTACTTTAACTCAGCTGCTGCGCCCGCTTCCTCGAGTTGTTTCTTAACCCCTTCAGCCTCATCTTTGGTAGCGCCTTCTTTAACCGCAACCGGTGCGCTTTCAACCATTTCTTTAGCCTCTTTAAGACCCAAGCCGGTGATTGCACGTACCGCTTTAATAACAGCGACCTTGTTATCACCAAAACTAGTTAAAACAACATCAAACTCAGTCTGTTCCACAGCGGCTTCAGCAGCAGCAGCAGCGACAGGCGCAGCCGCGACGGCAGCAGCAGCAGAAACGCCAAATTTTTCTTCCATTGCTTCAATTAATTCAACGACGTCCATTACGCTCATGTTTGAAATAGTGTCTAAAATATCTTCTTTAGATACAGCCATGTTAAATCTCCTGTTATCTTTAAATAACCTAAATTAAATTAATAATACTTTTTGTAATAATAGAGTTGTAACAAAAAGTTGTAACAAAACAGTCTTATGCGGATTGCTTCTGGTCTCTTACTGCTGCAAGGGTGCGAACCAGTTTTCCGTGTGGTTCTGCCAAGGTACGGACAAGCTTGGTTACCGGTGCCTGCATGACAGACATCAACATACTGATCGCTTGATCCTTTGTTGGCATTTTTGCAAGACGCGTTATCTCATCAGGCGCAAGTAACTTGCCACCTATTGAAACAATTTTGACGACCAGCCGGTCATTATCTTTGGCAAAATCCGACACAACACGTGCAGCTGCACCCGGGTCTTCTTGTGAAAATGCCAAAATAAGGGGGCCAACCAACGCATCGCTTATACAAGCAAAGTCAGTTCCTTCAACTGCTCTTTTTGCGAGTGAGTTTTTCACTACTCGCATATACACACCTGATTCTCTAGCTTTACAACGTAACTCTGTTAACTGACCTACAGAAAGGCCGTTGTACTCAGCAGCTATTGCAGAATGCGCATTGACAGCAATTTCAGAAACTTCAGAGACGATCGCTTTTTTCTGATCTATATTCAGAGCCATGCGAATTACCTCGTATTAAATGAATGTTAAATGAATAAAAGTGTGCAATACTCTTACATACAGCCTACACACGCCCTTTAGTTCGTCGGCACACCTACAGAGTGAGTGACCCCCAAAAGGGATTTCATACCTGTTTAGAATGTTACCGCCTACGTAGGCCGACTTAATAAATCAATACTTATTAAATCAATTAAGTATCTACACCTACGGTCTTTGACGATTACCAGCAATGCTGGTTATCCAAAGTCTTTCTTGCTTAGGACTTAAAGTACTAAGCACTAATTCATATCACAGCGACGACTGGTCAATCGCAATTCCGGGACCCATTGTTGTAGAAATCGTAATTTTTTTCAGGTAGATACCTTTAGCCGAACTTGGTTTCGCTTTTTGCAAATCAGCTAACAACATATGGAGATTTTCAGTAATCGCGTCTGCTTCAAAATCTGCTTTGCCGATAGAACAATGAATTATGCCGGCTTTATCCGTTCGATACCTTACCTGGCCACCTTTGGCATTCTTTACCGCAGTGGTCACATCTGTTGTCACTGTGCCAACTTTAGGATTGGGCATCAAACCACGCGGGCCTAAAACCTGGCCTAACTGGCCCACTACACGCATAGCGTCCGGCGTTGCAATAACAACGTCAAAATCCATAACACCGCCCTTAATTTGCTCCGCAAGATCCTCAAAACCGACGATGTCAGCGCCCGCTTTTTTTGCCTTATCTGCATTTTCGCCTTGGGCAAACACAGCGACGCGTACTGTCTTACCTGTACCTCGCGGTAATACGGTTGAACCGCGAACCACTTGATCAGATTTTCTTGGATCGACACCCAAATTAACACTCACATCAACGGATTCAACAAACTTGATTGCGGGCAATTCTTTTAATATCGCAATTGCATCTTTGATTGCGTATTGCTTACCGGGTTCAACCTTATCTTTAATTGCCTTATTACGCTTTGATAACCCCACCATTATTTAACCCCTTCCGTTTCGATACCCATACTACGTGCACTGCCCGCGATAGTGCGAACAGCAGCATCCATATCAGCCGCGGTCAGGTCAGGCATTTTCGTTGTGGCTATGTCTTCTAATTGTTGGCGATTTACTTTGCCAACTTTATTACGATTAGGCTCGGCACTACCGCTTTTAAGATTAGCGGCCTTCTTCAATAAAATTGATGCAGGTGGCGTTTTCGTAATAAATGTAAAACTGCGATCACTGTAAACCGAGATCACAACGGGAATTGGCATACCTTGCTCTACATTTTGCGTTTGAGCATTAAACGCTTTACAAAACTCCATAATATTCACACCGTGTTGTCCTAACGCAGGACCTACGGGTGGACTGGGATTGGCTTGGCCCGCCTTTACCTGTAACTTGATATAGGCTTCAATTTTTTTCGCCATGTTTTACTCCTGTGTGGGTGCAAGCGCTTCGTATGTTGCAACGATATGTTGCAACAACCTGTATTGGACTACAAGTCTGCTACAAAGCTCCCCTGTTGTTAAAATTCGCGTGTTAAAATTTGTGCTTAGTGCTTTTGTTACTTGCAGTTCAGCCTTTTTCTACCTGACCAAATTCCAGGTCAACGGGTGTAGAGCGGCCAAAAATCAAAACAGCAACCCGAATTCGGCTTTTTACGTAATCCACTTCTTCAACCACACCATTAAAATCATTAAAAGGACCATTGGTAATGCGCACCACTTCACCTGCTTCAAACAAGACTTTAGGCCTTGGTTTATCAACCCCCTCTTGCACTCTATCCAGAATTGATTGGGCTTCCCGATCAGATATAGGCGCAGGCCGATCGCCAGTTCCCCCAATAAAACCAAGCACTTTGGGTACATCTTTTACCAAATGCCAACTATCATCATCCAGATCCATTTGCACGAGCACATAGCCTGGGAAAAATTTACGTTCACTGCGTCTCTTCTGACCTTCGCGCATTTCAACCACTTCTTCGGTCGGCACAAGAATGTCACCGAACTTGTCTTCCATACCCATGCGCGCAATGCGTTCTGCCAAGGAACGTTTTACTTGTTGCTCAAAACCAGAGTACGCGTGCACGACATACCATCTCAAGGACATTAAGTTACCCCCCCCTGCCCGGTTAATATCTGCACAGCCCAACCTAGAAACATATCCAATAACCACAAAAAAATACCGACAAGTGTCACCATTACCAATACCAGTAATGTTGACTGTATCGTTTCTTTCCGAGTAGGCCATACTACTTTTCTAATTTCAGTACGCGATTCACGAACAAACACCCACGCATTTCGCCCAACTTCTGCTTGCAGTGCTATCGCTATTGACAGTCCCGCTGCCACCAGCAATGCAATTACTCGAATAAGCAAGGATTGATCTTCGTAATAATAAAACCCGGCAACAGCGGCGGCGAGCACCGCAACCGCCAAACCCATTTTAATTTTATCCATCTTACAAAAAACTCTTCAACCTAATGTAGTAATAGTAACTGGCAGGCCAGGAGGGAATCGAACCCCCAACCTGCGGTTTTGGAGACCGCTGCTCTGCCAATTGAGCTACTGGCCTATTGTGTGCCAACCCTTTACTAAAAACTAAAAGTTAAAAAACTAAAAGTTAAAAACCAAAATACGCTGTCGTTTAAAAAGAATAAAACCAGACAAGCCAAAAAGGGCATGAAAACAGGTTACCCTTTTTCACGCCCCTGTATTCGTTCTCTAAAACTATTCAACGATTTTAGCAACGACACCGGCACCGACCGTGCGGCCGCCTTC
>CAZZJI010000069.1:0-16045 GCA_964654485.1 uncultured Gammaproteobacteria bacterium | reverse complement strand
GGTAGCGTTCCCTTTATTCCCCTTTATGGTTCAATTCATATAATGAAATGTTGGAATGACTCTATGGGCGATACGATGGAGATTTCGTTAAATTACGAGGTTTATGGCTGGTTTTCAGCTTATTGTGCTGTATTATTCAGCTAAATCCATTATTAACTATATGAAAATACATAATATTCCTTAATTTACATGTTTTTGTGTATATTTTTATAGTGCTATATTTAAATGCATGTTATTCTTAAAAAAGTAGAATTAACCGTTATTCTGTATAGCATTATGATCAATCAATTTTCAACAAGACAGCAGCGTCTGGCAACCTTGCTACGATACATATCTGGCACAATCCGTGTGGATGATGCAATGGAGGCTCTTGAGCTTGATCGTTCACATGCCTCTAAACTGCTTGCTGGATGGCACAAGCAGGGTGTCATAAGGCGCGTTGCACGAGGTCTCTACGTTCCCATTCAACCAACGGCATTAGGACAAACTCAAGTATTGGAAGATCCTTGGGTGCTTGTACCTGAGTTATATCATCCGGGTTATATTGGAGGGTGGAGTGCGCTGGAACACTGGGAACTTACAGAGCAATTATTTCGATCTGTCTGTGTACTCACAAGCAAGCGTGCCGTCTACGGAAATACTATGCATCAGGGAGTGGGGTTTTTTATCAAACATATCTCCGATAGTCATATTTTTGGTACCAAGATAGTTTGGCGCAATCATTCTAAACTGCATGTCTCTGACCCATATAAAACTATTTTGGATATTATTGATGATCCGTATTTGGGAGCTGGTTTACAGCATACAGTGGATTGCCTGCGCGAATTTATAAAAATATTTTTTAAGCAGAGCGATCTCGATCAACTCCTTGAATACGCAGTTCGGATTAATAATGGCGCATTGTTTAAAAAACTTGGTTTCTTAGCTGAAAATCTCAATTTTGAAAAATCATTTGTTGACGCATGCGCCATGCATCTTACAACAGGGTATGCGCGTCTCGATAAAAATGCGAAAGAACAGAAACTGGTTACCAAGTGGCGACTATGGATACCAAAGGATATAAATTTTGATTGGTAAGGATGAAATTATCAGGGTAGCTGACGAAACCGGATTAAGGCCCGCTGTTGTTGAGAAAGATTATGTTTTAGGATGGCTTTTAGCGGCGGTGCATGAAAATACTGCTTTTTCTGATTCATGGGTTTTTAAAGGCGGGACTTGTCTTAAAAAATGTTATTTTGAAACCTATCGTTTTTCTGAAGATCTGGATTTTACATTAACAGAAGAAAAACATATTGATGAGGAATTCCTGAAAGAACAATTTTCATCTATCGCAGACTGGTTATATGAAGCATCGGGGATAGAAATACCAAAAGACCGGCTTGTTTTTGATATTTACAATAATAAAAGGGGGCACAAATCATGCGAGGGGCGTGTATATTATCAAAGCTATTTTTCAAGCGGAAAGCGCAGTATTCCAAAGATTAAACTAGATTTAACAGCGGATGAAGTGCTTGTGATGCCGCCTGCAAGACAAAAGGTCGTTCATATATATAGTGATACGCCGCAAGACGGCATCTATATCAACTGTTATTCATATCCCGAAGTTTTCAGTGAAAAAGTCAGGGCGCTTGGTGAACGCGGCAGGCCAAGAGATCTCTACGATGTTATCAATCTTTTTAGGAATGACCATCTGCCTTCGGCTGCTGTTATTCAAGATGTTCTGGTGCAAAAATGTAACTATAAAAATATTTCCCCCCCGGTTCTGCGCGATATGGAATCCTATCAAGACACTTTGGCTGGAAACTGGGAGCCAATGCTTGCACATCAGCTGCCGTCTCTGCCGGCACTTGATGTGTATTGGGACGCGCTCCCGGAATTTTTTGACTGGCTTGAAGGTAATGAAACGAAGGATAAAACGGTACTCGGGGTGGTTACGAGGGAAGGGAATGTCTACAGACCGGCATACGGGCAGCTCAACTTACGGACACTTAGTGGTAATTCGTTAGAGATCATCCGGTTTGCAGCTGGCAACAGATTATGCGTTGACCTGGACTATACTGACAACAGTGGAAATCGAAGCTCACGTGTTATCGAGCCTTATTCACTGCGCCAGGCTCAAAACGGAAATATTCTTCTTTACGCAGTTCGTGCCGAAGACGATCAGATCAGAGTCTATAAAATTAATCAGATTAACGATGCCTCGGTTGTCAATAGAGTGTTCATTCCACGTTACCAAATAGAATTAACACCTACAGGAGGTATTCCGCCCATTCGACAATCGACAGGTTCTATGGATAGTCTCGGAATTCCAAAACGAACGATCATCTCGTCTATCTCGAACAAGGTATAGCTCATCGGGTCTTTCTAATGGCCCAACGTATGTTTACCGCTGTCCAATGTATGATAAAACATTTAAACGCAAGAAACAAAACTCGAAGCTCAATCCGCATAAAACCAAAGATGGATGGCCGTGTTCAGGAAGAACCGGATACTATGAGGATACGATATACTAATTTATATTTTAAACTATCGACGCCTGCTAAGACCGTTTATGAATGATTTTCAATGTGTTATAACGACCCTTAGCGGACGTTTGTTGGGTGTACGTTGTCTAGCTGTTAAGGTAATGTGTAAGGAGAAAATAATAAATGTCATCACTCGCAACCAAATGGGCTGGAAGGCTTTACGGAACAAATACGGGGAACTTATTTCTTGAGTTAACTCAAGAAGGTGAGGCTGTGCGAGGTGTGGTACGATTCTTAGATAACTTATATGGCCTTGCCTTATATGAATTCACAGGCACATATGATGGAACTTTAAAGCTAGACTGTAAACCACTTAAATCTAGTATTGCCGAAAGTCTAGGTGATGTAATCGTTGAAGCAACCCTAACCCCAGAAGGCAATCTGCGTGGAGTCTGGCGTTCAACGTTAGGAACAGCGGGAACTATCGATGCATATCCTCATGACACTTCACCCACTAATCAGGACAGCACAAAATCAGAAAATATCCCTGAACAATTCTATAACAAAAATATACAAATTGGTTCCGTAAGATTATTTTCCGATGATATTAAAAAAATTATCACGTTTATTAAACAGGATTATACTATAGGTCGAGCCATTGTTACTTATAATGTCCGGGGGAGCCAAGCTACAAAATATGCAAGCGACTTTACTCGTGATATCGAAAGTTTAGGCGAAATAAACTATTTAAAAATTACTATTCAAGAAACAGAAGTGCATGGCATAAACAAAATTATAGTGTTAGAGCTTGTAGAACATGGAGTTAGTGAGGTAAGAGTATCAGGTATAAATGAAGCATGGGTAATTGGAAAAGCGGAATCTATTGCTCAAGAAATCAAACCTAGACAAAATATACTTGTTACAACATATAGAAAATATGGCTTGAATCTCAATGGAGTTATCTTTTTTGCAATGCTCGTTGCGATACCTGGAATATTAGAGTGGAAAGACAGGGCAATATTTGCTGCAACAGTTTTTATTCTCCTAAATCTTCTTTTGCATATACATGGGAAATATATACCTAATACAAAGATTTACCTTTCTCAAAAAAGGCCATCATTTTTCAAGAGAGCATTGCCAAGTATTTTATCATGGGTAATAGCAGCATCTAGTTCATTGTTTGCTGCATGGGTATTTTATGTGCTTACTAGGGCTCCGAGCCCCTAACAGTGGTAATTCCGCCGATCGATAGAACGCGGTGGGTTAACCGTCCGCTTATGGCACTAAGCGGCATTTTGATAGGAGAACGTTTATGTCTGCTGTATGCTGTTAAGCAACGATTAGGATGTCTTGGCTGAATAACCGCTATGGCCATTTTCATGAACATTAATCTAAGGAGTATTAGTAAGCGCTCAACCAAGTCTGCCATTTCCCACAAGTGATATTTCCTGAATGGGAATTGGGAGGCTTGACACTAATTACTGTTAGGGTATGTTTACTTGTGTATTATGATGAATATTGAAAACAAGACACCCGTGCGTCGCTCAGAGCTTTTGATGCCGGCTGGTTCACTGGAAAAGCTTAAAGTTGCCGTACTCTATGGTGCTGATGCGATTTATATGGGCACGCCTGATATGTCGTTGCGCACGAAATCAAAATTCACGTTGGAAGAAGTTGTCGAGGGCATTGAATTTGCCCATGCACATGGGAAGCGAGTTTATCTGACGCTTAATCTCTTCACTCATAATAAGGACATTTCTAAGCTCTCGGAATATATAGAGACGGTCAAAAAGGTCAAGCCTGATGGTCTTATTATTGCCGACCCCGGTGTTTTTCAATTTATTAAAGAGCGTGCGCCGGAGTTGGAGCTACATATTTCAACTCAGGCTAACATTTGTTCATGGCTTTCTGTCAATTTCTGGAAAGACTCAGGAGCGAAGCTTTGTGTTTTGGGGCGCGAGGTGACCTATGCCGAGCTTAAAGAGATTCGTGAGAAATGCTCGGATGTTAAGCTTGAGGCCTTTGTTCATGGCGCTATGTGCATGACATATTCGGGGCGCTGTCTTCTGTCTAACTTTATGTCAGAGCGCGGTGCCAACCAAGGGAATTGCGCTAATAGTTGCCGTTGGAGCTATAAACTTCATGTGCGTATGAAAGACGGCACGATGAAGGATCTGGAAATAACCGAAGACAATCAGGATATGTTTGAGTTTTTCCTCGAAGAGGGTTATCGCCCCGGCGAGATGATGCAACTTGAGGAAGATGAACGCGGAGCCTATATTCTCAATTCGCGCGATTTATGTCTGATGCCCAAGTTGGATGATTATATGAGGATTGGCATTGATTCTCTGAAAGTCGAAGGGCGCAATAAAAGCGCTTATTATGTTGCGGTTGTAGCGCGGGCTTACCACATGGCGATTGATAGCTATTACAAAGATCCTGATAGCTGGGATCCCAAGCCCTATATGGCTGAGTTGGAAACGGTTCCCAATCGCGGTTATACACTGGCCTTTCATGAAGGGCGTTTAACGGATCTTTCGCATGGTTATGATAATACCGGTTCTTTCTCGGCCTTTGAATTTGGTGGCATGATTACCGAGGTTACCAATGAGGCTTTCCATGTCAAAGTTAAAAATAAGATTGAAGCCGGAGATGTGCTTGAATTTATCCCGCCTTCCGCTCATGAACCTGTTTTGCTGCGTCTCTACGAGTTTGAAAACGTCCAAAATGGAAAAATCACCGAAGTCGTAAATGCTGCGCCTGAAACCATTATCCGTGTGCCTTTTGCCCTTTTCGAGCATGAGGATATTGAATCGCTGAAAACTAATTTTCCGCCTATGACGATTCTGCGTAAAGAAAAGCCCATGAGTCAGACGCAATACCAGCGCCTTAAGTTGGATAAAACAGTCCAAAAGCTTGAGCTAGGCCGTGGCCGTGAAGCAATTTACAGTGATAATCGTAAAGCACTACAAGAGGTCACTCTTGAGAATAATGAAGGCAAACTTTTCAAATCTCCGCGTTTTGGTGTTGAGGGGTGCTGTGGTAAGGGCTGTAATGGTTGTCTTGTTTTTTGGCACGCCCCTGAATACGCCAAGGCGCGTAAGGTTTTGAAGAAGAAAAAACAAGGTGAAATGCTCTCCAAAGATATGATTGAAATTGTAGAAGAGGGGGGGCTATAAAGAGTCTATAATTCAACCTGAGCCTATTGCTCTAGATCTAAAGTACATTGACGTGCTCATTCTCTAACATATTCGTCAACTTGATCAGCGGCAAACCCATTAATGCAGTTGGGTCATCACCTTCCATTTTTTCAAATAGCGCTATGCCGAGCCCTTCGGATTTAAAGCTGCCTGCGCAGTTATAGGGTTGTTCACGTTTAAGATAATGATCAATCTGCTTATGGGTCAGTGTTCGAAACGTAACTGCATACGTGATGACATCAATCTGTGCAACGTTGGTTTTCGCGTTTAAAAGACACAAACCAGTATAGAATATTACTTTTTTCCCGGATGAAGAAGTTAATTGTTCAACGGCATTTTCATGTGTGCCCGGCTTGGTCAAAATACGCGTGTCTATTGTCGCAACCTGATCAGAACCGATGATTAATGAATGTGGATACTGATTTTGTAACGCGCGTGCTTTTCCCTCCGATAAGCGGGAGACTAACTGCGCTGCTGATTCGCCCTGCTGTGAAGATTCATCTATATCCGGAGACTGGCTTTCGAACTCAATTCCCAATCGCAATAATAATTCTTTTCTGTAACTGGAGGACGAAGCAAGTACAAGTTGAGTCATTCTGTGAATTCCGTAATTAACCAAATAGTGGTATGTGTATCCATCGGGATAGGGAAATCCATCCGCGATAACTATATTCTATAAAATTTGTGTATAAATAGGAATCGTAAATATGCGAAATTGCGCAATTCTAAGGTAGTTCAGATTACGGTATCCGACTTTGGTTACATTTTGATACAAAACTACTACACAACTAAACGCACGCTACTATTTCAGCTTGTATAATAAGATAATACATACATTATCCAGAGGTTATAAGTGATGGCGGAACGCAATTCAACGAATGAAATATGCCATGTCCTGTTGGTTGAAGATGATGTGCGCTTATCTTCGCTTATGCAGGAATATCTGCAACAGCAGGGGATTGTTGTCAGTGTTGAGCATAGAGGCGATCTGGCTGGTCGGCGTATTCTGGATCAACGTCCTGATCTTGTTGTGCTGGATTTGATGTTGCCGGGTAAGGATGGTTTTGAAGTTTGTAAGGAAGTTCGTCCAGAATACGGTGGACCAATATTAATGCTCACTGCCAAGGACGAAGATATCGATCAAGTGGTCGGTCTGGAAATCGGCGCTGATGACTACGTTACAAAACCGATACAGCCGCGTGTTTTGTTGGCGCGTATCCGCGCGTTATTACGCAGGTTAGGAAATAACAATAATGTCACTAAATCAAATGTATTGACAGAGTTAGAATTCGGGGGGTTGAGGTTAAACGAAAAAGCCCGCGAAGTGAGTTTACACGGTGAGGTTATTGATTTTAGCTCCAATGAGTTTGAATTGCTTTGGTTTATCGCCCGTCACGCGGGGAAAATTCTTAGCCGTGATACGATTTTGGAGGAATTGCGTGGTATCGATTATGACGGTTTTGATCGTTCAGTCGATGTGCGTATTTCCCGGTTGCGTAAAAAATTAGGTGATGATTCAGCCAGGCCATTTCGAATTAAAACAGTAAGAGGTAAGGGGTATTTGTTTGTTGCCGAGGCGTGGCGTTAATGGGAGCGCTTTTCTTACGACTTTATGTGTTATTAGCTTTTACGTTCGCGATTTTCATCGTTGGAATTATTAACATCGAAACTATCTTAAAAGGCACAATAGAGGATACGCTTGTCGATATTTCTGTGGGCACATTGTATTTTTTTGATAAAAGGTTGAGTGCAACACCTCGCGAACAATGGTCAGAGTTAATCAAGCGCTTGAATAAAGATGGAGGATACCACTTACGCTTACAAAAATTGGAAGAATATGAATTGCCAGATGACGTAGTTGATCGCTTAAACGAGGATCGTATGGTGTTTAATTCTATAGATAATGCTGAATATGGATATATACGCGTTAGAGACAGTAATCTGGTATTGGAGCTCCCTTTTCAACAATCTGAATACAGGCATAATCAACATTTAACAAACAGTACTTTTGAACTACTCGAATGGGAATTGTTAGATCGACCTCAAGAACTATGGAATCAGCAAATTATTGCGATCAATAATAAATTCACATTCCCGGTTAGTTTACTGAGGTTAGATGAGGTGCCTTTGACCGGGCGCGCACATTCAGACCTGATAAATGCCAAAGCGACCTGGCATAGAATCGATGGTGAAGAATATAATTATCGCCGTATTAAAGACACATCTTACGTAATCAGGCTAGGTCCGTTTGATGACCCTGTTACATTAAATTATCTTGAAAGCATACTGCTGGTGTGCCTGGCATTTATAGTCGCCATCGCAGTGTTATTTTGGGTTTATCCATTATCGCGGGATTTAAAACGTTTGGAAAAAAGCACAAATGCATTTGGTCAGGGTAACTTTAGCACCCGCGCAGTTGTGGCAAAACGTTCATCTTTAGGTAAGCTCGCGGGCACATTCAATGCTATGGCCGATCGAATACAGAATCTGATTTTATCGCATAAAGAACTGACTAATGCGGCATCCCATGAATTACGCACACCCATAGCGCGTCTCAGATTTGGCATGGAGATGATGAACACCGCGACGGACACGAAGGAGCGTGCGCGCTATGTGGAGAGTATGAACGCGGATATTGATGAATTAGATAACTTGGTAGCGGAAATTTTAACTTATGCACGTTTTGATCGCGATAGACCGCGGATGACTTTTAAACGTCAGCATGTTTTTACTTGGCTTGAGGAAGTCGTCAATCAAGCAAAGAGGAATATGGAAACAATTTCTCTTAGTTACAATATTGAGGGAATTAAGGAAAAATATGCCAAATATGAGCCCAAATTGATGGCGCGCGCGGTAGGCAATCTGTTACAAAACGCACGTCGTTATGCAAACAGTAAAGTTGAAATTACTGTGATTGTCGATACGGATAAATTTACGGTTTATGTCGATGACGATGGCCCTGGTATACCTGAAAAGGACAGACAAAATGTATTCGATGCGTTTAAGCGATTGGATGCCAGTCGTGATCGCGATACAGGAGGATTTGGTCTTGGGCTGGCCATTGTGTATCGCATTGTACAATGGCATAACGGCAACGTTTCGGTCACAGACTCGCCACTGGGTGGTGCGCGCTTTATTATTTCCTGGCCTATTTAGTCAATTGTTTATGGTGCAAGCAAGCATTTCCTCTGTTACACAAAGATACAATTTGGTACAGGTTTGTAACAGACAAAAAACATGTAATTGGTTAATCTGTTTTTAATGGAAAAAACAGAATTTAAAAATGTTAACGCTCCGGCAATTCATTTTTTACAGGAGCATACAGAGTTAACAAGAGCATACAGAGGAAATAAAATGAATAAAAAAATATTACTTGTTTTAGCTATTATGATATTGAATGGGTGCGCAGCACAAACCTTCAACATTAATGGCAGTGATGGTGAGGTGCCTACTGATCAAAAATCCCAACATTTCTTTATTCAGGGCATAGCTCAGGAAAAAATCACTGATGCCGCCGCCATTTGTGGCGGCGCAAATAACATTATAAAAGTAGAATCTCAGCTTACGTTTATCAATGGTTTTCTGGATTTTATAACGTTAGGTATTTATACACCACGAGATGCTAAAGTATATTGTAAAACATAAAAAATTATACCTAAAAAAATTTCAGTTTTGCTAACATGATGGAAAAAAAAGCATGGAACCTATCATCGTCGAGTTTCCGCTGCGTGGGGAATGGATAGCACCCAATACACCTGGTTACAAGATACCCAGCCACGGTACCGATCAACTGGCGCAAACATACGCCTACGATTTTATGCAAATTGATTGGCAATACCCTAAAGGTTTCCGGTTCTTTAAAAAACCATACCTCTCCGCCTTATTGTTTGGTGTACCCTTGAGTCAATGCTTAGGTTGGTCCCAGCCGATCTATGCACCTTTTAATGGAGAAGTAATTGAAGCAGAGGATGGAGTCAAAGAAAGGGACCCTGTTCATGTGGTGCGTGACTTGTCATTTGTACTTAAAAATTCCATATTTTTTAAACTCCCAAAAAATAATGTCGAAATAAAGTCTGTACTGGGTAACTATATTATTTTAAAAGGTGCTTCCTGCTACGCATTTTTCGCGCACGCGCAAACAGGGTCCATTGTTATTAAGGCCGGAGATTTTGTAGATGCGGGTCAGCAACTCGCAAATGTTGGGCATGCTGGAAATTCCACCGCCCCCCATTTGCATTTCCATTTAATGGATGCTCCAATTCTCGCGAAAGCAAAGGGTGTGCCTTGTTGTTTTCGAGAATATGAATTGTTTCAAGACGGTGGGTGGAAAAACGTTTCCAACGGGATTCCGGGTAAATATGACAGAATCAGATTAATTTAGTATGCAATTTAACGAACGCAATATATAACTGTTGCAATTCAACTTGATACTAAACATTTTACTCTTCCCATTCCGGATACTGCTCTGGTTTTTTGCCCACCTCATTAACTAACCGTGGATAACGCATACCTTTTTTCTGTTGCTGAGGATTTTTCCTGCTTTTAGATATTTTGAACAACCAACTATCACCGTAATCGAACATATAATATAATTTTTTCCCTTTTTTTAGCGGATATAAGCTTTCTAATGTTACGTTATATATTTGTTCATTTTCATCATCAAAGCGAATTCGATCTCGACTCCTTTCCGTTCTTGAAATATAAAATTTATACATATGATCATTATCAAATTGTACCGCCTGTTGAATTATATAATGTAAGTCTTCAAGGGTTGTAGCAGAATCAATTTCAATTGAGACTTGCCACTCATTTTCCGCATGGAGGCCAAATAATAATTCTATTTCAATTACCCAAATCATTAAAAACCTCC
Source organism: uncultured Gammaproteobacteria bacterium (assembly GCA_964654485.1). Classification (GTDB taxonomy): domain Bacteria; phylum Pseudomonadota; class Gammaproteobacteria; order SG8-11; family SG8-11; genus JAADIM01. Next base: position 5,510 of record CAZZJI010000069.1, on the reverse strand, counting down.
TTTTTTAAAACATCATAAGGCGGTAGAAAGCCCTTGTAGTTGAAAATATCCGATTTCGGGATGCCAAACTAATATGTATTGTAGGGGCGCTGTAATTTAATGACTTAATAGTATTTTTAATAAAAATATTTTAGGTATGGCTAAATCATTAAGTCATCGGTGTCCCCTCTAATTTCTGTTAGCGATTTTCATTTTTGGTACTTCAAGCCATGCACATTTATTTTCGTTTGTTGCTGTGATAGTTGGTTCAGATAATGGATTATCGGAAAAACAACCACCAGCAATGCCGGTCATATCGGCAATACCAGGTATAGCTGGAAATTTTGAAATTTTCCAATACAACGTTGTGCCACATGATTTACAAAAATATCTTTCTTGCTGTGTTGCGTCGTTATTAATTTCGTAGATTCCCATTTCCTCATTTTTGTTTCTTACCTGCGAGTCGGAAAAGTAAGCCGATATTCCGAACGCGCTGCCAGTTCTTTTCTTGCAATCGTTGCAATGACATACCAAGTGAATTTTTGGCTCACCATCTACCTCGATTGACGCTTCGCCGCAGCAACATGTCGCAGTTCTATTCATAGTGACTCTCTCCTTTTCTACGCGTAGCGGCTTTGTTGAAATAACTGATTCATTGTGTAGAGTGAAACAAACACAAGTGTGCCAGTGAAAAATAGGTCCGCGTTAATTTTTGTTAGAGCGTAATTGTTCATTTAATCTTTCTACCGACTTTTCCCAATTTTTACCATCAAATTTAATCACTTCATATACCTCAGTTTCTAAATCAAAATCATCTAAACACGTTACATTTATACTAAACATATCTGCTGCAGCGCGTGGATTACTGAATGGTTGAATACCGCATAGGTTACAAAAATAATGTTTTGCTTCTTTAGTATCGAATTGATAGAGAGATAAATATTCTTTTCCACCTGTAAGATTAAATTTCTCAGGTGCTACGCGATGGTGTAGAACTCCTTTTTTTGAACAAATTGAACAATTACAAGAAACAATTTTATCTATGGTTGCTTCAATCGTAAAAATAATTTTTTTACAATGGCAACTACCATGATATGTATTCATATTTTTCCAGCTCTAACTTTAAATTATGTTTCCTAATGTTGGTTTATTGTAAGTTGTTTTGATATCTAATTCTAAAATAGCATTAAAACGACATGTATTTCTGCACAATTATTGGCCATGTAAAGTGCTTTTACAACGTCGAAACTAAGATCAATGGATCAAGTTTGCAGGGAAATCAGGATTCGTCGATACAGTTTATGCACTGAATCAGACTATATGGGCTGGATTAAACGCTATATCTTTTTTAATAGGTGTTCTGGATTTTAAGTAAGTAAAATCAATTAGTTAGGAATTTTTTACTTAAACCCTATTACCGCAGCCTATGTAATGTAAACGCCATTCACACTTCGCAGGTGGCACTTAAACGAGTTTGATGATGATGCTATATGCACCAAAGTAGCATATTTTTAACGTATTGATATTGCGTAGTGCGCGCTTTACTTAACATCTTTTGACAACCGGTTACATAGTGATACATTTCAATAAAGTTTTGTAACGGACTAGGAACCTGCAAATATTTAAGATAGTAGTCGAAGATAAACAAACGGAAATGACAAGAAAAATATTTTTGTTATTCAAATGATTCCGTTTTTCCAGTCTCTTTATTTATGATGCCACAGATTTGCAGGAAACGGTAATGACAAAATTTTTTCAAATGACGAATGCTCGAAATATAATATCAATTTTCTTCATAACGGTTGTTTTATCGCTGCCGGGTGTTGCCCTAGCTGCTGACTTAACCGTGACGGTAAAGGAAAGGGGGACGGGCAATTTGCTAGAAGGGGCGACCGTCGTTATTGGTGAAGGCGATCTGTATAAAACGACGCCGAAAAATGGTCGTGTGTCATTCAGTGAAATAACGCTGCCTGTCGAGATAAAAATTTTAGCGCAGGGTTATGACAAGTTTTCAAAAGTGGTTAATAAAATAAATAACAGTAATATTACGTTGTATATTTATCCATTAGTTTTCGAAGGAGAAGCATTAGTCGTAACAGCTGATAGAGTCATTGAAAAATCGTCAAAGTTTACTTTGTCAAAAGAGGATTTAATAAGCGCCGCAGGTAGTCAGGGAGATCCTCTGAAGGCGATAACAGCGTTACCGGGTATTATTTCGGCGGGTGAGAGTTCTGCGGAGGTATATATGCGAGGCAGTAATCCGAATGAAAATATCGTTTGGATTAACCGGGCGCCTGTGGGCTATTTATATCATTTTGGTGGATTTCAATCGGTTATTAATCCTTCATTGGTAGAGGACATAAATGTATTCCTGGGTGGTTTTCCTGTTGAATATGGTGATGCGTTAGGGGGGGCAATCGATGTGAAATTGCGTGCACCCAAAAATGACCGCCTACATTACCGTTACGACATTTCTACCATAATATCTTCATTTCTTGTTGAAGGCCCAGTGAGCGAAGACAGTGAGGACAGTTTTTTTGTTGCAGCGAGACGCAGCTATTTGGATTTATTATTTTCACCGGATAAATTCAATGAACTGGCCGAAGATGATGAGGAAGATGACCCAGATCAGTTTACTTTGGTGCCACGTTTTTATGATGCACAGGCGCTTTACAGACATGTACTTAAAAAAGGTTATATTGATACTTTCTTTTTTGCCGCAGGAGATGAGCTAAAAATAGATGTTAGGGGTTCTGCGGCATCCGATCCACAGCTTGCCGGTATAGCAAGTAACAAGAGAGAATTTCAAACTGTCGGTACGACTTGGCAACAATTTTGGAATAGTCAATGGGACTCAACAATGACATTTTCTTACGCCAATGATAAATCAAGTATATCGTTAGGGCGGGATGAAAACGGTGAACCTTTTTTCGCCAACATTGAATCCAATGATATTTTTTGGCAACCAGAGCTGCATTGGCAACGCCAACGGGATGAGAAATTTACTTTTGGATTAGAGTCCTATTATGCCAAGGCCCCCCTGGATTTGTTTATTTCACGTCTGCCGAGGGAGGATGATCCTGATTTCGATTTTACTTCCAAGAAAAAATTTCGTATAAAGGAAAATTTATATATAAAAAGCTATGCACCTTACGTTAAATACCGTAAACAATGGGCAAAAAATTGGGTAACAACACTTGGGTTGCGTTTTAGTAGCATCGCTGTTACGGGCGGTTTTCGGGCACAAGAGATATCACCTCGTACATCATTGGAATATACTGCAAGCAAAGATACATTGTTGACGGCTACCTGGGGTCGTTATATTCAAACCCCCGATGCTCTGGAAATCGTTGATAAATTTGGAAACCCCGGCCTGAAAATAACCAAAGCAGAGCACCGTGTCCTTGGCGTTCAGCATCGCTTTAATTCGCTGTATAGCCTAAAAACGGAAGTTTACCATAAACCGATGAAAAACCTGGTTGTAAGTATTGATGAGAACGAACCACCTGATATTTACGCAAATGAAGGAACCGGGAAAGCTTATGGCGTCGATATATTTTTAAAACGTGAAGCGAAAAAAAACGTTAAGGGTTGGTTGGCATTATCCTGGGCTAAATCGCGCCGGACTAATGAATTGACAAACCTGACTCGTGATTTTACAGGTGACCAACCCGTTACGCTTACTGCAGTTTGGGGTCAACCATTTGGTGGCAGTTGGAATCGTTGGGACTGGAGTGTTAAGGCACAGGTCCGTTCCGGTAACCCTTATACAAAAGTAATCGGTCGAAATCGCGAAGACCCAAATGATCCAAATAGCCGTTTTATTCCTGAGTTCGGAAAACATAACGGCGAGCGTTTACCCACGTATTTCAAAGTTGATTTACGTATAGCCAAGGAAATTTTATACACGGAGTCGAAAATGAAAATATATCTGGATATACAGAACGTGACGTTCAGGAAAAACGTGTCTGAATTCGATTATGGAAATGAATATGAAAGAATTGATAACCCAAGAGAAGTAACCGGTATTGGTTTCTTTCCTTTTATCGGTGTGCAATACGAATATTAGTGAGGAAAAATGCAATGGAAGTCTATTTAAAATTTCAATCTTTAATGCAACAGGGTGGTCCGGTTATGTGGGTCATCTTTGTCGCAGCTTGCATTGCGATGTTTATGTTGATCCTGCAAGGTATTCAGCTAATGCGTTTGACAAAATATGCCAAAGAGGATTATTCCATGCTGATGACGCAGCGGGACATTGGGCAATTATTAAATAGTGACATTTCGATCAGTCCAGTCTCTCAGTTACTCCGGTCTATAAATTTGTCGGAGATAAATACCAAGGATGAGCTGATAAAAGATATCAATACACATCTTGCTGAGATAATGCCGAGGTTGGAGGGGACTTTACCCACGGTGGCGATTATCGGTACTTTATTACCGATGTTGGGTTTGTTGGGCACCGTGACTGGCATGATAAAAGTATTTGAAGTCATTGCGGTTCATGGTACCGGCGATCCAGGCGAGATGGCTCAAGGTATATCACAGGCGCTTCTGACAACCGCAAGTGGACTAATTATTGCAATACCGGTTATTTTTGTTCACCATGTTCTATCGCGTCGTCTGAATATATTGGTCGCTATAACACAACAAGCGATTCAGTTAGTTTTACACAGATTACCACTAACTCAAAATGCCAAGGCAATGCCATGAATACGATCACGTTCCCATCACCGAATACGGGAAAACCTCAAATTACGATGGCACCTTTAGTTGATATTGTTTTTTTATTACTAATATTTTTTATGGTTACAACGGTGTTTCCCGAAAACGATGGCATACCGATTGAAAAACCAACGTCAGAAAATACTGTTAGATTGGCTGATAAAAAATTTGTATTAAAATTAGATCATAAAGGCCAAGTGTATTATAAAGACCAGCCTGTCAACTCGGCTGATATTAAACGTCTTGTAAAGCGGGAAATTTCATTGAATCAAAATATGTCTGTCATAGTACATGCTGACAAGCGTTCGACTACCGAAGAATTAATAAAAGTAATTGATTCAGCGAAATCGGGTGGTGCAAAAAACTTGGGAATCGCAACGGATGATGTACGTTCAAAGTAATAATTACTTGGAATCAGGTGTTGCGTTATCCGCAGGTATATTTATTACTGTTGCGTTATTCTCTATGATTATTGTTATGTCGACGCCCTGGCAAGTGGGCAAAGAAAAATTACCGGTAATGATTGATTTTTTAGCGTGGCAAAAAATTGAAACACCTGTTGATAAAAAAAATGTACCGCCAGTTAAACCTGTAGCTAAAAAAAAATTGCCAGTACCCAATTTACCCAAAAAAAATACAGCGGTTATTCCAGAGAAAAAACCAGAAGAGATTGAAAACATTAGCCCTGAACCAAAAGTACAAAAAACGGAAAACTTAATCTCAGAGCAAAAAAAGGCAATCGATAATCAAGAGCAAATTGCACAGACAACAGAAGATCTGTTGCCAGTTCCGGTTCCTTTTTTTAA
>CAZZJI010000068.1:0-16130 GCA_964654485.1 uncultured Gammaproteobacteria bacterium | reverse complement strand
CTGGCCAAAATGGCTTTTCCGCAGCAGATTCATCCTAAGTCCGACAGGCTCCTAGGCAAAAACACACGACTTCAAATTCTCCTGATATCACCTGATATCAATAGTTAGTAGACTGACTCTGTATCGATTACTGTGCAGGTGCTGTACCTAAGGAAGAATCGTCGTCTGCTAAAGATACGTCGTCAGCAGCCTTGGCCATCGCTGCGGGATCCTGCTTTGTTTCTTTATCTTTTGCCGCTCTTGCGTTTTGTGGGCCATCAGCTTTTTCGCCTGCTGCACTAACAGCTTCGACTTTAGCCGCTTCTTTCGACTCAGATTTTTCGTGCTTCAATGAAGCCACTAACAAATCCTTCACTTTTGATGTTTCTTCAAAATCGGAATTTAAATGTGTGATTTCTTCAGTTAAGCCCGCAATTTGTGTTTCTAACTGTTCAATATTTTTTATTAGTTCAACACTCCGATTTTCGATACGTGTTTCACGGCTTTGCGCATCTGTAATAATCTCTGCGACTTGTATATTTGCTGACTCCAGTGTTTTAATAACGACGCTAATTACTATTTCAGTATTTACATCGGGTAATTGGCGCATTAATTCAATCGCATCTTGAATACCATACTCGCCATCAGATTTAGGTCTCTGTTGATGAGTATTTTTTTTTGCTAAATCATTAGATTCAAAAGCCAGTTCTTGATCATCTTCTTCACTCATATAATTTGATGCATCTATTACCTTTTTATCTTTTCCAAATAGACCCATGAGTTTTTCCTCCGTGCTTTACTGTTTATTTTCTCTAAACATCCGGTTTTTATGTTGCCCGAATCTGATTCCTTTTGCTTTAATCAAGTAAGATATTACCAAAACTATATTTCAATAATTGACCACACCTACAATACTATCTCACCTTAGAATGACAACTGATAAACACTAGCACTCTTTCAATTTCAATGTTGTGACGGAGTACCAGCTTACAACCACCTCTAACGTGAATGCAATGCTATTAGTTGATTTAGGACCCATAAACCAACCTTAAGAAAGAGCTAGGAAGCAGATTGGTTTTTAGCTTTATGTAGAATGTAACTCATTATATTTTATGAAATTATACAAAAAATTAATCGATATTGAATCAGATAACCTTACAAAGAATATGATGTGATTGAATTAAAATAAAACATAAAACCGGTAAGAAAAAAGGATTGTTATTGCTGAGCCGTATTGGTAGTTGATTATGATTATTCATAAACCAAATCGCACAAACGATAAAGTTTACCAAAATATACCTGTGCATCCCCAACAAGTTTCGGATTTAAAATCCGTAATTCAGACATAGTTTTATTTAGATTTTCTTTATTGTTTGAATCCAAACTCCCGCTTTGCAAAAACAAATTGATACAATTAAGCGCCAACCTATTTACATCAGTTGGGTCGATACCATCAAATTTTTTACCACCGAGCTCACTTGGGAATGGCATCAATTTTAAATCATCCAACATTTCTTCAATACTATTCATCAGTTTTACACCTATTGATTTAATATTCTCAGCTTACAAATTATCGGTCCAAAATAGAGTAAGTTGATACGCCCATCGCAGATCACCGTTGTTACACAAACAAGTTACGCAAACAAAACAGTGCAGTTGTTCTTAGCATTTCGGTTAATGGGTCTAGGATGGCTTCTGGACTATTCAGTTCTACAACTGTTATCTTTGATTCGCGGTGACGCGCCCTTTTTTTAGTTAATTTAATCTCTGGTAATATCAAATCAACCAGATATACTGCTTTTTTTGAAGTGCTGAAGCAACACCCGATTTTGTCATAACTCAACTATCAGCGCACGCATGCATAATATATGCTTATGTAAAATAGAAATATTAAAAATGGGCGCACTATTGCTTAAGCTTATCTTAAGAGCCTTATAATGCGTACGTTCGGTAAGTTGAGTATTGCTTAAGTTGAGTATTGCTTTGGATATCAACACTTGACTATTTAATTATTAAGCTAAACTTAATGATTGCACCAGCCCTAAAATAAACAATAATAAAAGATAGTACCAGACAACGAATCCTAGCCAGCACGTTTGTCTCAATGCACTAATAATTTTACATAATAATGCAAAGACTGAGATATTACTATGGCTACTATTATAGCTAAAAAAACAAATATACTGGCCACGGCATGGTTAGTGCTTGCTGCACTCCTCGTTTACTCTACAACATTGACAGTCGATATAGAGCTGCAAATGTTGATTGCCACACTCACGCTATCCACTTTGATTATTCTAAGGTGGTTGTATTGCAAGCAGATGAATACTCGCCTAAACGAAATATTGCGTTTAGTTATAGTGATATTAGGTATTTATCTGACATTTCGTTATTTCTTTTGGCGTACCTTCGAAACGCTTTCTTACCACGACCCATTCAGTTTTGTTGCGGCCTTAGCGCTGTATTTTGCAGAAGTTTACGGAATTATCATGTATGTATTGGGTATTTTTGTCAACATCAACCCAATAAAAAGGAAACCGTGTCCACTGCCCGATAACCAGGATGACTATCCCATCGTCGATATTTTGATACCGACGTACGACGAAGATTTGCGTCTCCTTGAAACAACACTGCTGGCAAGTACACAAATCGACTACCCTGCTGAAAAACGACGCATCCACCTTTTAGATGACGGCAGCACACAAAGCAAACGCCAGCACAAGGATCCAGTACTGGCACAGGCTGCTATAGACAGGCATATCAAACTAAAAGCACTTTGCGCCCAATTGAATGTGAATTATTTGACTCGCCAGAACAATGAGTATGCCAAAGCTGGAAACATAAACAACGCCTTAAAGCATATCAACGGTGATCTGGTCCTGATGCTGGATGCCGACCATGTGCCTACTCGCGATATTTTACAGCAAACAGCAGGTTTCTTTTTACGTACGCCTGATCTATTTTTAGTCCAAACACCGCACTTTTTCATTAGCCCAGATCCTATCGAAAAAAACCTGCAAACCTTCCCACACGCGCCGAGTGAAAATGAAATGTTTTACTCAAGCATTCAGCCCGGCCTGGATTTTTGGGGGTCGTCGTTTTTCTGTGGTTCTGCTGCATTACTTAGACGTTCACATTTAGACGAAATCGGTGGTTTAACAACAACCAGCATTACTGAAGACGCTGACACCGCCTTAACACTGCATAGCAAAGGTTATAAAAGTATCTACATTCAAAAACCGTTGATCTCTGGCTTACAACCAACAACATTTTCTGCGTTTGTACGACAACGCGTACGCTGGGCACAAGGCATGGTGCAGATATTTCTCATGCGAAACCCGTTACGCCAAAAAGGCTTACGTTTTTATCAACGGCTGAGTTATTTAAATAGTATCTTATTCTGGTTTTTTGGCTATGCCCGCCTGATTTTTCTCCTCGCCCCGGTTGCTTACCTCGTATTTGGTTTAAAAATATACGATGCCAACCTAATAGAGGTGCTTTCATTTGCCGTTCCCCATGTCATTGGTACCTTCCTTATCGGCGATACGCTTTTCGGCAAAGTACGCTGGACACTCATATCTGAGCTATATGAAGTTATGCAATCGCTGTTTTCTGTCATAGGCATTAACAAGGTCCTGAAAGACCCAAAATCACCTCAGTTTTTAGTTACACCAAAAAATGAAAAACTTGATAACAATGTGATATCAGAACTCGCTAAACCATTTTATCTACTGTTTGTGGTGACTTTAATTGCCATACTGGCTGGCATCTTTCGCTTTATCTATTTCCCACAAGATACCGATGTCATCACAATCACACTGACCTGGGCGATCTATAACTTTATAATTATTCTGGGCGCCTTAGGCGCACTGCTAGAGCGACAACAACGACGGGCAGACCCACGTGTGAACATAAATACGAATGCGACGCTTTCAATGGATGATAATAGAGATACTGTTAGTTGCCTGGTAGCCAATTTATCAATGGGGGGCGCCGAACTGCATGTATCCGCGAACTCTATTGACAAACTAAAAAACGCTGAGGAAGCACAGTTGAACATTTATGACCCGGTATTAAATCGAAACTGCGCCTTCAAAATCAAAGTGGAGTCGACCCCCCGGCCACCCACAAAAAACGACAGTCATCATGTACCATTGAGCATTTATTTCTCCGAAATCAATCAACAAAAGCGCGGTGAACTTGTTTCCTTACTATTTGGAGACAGTGAACGCTGGGCGCATGAACAGGAAAAAAGAGAAATTCGCGTTGGTGTCACCAGAGGAATTTGGTTTCTTACTCACAAAGGCTTTGTTCATACAATCGAACATATAAATTTTATATTTCACGTTTGGATAAAAGCTATCAAAACGGTTCCGCAGTTTATCGTAGCACGAAGCCACCGCATTTTAACCAGAGCATTATCTTTTATACATTGAGGAACATATCATGATCCCCGTATCGCCCGCTGAAAATTACAAAACGTTTGTTAAGACGTTAGTCATATTCACATGTTGTCAACTCATCCTAACAGGGCTAGCTGTCGCTGATATCGTCACAAGTGCTGACGCTGTCACTACTAACGATATTGACATTACCAATACGGAAAAAAAGAAAATATCACATCGAATATTATCTTCCCCTCTTTCTAAGTTCATGGAGAAAGATGAACAAATTGTGTTGCGAAATGCGACGAGTGAAACCACTTTATTTGTGCCGCTATCGGAACGCTACGAAATTGACAAGGCCAAGCTGCATTTAGAATTTTTTAATTCTATTGCATTGCTAAAAGAACGCTCCTTATTGATCATCAAAATGAACGATCGTATGGTCGGTCAAATCCCACTAACACCGAACCGGCCTCAAAACGCCGCCGATCTATCGATTCCCACTTCATTTCTTAAGTATGGCTATAACGAACTCACAATCGAGGCCGCGCTGCACTACACTAACGAATGTGAAGACCCGACCGCTCCCGAGCTATGGACACAAATCGACACGGTCAATTCAACCATTTCGTTGAATATCAAAGATAAAGTATTTACAACACCGCTTCTTTCTGAACTCGATGAAATGATCAACAGCCGTGTTTGGGAAGATTACCATCTGACGGTACTCACGCCTGGCGGTAAAATGGACGATGATTATTTACGCTGGGGTGGTCTTGTAACGCAAGGAGTTGCATTGCGACTTAAATATATCCCTCTGCGCGTCTCGCACGCGGAGGCTTTGCCCCGTGACATACGAATAACGCCACAATCTTCAGCAAAACGATTTCGCAAGCTCGACCTAAGCACAATACAACGCTCAGATGCGATATTAATGGGTACTCGAGAAGAGTTAGAGTCCTATTTGAGCGACGAACTGATTTCCGAAATTAATGGTAGCTACATGGGTATTTTTCCATTTGATGATGACCCATCGCGCTTTGTACTGGTCATTTCTGGATTAGACAAAGAAAGTGTAAACCGCGCTGCACTCGCATTTGCGCATTTGAATTTCCCCCTGCCGGATTCGACATCAACGATCATTAGTGACGTTGATATACCCTCATTACCTGCCTACACGAGACATGCAAGTGTAAAACAAAACAGCGCTTACAGATTCTCACAGTTTGGTTTCAAAACCACCACGCTGACTGGCAACAAACTGAGCAATAAGCTAAAGAGTCGTGTCGAAATGTGGATACCACCTGATTTTTTCAGTGCTGAACGAAGTGAGGCGATACTAAGCTTTCATTTGGCGTATGGCGCCGGGATGGGTGTTGATTCAGTTCTTAATCTTATGTTGAATGATAAATTTATTAATGCCATTCCACTCGACGACCAAAAAGGCGGGGTATTTAGAGATTATCAGGTGCGTGTACCGTTACGCTCATTTGCACCAGGCCGCAACGTGTTTTCTATTGAGCCCCAATTGAGTCCCATGGACAAAGACAGATGCAGCGTGTCTTCTACCAACAATTTAGTGGTGACAATTTTTGATGATTCAAAATTATTAATTCCTAACGCAGATCATTTTGTTCGTCTACCAAACATCAAGCTATTCGCAACAACCGGTTTTCCCTACACAAAATTTCCGGATGGCTCTGACATGGCGATTCAAGTAGCGGCGAAAGACTCCGAATCAATTTCGGCAAGCTGGACATTGCTATCCAAGCTCACCCAAACGAACAGTATGCCATTTCATAATGCACAAATGACCTTCGGTACGCCGGATAAAAATAGGAACCAAATTATTATCGGCGCCCAAAGCGCCATTGACAGCACGCTGCTCAAAGCCTCGCCACTCGCTTATAACTCATCGCAAAACGCTCACGACTTACATTATACAATGTACGACCCGTTAGAGTCTGAAGTTTACCTGAGTAACTGGTGGATAAAATTTCAATCCAAAATGATGAATGCGGTTGGTTTTTCACCTGCGCAGGCTGAACAAACCTTTGCCCGAATATCACAACAAACCGGCTTTGGCACTCAAGGAAATATCATGCAGTTTGAATCACCGACCAGCACTGGGAAAACAGTCACGATCTTCACAGCAGAAAATGCAAGTTATCTGCTGCAGCGGATGCGTGAAGTAATGAACCCGAAAGTCTGGGGCTCGCTGCAAGGCGACCTCGCCGTTTGGAAAGACACGTCAGAATCTGTGCATTGGCAAAAATTAAGCCCTAGTTATAATGTCGGAAACGTCAGCGTCAGCACACACCTTGAATATTATTTCACACAACATCCATGGTATAGCATCGCTATTATTTTTGTCATGATTATTTTGTTCGTCGCACTTACTCGTTTGCTATTAAATCGATATAAACGTACTCATCATGCATAAATGACGCATTGTTACATAGTCACTATTTTAGCCGCCACCATGTTGATCATAACGTCATCATGTTCGCTTGAAACCAATATAAACGAGCGAGACGTCAACTTTATTAATTGGAAGCAGTATAAAAACCGTTTCCTAATGTCAAACGGCAGAATATTGGATACCAACAATGGAAATATTAGCCACTCAGAAGGTCAAGGGACGGCAATGTTATTCGCCGTCACCAATAACGATCGCCGTTCTTTTGAACAAATATGGCGCTGGACGGTTGAACACCTGCAAATACGTGGAGATGCTTTATTTGCCTGGAAATGGAATCCCAGCAGTCTGCCGCATGTTAAGGATAAAAATAATGCCAGTGACGGCGATATTATGATTGCGTGGGCGCTTTATCAGGCACACGACAAATGGCAAACACCTAAATATCTTGAGGCCGCAAAAAACATTACGTCGGATATCAAGGAAAAATTGTTACGCAAGACACCGCTAGGACTTGTACTACTCCCTGGTGAGAGGGGGTTTATTGACGAACACGAAACGATCGTTAATCTTTCCTACTGGATATTTCCTGCCTTTAATACTTTCTTTGACCGGGATAATGATCAACGATGGATGCATCTAATAGACAACGGTATTCAACTCCTACAAGCGGCACAATTTGGTAAATGGAACTTACCCCCTGATTGGCTAGCCGTTAGCGCAACACTGAAAGTCAGTAAGATAAAGGCCCCGTATTTTTCCTATGATGCGGTACGCATCCCACTATTTTTAATTTGGGGAAAAGCTGAAAATACCCAACTTATTCGCCCCTATCTTCATTTTTGGAATGCTGTTGAACACAGCAAACGCATCCCGGATTGGGCAAATCTTGTTAATAATCGCGTTAGCGAAACAAATGCACTACGCGGCGTGCACGCCATTAGATATCTAGTAGAACACCGTGTTGATTATCATGCAAACAAAATAAACTGGAATGAACATAACTATTATTCTGCTAGCCTTCAATTAATGGCGAACTTGGCGGGCAGGGAGATTTCAGATCGATGAAAGTATTTAGTTTTCCGAACGTAATTAGTATATTAAGCGCTGTGCTACTGATTATCCCCGTTTATTCTATCAAAGCCAATCCGGCCACACTCATGCAATTGGCCGCCAGCACAAGCCAGCAAAATGATGCACAAGAACTGTCGCCTTGGGATGCATTAGACAAACAACGCTTTGACGAATTCGAAATACAGCGTGAACAAATTGCCGCCGAAACACGTCGGAAAAATAATATACAAGAACAGTTGCTCTGGGACTTGCTGGGCAAGCAACGCTTTGACGAATTCAAAATAGAACTTGAACGAGCCAGGAACAATTTACCCAACTGGCGCCCTCCCGCTAAAATGATGAAAATTTTTCGTGAAGGTGACGCGGCCACACAGAAGAAACGTGTAATTACACATATAAAACGTGCAACTGACAATCAAAACTGGATAGCCATAGAGCGTCTTGCCACACAATATCCAGCTCAATTTAACTGCAGCAATGTTCATAACATGTGGACGCTCGCACTAGCACAACACAAATTAGAGCAAATTCAAGATAGCGTTGATAGCTATCAAAAAATTATAAAACAATGTGATGCAAATCAAACACTGGTCATCACTTTACAACGCGCGAGTTCGCATTTACCCGAAAAACAAACAGAATTCTTAGTTAACTATTCTAGTGAATTAGATAACGCAGACACAACCCTGAACCCTAACGTCAAAAATGAATTCAACGCCTTACGGTATGATTTATATACGACCTGGATGACTAAGCATACCGATGAGAAACGATTTTCAACAGCAATCAATTATTCAAAAAAAATTAAAAATGACATCCTCAACCGTAAAGATGTAAACGTTTCCAATGTTGTTGGATGGACTTACTTTAAAAGAAAACAATTCGACGACGCCAGTTTTTGGTTCGATAAATCCGCACAATGGGCGTCATCCGATGACGCACAGCTTGGCTTGGCGCTCATTAACTTCGAGAAAAAAAATCTTCGCCTGGCAGATTTTCATCTTAACAAAATGAAAAATCGCGACCAACGTAGCGGCGGCCTCACTTTTGAAATTGAAATGGTTGAAGCAAATAAAGCCTATTCAAATGAAAACTATTCCGGCGCACTGTCTGTGCTTGATAATTTAGACCCTAAGTATCAAACTGATCATCGTGTCTTATTATTGCGAGCCTGGAGTCTGTTTCAACTCGAACTGTATGCTAATGCCGAGGCCCAGTTTATCCCCCTATATGAGGCGGATCTGGATAAAGAAACGGCGCAAGGCGTTTTTTTCAGCGCCTCCAAACGCAATAATTTCAAACAAGTAAAAACTCTGGTCACGCGCACCAACGGACCACTGGACAAAATGTGGCGTGATCATCGGGCAGAGAAACTTTATTATCAAAAAAAATTTGAAGCTGCCTATGACTTGAAAAAAAGCAACGTATTAACCGGAAAATTTTCCAGTTTGAAAAATATTGATACAACACGGCTCGGGCTCGGTCTAAAAAGAACGTGGCGAACCGGTACCGACGGATTAAGCCAGCTCAAAAGTGATAACATGCCTTTTTTTGAAGGCTATGTCAGCTATCGCGACACTCATCGGTTTGCTCTCAAATTGGAACGAATAAAGTTGGACAGTGGCACACTGGGTGACCGTGCATTTATTGGCAACTATCCTACGACGCCGCAAAACTATTCATTCAACCCAACAAACAAGCTTAATGCCGGCATCGAACCACATTTCTACTATGACTTTACTGATGAACGCCACCGATTCTTTGCTGAACTTGGGTATACACCCACCGACGGCATTGTGGATAGCAAACCACTTTGGAGAGTAGGCATGCTGCATTCTGGGTTAAAAACAGATTGGGGCATGACCCTGTTTTCCGACCCAGTACGTCAATCCATACTGTCTTATACTGGCATTGTTGATCCGTATACAGGACAACAATGGGGGCGTGTGATGAAAACAGGTCTGGCGCTGAGCAGCATATACCGCAATCAAGCTGACTGGACAACGTCCGGCAACATTAGCATCAACCAATACAAAGGACGTTCGGTTGATGACAATAAGCATGCCAGCTTCTCCGTTAGCCTAAATAAAACCTTTACCCGCTATAAGCGATTGGATTATTTGGCTATTGGTCCGCGCCTTAGCGTCGATCTATATGACAAAAATCTCGGGCAGTTTACCATCGGCCACGGCGGGTATTTTAGTCCACAAAAAATGATACAAGCCATGTTTGGCGCACACGCATTATCAAAAGAGTCCTATCAGTATGTTTTCGAAAGTGACATTGCGCTGGGTTATATTTCTTATGATGAAGACGCTGCACCGTTTTTTCCCCTCAATGAGGATGGTCGGTTTTACGCCAAAAACAACGCATCAGGTTTTGGAATGAGCGTTAAACTCGAAACAGCCTGGCGTTTACACAGCAACTGGTATGCAATCGGCCGCACCAGCTACTTAAGAGGCAAAAAATATAAGGAAAGTGAGTTGCTACTGGGAATCCGCTATGTCTTTGATTCACGTCCGGCACTTTTTAGCACTGACCTGCCGAGCAATATCTTTCATAAAAAATAAAAGTGGCGCTTAACGCCCTTATTAAAAAAAAGGAAAAGAAACCCTATTGTTTAACCTAA
The DNA here is from genome assembly GCA_964654485.1 of uncultured Gammaproteobacteria bacterium. Taxonomy (GTDB): domain Bacteria; phylum Pseudomonadota; class Gammaproteobacteria; order SG8-11; family SG8-11; genus JAADIM01. The sequence goes on along the minus strand of CAZZJI010000068.1, from coordinate 5,644 downwards.
CACATCAGGAGATCAGTTCAGTAAATAGAGTAGCTTTGCTGTGAGTACATATGTTCCTTTATCACCCCTTTCAATTCAATGTTGAATTTTACAGCAAAAAATCAAAGTTAAAGATCTGCTTAATTTCAGCCGATAAACAAAGCGAGACAATACAAATGTTCACAAAAGTATAATTATTTATTAACACATTTTTGTAAACATAGTTTTACTTCCACATGTATTAATCCAATTAAGGCAGCAAATAAACTACGGAAGGAACTAATGTAGGAAAACTGGAATTTCCAGGAGCAACACTATGTTTAATACTATTAAATCTCGGCTCTATTTATTCTTCTTATTATTATGCGGCACATCACTGAGCTATGCACAAACTCAGGCACAACCTCAAGCACAACTCCAAACGCATCCACTGCAAATTTCAAAATTGGGAACAAGTAATAATTCAGAAATTTATTCACCAAAAATAAAGAAAGATGCATCGACATCCTGGGAAGAACTTACCAATGAATTTATAATATCATACCGTCAAGGCGATTACAGCCAAGCATATATTGTCGCGAAAAAAACATTGAACTTTGCCAAGAGAATATATGGAAACCAACATCAACATACCGCTGACGCTTTCAACAAACTGGGCATTGCTTCTGAAGCGATGCGTGAGCTTGATGCGGCTAATACGTATTACGAAAATGCCCTGACCATATTTGAATTATCTTTAGGAAAAGAAAACGCGAAAGTTGCCATGGTTCTAAACAATCTGGGCAACTTATTCTTCCTGAAAACTGACTACACCAAAGCAGAAGAACTGCACCTGCAATCATTATTAATGCGACAACATTTATTTTCTTCAGTACACCCTACTGTTGCGCGCTCAACTTATAACCTGGGCAAACTTTATGAAAAACAATTAAATCACGTTGATGCTATTATGTTCTATAAACAAGCGGCCGTATTATGGAAAAAAACACTTGGACCAAATAATGCAAACATCGCAAATACATTTAATAATCTGGCTAACATTTATGCAGCAAAAGGTAATAACGCATCATCTGAAGAGTATCACTTAAAAGCGCTTAGCATTCGACAAGAAACGTTGGGGCCTGACAGCCTGGAAGTTGCCGAATCACTGGTGAATTTAGGCACTATCTGCACAAAGCAGGACAAATACAATGAAGCGGAATCCTTTTATCAAAAAGCATTGGTCATAATGGAAAAAATGCTTGATGCGAATGACCCGCAAATTGCCATAACGTTATACAGTCTTGCAAATATTTACCACATTCAAGCACAACAGGAATATAGCTATAATCAAGAATTGACCGACAGAATTGATACTGACAATTCAAAGACTGCTCGCAACACAGCGGCAAGCAATAAAAATGATATAATAATATTTCAACTTAAATTTAGAAAAAAATACGTTGGTGAAATTTTTTCAAAAGCAGAACCGCTTTACCAACGGGCTATTGATATCGTTGAAAGAAAGTTTGGTGCCAAACATCCCACGGTCACAGTGATGAAAGACGAATTGGCTATGTTGTACGCAAACATCAAAATTTCGAATAACAAATAAAAAATTAATTATTTTTTAGCGCGCGCACCATCTCTTCTTTCCATAGAACAAAGCGCGCGCTAAATCTTGAATTTTTCATGGGCTTTATCCATTGTCCAGTATTTTTATCAGACCAATCATTCTTTGCATTAATAGTTGCATTCATTAATAGATAAGCGGTACCGCGTGCAGTTGCTTCGCATGCTTGGGGTCTGAATACATTTTTACCGGTCAAGTCAGCAAGTCGTTGACACATTTCCTTATTTTTTGATAAGCCACCCGTTACGATTAAAAGCTTAGATGAAGAGCATATTTTGTCCATCTCTTCCAAATTCATTACAATTAAAAAAATAATACTCTCAGCAACTGAAACTATTTTTTTCCAATCCTCTCCCTCACTGGCAATTTTTTCATAGACAAAAGTCGAATTAAAATCCGGCACCCAGAAAGGCGATCCCAGCCCGGATACACCATTTAAATATATGGGAACATCCTCATTTTTAGCTAACCATTGTGGTAACAATTTTTGCGCTTGCAATGGATCTATACCGAATTGATTCTCCACCTCAATAAATGCACTACCCGCGCCATTTACCGTACCTTCAAGCACATAGGTAATTTCATTATTAACTTGCGCAACAATGCTAGTAAGTAGCTTCGGCATATATTCTGTAGATTGAGTAAACACGCGCTGCAAAAAGGCACCGGTGCCAAGGTTTATATATACTGCATCCAATTGCGGTTCGCCATACGCAAATAATGCGGCTGATTGGTCACCCGTAACGATATTTAGCGGCACTAAATTGCCGCCGACTCGCAAGTGGCCATAGTGATGGTCAGTAGGAACACAATCAGGTAAAGGCTGCTTCGGCACATTAAACAGGGAAACCAAATCGTCATCCCAGTCCAGAGTATGTCTGTTCCACAACAAAGTTCGCGAGGCATTGGCCGGGTCTACCAGCAATGGTCGCTCCTCTAACAAACGAAAAACAATAAAGCTAGCCAACGGCCCCCAAGCCAAACGACCCTCTGCATAGGCTTGCTTTACCTCAGATAAATTATCCAGGCACCACCTGAGCTTACTCACACCGTAGTGCGCTGTAATATAAAGCCCGGTTATCTTGTGTATTGTAGAACCATTGGTATCAAAATTGGCTACCCAGGAGGCAGCACGCCTGTCTTGCCAACTGATCACAGGTGACAATGGTTTGCCATTGGTCTTGTCCCAACAGACGATACTAGAACGTTGCGTTGCCAATCCTGCCGAATCTATTTGATATTTGTTAATATCGAATAATGTGGTTACTTTAGTAATAGCATCGTTTATTGACGTTATCAATTCCTCAGCATCATGTTCCACCCAATTTTCATTTTTACAATAAGTGCTGATTTTTTCATATGCCTCGCTAATAATTTCACCCTTATTATTAAATAAAAGCGCACGACTGGCATGCCCTCCCTGGTCTATCGTTAAGTACAATTTCTCTATCACTTGCAACATCCTAACACATCAATTCTCATTCTCACCCTCATCTTCATTCAACGACACTAAACTTGCATTTCCGCCGATAGCGGCAGTATTTACTGACACCGTGCGCTCTGTTGCAAAACGATTTAGATAATTTGGACCTCCCGCCTTGGGCCCCGTCCCCGACAAACCTTCTCCACCAAAAGGTTGTACGCCAACAACGGCGCCCACCATATTACGATTCACATAAATATTTCCCACTCGTACACGACGACGAATATGGGCAATCGTTTCCTCAACCCGGCTATGTATGCCTAGTGTTAATCCGTAGCGCAATCCATTTACGTTATCGATAACTTGATCAAGTTTATCTGATTGATAGCGCACAACATGCAATATTGGACCAAATACTTCTTTTTCCAATACACCCAGTGAATCAATTTCAATTAAAACAGGCGCAAAGTAACTACCCTGTTGCAAATATTCAGGAACGTATAATTGCTCAATTAGTTTCCCTTTGCGTGTCATTTTATCCACGTGCTGAAAAAGTGTTTCACGTGCTGTTTTATCGATAACAGGGCCAATATCGGTAGACAATAAGCCTGGATCACCCAAACATAGCTCGCTCATTGCACCTTTAAGCAAATCGATAATACCCGTTGCCACTTCTTCTTGTAAAAACAACACACGCAATGCAGAACATCGCTGACCCGCACTGAGAAACGACGATTTTATTACGTCAGACACAACCTGTTCCGGCAACGCGGAGCTGTCCACAATCATTATATTTTGCCCACCCGTTTCTGCGATCAGTGGGATAATAGGACCATCGCGTAATGCCAAACGCCGATTTAAATGCCACGCAGTTTCCATCGAACCGGTAAAGGCAAACCCAGCAATCCGATCATCGGACAGCAATAATTTACCCAGCCTAGCACCATCGCCAGGGATAAATTGTAAAACATCGACAGGTACACCCGCCAGATGAAACAACTGAGTAATCAGCATGGCACACAACGGCGTTTGTCTAGCGGGTTTTGCAACAACGCTATTGCCAGCAGCCAATGCCGCCGCGACCTGCCCAGAAAATATTGCAACCGGAAAGTTCCACGGACTAATACACACAAATACGCCGCGACCATGCAGCGAATATTCGTTGCTTTCGCCAGTAGGCCCCTGCATCAGTTGCGATTGCCCAAACTTTTCCTGGCAACTAATGGCGTAATATCGACAAAAATCGACTGCTTCGCGTACTTCGGAAACAGCATCAACAATCGTTTTCCCTCCCTCAATGACACACAACGTCATCAACTGCGCAAAATGCGCTTCAATCAAATTTGCTGTTTTCTGTAATATTTTTGCCCGCACTTCAGCAGGCGTGCTGTCCCAATCAAGCGCGCTGGCACTCGCAGCACGTATCGCAGCACCAACATGAGCGTCTGTTGATTCAATTACAGCACCAATGACAATGCGTTGATCACTGGGGCTTAATCGTTCTCTGGCGTGTCCTTCTTCACTTTTACCACTGATTAATGGGGCAGCCCGCCAGGTTTTCGCCGTTGCCTCATTCATTTTTTCTGCAAGTGACTCAAGTACACTCACATCATTCAAATTCACGCCGCATGAATTTTTTCTGGCATCACCATACAAATCTGCTGGTAAAGGGATACGCGGATGTGGAAATTCTTTCAAGGCGCTGACTTGTGTTAATGGGTCAGCAATAACGTCTTCTATTGAAACATTGTCATCTTCTATACGATTGACAAATGAGGTATTCGCACCGTTTTCCAACAACCGCCTGACGAGATAGGGCAATAAATTTTCATGGCTGCCAACCGGAGCATAGACACGACAGGGTATCTTGTGTTGCGGGCCATCAACAATCGATACATACAAGGATTCGCCCATCCCGTGCAGCCGTTGGAACTCATAATCAGAATTTGTACCCGCAAATTCGATAATACTGGCAACGGTATGCGCATTATGGGTCGCAAATTGCGGATAAAATGCATCCGTTTCAGATAATAAATAGTTAGCACAGGCTAAATATGAAACATCAGTGGATACTTTACGGGTAAACACCGGATAACTAGTCAATCCGGCTTCCTGAGCACGTTTTATTTCTGTATCCCAATAAGCGCCCTTTACTAACCTTACCGGTATACGCCGCCCCTGACGACGAGACAGTTCAGCTAACCAATTTAATACCGGCAAGGCGCGTTTTTGATACGCCTGCACCGCAAAGCCTAAACCAGACCATCCCTTTAATTGTGGAGAACAATACAGCATTTCAAAAATATCAAGGGAAAGTTCCAGCCGATCCGCTTCTTCCGCATCAATTGTCAGGCCGATACCGGCTATTTTTGCTTTTTCTGCAAGCTGAATCAATCGGGGTAACAACTGTTTTATGACTCGCGTTTGTTGTGAATACTCATAACGTGGATGCAATGCAGAAAGTTTGATCGAGATGCTGTTGCTTTCGATACACCCTCTGCTCTCACCCCCAGCAGACCGATCGGGCACATTACTGGCAATAACCTCTATGCTTTCACTGTACGCATTAAAGTATCTGTCCGCATCGGATTGACACAGCGCCGCTTCGCCCAACATATCAAACGAATAAC
>CAZZJI010000067.1:0-16417 GCA_964654485.1 uncultured Gammaproteobacteria bacterium | reverse complement strand
TGATTTCATTGCCACCCAATACGCCGTTGTGGCAATGGCAGCCAAGTATGCGCTATTATGTAATTGATGAAAACCGATACCCTGAAGGTAAAACCGGTTCCTTGAGTGGGCTAGTGTTTCGACTTGAAAACGCAAATACCCCGCAGGATTTTAACGCGGCATTGGAGGAAATGGCACAAGCAATTCCTCCGCACCTGGATTCAGTAAAACGTGCTTTTGCGGTTTGGATAACCTATGTGCTTGCGCCCTATAAAGGCATAAAACTCCAACCCAAAGATAAGAGCGATTTAGACGAGGTCAAAGACATGTTAAGCACACGCATTGCACAATGGGAAGTGAATATAAGGGAAGAAGGTAGAGAAGAAGGCGAGGCGATTCTTCTTTCTCGTCTGCTCGAACTAAAATATGGTCCTTTACCCCAGTGGGCGAAAGATGAAATTACTTTAGCAGATAAAGATGCCCTAGAAGGCTGGGGTTTAAAGCTGCTTCATGCTCACAGCCTGGATGACGTCTTCGATAAGAAATAAAAAATTAGGGTCAAGTTGCTTGTATAATCATCTAGGCCTTGGGGTATTAACTTTTTCGTCTTAATCGTTATACACGCAACTTGCCCCCTCGTTTGTCTGTAGGCGATACGCTTTCGTCCAAAATAGTATAAAAAGTCTTTTATCTTCCGCACTTTAGTCGCTCTCGGTTTCTGTTCCAGACTCGACTCCACCACCTACATTCATGTAGGCGTCGCCATGATTCAACTGATTTTTTTAGGTTTAATCAGCAATCGTTATGTTCGTTTGCCGAGCCAGATCAATTTCTTAAGGTTTCATTAACACCTCCAGGAATAGAGTAGTTACGAAAGCCAAAAGGCGGTAACTGTTATTTCTTTGGGGAGTAAAATGAAAACTCTATTTATTACGGCACTTTTAACACTTGGATGTTCTTTATTCTCAAATACGCTATCGGCAGATATTGGGAAGAGAGGCTGGAGCGGCTCTATCGGTCTGGTGCTGGGAGGTATGAGTAGCGACAACCAACTCGATGCTTATGGCGGTAAAAAGCGCATTGAATCATTGACTGAAAAACCTGCTCGTTACAGTTATGATTTTCTATTTCCTGAAGTTCAATTGGGCTATACCTTTCAAAACAACATCACACTCTTTATGGATGGCAGCTTGCTTGATGGGGGTGGCAGCGGTATCCGTTATACATTTTCCGATAAGACCCGCTTGTCGGTATCTATTCCCTTGTTTTTGGGTACTGGCGGTAAAGTGTGGCAGGACCCTTACTTGATCAACCAAGATCGCAAGACGACGAATGCCAAGCTGGATGCTGCTATTGGTTTTTCTATTGATAATATTTGGGGATCATTTGCCTCTATTGATTACGTCTATCAGGATTTATCTATAAAAAATGATGAGGCGGGTGAATCGCTTAAATCTCGCCTAACGTCGACTGAAATCGAGCAGCTAAGACGCGGCAATAAATATCACAGAACCTCTCTTTCTCTTCCGCCTGTAGCCTTGGGCAACAGCTTCTATTTAATAGGGGGAGCCAATTACACCGACACCAATGCGCTGGGTGATGCCAATAGTTTTACTGCCAAAGGTTTTGATTTAACACTAGCTTATGAAAAAAATAATTTTGAATTTTTTGCTTATATCTCTGCTGGCGAGAAAAAATATCGTGCGGTTAATCCTGTGTTTGGTAATAAACGCAAAGGTGACTTCAGCGCAATTGCTGCTGGTATCAGCTATAGGCAACCATTTAATTGGCAAAATAGTAGCCTGGAATTGATGGTCGTGAGTGAGTCCAATAATTCCAATATCAATTTTTACGACGTACGTGATGAGCTGTTAACAACAAGCATCAACTACCACTTTTAAGTCTTAACGACGATATTAGGAAGCAAAAATGAAGCTTGCAATGCGCATAAAATTTATCTTGATTACGCTGGCGACTGTGCTTTCAGGGTGTGCAAGCGGAGTGGTACCACTGTCAAAACCGCCGTTAGAGCCGTTAGCCATTGCGACAGCCTCAGGTTGGAAGGTGACTGACTACAAACGCCTCTCCAAACAGATTATTGCTGTGGATCAATCGACCGAAATGCAACAATACATTGCACAGGTACTTAGTAATAACCCGGATTTGAAAACCATCTCGGCTACGGCAAAAGCCGCTAGCGATGACGTGGCGATTACCAATGCAGGAAACCAGCCGCGTGCGGATTTAAGTCTATTAAATACTCGCAGCAAAGATGCGTTGCAAGAGATTGGCAATACGATATCGGCGTCTATTGATATTGGCTTGTCGTTGGATGTATGGGGAAAGCTTTCAGATGATGTTGCCGCGGCTCAGCATTTGTCAGATAAAACGCAATATGATCTGCAACAACTCAAACGGGTATTGATAGGCCAGGCAGCACGTTTATGGATTGAATATCGCGGTTATGTTCATACCGAAAAATATCTTATCGACCTCAATAAGGCTCAAACTGATGTGGTTAACTACTATCAGGATGCTTACCAGGCGGGTCTAATTCCTTTTAGCTACTATCAAGGTGCGTTTCAAGTCGGCCTGGTACCCTATGAGTTTCTTCTGGATGCAAAAAACAGTCAGCAATGGAGCGAATTCCGCCTGCAGGAGGTGCAGCTGGAGAAGCTGAAAATGCTGCAATTTATGAACATTCTACGTGGCCGTTTTCCTGCTGATGAACTACTGGTGAGTGATGATAAAGTCTTCCCGAATCTGGTCTCTTTCACGGCAGAGATACCCGCTACGGCCTTGGTCAATCGCCCTGATATTCAGGCCGCATTTTCGGAAGTGCAAGCCTTTGATCGCTTAGAACGTTCTGCACGCAAAGCATTGCTGCCTCAACTCAACCTCACGGGTTCCTTTTCTAAAAGCGGGCAGACACTGGAAAAAGCGCTGCGCGGTGACCTTCTTTGGCAATTGATTGGTGGGCTGACCCAGCCACTATTCAATGGTGGGCAACTCAGCGCTATCGCCAGGCAAAAATCGGCAGAAGCGGAGGCTGTCTGGTGGCAATACCAAAACACGGTACTTAAAGCAATGCTGGAAGTCGAAAATGCGATGGCTAACGACAAGCTCTTGCTTTGGCAACTCGAACAGAAACAAGCACAAATCAGCAATTTACAGAAAAAAAAAGGCTCTGCCGAAGAACGCTTCAGTGACGGTGATCTCTCTCTTTCCGACTATTTGTTGATTAAGGTCGAATATATTGAGGCACAGATAGAGCTGAATAACTTTGAAGTTCTATATACCAAAAATCGCATCGATCTCATCACCGCATTGGGATTACCAATAGAGCCCTTCCAGCTAAACAGCAACGAGGACAATCGTCATGAAAAACCGTAAATGGTGGCTGTTTGCCTCCCTGTTTATTTTGTTTTTGGTCATTATTTTAGTCGCTGGGCTGGAAGATACGGCAGAGGTTGAGCAAAAGCAGGAAGCACAATATCTCCCTCTGGTCTCCATTGTGAACCCTCAGCCCCAAGACAATAAAGGCATTATTCAAACCTATGCCGAGATCAAACCTCGCTGGGCGACGACCCTGAAGGCTCAGATCAGTGGTGAAATAGAGCAGATTTTTGATCGATCATCTGTGGGTGAGAAGGTCCAAAAAGGCGATCTGCTAATTCGCATCGAAGATAGTCGCTACCAAGCCGATTTACACGAGGCTGAACAACTGCTGGCAGAGGCACAGTTAAATTTATTACAGGCAGAAAACAAATCGTCTCAGGATCAAAAAAACTGGCAACGCTCAGGTATTAGCGGAACGCCATCGAACTTAGTATTAAACATACCGCAACTGGAGTTGGCGAAAAAAACAGTGAATGCGGCTAAAAGCCGTCTCCATGCTGCCAGAAAAACGTTTTCTTATACACAAGTCAAAGCACCGTTTTCGGGGATTATTACCCGCCGCAGTATCAGTATCGGGCAAACTGTTTTCGAAGGTGATGAGCTATTGCATATTGTTGAAAATGGCAGACAGGAAATCTCTGTCGCATTGAGCAATAAACAGTGGAAGATGCTGGAAAAAAATTGGAAAAAGCAGGCCGCATCCATTCGCAATACAGACAACATTGAAATTGCGCGGGCGCACATTAAACGTGGTGGTGGCTTTCTCGATCCAGATACACGTCAATACAAATTATTTTTAGAAGTTGATGATACGGCTAACAGCCAATCGTTGGTGGGTGATTTTATTCGAATAAATTTGCCAAGCCGCACTGCCCATAACAGTTTAATGATTCCAGAAAGTGCGCTGACCCGTCGCGGCATCATTTGGTATCTGGATGATGAAAATCGCCTACGGCAGTTTATCGCCACGGTACTTTTCCATCGAGATGATCAGATTATTATTGAAACACCATCAAGCGATATGCTCGGTAAACATTACCCTTCCCGCTGGCGCATTGCCACCACGCCATTGGCCTCTTTTCTTGCAGGCCATCGTGTTAGCCCAGTCACCGCTGAGGGGGCATAACGATGCACAGATTGATCCGTTGGTTCATACTCAATCCGGTCGCCGCAAATTTAATCATGCTGCTGATCATCGTGGCTGGCGTTCTCTCCCTGTCATCGATGCGCATTGAAGGTTTTCCCAAGCTGCCCGCAGATTCGCTACAGATCGATACCACATTTATAGGCGCTTATACCGAACAGGTTGATCGGCAAATCACACAAAAAATCGAAAAAGCCCTGGAAGGCTTGCCAGGGATAAAAAAGATCCAATCCACTTCGCTGGAAGAATTTTCCAGCATTATGGTACAGCGAAATGAGGGTTATAGCCTGCAGCGTCTGCAAGATGATGTGCGCGCTCGCCTGGATAGTATTCATGACCTGCCGCAAGCGGCGGATAAACCGGTCATTACTCGGAATGATTTTGACTTCCCCGCGCTGATCGTACAACTGTATGGCGATACCGATCACCACACTCTGCAACGTCTTGGCAGAGAGATGCGTGAGGCGTTACTGGCACAGCCAGAAATTTCCAAACTCAAGGGCTGGGGAGAGAGCCAACCTGAACTCCGCATTGAGGTGCATCCCGAAGCATTGGAAAAATACAAGCTGACGATCAGTGATCTCGTCGAAAAAATTCAGCAGTCATCCTTGACCTTTAAAGCCGGTTCGTTAAAAACGGATGGCGCAAGGATTGCATTGCGTGCAGATAACCAGAGTTATCACTACCGTGACTTTGCTGAAATTCCAATTTATCAGAAAAGTGATGGTAGCCAACTGCTGCTCGGAGACTTGACCGAAATCAAAGACGCTTACGAAGATGATGACATGATTGTGCGTTTCAATGGCCAGCCTGCTTTAGGTATGGAGGTATTAATTGGCCGTACTGAAAACCTGCTTGAGATTGCAAAGGTTGTCAAAAAAACCGTTGAAAGGTTGCGAACAACGTTACCCCCCGAGGTCAAGATCAGTATTTGGGCAGATTCCAGCCACTATATTTCGGAGCGTCTCAACCTGCTGAAAGACAATGCATTGCTGGGGCTTTTACTGGTGTTTGTGCTGCTCTCTGTGTTTCTCAACCTAAAACTAGCATTCTGGGTCGCCATGGGGGTGCCCATTTCGATTGCTGGCACCATGGCGGTGATGGGTACGTCATGGGTCGATTACTCATTGAACGACATCACCACCTTCGGCTTTATTATTGCTTTGGGTATTTTGGTGGATGATGCCGTGGTGGTGGGGGAGAGTGTGTTTGAAGAGCGCAAGCGTTACAAGGACCCCGTTAAGGGAACGGTAAGGGGGGTTCGTCGTGTGGCAACCGCGACTATTTTTGGCATTTTAACCACGGTGGCCGCTTTTTTTCCATTGATGTTAATTGACAACGCGCTTGGGAAAATCATGGCCAGTTTTTCAGGGGTGGTTATTTTAACGTTACTGTTCTCCTTGTTTGAAAGTAAATTTATTCTTCCTGCACATCTCGCAGCGATCTCTATGGAAGATCGAAATAAAGTGTCATGGCCTTCACGCTTCTGGCGTGGCGTTCAAAATTTTGTACAAAACAATCTCGATGCCTTTATTCAGAAAATCTATAAACCTGTTCTGGAATGGAGCCTTAAACAGCGTTACGCCATCTTTGTTCTATTTATAGCAGTGGCGGCCTTGGGACTCGGGCTTATTGATAAAGGCAAAATACAGACCGTTTTTTTTCCGGATATTCCAGAGCAAGTGATTAACGTAAACGTCGAAATGGATACGCGAGCGCCTTATCGCCTAACCCTAAATAATGCGAACCACATTGAGGATATGGCGAACAGGCTTAATGAAGAGTGGGTTGAGCGTCACGGTTTATTAGAGAAGCCGATCAAACACATTCTTGTGGTGGTGAGTGGTGCGTTTATGGTGGAAATTTATGCCGAACTGACACCCTCGACCGCTCGTCCTGAGCTGGACACACTCGAAATTTTGCAACAATGGCAAACACGTGTCGGACGACTTGAAGGTACCACAGAGTTAACCTTCAGTGCGTCAGAAGAGACTGGAGGTGGTTTTGCGATTGATCTTTACAGTAAGGACGAGGAGCGATTGAGAGCCGCCAGTCAGGAGATATTAGCCTATTTGCAAGAGATCAAAGGCGTTAGCAATCTGCGGGACGCATTAAAAAACGGCAAGCCAGAATTATATTTAAAAATTAAGCCAGAAGCGCGTCACCTTGGTTTCAGTAGCGAAACCCTGGCAATCCAGATTGGCCAGAGTTTTGGTGGAGCCGAAGTACAAAGGGTGCAGCGGGATCGTCAGGAAGTGCGGGTCATCGTCAAAAGTCCCCAGGAGTCCAGAAACACCATCGCCGATCTGATGCAGCTTCGTCTAAAAAGTGATAATGGCCTCTGGTTTCCTCTGACGGCCGTCGCCACGATTGAGTCCGCTTATGTCACCGACTACATCGCCCGCCGGGATGGAAAACGGATGAATACCATTTATGCCTCTATCGATAAAAGCCAGGTAGCACCTTCAGAAATTTCTCAGGATCTCTTTAGCCATTTCCTCCCTGACCTGGAAAGGCGTATTCCGCAAGTCACCGTAACGAAGGCCGGTGAGCTAGAAGAGATGAGCAACCTGAAGGGCAACTTACTCAAAGCGTTACTCTTTGCCTGCATTCTCATCTATACCTTATTGGCCATTCCGCTGAAATCCTATTGGCAGCCATTCATCATCATGTCAGTCATTCCGTTTGGTTTTGTCGGTGCAGCAATGGGGCATTTGATTATGGGCTTGCCGCTGAGTTTTCTCTCCTTTCTCGGCATGCTGGCTCTGACGGGCGTGGTGGTAAATGACTCGTTAGTATTGATGACGCGCTACAACCAGAATAAAGCAGAAGGTAGCGCTGTTCACGATGCGTTGATGGGGGCCGGACTTGGGCGTTTCAAAGCGATATTTCTTACGACGGTGACCACTGTGGCGGGTTTAATGCCGTTGATGAGCGAAACTTCTGAACAAGCACAATACCTGATTCCAGCCGCTGTTTCGTTGGCTTATGGTGAAATATTTGCCACGGTCATTACACTCATTCTTGTACCGGTACTGATTGCTATCTGTATTGATATGCAGGAATTTTTTTTAAAAAAATCACTGCCAAACAAGAAGGAACTCTCCTTATGAAAAAAGCCACACTATATATTTTTCATGCCACTCTATTTTTTCTTTTTACCAATATCGTCATGGCTGAAGAGTCTGTTTTTAGAGTGCTGAATTACGATATTTTATCGGCGGGAGACGATGTGGGGGATGTGACGTTAAAACTGTCGAAAAACAAAAGCGGACATCTTATTGTTGAACATAGCCGTATTCAGACATCGTGGTTGTTTTGGAGCATTGATATCACCACCATTCAGAGCGAAGAGTTTCAACGTGGCGTTGGTTTAGTCAAAGCTGATAGCAAAACAGTGTTTGAGGGGACGGCTTACTGGAGCAAAATAGATGCCCATGAAGATAAATTCCTGGGGGAATTTACTGAAATAGCCAAACTTACCGCTCGTGAGGAGAAGCAGTTTTCTCGTTTGTCTTTTGCCATTTCAGGGAAAGTATCAGCCAATACAGAAGAGGTGGTTTCACTGTCAGAAGCGATATTTTCAGAGCGAAATGAGCAGGCACACAGCGTGAACTTTCCACAAGACTCTTTTGATACCACCTTTAATGATTTAGCGCTATTTATTCAAAAAAATGCAGATAAACCGTTACCCAAAAAACTCAATATTCTAGACACAGAAAATCTGGAAATCAGCCAGGTGAGCATAAGCGATATAGGGCTTGAAACCATTCTGGTTGGAAAACAAAAAATTGAAGTCCGTCATTTAAAATTATCCGATACGAAATCCAAACCATCGCATTTGTGGATCACAGAGGGGGTCATCTCATTGCCGTACATTGTTCGTCATACCGGTGAGGATGAAGATGGCCCCTTTGAGATCATTCTAAAAGCACATTAATTTGAAAACGTAAAATTGTGAGGATTAAAATGAAACTAAAAAAAATCTTTTTTACAGGAATGATGCTCATATTACTTTCGGGCTGCCTGGATTCTGATGATAAGGCGTATCGGCAAGTTGCAATGGATTTTGAATATAAAGGCAATCACCTTTCCGCTTCACTCATGCTACCTGAAAACAAGTCAAGCCCCTTTCCTGTTGTGGTATTCGTTCATGGCGATGGCGCGATGCCCTATGATGCTCACGGTTACTACCGCCTACTGTGGAATCGATTGGCCAAGCGGGGTATTGCCTCATTCTCGTGGGATAAACCGGGCGTTGGAAGCTCGCAGGGTGATTGGCAAAACCAGAGCCTGGATGATCGCGCAGATGTAGCCATCGCGGCAATTGATATGCTAAAGAGACGTGCAGACATTGCCACGAACAAGATAGGTTTGATCGGATACAGCCAGGCCGGCTGGGTGCTGCCGCTCGTGGCCAGCAAATCAGATTATCCGAATTTCATGGTTCTGGTCTCCGCTGCAATCAACTGGATGGATCAAGGCGCTTATCTAATGGAGAGACGACTGGCGCGGGAAGGTTTTTCTGATAAACAGATAAAGCAAGCGATTGAGGCGTATCGCAGCACAAGCGCGCGGTTCTTTGCAGCGTCTACCAGTTACGAAGAGTATCTCCAATATTATCATGCCAGCACCGTGCTAAAAGAGATGGGTGAAGCGCTCTTGACACCTCAACGTTTTCAGTTCGTTAAACTCAATTGGCGCTATGACGCTCGAGAGAGTTTAAAAGAGATTAGCGCCCCAACGCTGGCTATCTTCGGCAAGCACGATTTAAACGTCGATACGACCGAAAGTATTCGCGTATACAAAGAGATGTTTGAAAAATCAGGCAATAACGCGTTGACCATAAAGGTATTCCCTGATGCCCAACATAGCCTTTTAAAGCAAAAATACTTTAAAGAAACCATCCCAGGAATTGGTTTTCTTATTAAGCTTGAATTCTTGGGTGAGGGTGCTTTTGCTGATGGTTATCTTGACTTTGTGGCGGATTGGATTGAGGGAAAAACAGAGGAGAACTCACTCTAATTGGTATGGAGATGGCAACTTTGAGGTTATTTTGAAAACACATTTGTGCAATGATTTTCTTAAGATCTTATTAATGTCCCAAGGAATATAGTGGAGTTCTTGATCCAAGGTTCGTAACTATTTTTTGGAAGATTTAAAGTGAGCATCACCGGGGGCAAACATGTTATCGATTGAAGAAATAACGGCACTCTTTGAGACATCACCGATTTGGCTTGTCGTAGCGACCATTTTTATCATCAATATCGTCATCACTGTAATTGAAATGACTGTTGATTATTTTTCTGATACTCCTCGGCTATGGAAAGACACGGCTGCAAATATCGTTATCTTTTTTATGGGACAAATAATCGAAAAAGTTGCGACAGGAGTTATCGGGGTCGTTGCATTACTGCCCTTTTATTATCTTGTTCCATGGGAAATTCCGATGAATATCTGGACTTTTATTTTAGCACTCCTTGCGGCTGATTTTACCTATTATTGGATGCACCGTATCGAGCATGAACATAGAGTTCTGTGGGCATTTCACAGTGTTCACCACTCATCACAGGATTATAATTTAAGTATTGCTTTGAGATTAAGTATTGTTGAAGGATTTATTGAATGGGTGTTTTTGATACCCATGATTCTCATAGGATTTAACCCATTCATGGTCATTATTGCATTGATATTTGTGGTGCAATATCAGACGTGGATTCATACGAATAAGATAAAAACATTGGGCATATTGGACCGATGGTTAAATACGCCATCGGTACATCGTGTCCATCATGGGTCAAACTCGCAATATATTGATAAAAACTATGCTGGTATTTTACTTGTTTGGGATCGAATGCTCGGAACGTATGAGCCCGAAGATGAAAAAGTGATATATGGGCTGACTAAAAACATCCAAACAAATAACCCAATAAAAATTAATTTTATTGAATTTGGGAATATCTGGAAAGATGTAAAAAAATGCAGAAACATGGGAGATAAAATAAAAATTATTTTCGGGGGACTCACCTGGAGGCCAAAATATTTTTGATCGTCATTTCCATCCAATCACGGATTTTGTTCAATTTATTTAAATAGTAAATTGATATGTATACAGAGCTGTACCTCAAATACAAATGGTATCTGATATTCACTGTGCCCATGAGCATTCTGCTGGGCATGGCGAGCATGAGCGTGATTGCCATAATCAGCGATGCAATAGGTAATCAGCTGGAGAATATGAAATATGGTGTTGAATACTTTTTCATCGCTATTTTTATTCTGTTTGTACTAGGGTTTGTCAACGAGTTGATTTTTGTCAAAATGGCCGTCAATGTAAGCTACGATATTCAGGTGAAAATGATTCGCCGGGTGATGGCAACGCCACTGCCCCAGTTGGAGCGCATCGGTTTACCCAAGGTGATCGCGACTTTGACAGAGGATCTCGAAGTCGCAGAAAAGTTTTTTCACGTACTTCCCGTACTTATTATCAATATTGTCATCGTCGTTTTTGGTATTGCGTATATGGCGTATTTATCGTTGGAACTATTGGCTGTTGTACTGGTTTTTTTTGTGATTGGATTTTTGACAATTGCCTGTTTGCTTTGGTTTACAAAAAAAGATCGCGTTGCAATTCGAGAAACGACTGATGTGATGATGAGTCATTATCAACGCGTGGTGCTGGGTGCCAAGGAACTGGCGCTTAATGACTTTCGAAAGTATTTTTTTAGCCGAAAAATATTCTCTATTTCGAATAATATACGCATCAGAAGCCGACGGGTTTTCAATTTGCTTGCAGTGGTCGAACAATGGGCGCAGCTCCTACTGTTTGCCTTGTTGGGTGCTATTATTTTCCTGATAGGTAATTACTTATCGCTATCCATGGAGGTCATCGCTGGCTATGTTATTACCTTGCTTTTTTTGCTGGAGCCCATTGAAGTGATTATTAGTGGTTCTGATGAGTTAATCGATGCAAAAGTTGCATTTAACAAAATTGATAGCTTGCACCTAAGTAAAGTTGATGGCTGGGATCAGCTGGAACTCCCAAAAAAACCAAGTAATATAAACTCTTCTGGAGCAAAGCTAGAGCTTGAATGTGTTGAATACGCCTATACTTTGGAGACGGATGATAAAACGGAAGTGTTTCATATCGGGCCAATTTCCACTCAATTTACCCCAGGTGAAGTCACCCTGATTATCGGCGGGAATGGCAGTGGAAAGTCCACCCTGTTAAAAACCCTATGCGGCTTATATCCACTGGATGCCGGTCGTATCTATCTGAATGATGAGCTGATTGAAGCTGAAGGCATCGAAACCTTTCGCAATCATTTTTCTATAATCGCTGCCGATTTTTGCCTTTTTGAAGAGGTTCTGGATGCTAATGGAAAATTATGTGATGATCATGTTATTCAGATTTTTATTGAGCGATTAAACCTTTCTGCTGTAGTCACTTCAACGGGCGGGCTGTTATCCAGGGTTGATCTCAGTCATGGGCAACGGAAACGTTTGGCGCTATTGCATATATACTGTGAAAATCGGACAATTTTATTGTTCGATGAATGGGCGGCGGATCAAGACCCTATATTTAAGGAGATTTTTTATAAAGAGATCTTGCCCGCCATGAAGAAAAGGGGAAAAACGATTATTGTAGTTTCACATGATGAGCGCTATTTTGATTGTGCCGACAAAATATTAAAACTTGACGAGGGGCAATTAATGGAGCTTGATCACTATCAACAAAAAAAATGATCAAACACATTGTTACGAAAAAGTTAAAAAAATGAGAGTTTTAATTGTCGAAGATGAAGTTGATCTAGCATCGGCCATTGGTGATTATCTAACATTGCAGGGTGCAGAGTGTGATTTTGCATACCATGGTGAATCGGGGATCGTACTGGCGCAGGAGCGGCGGTTTGATGTGATCATTCTTGACTTGATGCTGCCGAAAAAAGGCGGCTTTGAAGTCTGCGAACAACTTCGTAGAGAGGGAAATAAAACCCCGGTTTTGATGCTAACCGCTTGTGATACCAATGCAGAACAGCTCAAGGGATTTCAAGTGGGTATTGATGATTATGTCGTCAAACCTTGTCCTATGCCCTTGGTTTGGGCTCGTTTGCAGGCGTTGTATCGACGTGATAAACCGCAAACAGATCAGCTATCAATAGATACACTCGTTGTCTATTTCAAGGAACTTAGGGTGGCGCGTGAAGGCCACGAAATCAAGCTAACGCCAACCGGTTGGAAAATACTAGAACTTCTAGCGCGACGTAGTCCCGAAGTAGTATCAAGAGCCGAACTGGAAAATTATGCGTGGCCTGATCATGAAGTGGACCCCGGAAACTTTAACGTTCAGTTACACCAGCTACGTAAGGCTGTGGATAAACCTTTTGCTTATCCATTGATTCACACGCTTGTCGGCGTGGGCTTGTATCTGAGAAAAAAATCAGCGCCTGATGCTGATGATCTCTGAGAAACGCCAGCGTACAAAAACACTGGCACAGCAAGTACGCTGGCAATTGCTATGGCTTGGCGCTGGTTTACTTCTGGCTTGCCTGTTATTGTTGTTTGTTTTTACTTGGCATGCCGCAGAGTTAGCAACCAATAGCCTGATGAAGCTCGAAGCCCAATCTTTACTTCGTCAAGTAACGCAAAACCCTGATTTAGCACTTCCTCGTGGCGAAAGTTTCAGTGCCTACCGGCGCTGGGAAGAGATCCCTGAATCATTGAAACAACGTTTTGATCGCTCTCTATTTGACAGTGGTGAGATCATCGAAGTGATTATTGATGACAACGAAAAGCAGACCGAATACCTCTATTTTTTGCATCATGTTGATGACGATTATGGTGAAATATTTCTGTTCAATCGATACAGTGCCGCCGAGGTGGAAGAGTATTTTAGCGCCTTTTTAAACACAGTATTGAATCAAGCATTTTGGTTAACCTTGATCATTTTTTTCTTACTGTTTTTTCTGGTGCGTTGGTTAATTCGTCGTACAACTGAACCCTTGCAGCTACTCAGCCAGTGGGCTTTGACTTTAGGTAAGACACCAGAAAAGTCGCTGAATATTGATTTTTCTATTGAAGAGTTGAATGAAATTGCAATGCAACTACGTGAAGGTGTTGATCGAATACAGGATTTTAACCAGCGTGAACAACAATTTTTAAAGCATGCCAGCCATGAGCTGCGTACACCTTTGGCAATTATTCAGGCCAGTCTGGATACATTGAATTTGCAAAACCATAAACCAAGTCAACAAGTAGTAAAACGTGCGCTCAAAGCCAGTGCCAATATGAACCTATTATCTTCCGCACTGCTGTGGTTAGCGAAAGGCTCAGAGAGCCCCATAGATAAATGTCAGGTTGATGTTTGTTTGTTGTGTAAGCAGGTTATTGATGATCACCGTTACCTGCTTAACGGTCGAGATATTACCATTCGAGTCAATAAAGAGATTGATACCTTACTTATTGAAGGCGATCTGTTTTCCATAGTGCTCTCAAATTTGATCAGAAATGCCTTTCAACACAGTACAGATGGCACTATAGATATAGAGGTTTCAAATCACGGCTTGCATATAACCAATCCGGTAAAAGTGGAAAACAACGATGAAATTAAAGTGTCCACACCGGGGTTTGGACTGGGGTTGCAGCTGGTACAGCGCATCTGCCTTAAACTGGGTTGGCAGTTCTCCTTTAAAAAAGAGGCTCATCAAGTTATTGTAAGCGTTTCCTGGTGTTTAGAAGAAAATACGCTGCGGCGCTGTTGAAAAAGTACCTGCGTATGGACATTTTTATAATCTCTTTCTAATTGTTTCGACAAAGCGCGTATACTCAAAGGACCATGCGGACGCAATGATTTTAATAACGCCAGACGTTTGGGTGTTAGTACTGAAGTTACTTTGTTGATCAGGAGAAAAGTATCGATAATATTTCTGTGAAAGGCATCGAAACGACGCATGGGCCGTTGACGCTTAAATTCGGTCCGTTTTTAAAACAGTCACGCCGAGTGAAAATGAACGCGTTGGCTGGGGAGCCATTGGCTTTAGCATCAAGGTGGGGGATAAAACACTCGTTAACCTGGGTGACTCGTTACTGCATCGTGAGGAGTGGGAGCGCCTCAAAAGCCCTGACGTATTAATGATTCCTATTGGTGGACGCACAAACCATAACACTATGGACGAAAAAGAGGCACTTGAGGCGGTTAAAATCATCCGCCCTAAGTTAGTGATACCTTGTCACTACAACTGCCCTGCATTTTTCACTCGCCACTATAATCCAGCGGACGATGCAGGATTTAAGCGCGACGCAGAGAAGGCAGGTTATGAATGTGCTGTGTTGAGCGTAGGCGAGTCGGTTGTACTTTGAGCGCCATATCTTATGAAACTCATCATCCTGTTAGGCATATAAAATGGACATTGAGGTATTAGCTAATACAAAGATCGGAAAGTTTATTGTCAAAGTAGCCGGGGCCGCGATGGAAAACCGACTTCGATACCGATTCTCTGGGCCGATGAAAATCCTGCAAGGTTCTGATATTCAACCTGGGCAGACCGTTTTGGAGGTCGGGTGCGGCACAGGTTTTCACACTGTATCGGCGGCAAAGTTGATTGGTGATCAGGGGCGCTTGGTGGCGATAGATGTGCTATCGGACTATATCGAGCGGGTAGAGAAAAAAGTACAAGCGGCTGATTTGAAAAACGTCCGCGTGTTAAAACGTGATGCAATAGATACGGGGTTTGACACCGAAATCTTTGACACGGTACTATTGTACAGTGTGGTTCCTTCCCCCACCTTGCCCCTGAAGCACTTTTTGCCAGAAATGCACCGCATCCTGAGACCGCAAGGGACCTTGTCAGTGACTACATTTCCCTGGATGCATCGGGCGATCCGTCGATCCGGGTTGTTTACGTATACCAGCAAACGAAATGGTGTGTACAACTACAAGCGACATTAAAGGTGAGTTAAAGGATAATTATGCAATTACTCATTGGCTGGGGGCTGTTGCTGTTAGGTGGGGCGTTATATACTATACTGCTCAAGTCATATCGTCTATCAATTTTAAAATGACACAACGGCTTGGCAATAATGGGTTGAGGGTCCGCTCTTGGCCGTTAGATGATAACTATGTTAAAAAACTTTGATAATGATTGAATAGCGTTACTTACAACAGAAGTTTGTTACGACACAAAACGGACTTTAGTTTTGAATGGATTTAAAAAATGCTTAACTTGCAGGTTTTTACAGACGGTAGTGTTAATACTCAGTTAAAGGTGGGGTATGGTGCTTACCTTCTGGTATCTGACTTGAGTACGTCTATAGCCTCGCTAAAAGATACGGTGAAAGTGAAGCGTTTTGAACAAACCAGTTCGACAAAATTGGAATTGCAAATTTTGCTGTGGTCACTGAGTGAAGCGATTACTTTGGCTAATGAAAGCGATATTACTTTGACGGTTTATACAGATTCCCAAAATATTATTGGTCTGCCGGGGAGGCGTTCCCGTCTTGAACAAAGTAATTATTTCTCTAGTAAAAACAGGCGGCTGAATAATTATGAGCTGTACCAGGAGTTTTACCGATTAACCTCTATACTAAAATGCGAGTTAGTTAAGGTAGTAGGCCATCAGGCATCTAGCAAGAAAGATAAGCTCGATAGGCTATTTGGTTTGGTTGATCAGGCATCTAGGCGCGCGTTGCGAGAAGATTCTTAGTGTCCGCTATTGGCCGAAGACAGCAATAATAGTAGATTGGAATAAATGTGATGAATGCTAATTTAAGGGGGCGAGTGTTGCAAACTGTAGTCAAAAAATGGTTCCGCGATAAGGACTCTGGGTTTCTCGACAACGGAGGCGGCCCAGACATAATGGTACGCAAGGCCGATCTTGTTAACTGTCAGTTTTTGAA
>CAZZJI010000066.1:8799-17221 GCA_964654485.1 uncultured Gammaproteobacteria bacterium | reverse complement strand
TTAGGTAACCCTGTTTGGGTTAAATATAACTAACTAGTCGCCATGGCTGATTAATTTGTAACGTTAACTATTACATCTATGACAATACGTATATTTTTGATTACCTCTATGGTTTTGATCTCAATTCAAAACAGTTTTGCAATGGAACAGGGTGATGGTAAAAAAGGTTTGCCCCTATTGGAAGTAGGTGCCGGTGTGGGAGTTACCGCTTTGCCGGACTACCGCGGCTCAGATAAAACCAGAGCGCTTTATCTGCCTATTCCCTACATCATTTATCGTGGAGATAGAGTTAAAGTCGATCGGCGTGGTATGCGGGGATCTATATACGAATCCAAAAATACTGCCATAAACATTAGCGGTGGCTTCGGCCTGCCCGTGAACAGCGAAAAAAATGAAGCGCGTTTGGGTATGGATGATCTGGATTTCGTATTTCATATAGGACCTTCTTTTGAGTACCTAATAGATGATGACGATGACGCAAACTCCACGACAATATTTAAATTTCCTGTCCAGCTCGTATTAGCAACAAATTTTTCCGACATGCATACAGAGGGTGTGCTTATTTACCCTCATATAAATTACATAAAAAAAGCAAACTGGCATTTTGGACTTTCGGTAGGTGCAACATTTGCGAACAAAGCGTACCATGATTATTATTATAGTGTGGCACCGCAATTTGCAACTGCTGAACGCCCTGCTTATACAGCGACCAGCGGTTACAATGGAGCACGCATAGCGATGACGTTCTCGAAGAAATTCAAGAAATATTGGCTCGGAGCATTTTTGCGCTATGACAACTTAAACAAAGTTGCATTTGACGACAGTCCCTTGTTTAAGCAAAAGCACTCCTTGTTGGTCGGCTTCGGCGCTTCTTATATTTTTTCGACTTTCCCATAAGAGAATTAGGCCATGCCAGAATTGCCTGAAGTCGAAACCACTCTGCGCGGCATAATGCCTTTTATAACAGGCCAGAAAATAAGTAACGTCATCGTTCGAGATCGTCGTCTACGCTGGCCAATTCCAAGACAAATCGCAAAGTCATTATTGGGTGATACAATTATTTGCGTACAACGTAGAGCAAAATATCTTTTGTTGAAGACAAACTCGGGGACACTTATTATTCATTTGGGTATGTCTGGTAATTTACGTATCCTGCCGACGTCTGAACCCGCGATCAAACATGACCATTTTGAAATAATATTTGAAAATAACCATTGTTTACGTTTCCATGATCCGCGTCGTTTTGGTTGTGTTTTATGGACCAAGATGGACCCGATGAAACACAAACTGCTAAACGCATTGGGTATTGAACCACTAGGGTCGCAGTTAACGGGCGAGTTTCTTTATAAACGCTCTCGGAAACGTAAAATTGCGATCAAACCTTTTTTAATGAACAGTAAGGTTGTTGTTGGAGTGGGTAATATCTATGCCAGCGAAGCGTTGTTTCTGGCTGGCATCAACCCACTTAGGTCTGTCAGCAGGATGTCCCTGAACAAATACACGTTGCTGGCCGAAAAAATCAAACATGTGTTAAATAGCGCAATCGAACAAGGCGGTACGACATTACGTGATTTTGTTTCTAGCGAAGGCAAGCCCGGCTATTTCCAGCAAAAACTCAACGTGTATGGCAGGCAGGGCGAGGAATGTGTTATCTGCAAAAAACACATCAAACAAATACGCCAGGGACAGCGATCTACTTTCTATTGCCCCAAGTGTCAAAAATAGTAATTACAATCAGCTCTTTAAGCGCTGCATTTCCTGCTCTATCCAGGACTCAGCCAGTTCATTTATTTCATTGGCTTTACGGCCAGTAGTCTCTATTACAGGGCCGATAGAGATTTTTATTTCACCGGGTAATTTTATGAATTGTTTGTATCTCCAATATTCACCTGCGTTATGTGCAACGGGAACAACCGGAAAGCCGCTGCGTTGCGCCAACAAAGCCCCCCCTTTATGGTACTTTCCTTTTTGACCGGGCAACAAACGCGTTCCTTCAGGAAAAATGACTATCCAGCGGCCTTTACGTAATCTTTTTGTGCCGCCATCAATAAGTTGGCGTAAGGCTTTATTGCCCTTGGAGCGATCAATCGCAATCGGCTCTAACATTGCTAATCCCCATCCAAAAAGAGGTACCATCAGTAACTCCTTTTTTAATAGCCAGGTTTGTGCTGGGAAAATGCTTTGTAAGGCCAGTGTCTCCCAAGTGGACTGATGTTTACAAAAGATAATGCCGTTATCTGCAGGTATATTTTCAATTCCCTTAACCTGGTAACTGATGCCACATGTTATTTTCAACCACCAAAGATTGAACACTGACCATTGACGAATAAATTTATATCGTAAACTAAAAGGCAGCGGTAGCAAAAAAACACCAAAGACCATAATATATATCGAGGATAGCCACATACCGGCATAAAATAAGAGGGCGCGTAAGAAAAGCATTATGTGGCTCGGTTAAAAGGAATTAGGTCTGTTACCAATGTTACCACTCAGAATATCATCAACCACGGCAGATAGATCTTTATAAACAGGCACGTTATTCAAGCCAACATTTTTTTTAATCGTTTGTTTGCCTTTTCCTGTTTTTACCAAAACCGGAAAAGCGCCGGCTATGCTGGCGGCCTGAATATCACGTAGAGAATCGCCAATGGATATCACTGAATTCAGCTCTACTTTTAGCCGTTGGCTTATATCATAAAACATTCCTGGTTTGGGTTTGCGGCAGTCACACTCGTCATCAGGGCTATGCGGACAAAAGAAGATGCCATTAACAGCCACGCCTAAATTAGCTAATTCCTTGTGTAGTTTTTCGTGTATACGATTAAGCATATCGATATCAAATAATCCGCGGCCGACGCCGGATTGATTTGTCGCTAATACAACACAATAATTCGCCTGCTTTAACCTGGCAATCGCCGATAAACTGCCTTTAATTGGAATAAACTCTTGCGGCGATTTGATATAGTCATCTGAATCTTCATTGATGACACCGTCTCGATCAAGAATGATCACATTAGAATTAATCGACATCGCGAAACTCGGATACGCGAATGCGTCCATTGATCATTTTGGATTTACGTTGTTCCAGTTTTTTCATTTTACTCCAAAATGCTTGATTTAAATCAAAATCGGCAGAAATCGCGGTGCCCAGTACCAATATAAACAAGTCAGCCACTTCTTCGGCCAACTGCTCTTTGTTTTTGCCCTTGGTGACACAAGACGAAATCTCACCCAGTTCTTCAGCCATTAGGGCGATTCGATACATCAGCTCTTCGCCGCCTGTCTGTTTAAAATCATGTTTATCATGAAATGCTTGTACTTCGGCCAACATGCTTTTATAAGAATCAGTCATATTTTGTTCCTTGCAAGCAGTGTGGTCTATATTTTGGCAATTGCACTAACCCTGTAATTTAGACAAATCGGCGACTTGCAAAAATAAATTGCGTATTTTATTTATCATTGCAAGGCGATTATTACGTAATTTTTTATCATCGACCATTACCATCACATTTTCAAAATAGTTATCGACCGGTTCTTTTAATGCAGATAGCGATTGCAATGCCGACGTATAATCTTTTTTGTCCAGTAAAGGTCTAACTTCCTTTTCCATGCGGCCTATGCGGCCCGCTAAAGTACGTTCTACGTTGTCACTGAGCAAAGACGAATCTATTTTGCTTTGGATATTGTTAGTTTCTTTGCCATTTGCTTGTTTTGTTAAGATGTTGCTAATGCGCTTATTCGCAGCTGCTAATGATTCGGCTTCAGGGAGTTTGCAAAATTCAGCGACGGCATTGATACGCCGATCAAAATCAAATGGCTGAGTATTTCTTTTTGCGTATACAGCCTCAAACACGCCTGTCGAAATATCACGATCAGTATAATAAGTTCGTAATCTCTCCATCATAAAGTCGTAAACTTGTGTCGGTAAATCAGAATAAGCTTTTTCTTTAAATTTGTTTTTATAAGATTTGATAGCTTCATTTATCAGTGCTGATAAGTCGATACTTAACTCTTTTTCAATAATGATACGTAACACACCAAGAGCACAGCGCCGCAAACCAAATGGATCTTTATCGCCAGTGGGGATTTGCCCAATACCAAATATACCCACAAGCGTATCCAGTTTGTCAGCAATGGCAACGGCTTGTCCGGTTGCTGTTTCGGGTAGCGTGTCACCCGCAAAACGGGGCATATGATGCTCATTTATAGCAATTGATATCTCATCGGGCTCACCATCCTGTTTTGCGTAATAAGACCCCATTACACCCTGTAACTCTGGAAATTCACCTACCATTTCTGACAGCAGGTCACATTTAGATAAAATGGATGCACGTTCAGCTAACTGCTTATCTGCGGACAACTTTTCCGCGACAGCCATGGCCAATCCGGCAATACGTAGAGATTTATCAAATAAACTGCCCAATTCCTTTTGGTACACCACGTCCTTTAGTTTATTCAGGCGTGAACTTAATGTACATTTTTGGTCCTGTTTCCAAAAGAACACCGCATCTGCGAGTCGCGGCCTGATAACTTTTTCGTTACCCAGGCGAACCTGATCTGGGTCATTGCTTTCGATATTCGATACTGTAATAAAGCAGGGCATTAAATTTCCCTTGTCTTTACCAACAGCGCCTATTACCGGAAAATATTTTTGATGGCTTTCCATCACTGAAATAAGTACTTCAGGCGGCACAGATAAAAATTCGGCATCAAAATTTCCAAGGATAGCAGCAGGCCATTCCACCATGCTGGTGACTTCGTCAAGCAGGCTGGTATTTATGGCCATCTGACCACCTACACCCGCAGCCGCTTCCAATATTTGTGCCCGGATAGCTTCACGACGAGAATCAAAATCTACTATCACATGACCTTCAGTTTGTAACAAGGGTACATAGGCCGCGGCGTTAGCAATATATAATGGACCTGGATGATGAAAACGGTGACCATAGGTTTGCCGTCCCGCTTTTACATTAAGAATTTTTGCTTCTACCACATCATCACCAAACAACAATACCAACCAATGGGTGGGCCGAACAAATTCAGCAGATAAATCAGACCAACGCATACGTTTGGGGATCGGTAATTTAGTCAGCGCTTTTTCAACGATATCTGGAATTAATTCTTGTGTTAAGCGCCCAGTTTCGGTGCTGTTAAAAATTAGCCAAGCACCTTTGTCCGTTTCCATTCGATCAAGTGCCTCTACGCTTACTCCACATGAGCGCGCAAACCCTTCGGCGGCAGGTGTCGCACAACCGTCGTCGGTATAGGCGGCTAATATCGCTGGCCCGCGCCGTACTATTTCTTTTGTAGATTGCGCAACATCCACTTGATCAACAATAACCGCAAGTCGTCTCGGGGAAGCATAGGGTTTGATCTCACTGAATGATAAATTTGCTTTTTCCAGGCCTTCTTTTATTCCATTGGCAAAGGCATCAGATAAGCGCTTTAAAGCTTTGGGCGGTAATTCTTCGGTACCCAGTTCTATTAATAGGTCTTTTTTATCACTCACCGTTAGCCCCCTGGCACATCGGAAAACCGAGTGATTCACGCTTTTTATAATAAGCTTTTGCAACTGCTTTTGACAATGCGCGTACCCGGCCTATAAATCGTGCGCGCTCAGTCACCGATATCGCGTGGCGTGCGTCCAGTAAATTAAAGGTGTGCGATGCTTTTAAAACCATTTCATAGGCGGCTAAAGGTAAGTCTACTTCAATTAATTTATTACTTTCCATCTCACATACATCAAACGTATTAAATAAATTTTCTACGTTCGCCTGTTGAAAATTATAAGCGGACATTTCAACTTCATTCTGATAAAACACATCACCATAACTTACGCTACCTAACGGCCCGTTTGTCCACACAAGATCATAAATACTGTCAACGTTTTGTAAATACATGGCTATTCGTTCAAGACCATAGGTAATTTCACCGGTCACTGGCGAACAGTTCAAACCGCCCACTTGTTGAAAATAGGTAAACTGGGTGACTTCCATTCCATTTAACCACACTTCCCAACCCAGCCCCCAGGCGCCCAGCGTTGGCGACTCCCAATTGTCTTCAACAAAACGAATATCATGCACCAGCGGATCAATGCCGAGAAGTTTCAATGAATTTATATAAAGTTCCTGAATATCAAGCGGCGAGGGTTTAATCGCGACCTGGAACTGGTAATAATGCTGTAATCGATTTGGATTATCACCATAACGCCCATCGGTGGGTCGGCGGCAGGGTTGCACATAAGCCGTACTCCAGGGTTCGGGACCAATGGCCCGCAAAAAAGTCGCTGGATGAAAAGTACCCGCACCGACTTCTATGTCCAATGGTTGCAATAATACACAACCTTGCGACGCCCAATAATCCTGGAGTGCGAGTATCAAATCTTGAAAAGTTGATACATCCCTCTGAATCATATGGCTATTTGTTTCACTCATGCTTTACCCATACTTTTTATCTCGTAAGTAGCCTACTTTAATAGACGTCAGAAAAAACCAAAAATCGTTAGTGGGCGTAGTATACCTTGTGATCGCATCCTTTTGTATTGGTTGAGATTGAACGGCCCTACTTTGCTATCGACCTATCTGCAAAGGTTTTCTTTCCGGTCTTTTATTTTAGAAAAGGCCCCGTAAGCCGTTATAATCATTCTATGGGCGAGGAAATAACCAACACACGTTTTAAAGAGGGGTGATATTGACGTTTTTGATTATCAGATCCCTCGCTGGTTGCAGTTATTGACACCTCTTATTATTTTACAAATCGTTGACAATTTGCGTATCAAGTTCCTGATTTAACAAGTGATATATAACTATGGACGATTAAACCGGTTATATCGGTATCTCAATGTAAGTGACAGGTGACTTTTCGTGGCTATACCAACAAGTGGTACCGAACAAGCTGTTAAAGTGGCTACCTACGGATTGGATAACCGATCAAAAAAAATGCTCGCACTAACGTTTGATAAATGCTACCGCGGCTTAATCGAATTAGTAGATTCAGACGATGCAGCGGATGCGCTTCTAATAGATTTGGATTGCGAAGACGCCGACGCACTATTGAAAAACCACCTGCATGCCAAGAAACCCGTTATTGTTATGTCTATCAGACACGCGAGCATAGAGGATACGGTCTATATTCGCAAACCGGTAAATATCCCTGTTTTATTAGAAGCCGTTCGTGAATTGATTCTGGGTGTCTCATCTGAAGAAATAAATAAAAAATTACCATCACCGCTCAAACCCATCGCGGCTAAATCGGTCAAGATAGGCACCAAGCCACAAGCGAAAAAACCAGCTTCAAATATTAAAGCAACAGCAAAAAATATTAAAACAACAGCAAATGCTTTAAATGAGCGGGTTGAAGATAATACCCTTGCGGCACTTGTAATGAAGCGCAGTGGAGTCAGCAATTTTGCTGGCTTGTATTATAAACAAAATGATTACGCGCTAGGTTGCTTATTGAGGGCAGCTGAGTTGGCACGCAGTCAATCAGCGTGTGTGAAATTAATTTGTTGGAATAAATACTTTATCGTATTTAACCCTGTACGTAATGAAGAAATCCTGACGAATTTGTCAGACGGCTTGATCAGGAGTCTTGGTGTCGTACGTACCACTGGCGAAGAATTATGTATCGAATCAAACGTAATGACTGCAGAAGAATTCAGCGCATTATTGAAAGACAATGCCGGCTCTATGAAACTTTTCTCTGCACAAGCATTTATTTGGAAATTAACATTGCTTACCGCGCGCGGCCGGGTGCCAGAAGGTATTGACTTAATGCAACCCGTTTTTTTACAGCATTGGCCGAATATGACCCGCCTGGAGCCTGTACCCCATGGGTTGCGCATTGCTGCGCTATGGTCAGTACAACCGCGCTCTTTATTGAGCATGTTCGCTGTTTTGGGTATCCCGTTTGACCACATACTAAACTTGTACAGTGCGGCGAATGCCATTGGGCTTGCCGGGCAGGCAAATCGAAAACCGGACGCCCTTATCGATCCAGATGAGCCTAAAGAGCATCACCACCGTGGTTTATTTTCTTCGCTACTTCATAAATTAAGTGGACGTAAAGCGAAATAAATAACCGCATAGCAAGTCCTGTTTAATATTTACCACTTCGCTGGGCAGGGTTTATTTAGATACGCCACGCGGACACTCTGCTAAATCTAACTGATTTATTTAGGATTATTATAAATTTTCGCGCAATAAGCGATTGTTGGGTTCCTGGATATCTTTTATTTTTCACTCTCGGATTCAGTCTCGATTAAGTCATTGGCCCCATACTTTGCTGCTTGTATTTGTTTGCCAAAAATATGACACGGATCATCATTTAGAATCAGGCTGCTGATTAACTTTGTGGTGGCCGACTTAGCACTTGTTCTTAGCATTATTTATTATTACAATATGATTAAAAATTATATAGAATG
>CAZZJI010000066.1:0-8699 GCA_964654485.1 uncultured Gammaproteobacteria bacterium | reverse complement strand
TTATATAGAATGGGTAAGACTTTACAAGGACAGGGCATTAAATAAAATAATAAAATTACTTTTCGTTTTTAGGTAAGCGTACCCGATATACTGCAGGCCGTCGGGGCAGCTTGGTTGTCAAAAATAAGGAATGTTGTATTCGGAGATATATCTGGTCGACGTACACATTTTATTTGTTGCAATATAGGAAGGGGTATAAAATGGAATTTAATAGAATTTTCACGGGTAAATTATTTCAGCGAAATCATGCCGGTTTGGCCGGAACAGGCGGGCGGGCCGCTTCGCCTACTCACCTGACATCTGCATTATTTGTTTTCACTCTGCTCACGGCTGTATTTGTTGCTGGGTGCGGAGGAGGGGGAGGAGACACACCCCCCAATAATACGCCTCCCAATAATACACCCGGCGCTGGTGGCACACCTCCCGATGGTGATATAAATACGCCTCCCAACGGACCGGCTTCAACTGCACCAGTGCACGCAGATGCTGGGAATATACTTGCGGCTCGCGTGGGCGGAGTGGTGACCTTGGATGGCAGTGCTTCGAGTACGTCGCTGGCGGGTCCATTGACTTATGCATGGGCGTTCGCTGCCAAGCCGCAGGCCAGCCAGGCTGAATTGCTGAATGCGACAACAGCAAATCCGAGCTTTACCGGCGATGTAGCGGGACCCTATGCAGTGCAACTGATTGTCACCGCTGGCGGCATTTCCAGTCAGCGCGCCGTTGCATTTGTCGAAATCTCCCTCATTGACGAAAACCTTGAGGACGGAATAACGTCGCCTTTCACCGGAAGGAAACTGCATGTAACAGTTATAAAGGAAGGAGACACGGTGGTCGGCACTGTACCCAAAAGAGGATATGTATCCGAATGTGTACATTGTCACAGTGACCCGTTTGATCTGAACCCACCTGGGGTGGATTGGATCGGCCCTAAAAAACCAGGAAATCACGTCGCAACTAGTAGTGTATGCCAGGTCTGCCATACGACCTTCGGATTTTCTATTGTCAGCGCTGTCGATCATTTAGAGGTTTCAGGTGTTTGCAGCGATTGCCATAATGGTGTAACCGCTGTGGGTAAATCCGCGTCACACGTGCCGACGACGGTGGAATGCGATGACTGCCATAATACCACCAGTTTTCTGGAACTGCAGTTGGATGGTAGCTATAATCATGCCGGCATTAACCGGGATTGCGGCGCATGCCACAATGGCATTGTCGCCACGGGTAAGCCGGTTGATGAAATTCATAATTCGATTAGCAGTGACTGCAGCGCGTGTCATATCACGGATAATTTTCAGACCACCAATGTTGACCACAGCTCTATTACTCAGGCGTGCGTCGAATGTCATAATGGCATTATCGCAGTAGGTAAAACGCAACAAAACCATCCAACTACCACCGCTGATTGCAGTATGTGCCATAATACCGAAACCTTCGTTTTCGTTGATGGTGTTAATTTCGACCACACCGTAATTGACTTCACAACAACGACTTGCGAGTCTTGCCACAATAATGATATAGACAGTGCGCGCGGTAAATCGGCGTTAACTCACATACCCACCACCGAGGATTGTAGTGTTTGTCATATCACTGGCGGCACCTTTGCCACGGGTTTCTTTCTGCATACAGGTGTTGTTGATAACTGTGCGTCGTGCCACGATGGTGTAATCACAACGGGGATCAGCGCGAATCATGTGCCGACCACACAGGATTGCGCTGTTTGTCACACTACGGAAACGTTTGTCGGGGCGGCATTTGACCATGCGGCTATTGTTGACAACTGTGCGACCTGTCATGACGGTGTGACCGCAACCGGTAAGCCTGTTGGCGTTAGTGATAACACGGGCAAGGTTATCGTTGTTACCCATATCCCGACACTGGATGATTGCAGCGTGTGTCATAATGATACTGGCAGTTTTAAATCATCAACGTTTCTTGCCGCTGTTCATCCTGGCATTTCAGGCGGTTGCGAAGGCTGTCACAACAGTCGTATGTTGCCCCCCACAGCCACCAAGAGTGTGGACCATCTGTCAACGGATCAGGATTGTGACTCTTGCCATACGAGCACGGCGTTTACGCCAGCAAACTTTACTCACGTCGGTATTAGCGGCAATTGTGCCTCTTGCCATGATGGAACCAATGATGCGACGGGGGCCATCGGTTTGTCTGCTAACCATATTAGCACCACCGCAGATTGCGGGCTGTGCCATAACACCGTCAGTTTTACCCCTGCTTTCGTCGATCATTCTAGTCCCGAAGTTGTGGGTAAAAGGTGCGATTCTTGTCATGATGGGGTTTCAGCCAAAGGTACGGGACTCGGCCACATTAACATCCGGCCAGGCGATGATTGCAATGTCTGCCACGTAACCGGCACCTTTGCCACCGTGGTGTTCAGCCATGAAAGTATCATCGATAACTGCGTATCGTGTCATGAGGGTGCTAACGCGATCGCGACCGTCAAACCAAACACCCATGTTCCTACGACCGAGGATTGCTTCGTCTGCCATAACACCACCGCGTTTGCCGGTGCTAGGTTTGATCATCGGGGTATCGGGGATAACTGTGCTTCCTGTCACAATGGTAATACCGCCACAGGTAAATCTACCGGCCATGTACAAACCAATAGTGATTGCGCGCTGTGCCATGTCACCACGGGCTTTGTGCCGGCGACGAATTTTGATCATACCGGCATCGTGGACAATTGTGTTTCCTGTCATGATGGGGTCAGGGCAACCGGCAAACCGACTAACCACCTTTTGACAGAGTTGGATTGCGTCTTGTGTCATACCACTGAGACTTTCGTTGGCGGTACATTCGACCATCAGGGAGATATCGGTAGTTGCTCGTCGTGTCACAACGGTACACAGGCGACCGGTATGTCGTCACAACATTTTGACACCACGCAGGAGTGTAACATTTGTCATTCCACGCGAGGGTGGGCGCCGATCAGTTTCACGCATTCGACTGCCGACTATCCAGGTGATCACAATGGTAATGTAGGATGTATTTCGTGTCATCGCGACAATAGTCAACGGATTATATTTCCCCACCCTCAACCTGACTATGCAGGTACCTGTGCGGCTTGCCACGCAGGGGATTACGATCCCGGTGAGAGCGATCATAATGGACTTAGTAACGATTTAAATTGTGAAGACTCGGGTTGTCATAAAGTCGACGATCGCAAGTGGTAGTGTTGGATAGAATCGCGTCAGCAGGACATTTTATGTTGTACCTGGGACTGGGCTTGTCCGAGAACCGGGTGGTTGACGACAAGAAGGAGATTGTGGAACTGTAGAAAACTGTATTAAGTTATGTGAATGGGTGTCGTAAGGCACCCATCACAATAGCTCACCATGCTTCTAATGAAATTCATCCCGTCGAAGCGCATGTAGACCAACTAGATAGCCTGGTTCTCCCCCCCCCCCCAATGCCACTAAAAATGTTTAATACTTGCTCTGTAAGTTAGGGGTATGGCGGTTTAATGTTACACTGCCACCACTATGGTAACTGAATTGGTCATATTGATAGATAATAGCGAAATCAATCATAAAGACATTAAAAGGAAAGACGACATGGAAGTAGATTATGCAAAGGGTGGCGGTATCTATGCGCGAATTTTTCTATTAATAATTCTTATTTTACTGTCGGCATGTGATATCGCAAGCAAGACAAACACCCCCGATCTAGGCAGTCCGAATGCACCCACCTTTATAACCGACACGGGCGAAGACGCTGCTGGCCCGGTCGCAATCAGCGTGGTAGAAAATACCCAGGTACCCACCGATGTCCCAATGTTTGCGGAGGATGTAGATGGCAATGCTATCAACTGGAAAATCACGACTGCACCGACCAAAGGTACGGTCGTCATGGAACCGGATAATTCGCCCGGCGAGTTAAAAACATTCAGCTATTTACCCGATACGGATGCGATAGGCGATGACATATTTGAAATCTCGATAGATGATGGCACCGGCTACGTTGACACGATGACGGTCAATGTCACCATTGCAGCGCGGGAATCGTTTGTCAGTGTTGAGGTGCTAGGTTATTCAACCGGTAATGCGCTGGTTTTACAGTTAAACGGCGAGAACAATATGCCGGTATCGAGCGATGGCACATACACTTTTAACACTGTATTGAACAGTGGTGACACCTACAATGTAACCACCACCACGACAACAGAACAACTTAAAACCAGTTGTGTATTTGGTAACGCAGTCGGCACAATGAGCAGTTCTAATCCAACGAATGTGGATTTAGTTTGCAAGGATACCGTCGCACCCAATATTATCAACCAGACCCCTGCTGCCGATGAAGAAAAAGTTGCGTTAGGTACGATTATTAACGCAGTTTTTGATGAAAATATGTTAGCCACGTCAATGGGCACAGGGGCCGTCTCACTGGTGTCGCCCGCCGATCCGGTTACGCCTGTTAGCGGCACCACTAACTATACCGAGCCTAGCCGTACATTAAGTTTTGCACCCTCTGTGCCACTGGCGGGCTTATTAAGACCGTATACGGTGACATTATCACCGGATATTACAGATATCTCAGGTCAACCTTTGGCCAGTAGTTCGTGGACGTTTACCACGCCTGACGGAAATTGGGGTACGGCTGAGACAATAGTGGTTGAAGAAACCATTAAACAAGAGCAAATAGAGGTAATAACCCAGCGCCAATTTACGATGAATTCAGCGGGACAAGCCTTAGTGGTATGGCCGGAATTTACTCCAACTCCAGTCTTGTTGCTGGGTATAGAACATTTATACAGTGTTCATTTTGATCCTGAGTCTAAGGCTTGGGCTTCAGCTAAACGGATTGATGACGGCGATCCGGAGACCAGATATTTTCGTTGGTTTAATGTTGGGCTGGATTCGAAGGGGCGCGGGCTTGCAGTGTGGGAGCAGGTCGATTATGAGGTCGGAGCTACTGTTCGATTCAAACGATTTGACCCTGATTTGAATGAATGGGAGGAAAAATCAGTAGTCATTGAGAGTATTGATCCATTAGGGCTTGTTTCCCCAAAATTTGTAATGAATTCGGATGGGAGGGGTATTGCGGTGGTGGATACAAAAACGTCTATAGTTGCAATATATTTTGATCCTGAAACAAATACATGGGAGTTAGGAGATATTGGAGCTACTGCAGGCGCACACTCTCCGCAAATAGCGATAAACTCAAAAGTCGGCGTTGCAGTATGGGTGCAGCCTGATAGTGAGGGCGTTGACAACATTTGGGTAAATTATTTCGATCTTGATCCTGGTTCTGCAGCGAAGGGCTGGGGTGAGGCTGGGCTTATTGGACGAACAGATCAGGCAAGTGGATCTAAACCGCTAATTGCGCTTAATTCATTTGGTCAGGGTGTCGTCGTGTGGAGACAATGGGGGCAATATGATCTTGTTGGCAGATTGGCTGATAACATTTGGGCCAATTATTTTGATGCTGAAACCAGGACCTGGGGAAACAAGAATGAGGCCGTGTTACTAGAGACTCTAAATGGAGATGCGTCTCCTCCTAGCATTGCTCTGGACTCTTTAGGCGGAGGACTTACAACATGGCGTCAGGATGATGAAGCTGGGGTATCCACTATTTTTTCCAATTACTTTGACCCTGTTAAAAAGGAGTGGGGTGAAGCTAAGCCGATTCCGATTGAATCCGGAACGATTGAATTTGGTTCTCCTCAAGTTGTTTTGGATCCGGCAGGCCAAGGGTTTGCAGTATGGTCTGGTGAAGGTGCGGTGTGGGTTAAACGCTTTGATTCAGCCGATAAGAGCTGGAGTAGTGCAGAAATAATTGGGCTTGGTGAGAATGCTCAATGGCGAAACATCGCATTGGATGCAATGGGGCGTGGTATCGCTATATGGGATACTGGTGGATATATTGGTTTCAACCGATTTGAATAGTAGTAGGTCGGGCTGCATTTTTACCCGACGACAACAGTGTTAGGGTCTAGTATTAGCGTAAGAAGCTATTAGTTGATTTCCACCTATTTTGTTAAGCGGCTTTGATATATTTTGCAAGTTTACGTAAAAATTCAGGGTCTTCGAGTAGCTTGTCCTTTAACGCTTCGACTTCATGGAGTTCATCCATTCAGTGGGAAGTAGGGGGCGCCGATGACTTAATGAC
This sequence comes from uncultured Gammaproteobacteria bacterium, assembly GCA_964654485.1. Classification (GTDB taxonomy): domain Bacteria; phylum Pseudomonadota; class Gammaproteobacteria; order SG8-11; family SG8-11; genus JAADIM01. Next base: position 2,573 of record CAZZJI010000066.1, on the reverse strand, counting down.
TTAAGCGTATTTAAAAATATTTTTATTCAAAACTTCGTTAAGTTTTTAAATCACCGGTGAAGCTATAATTCATAAAATGGGAAACTATTATGCCCAGTTCTTAAGGGGGAATCGGGCAGCAATGCCCGTGACCTGCCCGGTGGGAATAACGAGGGTTTGAGTATGACTTATAATCCGATTGATCTTTTGTTTGCGGGAATGAAGAAACTTGGGCCGGGGGATGATTCTTATACTTGACGTTTTAAGAAATCTTCCCCAAAAGGAGTTTTCCTTTATTTCAAAGTTGAAGGTACTTATGGAAGGGGCTGTAAAGTTTGTACCCTCCACTTACAGCGCCGTATTACAAGATATAAAACACCGGCCCCGCTAACCAATTGAATTTATTCATAAATGAATAATAAGTCAAAATTTTCCTTAGAGACTATTTACAGCACCAAAAAATAAACGGGAACTAATGCCCGACCTCTTGCATCTATGCCGTACATTCAAACAAAAAATGCGAGAGGCGATATGAAATACTCATTAACACAACAAACAATAGGCTGTTTATTCATTTCAGGTGTTATCTTTATGCTGATGGCCTGTGATAATGATAATAAGTCACAACCAGCCGTTGAAACTTTTGATCCGCAGGCGACTTTTCGTTTTGATACCTTTGGTGATGAAGCCTTTTGGACAGATGTTCTACGCTGGAACGAAGTTGTTGCTACTATCAGCCCTGAAACTGCTTTGGCAGTTGGTCTTAAAGTTGACTCCGAAGCACTTCCTTCTGGATTACTGGCAGCGGCCGATTTAACTGATCCGGCTACCACAATTGAATTGCTTAAACTGGATGCAATTGTTGGTATCAAGGCAGAGGTGGCAGCAGATAATAGTGTTACAAAATTTGGCGTGACCTGCGCTTTATGCCACTCAACAGTGGATGACTCGGTTGCCCCTGGTATTGGCAAACGTCTTGATGGCTGGCCCGCTCGCGATCTCAATCCTGGCTTGATTATCTCACTATCCCCTTTCTTTGATGACAAGCCTCAGCAACGCGCTGTCTACGAATCTTGGGGGCCAGGAAAGTTTGATCCCTATTTTAATATGGATGGTATCAATGCTCCGGTACTGATCCCCCCCGCTTGGGGCCTTAAGGACGTGGCATTGGAAACTTTCACCGGCGAAGGGCAGGTTTCATACTGGAATAATTATATTGCGGTTACACAGATGGGTGGGCAAGGCAATTTTAAAAGTGACCATCTTAATCTCGACATTCAGGCAACACCTGATTTAGTTACTCCAAAATTACCCGCGTTATTGGTTTATCAGAATAGCCTTGAGCCACCTCTACCTCCGGCAGGCAGCTTTGACCCAGCGGCCTCGCTACGTGGAAAAAACATCTTTGAAGGTAAGGCGACTTGTGCGAGATGCCATTCAGGTGAGCAATTCACTGATGCTGGCACTACCTTACACGATGCACAAGAAACCGGTAGTGATCCATTGTATGCAACTCGGGGAGAGACTAAACAATACAGAACAACGCCACTAAAAGGCATCTGGCAACATCCTCCTTATTTTCATAATGGAGCACACGCCACCTTGATGGATCTTACTGAACATTACGATACTGTGCTGGGTCTTGGGTTAGTTGATGATGAAAAAACCGATCTGGTTGAATATTTAAAATCGCTGTAATTCAGGGAGATAAAATATTCTAATGTTAAGCAAGTCAAACATACACTGCCGCTGGATAGCTTTTTCGAAGTACCATTGGCAGTGATTCCGGGTGCAATAATAGGGTTGCAGACATTAAGGCAGTCAAAAAATACCGATACCTTAATGGTATACTTAGAAAACGCTGCAGATATCCCCAAATATCTGCAAATAAATAACAGGTTAAACTAAAAATGAATACATCAATGATAAATCAAGACAGCCTGGAAGTTACTGTTGAGCTGGAGTCTGATGCATCACTTATTCAACAAATACGGGATGGCAATCATAACGCTTATGAGGGCATTATGCGGCGTCATAACCAGCGATTATTTCGCCTAGCCAGAAGTATCATCAGTAATGATGCAGAAGCAACGGATGTTGTACAGGAAGCTTACATTACTGCATTTAAGAATTTACAAACACTTCGGGACACAAAGTCTTTTGCCTCCTGGCTAGCTCGTATCGCAAGAAATGAGGCGCTTATGCTGTTACGCAAAAACCATCGGAGCATAACCATGGATAATCAGCAACTCGAATCTGTAATCGAACTTTCCGCATTGAGCAGACACCCCAAACAACCGGATAGCGAGCTGGCCAATCAACAGACTAAAAAGTTGATTGAAGACAGCATCGATAAATTACCTGATGCATTTCGCAGTGTCTTTATGCTTTGCGCCATTGAACATTGTACTATGCGTGAGGCTGCCGAAATACTGGAAATTCAGGAAGCGACCGTCAAGACGCGGTATCATCGCGCAAAAAAATTATTACAACAACTATTGAGCCAACATATTAAGAGATCCGAGCTATCCGTGCATGAGTTTGCAGGTGCGCGTTGCGATGCGGTTATACAAAATGTTATGCAAAAAATTCAT
>CAZZJI010000065.1:0-17438 GCA_964654485.1 uncultured Gammaproteobacteria bacterium | reverse complement strand
GTCAACCAGGCAAACGAAAATAATTCATTGCTAACGCAACAAATAAAATATTTGTAATGTTATTTGTAAAAACAAGTGTTGCATCCGTATTTTCAAGCTCAAGATGTCGAAACAAGTCCGCACCCGTCACCGTTTTTTGCTCCTGCAAAAATGGCATACACGACATCCCTGTCGCTAAGCCATCAGGATCTAGGCAAAACCAAATAACCGTTTTACCCTTAACCCCATTTCAGGGTCCCAGAAAATCGTAGGTACCCAAACGTATCCATTCCTATTCGATGAAATGAACCCTCATCGGTAACAGATCTATGGCTACAACAACGTCGTGTGTTGCGCCAACCCCTTTTTGGCTCACGTTTGAGGCGACCTTGCATAAAAAAATCTCACGCTACAAAATAAGACGTCGCGATCACTTCCAATCAGGTCTAGTGGTTAATACCAACCCCATAGTGGTTTCATGATCGCAACGAAACTTTAAAAATTATTCATTATGTAAATGCCTTGTTAACATCAAATTCAACATTGTCGCGTATAACGTAATAACGTGCGCGAGCAAGTTTGTGGGCTACCGCTTTAATGGCAATCACTTTTTTTGTTTTAGCACACTTACGTTGATAAAAGCCTTTGATTGTATCGCTATAACGAATTGAAAAATGCGCGGCTTCTACAAAGGCCCAGGCTAAATACTTGTTGCCGTTTTACGATTATTTTCTCCTTTTTTTTATCGTTACTCATTCTTTTGCTTTGCACGCAGCGCGCATAAGAGGCGAAGTTATCCATCTTATTAAAGCGACTGATGTCCCCCGTTTCAAGCATAATAGTGAGTGCCAGTATTTTTCCGATTCCCTGCCTTTACTTATGTCAATCAATCCTGTAGCGAAGCGGCTGGACAGTGTCCCGGACTCATTTGCTACCGACGCTACCGCCCCGGCCAAACGTTACTCTATCGGATCATTTTCTCCCACTTGACAAGCACGTTGCATTCCCGTCAAATCAAGAGGCTGGGGCAGTATTTTTCGCATTCGCGCAGGAGGTAACCCGACATGGAAAGACACACGATGCCGCAACAACAAATGATGCGCTGGCTAAAATTCCTGCTACCTGCAAGCATTCTGTTGTTATCTGCCTGTACGGAATCCGGTGGGTCCGGGGCCACTACAACCCGTTATACATTAACGGTCAGCACGGGTGTCAACGGCAGTATTTCCAGTTCACCAGGCGGCATTTCCTGCCTCGCCAGTTCCGAATGTTCGGCAGAGTTCGATGAAAACGCCACCGTCACACTTACCGCCATACCCGATACTGACTATCAGCTCAATGTCTGGGGTGGCGACTGTAGCGGTTCAACAGGCTGCGCAGTCAACATGGTGGCTAACAGAAGTGTCTCTGCATCGTTTGCGCAAATCCAGAGCACAGCCACCCCGGCAGACAGCTATTTTTCCCTGGCTGTCACTGAAAACTCGCTCAACCACACGGGCGCGAGAATTCTTTTGCTCGATTTCATGGAGACCGCACCCACTGTCGGTGCTGGCCCAGGCAATGTCGTCATTTCACCGCGTATCACCAACAGCAGTATTACTACCGATGGTGACAGCGCAGATTGGGACAGCGCCAACCTGACTACAGTCAAAGGCCTGGTGCAAAACAATTATCCTCTGAGTCAGTTCATCGATGCCGTCACTACCGATATTACTGTCGGCTCCGCTTGGGATGATGATTACCTTTATTTCTTGGTTCAGTGGGAAGACGCTGGCCACACGCAAAGCACGCAATACCGAAAATGGATTTATGGTGATCAGGGCAACGGTGAAACTGGCTGGACAGCAAAGGTTCACACTGGCATCAGCTCCGGCAGCCCGAATGAATTTGCCGTTAACGCCGGCCATGTGCTCGCGGGCAGCGAGGACGAAGACCGTGTATACCTCATGTTTCCGATCACCGACAGCGAAAATGCATTTGTGGCCAACGGACTGGGTTGTGCAGCGTTCTGTCACAGCAACCTTATCGCAGACAACCCCTTCCAAAACTATACCGGCACCGATGTCGCCGTTATGCACACCAATAACAGCGGTGACAGTGCTGATGTCTGGCAGTGGCAATCCAGCCGGGCCGGGTCCGCAGGTGTTGCCGATGACATGCTGCTCGCCTATTCATCCACAAACGACAGCAGCTTTGCTGCCGATGCAGGGGATCCCGCGTATACCGATAACGTCCTTAACAGTAACCCCGCCTTCATGCATACCAGCGGGCTGGCTTATACCGGTGATGTTCTTCTGCAAGCACAAGCCGTCGCATTCAGCGGTACCCCAACCACAGGCAATCAGATACCCGCAGTCATCGCCCAAACGCCAAGCAGTAGTCGGGCCGACATCACATCCAGTGCGTCCTACGACCCTGTAAGCAGGCGCTGGACTGTGGAATTCCGCCGCCTGCGCGACACGGGCAATGCAGACGACAAGCAGTTTATTCCCGGGGCGGATGCACAACCCCTGACTACCCCCGTCATTACGTCCACGGACACAGCAGCGGGAAGCACGCTCTACGTAAACCTTTGTGAAAGTTGCCATGGGACTAATGGCATAGGCAGTCTTGCTGGCAATAGCTGGCAGTACCCGCGCATACAACGCGCATCGGGTTCTTTGATATTAAAGGCCATACAGAAGGTACCTGTCATGAGTGGCATTAACATCACCCATCAGGAAGCGGAGGATATTGCCGCCTTCCTGCAAGACCAAAGCACATTCTCCGCAACCTACCGTCTGGACACCGTTATTTCCGGCGTTACGGATCCCCCTTCTGGCACCGTTACCAGCGGTCAGCCGGGGATCACCTGTCCGGGTACTTGCAATTACAATTTTCTGCCGGGATCATCCATCACCCTGAACGCGAACTACGTCGACGGTTACACGTTCTCCGGCTGGAGCGGTGTAAGCTGTAACGAAGACTCGCAAACCGGGGTCGAATGTTCGTTTGAGCTTAACAGTGGGCAAAATGTTACCGCCAGCTATACGCCTACTGCGGTCAGCTACACATTGACCGTTAGCGCCGGGGCCAACGGCAGCGTATCCAGTTCACCCGCCGGCATCGCCTGCACACCCGATTGTACGGTACAGTTTAGCGAAAACGCGGCCGTCACACTCACGGCCATACCCGATATTGGCTATCGACTTGAAGCCTGGAGTGGTGATTGTACCGGTTCAGCGGGCTGTAGCGTCAACATGTCGGCTGACAGAAATGTCACCGCAGCTTTTGCGCAGATTCAGGCAACGGCCACGCCCTGCGAGGTCAACGGTCCACCACCCGCCATCCCGGATATTTCCGTACAGGAAATCGTCACCGGATTGTCTGATCCGGTACATGTCACCAACGCAGGGGACGGAACCGGTCGACTGTTCATCGTCGAACAACGGGGAACCGTACGCATCGTCCAGAATGGAATTCTGCTGGCAGGCAATTTCCTGGATATTCAGGATCGTGCTCGCAACAGCGGCGAAATGGGATTGTTGAGCATTGCCTTCCACCCTGACTTCGCAAATAATGGACGCTTCTTCGTAAACTATGTCTCAGATACCAGCGAGCCAAACTCACAATGCACCGCCAGTAACCGGTGTACTATCGTTTCCGAATTCACTATCGGTACCACCGCAATCCTGGAGAGCAGCGAGAGAATCATCCTTGAAATCGCCCAACCTTATAGCAATCATAACGGTGGACAACTTGCCTTTGGCCCCGAAGCAACCCCCTATCTCTATATTGGCATGGGCGACGGTGGCGATGGAGGAGACCCGGATGGTTATGGGCAAGACCTCACCACCCTGCTGGGCAGCATGTTACGTATTGACATCAACAACAAAGACAGCGGCCTGGAATACGCAATTCCTGCTGATAATCCCACATGGTCTGGTGTTGTTGATGTACGCAGGGAAATTTGGGCTTACGGCCTGCGCAACCCCTGGCGCTTCAGCTTTGACCCGGTAACGGCTGATCTTTACGCTGCGGATGTCGGGCAGGTCATGCGAGAAGAAGTGGACATTATCAAAAAGGGATTAAACTACGGTTGGAGAGAAGTGGAGGGTGACGTCTGCTACGTCAATGGCTGTGATCTCACTGCCTATGAACCGCCCATCATCGCCCCGCCCAGAGGTGATGGTTGGTTTTCAATTACTGGCGGCATGGTATATCGTGGCGCGGACATTCCGGATTTATGTGGTGTTTATTTATACGGAGACTATGTTGCCGACTACCTGCGAGGCCTGCGTTACGATGGTGTTAATAGCTACTCGGAAGAACGGTCGTTCAGCCCTACCGTCAACAACCTGAGTTCTTTTGGTTATGACGAAAACTATGAGGTCTATGCGTTGAACAGAGGCAATGGGCGTTTGTACAAGATAGTCCCGCCATAGGCCACCTGTACCAGGTATCGAAGGGGTCAGAACAACTTGATATTAAGTGCCTGCCCTATATACCTGTTTTTATACTACCACTCCCTATTTTCTCCATTCAGCAGCGGGAAATATAAATTGTAGTAGTTCAAAAGGAAGCTTCAATGTACACAGAGGATCTGCTGTACGGAGGTTCTTGGGGAGATTTTAGAGTTGAGTTTAATGTACAATGCTATAGAAGAAGAGACAAAAAATAGAGAAGCGCTGGAAAGACTACCGGAACTGAAAAAACCATTTAATCTGCAAAAAATTTTTGACGCACTGGATATTCCGTGACAAATGAAAACATCCCCTTTGTCATTACACAATTTTATGTTGACAGGAGAGGCCATCTTTTCTCTGGTGGTTATGCTGGATAAGCTGCGGATTTAATCCATCACTCAAATATGATATTAATTTTTCATAAAATATCAGGCGTCATAATTATTATTGTCTATAGCTATATTTTTACGAATATGGGAGATTATTATCCTGGTTTAAAGGCCGCGTGGGAAGTTGATTATGGTAGAAGAACTGTAGTCGGTGCTGGATTTGTAACACTATTGCCTTTTGTTGCCAGCGCCCTTTTTATTTTTCCACGTTATTTTTCAGAAAAATTTTCGTTAAAAACAGGTTTTTTTCCAGAGGCGGTTTTTGGACCATGCAGTTTTATTTTTCTGGGTTATTTGCTGTTAATATTTGACATTGCTTTACTTCAGCTTTTTAAATAAAAAGGCAGTGTCATGCATTTCCCCCGCTCCGGGAGCAGGTTTTTGACAGGGAATATGATACATGAAAGCATTATTGATTTTCTCAGTGGTTCTTTCTCTAATGAGTTGCAGAGGTGAAAACCAGCCAATAGACAGCAATACCGGCAGGTTGAAAGAAGCACTTATAATCGGCAGTGCAGAGTCTCCTGATCCTGTCTTACAAAGAGTGCAGGCGTTGGAAAGGGAAGGGGTCGTAAAAGATGTGGTCGTTTTGGAGTCATTTCCGGTACAGATCCACTTGAAGGCGTCTCAAGATGTTATAGATGAACTCAACAATATACCTCGTATGAAGGGTAATCTACGCTGAGCCTGAGTATTGATGGAATAAGGTGGCCTGCCAAACTTTTATTTGTTGATATAATTAGGAAAAGTTGCGAAAGTCGGGCTAAGCTTCATAGAGATGCCGAGGCCGTAGCAGGCTCAAAATTATTTTGCAAAAAAACACATATTGATATATCAGATGAAAAAAGTTACCGTGAGCGTTCGCGTGCTTTCGGATGACTGAATAACCCTTCTTGCAGGATAAAAATAAGGAGCACTTTTTTTGACATGTTCACACGTTTGCAAAATTTTGTTACTAATTATCAGTTTGCTTTATTCATCTCAAGGAGCCGCCATGTCATTTTTTTTTAAAGGCCAAGAGGTCGAAGCAGTATTATTTTCACCTCTGGAAGGCAAAATAACCTACCAAGGCAAGCCGGCTGCAGGCGCAAAAATAAAGCTTTGGGTCGCTTGGAAAGACGAAGAAGGCGAAACAGAATTCTATTATGTTGACGATCAGGGCAATTTCAGCATCCCAAAAAAAATCGTAACTTACAAGGAAAACCCCTTGGTTCAGCTCTCCGTTGGCCAAGAAATCACCGTTGAATATCAAGGAAAAGAAATTCTTATCTGGAGTGCGGGAAAATCGAGCTCCCACTTATTCGGTGAGCTTGGTGGTAAACCTATTGGTCTTTCCTGCGAACTCACAAATGAACAAATGACTCCCCATTTGGATCACTCATTGGCTAAAACACTCTGCGAATGGAAGCAGCTAGAATCATTGGAGGATTAACATGCCCAAAATAAGTCCACAAGACGCTGCTGAGTTGGCACAAAGAATCTATCAAGTACAGAACCAAAGATTGGTGGACGATTTTCTTGAGCAGACATACTTCAAGCAAACTGAAAAAAAACCTCTTCTCCACATAGGCACTTAAAAGCTAAAGTTGGAGGTAGAGTCATACTCAACCATACGGATGGCTTTGGTGTTTGCGCACAAGGCAAAGATGACAATGATCTTTTTTTAATTTTTCGCGGAACCACCACGAAAAACAATGGCGCAGATATCTTCTTATTCTGCTTTTTAGTGGCGGGAATAATGAGAGCCCATCCACGTTTTCATCGCTACCGCCCAATGGCCGAATATATGGCGGGATTTATCATTACCTTTTTATCCTGTGTTGGGTTTTATTATTTGTGGTGGTAGATTATTGATGCCACTATAATTACAATTCGAATCTGCCTTTTTAATTTCCTATAAATGTTCCGGCTTTGTGCCACGCTTCAACGAAGCGTTTAGGGTTAGCCATTAGCAGTTCCTTGCCAAGTAGGCGAACGCGGACGCAGAATTTGACCACTACCCAAAGTTGCCTCATCCACATCTAATACATCCGACTCCGGAACAGCCAGCCAGCGATCGCCAAAGATACTAAGCCAATGATTGCCATTGGCCAGTACTGATGTATCAACAACGCATAACCATCACCTTCCAGTGTCACGCCTCGCACCACCACCAGAAAATAGCGCAGCGGATCAATGTAGGTCAGCCACTGAACCAGTTCCGGCATATTGGCGATAGGCGTGGAGAAGCCGGAGAGGATGACCGCAGGGACGAGAAACAGAAAGGCACCCAGTATCGCTTGTTGCTGGGTGGTGGCAATGGCAGAGAGCATCAACCCGACCCCCACGGCAGAGAGCAAAAACAGCACAATACCCAAATACAATGCACCGAGGCTGCCGCGCAGCGGGATGTCGAAAAAGATCACCATCAATACAATAATCAGCGTGGCCTCCAGTAGACCAATGACCATGCCGGGAATAGCTTTGCCGATAAGGATTTCCACTGGACGCAGAGGCGTTACCAGCAACTGATCGAAAGTGCCCGCCTCACGCTCCCGGGCCACCGAGAGTGACGTCACCAACAGAGTCACCACCAGGGTCAGCAGACCAACAATGCCGGGCACGATAAACCAGCGCGATTGCAAATTCTCGTTATACCAGGCACGCGTCTTCAAGATGACCAGTGAACTGCTTTTACCCTGTGTTGCCAGCCAGTTATGGTTGTAGTCCAGCAGGATGCTACGCAGGTAATTCATAGCGATCATTGCCGTATTGGAATTGCGGCCATCCAATATTGCCTGTACTGACGTGCTATTGCCCTGCCTCAGTTCGGCACTGAAACGCTGGCTAATGTGCAGCACCAGTAACACGTTCCGGTTGTCGATAAGGGGAGCGACTTCACTGTCACGATCAATATAGGTGACAACCTGAAAATTCGGCGAGCCCTCGATGCGGCTAACGAGCTCTCGCGCAGCACTGCCACGATCCTCGTTATAAATCGCCACCGGCACATCGTTAAGGTCGTAGGTAGCAGCAAAGCCGAATACCAGCAGTTGCACGATGGGCGGGCCAATAATGACGAAGCGGCTACGCTTGTCCCGCAACAGGGCGAGAAACTCTTTTATGACCAGTGCAAAGATCAGTCTGAAATACATGCCCTACTCCAAGCGTTTATGGAATTTACGCCACACCAAGGTAAAAAAGAACAACAGCATGATGCACAGCGCGCCCATATTGGCCAGTACCACCGGCCACACATCGCCTGCCAGAAACAGAGTTTGCAAAATGGCCACAAAATAGCGTGCCGGTACCAAGTGGGTAATGAATTGTATCCATCCCGGCATGGAGTTGATATCAAACAAAAAACCGGACAGAATAAATGCGGGCAAAAAGGTCACTATAATCGCCATCTGTCCCGCCACAAATTGATTTTTTGAAACGATGGAAATCAGCAGGCCGATAGCGAGTGCCACCAACATGAACAGAGCAGAGCTGAGCATCAGCAGCCAGAAGGAGCCACGCAGGGGAATACCAAACTGCCATACCGCCAGCGCCACACTGAATAACATGCCACCCATGCCCAATACAAAATAAGGAATCAGTTTGCCCGCCAGTATCTCGTTCCTATGCAACGGCGTCACCATCAACGCCTCCATGGTCCCACGTTCCCACTCGCGCGCCACCACCATGGCGGTAAGCAGCGAACCGATCAGGGTCATGATGATGGCGATCAAACCCGGCACCAAAAACAAACGGCTGGACAACGCAGCATTGAACCACACCCGTTGCTCCAGGTTTACCGGTATGGACAGCGGCTGACCACGGCTTTCGGCATAATGACCCAGCCAGGCTAGCCATGTGCCCTGAATGTAACCCTGGGTAATATTGGCCTGATTGGAATCGACACCCTTGATGAACACACCGATAGGCGATTCATTACCGGCCAACAGCTTGACGGAAAAATTGTTACGCAGCCAAACAATACCTTCGATTTTGCGCTCATCCAGTGCCTGCTGTGCAGATTGAATGGCGTCGAAGTACAGCGGTCGAAAAAAATTGGAGCGTTCAAAGGCCCCCGCAAGTGATTGCGTCGCCGTGTCCGGCTGTTCGATCACGATGCCTATAGGGATATGTTTCGCGTCCAACGATACACCGTAACCGAACAGAAACAACAACACGACGGGCATGACAAAGGCAATGGAAATGCTCGACGGATCACGCAGAATCTGCAGGCTTTCCTTGCGAATCATTCCCCACAAACGCATCCGAGCGACCGGTTTCATGCCACCTCTCTTTTCGCTTTGCGCTGCTCGATAAGCTGGATGAAGGTATCCTCCATGGTGGGGTCAGGTTGATCGACGGTGCGAGCAAGTGCCTTCATCGCCTGCGGTGTCCCCTCGGCCAGCACCTCTCCATCAGCCATGATGACCAATCGGTCGCAGTAGTTAGCCTCTTCCATAAAATGGGTGGTGACCAGCACCGTTACCCCCGCTTCGGCCAACGCGTTGGTGCGAGCCCAGAACTCTCGCCGTGCCAGGGGATCAACGCCGGAGGTGGGCTCGTCGAGAAAGAGAATCTCTGGCTCGTGCATCAGCGCCACAGCGAAGGCGAGGCGCTGTTTGTAACCCAGGGGTAGGTCGCCGGCATTAGCCCTGCGGTAAAGGGACAGCTCAAAAATTTCCAGCGCCCATTCCAGACGCTCGTTTTGTCGTTTACCATGCAGACCGTAGGCGCTAGAGAAAAAACGCAGATTTTGCATCACTGACAGGTCACCGTAGAGCGAAAACTTCTGCGCCATGTAACCAATATGGCGGCGTGCGCTGCTAGTTGCGCGGCGCAGATCATGACCGGCTACCGCTACTTCGCCACCAGAGACGGGCAGCAAACCGCAGAGCATCCGGAAGGTGGTGGATTTCCCCGCCCCGTTGGCGCCCAGCAAGCCGAAAATCTCACCCCGGCGCACACTGAAACTAACCCGGTTGACGGCGACAAAATCCCCAAATCGGCGCACCAGATTGCGCACGCAGATCACCTCATCATCCGCGCTCGCAGAGATGTTCAAATTCATCGTCAAACCAGATCGAGCCGGGTTGGTAGAACGCTTCAAGCGGGCTACAAAAGCATCCTCAAAACGTGGCTCGACCAATGAAATCACTACATCCGTCTGGCCCTTAAGCAGGGTTTCAGCGGCTGGCGCCTGCGCCGTCTCCGTCACTATCCGCACCGTCTCGCCTTCCATCAGGGCATCGATCACCCCCGGGGCGCGATTCAGTTTCTCCTGCAAACGGCGCGCAGAGATGCCGGCAGCACTGACCTGATACGTACGACCTACCAAGACCCGGCTGAACTCATCCGGCCTGCCTTGCCCCAGCAGCTTACCTTCGTGGAGCAGAATCACTTCGTCACATCGCTCCGCCTCATCCAGATAGGCGGTACTCAGCAGCACACTCATGCCCTCTTCCTGCACCTGTCGATAAATGATCTGCCACAACTCACGGCGAGAGACAGGATCAACACCGACGGTGGGTTCATCCAGCATCAACATTCGTGGTGAACGCAACAAGGCACAAGCCAGCCCCAATTTCTGCTTCATGCCACCGGAGAGCTTACCCGCCAAACGCTCGGTAAAAGGCGCCAAACCGGTCATATGCATCAGCTCAGCATAACGCACCGGGCGCTTTTCTAACGGTACGCCTTGCAGATCGGCGTAGAGATCAAGATTTTCCCGCACACTGAGATCTTCGTAGAGACCAAAGCGCTGCGGCATATACCCCACGGAAGACTGCACCGCCAACGGCTCAGCTACAGCATCCTGCTGCAAAACAAAAATTTGTCCCGCGTTGGGCTGTAACAGGGCGGCGGCTAGGCGCATGAGGGTCGTCTTACCCGCCCCGTCAGGGCCGATCAAACCCGTCACCCGGCCTCGCTGGATGAAAAAACTCACCTCATCCAACGCCTGCACCTGTTGGCCGCCACTGAGGAAGTGCTTACTAACAGCGGAAAATAAAAGCGGATGATCGTCCATCGCTATGGACTGCAGCGATTGGCACCATCGGCCGACATCGTTTGATCGAGAGTCAAGATTACGGTCACCGGCATACCAAGACGCAACTCATTCTGTGGGTTGCAGGCAAAAACCCTGACGGAATAAACCAACCGTGTGCGTAACTCCGGGGTTTGTACCGTCTTGGGAGTGAATTCGGCCGTGGGTGAAATATACCCGACCCAGCCTTCATATGCTTTGTCAGGATAACTATCGGTATGGATGGCGGCCCTGGTCCCCAGCGCGATCCGTCCCAACATGGGTTCCGGCAAATAAGCCCGCACCCAGACCGGATCAATAAAGGCCAGAGTCAACACCGGCGTTTGCGGAAACGCCATATCGCCCGGTTCAAGAATACGGTTGCGAATCACACCATTGGCCGGGGCATGAAGATTAGTGTCCTCCAATCGCTGCTGGGCGAGCGTCAGCGATGCCTCGCCTGCCGCCAACTGAGCGCGGGCTACCGCAATATCCTCTTTACGGGGACCGAGTTTAAGCAAAGCCAGCGCGTGTTTCACCGCCTCCGCTTGAGCTTGGCTGGCATCGGCCAAGGAGCGCGCACTCTCTACATCCTCTGGCGAGGCGAGTTTTTTCTTTGCTAGCCGCGCCAGGCGTTTGTAGCTATCCACAGCCGATTTTGCTCGGGCACGGGCGGCAACCAGTTCCGCTTCGCCCTTGCGAATTTCTTCCAACCGGCTGCCCGCCTCTAGCTTAGCAACTAATTGCTGCTGGGCCGTCAGCGACGCTTGTGCCTCAGCCAGTTGCGCGTCAAGCAATTCCGTATGCAGGCGCGCCAGCATTTGACCTTGGACGACATAATCACCCTCTTGCACCAGAATCTCCTTGATGTGCTCACTGGCATTGAAGGCCAACCGGGCCTCACGGATATCGACATTGCCGTAGAGCGTTACATTCGCGCCATCAGCAACCTGCTTATCCTCACGCCATAACAAAGCAACAAAAATCAGCAAAACCAACGGCACAATCACCAAGAGAATTTTCTTCTTCTTCATTCCTGCTACTCCTATTAAGCCTGCTGTCAGACGCCATCAACCTCAAAGTCCGGCGTCTTAACCTGCGGTGCTCCGGCCTTCTTTATTGTGCTAGCGATATGGCTTCGATCTCGTGCTCCGCCTGCAGCCAATCACCGAGTTCATTGCCTGCAGTAAAATGGCGATTTTCCGCAATAAAATAAGCGGCTTCGGCGATCATCTGCTGCCGTTCAGTGGCGCTATACTTAGATGCAGAGTCGGATGATGCAGTTTTGAGCTGCTTTTTCGAAGAAACATTGGGAATTGATTTAGCTATAATCTTTCTCCTTCATTTCATTTGAGGTTCGACAGTTATCAAAAACCGTTTTCTACGGTCGATCACAGTTAAATACAAATAAATCAGTCTCGCTGTTACTTAGGTTACACTTCTCTTGCCTCATCGGTGTTATTTATTAAATAGGAGGGAAAAGGGGTCAGGTTGAGCGTCATATTCAAATTATTTAGCATAATTATTTTTCACTATAATATAAAGAACCTAACCCCAGTAGTATGAATTAACTCACTTTTCGCTTACTGAGCTAATATTGGTGGATAAGCTTGGAATAAGTTAGATATGCACGCGCTAAAAACATTTTTGTACATCTGCTGTCCATGTTGGGCGCAAACCTGCCTTTCTTCAACAGTAATCAGGCATTTCTCCAACTACCAGCAGCGTCATTCGCTTGAATATCGCAAATATTCCCGTATATGGCCACTGATGGTTCAGCTCCAAAAGCGTGATTTACAGAAAAAATTAACATAACGGCTAAAACAATACGATTTACAGGTTTAATAATACTCCCTGCTGCGCAGAACGTTCTATAGACGCTCCCATTTTTATTTGGCTAGCAACACTGTGTTTCATAACGTTGGTAATGAGTTCTTGCAAAACTCGAAGCAGACTTAACGTTTTATTTTGGTTGAATACCAAATCGTCTGGTAAATTACACAAATCCCAATCGAGAAGAATATTTTTGTTTTTTAATATGGGTTCCACGCGTGTTCTTAACATGGCAAGCGCTAATGAAATTTCGTGCATATTCGGATCAAGAGCGTCAATCATTATACGTAGATCCATCAAAGACGACTTTAGAAAATCTGATAACTTTTTTAAATTAACTTTTTCAGTATCGAGCATCACCAGCGCGCCGACTACGTGCGCTCCAAATCCGTCATGAACTTCACGCATGATTCGCGTACGCTCTTCTGAAAGCGTCTTCTTTTTATTTAATATATGTAATTTCTCATAGCTGGAGGCCAGCTCTTTTTCTTTTTTTCGCACAAGGGATAAGCTTATCAATAAAAAGAAACTCGGTGCGCTATAGTGAATAATATGAATATTTTCTGGATCTAAAATACCGAGTTGCACAAGCCAGGTGTGGGAAGCGACTGCTAACAAAATCAACCCAGACAACGCTTAAGGGGATTATCGGGTGTCCTAGCCCGCCAGTGAGTGTTTCTGCTGGCGCCATTAGGATAGTCGAATCCTCTCCGCAGAATGGGCCGATCGAAAACAAAACGGCAGATTTAAATGGTATCGTAACTAATTTAAAAATCCAGAGGATAGATAGTATGAAACGTAAAACAATAGGATATGTTGCGGTATTTTCATTATTTTTGATTTCTACAAACACAATCGCTGGGAGCATACGAGTGCAACCTTGAACGCTCGCTGTATTGCCACTAATCTGACACGCTGATGGATCCCCACGAAAATCACGCGCTATTGTATTGTTTAATCAAAGAGGCCATCTGCTTGAAGCTGGTTTCAAGTTCATAGAGCATGATGTGATAATTGATTCTCTGTAATACTTGTAAAGCGAGAAACGAAATCGACAATACTTTTTCGATGCGACTAATTTTTTAATTATTGACCATTAACTGATTATAAAATTTGTTCTGGTCCAACCCGCTACCCGGACTTGGGACGCCATCATGGCTTAGCTCCCTTTTTTTGTGTTCGCAATGGAATAGCGATGGGGCGCATTGGTCCGGCGCTCGCACCACGAAACTTGAGTGAGGCACCGATAAATGCGAACTCGTAGATAGCGTCCTTCGCCAACTCCTCTAGATACACCAACTCCATGATAGTCACGCCATGTTGGGCGAGCAGGTAGGTGTGTACCGGGATCCAGTTGCCTTCCACTTCGGGCGGAAAGGTCTCAAAGCTGAGATTGTCGGCACCCACGCTCATCACGCCCTTTTCCTCCACTAGAAAGCGGGCAGCACCGAGACTCAGTCCTGGTGGTTTGGACATGAACGCCTTTTCATCACTATATTGCTGCATCTTACCTGTGCGGATTAGAGCGATGTCGCCAGCGTGAAGGTCCACGTTTTGGCGCTTGAGCGCCGCGCGAAGGTCATCGGCTGTAACACGATAGGAGGGCGGCAGTATCTTCAGCCCCTTGGTCGCAGCCACATCGATCAGGATGCCCCGGGCAATGATGGGCGGGATGGTTTCGGCGCCTGCCTTCTTCCATCCACGGTCGCCCAGATGCGTGTCGACCGCAAAGCCGTTCCAGATCTTTCCGTTGAGTCCGAAGTGATTCAATGCATCGATATGTGTGCCCATGTGAGTGTACATGGACACCGCATCACCGGTATAGCTTACCCTTTCGTTCTTTTTTTTGCCGACGTTGAGTGGGTCATCCACCACGGTGCCGTGTGGTGTGTGGGTGAGCCAAAACTGGTAACGCGGATCGCCGATGGCATACCAGCTCGGCATGCCGATGTAATATTCAACGCCTAAATCGTACACTTTACCGCTGCCGATGCGCGACAGCACCGTAAGGCGTGACGTGTCGTTCATCAGATTGAAGCGCCCGATTTCATCGTCGCGGCCCCAGGCACTTTTTCCCACCTGTTCGTCCGTGGAGCCTGCGCTCGCACCGCAGGCGAGGAACATGGTCAGCGTTAGAACGGGGATAAAGCGTGTTAAAGTTGGTTTCATCGTCGAATTCCTGCTTGTTGCCTAGATGTGAGCTGATGGTTGAACCTTATTAACTAAATAATAATTGGGTTCATATCTATTGATAATCTGGTTTATTTGAACAATACTGTTCACAAATAGTGACTAATAGAGATAAGTCTTGGAAAACCTCACCGATATTGCTGTTTTTGTGAAGGTGGTGGACAGCGGCAGCTTCACCGCTGCGGCACAACAGCTAAAGATGTCAAAGTCAGTAGTGAGCAAGTATGTTACTCGCCTGGAAAACCGGCTGGAGGCGCGGTTGTTGAATCGCACCACTCGCCGTCTCAGCCTCACCGAAGTTGGGCGCGCCTTCTATGCGCGTAGTCAGCGAGGATTGCAGGAGCTCGAAGAAGCAAATGCCGAGGTATTGCGGCTGCAAGGCGCACCGCGGGGTACGTTGCGACTTAATACTCCTATGTCTTTTGGTATTTTGCATATTGCTCCGGCCTTACCTGATTTTCTTTCCCGCTATTCTGAATTGTCAGTGGACATGAATATGGACGACCGCAAGGTGGACTTGGTCGAAGAAGGTTTCGATTTGGCCGTTCGAATTTCAGATCTTCCCGATTCATCGTTGGTGGCGCGGAGACTTGGTCCATGCCGCCATGTAGTATGTGCGGCACCGGAGTATCTTCAGCGCCATGGCATACCGCGTACGCCGAAAGATCTACGCGAACACAATACCATTACTTACAGATACCAGGCGTCCCCAAATCAGTGGCACTTTCTCACTGCCGAAGGAGGCCACATTTCTGTTCCCGTTTCCGGGTCTATTCAAATGAACAACAGTCTGGCGCTACGCGAGACTCTGCTACGGGGGATCGGGATCACGCTGACGCCGACGTTCGTTGTCGGGGCCGACATCAAGGCCGGGCGACTTCAGTCAGTGCTGTCCAATTACCACACACAGACACTTTCCATTTACATCGTCTATCCTCAGCGTCGGCATCTGTCGCCTAAGGTGCGGGCATTCATTGACTTTATGACGGAGCGGATTTCTAGCTCGCCATACTGGGAACACGTTGAAGGTTAGCAATTTATCGAAATTGAAAAGTAAAATCCTTGTGGTTTGTTAGCTAATTTTAGCCGCCTGGCTTTTGGTCAAAGAATTCTTGCATATAGGACCGATCGGTCCTATACTTGATATTATGAATATCGGAAGACCACGCGAGTTTGATACTGAGCAGGCACTTGAGGCTGCGATGCAGCATTTTTGGGAGAAAGGTTATGAGTTAACATCTCTCCAGAATCTACTTGATGTTATGCATCTTTCAAAAAGCAGTTTTTATCAAACATATAGCAGTAAACACAAGCTTTTCCAACGTTGCATCAATCACTATCAAGATTCATTGGAAGACAGCATGCTGCAACATCTCAAACAGAGCAGCTCAGGTCGGCAGTTTATAGAAGATGTTTTTAATGCGCTGGTAAAAGATTCTGCGAAACTCGGTGAGAAGCATGGGTGCCTGATTATGAACACCGCCAGTGAGTTCGCACAAAGAGACCCTATTATTGCTGATCTCGTGACTAAAGGGACCAATAAATTTAACAAGGTGTTTTTTAATGCGGTTAAGCGTGCGCAAAAAGAGGGAGATGTTTCTTCCAATAAAGACCCGCGCGTATTGGCCAACTACCTGATCAGCAGTATGAGCGGCCTGAAAACAATGGTTAAAGCAGGCATGGGCAAGAATAACATTAAAAATATAGTGGATGTTACCCTAAGCGCGCTCGATTAGATTTTTTTTACCTATTAATGGACCGTACGGTCCATTAATAGAATTAACCACCACCGAAGGAGAAATATCATGCCATTAGCACAAATTAAAGGAATCAGCGGTTTCTTAAGTATCGAACAGAAGCAGGAAATAATAAAAAAGGTGACTGACGCGATAGTGTCTGTTGAAGGCGAAGGTCTTCGACCTGTTACCTGGGTCATTATTGAAGATGTTAAATCAGGTGAATGGGGTGTTGGTGGAGAAGCTATAATCACAGAGGCGATTAGAAATATGGCTTCACAATCATCTAAATAAACAGGAGTTTATTATGAAATTTACTGTGCATACGAAAACCACTGCATCAGAGGATTCTCAAGCAACACTTGATGCCATAGAAAAGCAATACGGTTTTATACCTAACCTGTATGGCGTGCTTGCTGAGTCACCCACAGCGGTTGATGCTTACGCCGCAATTAATCAGGCTTTGACTAAAAGCAGTTTAAGCCCAATAGAACAGCAGATAGTCTTGATTACTATAAGCGCGGAAAATAATTGCGATTACTGTGTCGGTGCACATTCTGCCATCGCCTCGATGGCTAGAATACCAGAAATTATATTATCTGAATTGAGACAGCAACAATCGTTATCCGACGACAAGTTTGATGCCTTGCGTCACTTTGTATTATTGGTTTTGAATAATAAAGGCTGGGTATCTGAAGTCGATGTTCAAAGATTCCTCGACGCCGGATATAACAAACGCCATGTTTTCGATGTGATCACCATGGTCGCCCTGAAAACATTGAGCAATTACGTCAATCATATAGCTGAAACGCCATTGGATGACCAGTTTTCCGCAATGGAATGGACGCATAAACAAGATAAAATT
>CAZZJI010000064.1:0-18054 GCA_964654485.1 uncultured Gammaproteobacteria bacterium | reverse complement strand
TTATAACGCCCCAGTGCGCGTACCAGATTACCTTTTTCTTTTTTAAGGTAATAGCTGAGAATGGTGCAACCAAAACGGATATTGGTTTTAAGGTCAAACAAATTATCGCCTGGACGACCAATTTCTTTTAACCAAAAAGGCATGATTTGCATTAACCCTCGAGCGCCAGCGTGCGATATTGCCCATCGATTAAAGCGACTTTCAACATGAATGACAGCCAGCACCAACTCGGGTTGCAGGTTAGCGCGTTTAGCTTCGTAATGAACATTTTTAAGCATTTCCAAGCGATCTTGGGGGTCTGGAATGGTTTTAGTCAGGCGTCCGGACATATCCGTTAACCACACTTCGGCGTCAAATCTGTGTTCAAAACTATCTGAATCCGAAATAGCGGATATTAATAATGTTCTTAACTGGTCATCGGGGCGTTCTAGCCTTGATGCATACGCATTGCTAAAAAAAACATTAATTAAAACAAAGAATAAGATGTATTTTGTTTTAGCTGTCAGATTATATTGCATCGTATTTTCCGCACCTTAGTCGCTCTCGGTCTCTGTTCCAGACTCGACTCTACGATTCAACTGACTAAATGGTATTAATCCAGTTTAATCGAATTTTTGAACTTAAGATAAAACGAACTTCACAATTCTGATTGTCTGGAGATAGTCGATTTATTAGGGTCTATATCGGCAGATTTATCTGATATTTAAAATCTGAGTCTAATATGCGCTTTGTTTCTTTTGGGAGAGGGTTAAAGCATAAGAGAGTACTTTAATGATTTCTCAGGAAATCAACTATTTTGTCAATGGGGATTTGTTGGCTATCCTGGTCATTTCGATGCTTGTATTCAATCATGCCTGCATCCAGCCCCTTGTCGCCAAGTACCAGTCTATGAGGAATGCCAATGAGTTCGCAATCCGCAAACATTACGCCAGCACGTTCTTTTCTATCATCCAGCAAGACTTCGATTTGACTTGATTTGAGCACTTGATATAAATTCTCAACGGCATCGCGCAAACGCTGGGATTTATGCATATTCATGGGCAGTAATGCAACGGCAAAAGGGGCGATGGAGGACGGCCAGATGATGCCTCGGTCGTCATGATTTTGTTCGATGGCCGCCGCGACGATACGAGAAACCCCGATACCATAGCATCCCATGGTCATCACGACAGATTTTCCATTTTCATCCAGGCAGGTTGCGTTCATCTTCTCGCTGTATTTAGTGCCTAACTTAAATATGTGGCCTACTTCGATACCTCGTTTGATGGACAATGTACCCTTGCCGTCCGGGCTTTGATCACCCTCAACAACATTTCTGATATCGGCGACCTCGGGTTCGGGCAGGTCTCGGGTCCAATTTACATCAATGTAATGTTTGTCATTTTGATTTGCACCGCAAATGAAATTTGCGACCTGGGCAGCGCTATGGTCAACAATAATAGGGATGGATAACCCTACTGGACCAATTGAGCCGGCATCACACGTAGCAACCTGCTTGATCTGTTCAGGTGTTGCGAAGCTAAGGGGCGTATTTACGTTTTTCAGTTTTTCTGCCTTTATGGTATTGAGCGTGTGGTCACCTCTTAGTACAAGCGCAATTATACTTTCCTTATCATCGATCGATGCTTGAACCAATAAGGTCTTCAGTGTTTGTTTTGTATCTACTTTTAAATAATGACTGACTTCATCAATACTGTATTGACCGGGTGTGTCGACGGTTTTCATTTCCTTGGTGGCATCGGCACGTTTTTGCGTCGGTGCGATCGCTTCAGCTAATTCAACATTGGCGGCATAGTTGCTTTCAGTACTAAAGGCAATAGCATCTTCGCCGGATTCGGCCAAGACATGAAATTCATGTGAAGCATCCCCACCGATGCTGCCGCTATCGGCTTGGACGGGACGAAAATCGAGATTAAGCCGTGAGAAAATACGGCAATAAGTCTCATGCATCGTTTGGTAGGTTTCCTCCAAAGATTTCTCGCTTGTATGAAAAGAATAGGCGTCTTTCATAATAAATTCGCGGGCTCGCATAACGCCAAATCGTGGCCGAATTTCATCACGGAATTTAGTCTGGATTTGATAAAAATTGGCAGGTAGCTGTTTATAGCTGCGAATTTCCCGCCGCATCAGGTCGGTGATAACTTCTTCGTGCGTGGGCCCGAAACAAAATTCACGATTGTGCCTGTCATTGATGCGTAATAACAGTGGACCATATTTTTCCCATCGTTCTGATTCCTGCCAAAGTTCTGCGGGTTGTATCGTTGGCATCAGGAGTTCCTGGGCACCGGCGCGATTCATTTCTTCGCGAACAATATTTTCTACTTTTCGCAGCGTGCGTAATCCAAGTGGTAGCCAGCTATATAAGCCAGTCGCCAGTTTACGAATTAAACCAGCACGAAGCATCAGTTGATGGCTGATAATTTCGGCATCGGCAGGGGTTTCTTTTTGCGTTGCCAGTAATAATTTAGAAGTGCGCATAGTATTCGTTGAGTCAGTTATTTAGTTTCAAAATTACGGCTTGAGCCTTTCCAATGTTTTAATCAATAGCTGCGGTAGTTTACTACAGTATTATTACCTATAAGAGGCTTCAGAATGTGAAATTTTTAAATTATTTCGTCCATTTCGCTTACTAAAGGCTTGCACGCTCATTTTGATTTATATTTGTCAACACTTTGAATAGCAAGAATTTTACGTTATTATGATACTTCATGTAAGAATTTCTGACAATTTACCGGATTCTTATTAGTGGAGATGGTTATATGCGTAAGTACCTCGTTATTTCAGTTATTCTTATTCTTGTTTCCCCGGTAGCTTTAGCTGACTCTGGTCTAGTTTCGGTTAAAAGTGCGCACAGCGTTCCGGTGACATTAGATCGACTCGAAGCAGTATTGAAAAAAAAGGGTATGAAGATTTTTAATAGACTCAATCACGCAAAAGGCGCCGAGAGTGTCGGGGTTGATTTGCGCCCTACTGAATTATTGCTTTTTGGAAATCCCAAGATAGGCTCCCCCTTAATGACGTGTGCGCAATCTGTTGCAATTGATTTACCCCAAAAAGCACTCGCTTGGGAGGATGCAAAAGGGCAGGTATGGCTATCGTATAACGCCCCGGTATATCTGGCTTCCAGGCACAGCATTTCTATGCAAGATAGTGCGTGTGAAAAAGTAATAAATAACGTTACCGAGGCATTGGCTAATTTTGCCAAGGGCGCGACTAAACCTTAAGCTTGTTTTACTTTACAGGCTTAGCTTTAACGCCCTTTAACGTCCTTATTTTACAGCAGAGGCATCAGGGGCGTTAGTGGCAGCAGAGGCGATAGAGGCATTAGTGGCATTAGATACAAATAACACTTCTTCAAATGTACGTCGTAAAGCTTTACTGGTAAAATTTCTCATCACCGCAGCACTTTCCCATTTTATGATTTCGCCGGCTTTAATTTTCATCGATGTTGCGGCTACCCAGGTTTTTCTATCGCCTAAATCCACTTCCATATAAGTGTAGCCACTGGCATGCATTGCCTTTAATACCTCGGCTTGCCCGGGATTTGCTGGTGCTGGCGCGGTTGCTTGTTGAGACATGTTTTGCGGCAGCATCGTTTCCGGTACTGGGTGGTTAGGTGGCAATGCAGCGGTATTTGGTGCAGGTTGCACGTTGTTTGAAGATGTGTCTGGATTAGTGGTTGCATTTTCCGCAGGTTTGGTTTCTTCTTCTTTTTCTTCTTCTTTCGAGCAACTTGATGTCATCACCAATGTAGCGAGCAAAACGATTAAAGATACATTTGATTTAATATTCACTGATTTCTCCATGCTAAAATTATCAAGACCCAGGTCGTTAAATTCACATTCACGAGGACCGTACCGGGATCGAGATTGTCAAGATTTTGTGGAAAGATAACATCATTAGGGATAGAACGCACTATACGCAGTGCTCTATTTGCAGTAACGCTCTATTTGTACTCTAAAAACTGCATGGAAAGGTCTATTGCCACAATGTTTTTGGTTAAATTACCTACTGATATATAGTCTACACCGGTTTCAGCGACAGAACGTATGTTTTTAATTGTAATGCCGCCTGAAGCTTCCAGTGGTACTTTCTTGGCGGTTAAGGTAACAGCTCTTCTTAATAACGTTAATGCCATGTTATCGAGCAGTACGTGATCTGGATTTGCTGCAAGGGCATCTCTTAATTCATCGATTGTTTTAACTTCAATGCTCAGTTTTGCATGTGGCGTTAGTCTTCGAGCTTGTTCAATTGCTTTTCTTATTGAACCGGCAGCTTGAATATGGTTCTCTTTTATCAAGATTTCATCGTAGAGTCCCATTCTGTGATTATAACACCCACCACACCTAACGGCATATTTCGACGCTTTTCTAAGGCCTGGCAATGTTTTACGTGTGTCCAGTATTTTTGCATTGGTACCTTTGACTAAATTCATGTATCGGTTAGCTTCTGTTGAGATGCCCGATAATGTTTGCAAAAAATTAAGGGCGGTTCTTTCTCCACTGAGTAACGCGCGTGATTGCCCATTTATTTCACACAGGCTTTGGTTTGCGTTTATGCCACGCCCATCTTTGATATACCAGTCAATGGTCACATTGGAATCGAGTTGTCTGAATACTTCATCGACCCATCGTGTTCCACAGATAATTGCATTTTCCCGGCTAATGATGATTGCCCGGCTATTTTTATGGTCTGGAATTATTTGCGCTGAAATATCGCCACTACCTATATCTTCTGCCAGTGCATAACTTACTGTTTCCTGGATATTGTCTGATGCTATTATACTATTCATGATGCACTATAATAATAATGAGGATGATAGACTAATTATTTTAGATTAAAGTCTAATTAAAAGTCTAATTAAAAGCGATTAATCTGTCACGGTGTGTGGTCGAGAAAAATAGTCATCGCTTAATTTTTTGGCGAGGCCTGCAAGGAAAATCAGGCATACAAGATTTGGAACTGCCATAAGGATATTCATAATATCAGCAATATTCCAAACCAGATGAAGTGGTACCGCCGCCCCGAGTATCACTAGCATTGTGTAAAAAACTCGATACGGCATTACTGCTTTTTCTCCAAAGAGAAATCGAGCAGATCGGTCACCATAATACGACCAGGCTATTATAGTTGAAAAGGCAAATAACGAAAGCCCAAAACCAACAATCCAGGCGCCACTGTCACCCAATGACAGGCCGAATGCATGCGCCGTTAATGCAGCGCCGACCAAATCGTCTGGCTTGTCTATATATGCACCCGTGACGACGATAACCAGGCCGGTCATGGAGCAGATAATGAGTGTGTCTATGAAAGGTTCTATCATTGCGACCAGGCCTTCACGTACAGGTTCATTGGTTCGCGCTGCGGCATGCGCCATGGGCGAAGAACCTAACCCAGCCTCATTTGAAAACAATCCGCGTGCAACACCCCAGCGTATCGCTTCACCAACCGCAGCTCCGCCAACGGCCCATGGATTCAAGGCATAATTGAAAATAGTGACAATTGCTTCAGGAATTAGCGCGGCATGATTAGCCAATACGATTATTGATGTTGAAATATAAAGCAGGGCCATAAAGGGGACGATGGTGCTTGCTACACGTGCTATTCGTTTTACACCACCAAGAATGACCAAACCTACTAATGTAGCAAGTACAATACCTATTACCCATCCGTTTTCTTTAACAGAAGGATAAATGTACCCTAAACCATCGACGACTGAATTAGCCTGTACCATATTACCAATTCCAAATGAGGCTAATAACGCGAAAATAGCAAATGTCGTCGCCAGGCGGGGCATTTTGAGACCGTGTAGCAGTGTATACATTGGTCCCCCTGATATTTGACCATCGGCAGACACTTCTCTGAATTTTACCGCTAATGTGCATTCGACAAATTTTGTGGCCATTCCGAAAAATGCCGTTACCCACATCCAGAAGAGCGCACCTGGTCCGCCTAAAGAAATGGCAGTGGCTACACCTGCGATATTGCCGGTACCCACTGTTGCGGATAGCGCGGTGGATAATGCTTGAAAGTGTGATACTTCGCCGACATCTTTTTTGCTGCTGTATTTTCCTGAAACTAATTCTACGCTATGTTTAATGCGGCGCAGTTGAATAAAACGCATTCGCCACGTCAAATAAAAGCCGGTGCCCAAAAGGGCGGCGAGTGTAATTTTACTTCCCCAAAGAAACCCGGCGACTTCGCCACTGTAGGTAGTCAGTGTTGCGAAAATTTGGTCCATTTATTTGACCTCGAAAAAGTTTTAGCCCGATAATCGATTATTGCCACAACAAGATTATTGTCACAACAAAAAGTGCTCATTATAGTGATTGTTTTAATGTAAGTGTATTGCCTTTTTGGGTAAATTCGAGATGTTTGAGAAAGCTCATGCCAAGCAGAACATCTTCAGAATACGGATTTAAACTTGCGCGCACATTATGAAGTACTATATTGCCGAGTTTTACTTCTTTCAATATAGTTGAATAGGTAATAATAGTGCCATTTGCGGTTATTGTATTTCTTGGCGCACCTCTTTTTAAGTTTAGTTTCGACGCTAATTTTTCAGGTATGCTGACATCTGTAGCGCCCGTATCAAGTATTAACTCGACAGCTTGATCGTTTATGCTACCAGTTGCGATATAGTGCCCAAACCGGTTTCGCTTAAGTGTGACAATACGCGTGTTTTCAGTGGATTGTTGGCTGCTAATTTTCTGGTTCGGGTTCCTTTGTTTCTCAAGTGTTTGACTAAAAAATAAGGTTAGCAATCCCACTGCCAATATCCATGCGACGATGACCATGCTCTTGCCGATGGGTTTGCTATTTGGTTGCGAGTTATTGTGATCAGCCATTTGGGTCATTATAGCTGATTTATTAAACTTTGTATTATACTCTTAGTATTATAAGCTGGGTGATGAGAGTTTAATTTTCGATTTAACGGCTAGCGGCTGACACCATTTCCCTAATATAAAGAAAAGCTATCGATTAACTGTTTTACGACATATATTCTATTAAGTAACAATATCTTCATCTTAAACAGTGGCCTTATTTTTCAGCCTAACTTTTTTAAGTCCAGTAATGATTGCATCTAAGGCTCTGTCAAATAGCGGTATGTCTATCATGATTTTTGCTGTTCCATTTGACAAATCGACAGCGAGTTCCTGTGTTGTTTTGTCCGCAACAATACTGTATTTGCGGTCAACAAAAGTATATTCGCCCATAAACTCACTTTTCCATACAAGTTTACCCTTTGATCTTTTGCCATTCTGATTATTAAATTCCACCCATTTTCCCAATTCTATGTCCTTCGCCATCTCAAGGAATTTACTCTCCAGGCTTAATCCGAGATCAATAGGTTCGTCCAGAATCGGTGTGTCTGTATCTGGTTTTTTGCGACTAAGCGCCGTTTGATAAAATGTATCGTATGAAATTTTACCATCATCTTCAGCTTCCCCTTTTAACGAGGCGATGTGATATCGTTGTAGCCCTTGAAATAGCGTCTCCTTTTCTATTCGGTCGTAATTAATGAGAGTGAGTCCATCCTGCAACCCTTGCAGTACATTGGGAATTATTTTGACCAGCTGGTTGCGTTCATCTATAGATGATTTTGGTTGAATGCTCCATATTAAATCGTCCATTACTTGGATTGCTGTTAACCAGCCGATACTTTCCTTTTTGTCTCGCATATAAATTAACAAAAGTACATCCTTCCATACCTCTGTAATAAAACAGCGTATAGAATTCGGTATTTTGTAAATAATTCTTTCACCAATTTCTTTTGCCACAGCAATTTTTGCTGTTAAAAGTTCTTCTTTTACTGCTTCATTATTTACTTTTTCTTTTTCTTTAAAATTACGATACTCTTCCAACAGTTCTGAAAATATCGTTATGTCATCTTCAAACGTTTTTACAATTTTAGCTACTATATTTCTAATTTTTATGAATAATGGGTCATTTTCTAAATTATTTTCATCTTCCCAGTCGATTTTTGCATTAGCCAGTTCGTTTAATAATTGGCGTGCCGGGTGAGATTTTTTTCCAAAAAAAGATTTATCCAGTATTGCAACTTTTAATATTGGGATTTGTAAACGTCCAATGATGGCCTTCATGCAATCTGGAATATTGTTATCGTCCAGGATAAAGTCAAACAACATACTGACAATATCAATTGCATCTGTGTCCGGGGTACTAATATATTTTTCTTCTGTTTCTCCTGATATTTTAATAATTTCATTGATGATATCAGTTTTGGTTGTTTTCCTTATTTGTCCAGCAGAAGCGGAATTAGTTTGCATTGATGATAGCACACCGAGAATATCATGAGGCTGAAAGCTAGCAATAGAGTTGTCTGCAAGGGCTTGATGTCGTGCTTCTGCGTCGGGTGTGTCAGGCGTGCTCGAATATGTACGTTGATTGCTTAGTAAATCTTGCAGTGTCGAAAAAAATCCCCCTGAAAATCTCCCTGTAGAGTCGGCATTACCAGTTGCGCCGCTACCTTGAGAGGGCTGTGATGTCGGAAATTGTCCACTTCCATCGAGGGATATTTCTTGACTCGTTGTTTGTGTATTATTTTCGATAGCAGGCGCTGAGCTATGGGCGCTTGGTTCATTATTTTGAATTTTTACCTTGATATTGGGTAAAACGCCTGCTTGAGCGAGTGATTTATTAATTTCCTGATAAAGTTCATCAAAGTGTTGAACAACATATCGATCAAAAAGTTTGTATACGATTAACTTTATTTTAATATCAGCGTCAATTATCTTTACCGCACATTTGAACGCGGAACAAAGATTAGTGGGGCCTAATGGGTTTTGTTCTTTTTCTAATCCGGTCACATTGAGAAGGTAACTATAACGTTGATCAAGAGCAAATAATAACTCTCTAAACAGGCTATGGGATTTTGATATCATATTAGATATAGCGAGGGATTCTTCAAGTTCGTCATCTTCGACTAATAGTAGTCCATCGAGTATGCTTTCAGAGAATGCATTATTTTCGTTTGAATCTTGCTCTTCGTCGTTGTCGAGTGAATCTAAGGTGTTTTTATAATGTTTATTAAACTGTTTGTGAAAATCGTTTTCAATAAATTTTTTTTGTAATCTAATTTCTCTCATCGCATCAAAGTAAAGCGTTTGCTGCGCATTACTTTCTGCTTTGTCTGCTAAATCAAATAAAAAATCATCGACATTGTCGAACATGTATTGCAGTTGTTTTTTTAAATATTTTGATGCAATGTTCTTACATGTATCGAGAAACCGGATTTTTTCAACAAAAGAAAATGTTTTGTTTGTGGGTTCATGGTTGTTAATATGAACCACATTGTTTTTAATATTTGACATGTCGCCTCTTTCTATCCATCCATATAGCCTATGTTTTTCGCGCATGTTTCTGAAAAATAACGAAAAAAATAAATTGCTGTTTATTTTAAGGATGAGCTGTCACAGCAAGTATAGGGTGATCATGCGCTTGCCTATAATCAAAAACCGTGATTTTTATAACGAGTGGTATGTGATCGTTCCCGCATATCCAATAAAATAGCAGGGCCTAGATCACAAATTATATGAAGGGGATTGTTTAATGTGTCTAGTACACCATCAAAATAACCTTGACGGTGTACTAGTCTAAAGCAGGATTGAAGCATTATTTAAGAGAATATAAATAATGAAAAATAATTTTTAATTAAAAATCTTATCACTGGATCGATTATAGCGCTCTACTTTCCATATATAGCGCCTGATTACTGAAGTCATCATATTGCTGGGTTTAATATACTCGCAGCCGATATATTTAGTTTGTTTTTTTGGGTCGCTATCAGGGTAGGTGACACGGTGTATTTTTAAATCAGATTCAATGGTGCCAAATTTGGGTAAATTAATCCGACACGATTTAAGTACAGTATCTGGTTTTAGAAGTAATGCATTGTTGCGATCAACAAGGTTTAGTCCACCTTCACTAATATCAGCAATGTCGATTTTCATATTACCTATATCAAAGTTAACCTGGCATTTGATAGCATGGTCTAAAGGAGGTGCTGTGCGGAAAAATTCACGTCTTTGTAACTTAAGTACATAATCGGGTAAACTTACTTTGATCGCCTCATTGTTTTCGAACATTGTTTTGCCAATGACATTGACGGGAAATAAATACTTAATTCCGTTCGATTGAGATGTAATGGTTAAAATTGGATTAGCTATAATTTCGTCATTTTTTTTATGATCATTTGTTTTATCAATGTAGATGCAATAATTTTTTTCATCAATCTCTAACATCGCTGTGATTATAAATTGATTGGAATTTTCGAGGTATACTGTTACCAGCTTTGATTGGTCTTTCAGATTTTTGATTGTGTGGAGGATTTCATTTTTTGCTGAGATAAGGTATCTTTTATTTGGCTTTTGCCTGCTTGATCCATTAGGATAAAATTGAGAAATATGATTGTCTTTACTCATGTAAAATCCCTTTATTCTATTGGTTTATCTCTTTCCTGATAGATCAATAATACGCTTGGCGCGCAGAGCAGAATAATCTTGGTCTGAATAAATCCAACTGTAAATTAATGTTAATATTGTTTAATTTAAAGACCCTTCAAACGGGTATCCCATGGCTACATGATACCTAATGAATGGTGGTTATGTATTGTCTTATATATACATATAGTCGAAAAATTGACGCCTGTAGCCTTGTAATACTATAGCCTTGTAATATATGGTTAATTTGTTTTGTATTCCTAAATTGGCTGGTTGGGGATAGACAAAATAATCAAACAAAACAAGTGACACTATTTATATTATAGTGTACGCAACTGAAAAATAATTAATAGTTAAGAAGCCTCTAAAGAGGTTTATTTAAGGATAACCATAAGCGTTCAACACTTATTACCCATCATAATTGTTATTTTGTTTTTTCAGTTTGTCATCCTGTAGCAACCCATGCTGAATATTAAGAAGTTATTGATCGGCGCCGGATTGCTTATATTCGGACTTACGTTATTTATAGAAGGATTGGAAATCGGCCTTTTCCCCATTGGTGGATCGATGGCATATGCATTTGCGCGTAAGGTAAGTTTGTTCTGATTGCTTAGTTAATTTCAACGATATGGTCATTAGAGGCTTATGTAAAATCTAAATTGTGGAGCTAACCGGTACTTAAGACTTTGGTGGACCTACCGATAAATGAGTATATCGATCAGTGTTTATTGTAGTTGAGTCTATATATTAGCCGATATGTTAAAAGTATTCAGAATTTATTATAAATTACGCTATACCCGTGGCGATTGGGATTTAAGTTTATGTGTGCGTCCTATTTGCTTCATGGCAAAGCTTCCGCGTCCCTGCTCGCGCTCCTTACCTACATCCATGCAGGCAAGACGAAATGATGCGTCATAGTCGCTCTATTGCAAAGAGTTTCAACGCAGCTATGGAGCAAATAGGGCGTGCAATTAGACCTAAATCTCAATCGCTACGGGTATATTATGCGGTTTTTTTAGTTTGCGTACTAATTCCTTCTTTCAGTGCATGGGCAGATATAAATGCGGATCTTATTCGTGCCGCGCAGCAAGGACGTGTAGAAAAAGTGAGCATGCTTCTTCTGGACGGCGCCGACACAAATGCGAAGAATGCCAATGGGAAAACAGCGCTTAGCACAGCCGCATATTTTGGTAATTATGAAGTGGTCAAATTGTTGCTCGCAGCAGGCGCAAGTGTAAATTCTACTGATAAGGAAGGAATTACTCCCCTCATAGATGCTGCATCGGGAGGTAATGCCAAAGTTGTTAAAGCGTTGATTGCAAATGGAGCTGATGTAAACGCGAAATCAACGATGGGTAATAGTGCAGTTACAAATGCTCAAATGCATGACTCTATACCTGTGATGGAGGTGTTAGCTCAGGCGGGTGCAGACGGCGCAAAAAATGCGGTGAAAAAGGCGATTAAGAATAGAAAAAAGATGAAGAAAAACTAAAAAATAATTGCAATAAATTCACGTCTATTAAGCACACAGTCTGACGTTGTGATATTCAGCTGATTACATTAAATTGACCTATTATGGATAATTTTAATTGGATAAATGTTTCATTAATCCTATTGGTTCTGGCTGGAGTTGTATATTGGATAAATATTCAATGTGTAAAATATAATAAAACGGACTGGAGCAATTTTTGGTTAAATCGCCTCGATGGCTTAAATCGAATATTTGCAGAGAAATACCATCGCATGGGTGGTGTCGAATCGATCGCGGTACCAAAACAAGGCGCTGCCATTATTGTTTCAAATCATATATCTGGTCTGGATCCTTTGTTATTAATCGCTGCAGCACGTAGACCGTTACGTTTTATGATTGCACGTGAAGAATATGAACGGTTTGGTTTGACTTGGTTGTTTAGAGCAGCGGGTTGTATTCCGCTTGAAAGAAAGGGTAGGCCGGATAGTGCATTAAGGGAAGCAATCCGTGCGTTAAATGAAGAGGAAGTGATTGTTTTGTTTCCTTATGGCGGTATTTATAAAGATGAAAATGCATTACCAAAATTCAAGCGGGGTGCGGTTTTGTTAGCTAAAAAAACCAATACTACTATTTATCCAGTGCAGTTAGGTGGTATTGCCGGCCGAGGGTATACCATACTCGCCGTGCCTATGCGTAGTCGTGTTCAATTACGTCAATTCAAGCCGGTAAATTGCGATGGCATGGGGGACCATGAGTGTGTGGTGATGCTTGATAATATTTTACGGAATCACAATATTTGACAAGTTTTTTTACTCCATTATTTCTTTTGTTAAAAAGAATTAAAAAAAACCCCACCGAGGAGGTGGGGTACAAGGGAGATTCCAGGAAATATTATTTCCTGGTGTCTTGGAAAACTAGTACAGAATACCAAGGTATTAAAATCAAATATTCGAAACTTAAATACACTTATGTAACTTGCTTATAATTTACTTATCCTGTTTGTAAATATATTCGTAAATACAGGAAACATATGTGTATTACAGATGATGCAAAGTATATTATTCTATAAAACTTAATGCGGTCTTAAATATATCTATTTGCGATAGGTATATATTAGGAATCCACGGTATGTTTAGTTGTGAACTGTACATCAACTTGCAAACCGTTATATACAGAGTCACCCAGTTTTAAATTCGCATGATGAAGTTCCGCAATACGGCTGACTATAGACAGGCCAAGACCACTTCCCGATGCTTGTGTTCCAAGTCTTCTGTAAAAGCGTTTAAACACCTGTTGACGGTCATCGTACGGAATGCCTGGACCGCTGTCTGCAATACGGAGCGTTAAATATGGATCATCATGGATGATGCTGACGTCGATAGTGCCATCATTTGGAGTGTAGCGGATCGCATTGTCCACTAAATTTCGTAATAAAATAGCAAGCGCATCTTTATTGCCCCGGATTGTATTACACTCGCCATTTGTTGTGTCATTGAGGCTGAGTTTAATGTTTTTTGATTCTGTATACGGAATAAGATTGGCAAGTACTTCGCCAGCCATGTTGGCTAAATTAACAACTTCGTATTCACCGACGCCGTGTTCCGGGTCCAGTCTTGCCAGGGTCAACAATTGTTGCACCAGATGTGATGCATTATCTACACCCTTTACGACAAGATGGAGTGCTTTTTCTCTGCTTTGATGGTTATTGGATCTTAATGCAACGTGGGCTTGAGCTTTTAGTCCCGCTAACGGTGTTCGTAATTCGTGAGCAGCATCTGAGGTAAATCTTCTTTCTCCATCGAAAGCCATTTCTAAACGACCAAATAAATTATTTAGTGAGTTCACCAGTGGTATCGCTTCTTTGGGTACGTCTGATATTTCTACAGACTGTAAATGGTTAGGCGCTCTGATTTCCACTTGCCTGGCAAGTTTTACCAATGGCGCCATCGCGCGTCCAATGCCAAACCAAATTAACAATGCGAGTAGTGGTAATACAATTACAATAGGAAGCAGTGTCTTCGTGGCAACATTCCGAATCAATTCCTGACGAATATCATATCGTTCCCCCACTTTCACAACGATAGTGCTATTGTCATCAGGCAGTGAGAATACTCGCCATCGATGGCTAGCCAAGGTGACGTCTTCGAAGCCATATTCTTTATCGGTTAGTGGGAAAACAACAGGTGCGTTTGCTGACCTTAGTGCGAGCTTATTTTCGTTTGTCCAGATCTGAAATGCCAGCCTTGATTCATAACGATGTCCAAAAAGCCGTTTAGGTACATCAGGCAGATTGTTTTCTTTGTTGGTCGTTTGCTCCGGTTTTGATTGTTCTCCGAGGTTTGTCGTATTAAATGCTAATAAAACACGAGCGGATTGTGCAAGTTGTGCATCGAGTAATTCTTCTACTTCAAAGCGTATGTCCAAATAACCTGAGGTAGCCATAAAAGTCCAGGCTAAAAAAATCGCTGACAGAACAGCGACGAGGAGCCGGCGGCGAATAGATGGATTCATTAAGGGCTGCCTTCAACTGATGTTTTAGGTTCAAAACAAGTTTACATTTTCGATTTCCAGTCCACGCAGTTTTTGCTGTGTTGTGGCTGCGTTGTTTGTCAGTAATGTAACACGTTATTTTGCACATAGCACGGTAACCCTAAGATTTGTCTATCGTGTATCCCACGCCGCGCAACGTGCGTATCAGGTTGGAGCCCAGTTTTTTCCTTAAATGGTGGATATAAACTTCGACAGCATTACTTTCTACTTCATCTCCCCATGAATACAAGCCTTCTTCCAAGCGGGAACGAGACAGCACTTTTCCCTTGTTATCCAGTAACAGCCGTAATACTGCAAATTCGCGAGGCGAGATGTCCACTAAATGACTGTCTTTAGTGACAGTGTGAGAGGCTGGGTCCAGTGTGATATTGCCATGTTTAATTGTTGGATTGGAACGACCGCCACTACGACGCAGTAATGCTCTGAGGCGCGCATTGAGTTCATCCATATCAAATGGTTTTACCAGGTAATCGTCTGCGCCATAATCCAAACCTTGAACACGATCTGATACCGTATCGCGAGCAGTCAAAATAAGTACCGGTAAATCACTTCCTTGATTTCGGATTTCTTTTAATACATCGAATCCCGATCGTTTTGGCAGGCCAATATCAAGAATGAGTAAGGCGTAATCTTCTGTTTTGAGTGCTGATTCGGCCATTTCTCCGTCAGTCACCCAATCAGTCGCATACCCTGCTTCCGTAAGTGTGACGCAAATTCCATCTCCAAGTAATTTGTCGTCTTCTGCCAATAACAAGCGCATTATGTAAGTCTCCGTATATTATGGACTTCTTTATCCACGTAGTTTATGGACCATGTTTATCGACGATGTCTATTGACACAGTTGATCCGTATATATTTGGCCTATGATACCCCAGATGGGTACCGTATTGGACGCTAGTTTAGTCAGTATTTGTCATGAAAGTTCCCTGTATATTGAAGATAAATGATCTAATGGTACTATTTTATCAAGATACTGCTTGAATACGCGTTTTATGGCCTTAGATTTAAGATGTATTTAATATATTTATTCAATCTAGTCGCAAAATTAACAGGAGTAATAAGTAATGCGGACCGACAAACTTACCAGTAAATTCCAGATGGCGCTTGCTGATGCGCAAAGTATAGCGGTCGGTCGCGATCATCAATTTATCGAACCGTTGCATTTGATGATGGCATTGCTTAATCAGGAAGGCGGTACCATCCGCAGCTTATTAACTCAATGTGACGTTAATGTGACTCAATTGCGTTCACAGTTGGGTGATGCTATTGAACGTCTTTCTGCGGTGGAAGGGACTGCGGGCGAAGTTCATATATCAAACGATTTAGCTCGGTTACTCAACGTTATGGATAAACTCGCACAAAAAAGGCATGACCAGTATATCTCCAGTGAGTTATTTATTCTAGCTGCAATTGATGACAAAGGACAGCTAGGCAGTTTACTCAGAGATACAGGTATAGCCAAAGGCAGTGTAGAACAGGCGATTGATAAAATTCGCGGAGGCCAAACTATTAACGACCCGAATGCGGAAGAACAACGTCAGGCTTTAGAAAAATATACTATTGATCTAACAGAGCGTGCTGAGCAGGGAAAACTGGATCCCGTTATTGGGCGTGATGATGAAATTCGACGAACTATCCAGGTGTTACAACGCCGGACTAAAAATAACCCCGTGTTGATAGGCGAACCTGGCGTAGGTAAAACGGCCATTGCAGAAGGTTTAGCACAAAGGATCATAAATGGTGAAGTCCCGGAAGGGTTGAAAAATAAACGGTTGTTAGTATTGGATATGGGCGCGCTTATAGCAGGTGCTAAATTTCGTGGCGAATTTGAAGAGCGCTTAAAAGCATTATTAAATGATTTGGCTAAACAAGAAGGACAAATCATTTTGTTTGTTGATGAGTTACATACAATGGTAGGTGCTGGCAAAGCAGAAGGTGCGATGGATGCGGGTAACATGCTGAAACCTGCCCTGGCTCGTGGAGAGCTGCATTGTATAGGTGCAACGACGCTTGATGAATATCGTCAGTATGTTGAGAAGGATGCCGCACTGGAACGCCGTTTTCAAAAAGTGCTCGTCGACGAACCCAATGTAGAAGATACAATCGCAATTTTACGCGGTCTTAAAGAGAAGTATGAAGTGCATCATGGTGTCGATATCACAGATCCTGCCCTTGTCTCTGCCGCGGTGTTATCACATCGATACATCAGTGACCGAAAATTACCGGATAAGGCAATTGATCTAATTGATGAGGCAGCGAGCCGGATTCGTATGGAAATTGATTCCAAGCCTGAAGAATTGGATAGACTGGAACGCCGCTTAATTCAATTAAAAATTGAAAGA
The DNA here is from genome assembly GCA_964654485.1 of uncultured Gammaproteobacteria bacterium. Taxonomy (GTDB): domain Bacteria; phylum Pseudomonadota; class Gammaproteobacteria; order SG8-11; family SG8-11; genus JAADIM01. The sequence continues at coordinate 1,228 of CAZZJI010000064.1, read as the reverse complement.
GAAGCACTAAAAAAGGAATCTGATGCTGCTTCAAAAAAACGATTAGCCAGTCTGCAAGAAGAGATTACCTTACTTGAAAAACAATTCGCTGATTTGGAAGAGGTCTGGAAATCAGAAAAAGCGGCATTACAAGGCGCCCAACATATTAAGGAGGCGCTGGACCGGGCGCGTGGTGAACTGGAAACTGCCCATCGGGCTGGTGATCTGACACGTATGTCCGAGCTTCAGTATGGGCGGATACCCGAATTAGAAAAACAACTTGATGTTGCCGCTCAAGCAGAAAATCAACAGAAGACATTGCTTAGGAACTCTGTTTCAGAAGAAGAAATCGCCGAGGTTGTTTCCAAGTGGACAGGTGTTCCTGTCACTAGAATGCTGGAGGCGGAAAAAGAAAAATTACTTCGCATGGAAGAGGCGCTTAAAAAACGTGTTATCGGCCAGGACGAAGCAGTGAAAGTTGTTTCTGATGCGATCAGGCGATCTCGCGCTGGTCTGTCTGATCCGAACCGGCCCAATGGCTCGTTCCTGTTTTTAGGTCCAACAGGTGTCGGTAAAACCGAGCTGACGAAAGCACTGGCTTCCTTTTTGTTTGATACGGAAGAGGCCATTGTGCGTGTCGATATGTCGGAGTTCATGGAGAAACATTCTGTGGCCAGATTGATCGGTGCGCCTCCAGGCTATATTGGTTATGAGGAAGGTGGTTATTTGACTGAGCGTATAAGACGTAAACCGTACTCGGTTATCTTGCTGGACGAAGTAGAAAAAGCACATCCCGATGTATTCAACATTCTGTTGCAAGTACTTGATGATGGCAGGTTAACCGATGGTCATGGGCGGACAGTCGATTTCAGAAATACCGTGATTATAATGACATCCAATCTTGGCTCGGAAGTGATTCAGGAAATGGCAGGTGAGCAACAGTATTCACAAATGAAACAAGTGGTGATGAATGTCGTAGGTAGTCATTTTCGGCCAGAGTTTATCAATCGTATTGACGAGCTGGTGGTATTTCATCCATTGGAAAAAGAACAAATTCGAGCAATTGCAAAAATTCAGACAGGCTATTTGCAACTACGCTTGCAAGATCGTGACCTCGGTCTTGAATTTAGCGAAGCCGCACTCGATAAGCTAGGTGAAGCGGGTTTTGATCCGGTTTACGGCGCGCGTCCATTAAAACGAGTGATACAGCACAGCGTAGAAAACCCGATGGCACAGAAAATTCTTTCAG
>CAZZJI010000063.1:0-19531 GCA_964654485.1 uncultured Gammaproteobacteria bacterium | reverse complement strand
GGGTCAGACCCGAATTAAAAACGATAAAATTCGAAACCCTGTTTTTTCTCGCGTGGGATGAGCCACAGGTTTGGAGTGGCGCTAACAGCGGTGTACTGTCCGTGCCAGTTTACACATGATCCATGTCGGAAAGTCTGGGCTTAAAACTACATTGCAGCACATGGTCATTTGTTGCATAGTGGACATGGGTTTTTTTATGACAAGGTATAAGATGGAAATAACGGACAAGCGGAATATTTTTTAAAAATCCCAACACAACGATTTACTTTCATCTATTCACTTTCAACCTTTATCCTCAAAGATGAGGATTAACTGGGTATCGTCGTTTGCTTCAAAGCTAAGCTTGCTATCACGAAACAAATCGCCTTTCTTAACGTTTACTTCGTTAGCGATACCCGTCCCACGGGCCAAATACGCAACAAACGGACGCATTAAAACTACCGTTTGAGTAGGTGACAACAAGGCAATGTTAATATTCGTACTTGCGGCAATAGTATCTTGCTGCCCCGGTTCTTTTTGGGCAGAGTGAGATTGGGAGTAAGAGTGACTGCCATAAACTGGCACGAGTTCACCGCGTTTCGGCTTATAATGCCGGTATTCCGCTGGCTCACCCGGTGTTTCCGGTAATACCCAGATTTGAATCATCCTGTTCTCTTTGTTATCCGGGTTGATTTCGTTATGTGAAAACCCCTCACCCCCGGCACGTTGCACCTGAACATCATTCACTTCAAGATTTCGCCCGTGCTCAAGTGAACCTTGGTGTGTGATTCGACCTTCAACCATAATTGAAATCACATCGATTTCGTGATGATTGTGCATACGGGTATCGCCGTGTGGCATAAAACGTGCGTCGGCCAGGTATACAAAATTCCCTATTCCCGACCAACTACCAGATGTATTTTCATCCGGCCCAAAAACACGTGGATCGGCTACCAGTCGATGTTCTGTCAGACCAGCAAATCCGCCAAGTCGCAAGCTATCACGGTGCAATATTTCCATCATAATTTGTTACACCATATAAATTCAACATCCATTGCAATGCTGACGGTCTAGATTGGTTGAGCCTGTTGCATTTAGTCTGGGACACAAATCTAAAACGCAGGCTTGTTTTGATTTTTCCTTTCCTGCTTCCTGTTTATGAATAATACGCCCTGGAACCCCTACTACTGTTGATTCATCGGGCGCGTTTTTTAAAACAACTGCGTTTGCACCGATTTGAACATTATTACCAATAGTGATTGGGCCGAGTACTTTTGCACCTGCTCCAATCATGACATTATTGCCAATTGTCGGATGACGTTTTTCTTTGCTAGATGAAATACCGCCCAGTGTGACAGCTTGAAATAAAGAAACGTCATCACCTATCTCAGTTGTTTCTCCAATAACCACGCCCATGCCATGATCGATAAAAAAACGACGACCAATTTTCGCAGCTGGATGGATTTCTATTCCAGTTAATATGCGTGTGAATGTCGCCACTAAGCGGGCTAACCATTTTAATTTATGATTCCAAAACCAATGATTTAATCTATGAAACAATAACGCGTGGAGTCCCGGATAACTGGTTAGTACATCAAATAAATTTCTGGCGGCCGGGTCCCGTTTGAATATTATTTGAATATCTTCACGTAATTTATTGATGGGTGTAGAATCTGCCAATAAATTTTTATGCGCCCTGTTTTTGATCAATTGAAGGCTTTTTATTATCGATTGTGTTATTGGCATAGGTACTCGCTTGAGAAATAGTGGTTGGTTATTTAAGACAATATGATGAGGTTGTTTATTACAGTATTTTTCTTTTTTTGTCCCCGTTTTTTATCGTAATAGCATCGGTAATTCATGAAGAAAGGAATCAAATGCGTTACAGTTTTTTGCCGCTTTCATTCTTAATAGTGTGCCTTCCCATGCGTTAAAGATAAATTGAGCCAGTTTTTTTATATCCCGGTCTTTGTGTATATCACCCCGTTCCTGTGCCTGCTGCAAGCAATCTTCAATTAATGCGGTCAATCGACATAATAAAAAATCGAGTTTAAGTCGGATGGGCTCATTCACATCTGCCATTTCTTGGGTTAAGTTACCAATAAAACACCCCAGGAGATAATCACCGTGCCTGGCTTTTTCAGCGCCTGACTCAAAAAAACCGGTTAATCGCTGCAGCGGCGGTAACTCAGTTGATAATAAAAACTTGTTTGAACTTGTGTCCATGAACATTGCATCCAGCGCGGCTAATGCAAATTCTTCTTTGCTATCAAAGTAATTATAAAAAGAACCCTTGGGAATGCCCGCCGCATTGACGATGTCTTTTACACCGGTACCGTTATAACCATTGAGGTACATCACTTTTAAACCCTCATTTAAAATGTGGCACCTTTTATTTTCTCTTTTACAATTACTCATTTAGCCCAACCTGATTAAACCACTGCAATAATATGACCGGTCGTCTTAGATGTCAAGTACGAGACCAGGATTAATGCCATAATATTTTGTTATAACCCGGTAGGGAAGTTATTTAAGAGGTGGGGGGGGGTTATGTGCCAGGATTATGCAGCAATTGTGGAAAATCGCTGTATTTCCACTGACCACTGGTTTTCATCTGCGATGAGCACCAAACAGGATGGTCCGCCTTTTGTGCGTTCACGTCCGGCCGCACCGGGATTAATAACCCAGGGGAGCGCACTTTTATCGATAACAAGCTTATGTGTGTGACCATAAACAACTACCCGTGCGCCAGCGTGCGCCTGGCGAAGAGAGTCGTGGCTAGGCGTGCTTATTCCATGTTTATGCCCATGTTCCACCACCAACTTGCCACCGGGTAAATCCAATTCTGCGACTTCGGGCAAGCCATCAACAATATGCGACTCTGTTGCTGACCACATGTCAGCATAATCATTATTACCCACAACTGCGATGACGGTACCTTGTTGGGGTTTTAGTGCCTGTAGCACCGAAGCGTTACTGATATCGCCGGCATGTACTGCGTAATCGCAGCTGGCAACGATAGTCGCAATGCGTTCATCGAGGTACCCATGTGTGTCCGAAATAATCGCAACACGGGCATAACGACGCGGTGGGGTGACGAATTTTGACATTTATACTACTCCGAAAACTATTCAGCGCTTACTTAAAAGCTGCGGTATATACAGTGATTATACCGTCAGAATTCAATCCTCAATATATTTTTCAATGGCTTCTTTTTCTTTAGCAGCTTCAATTTCTCTTTCTCTACGTGCTGCTAATATTGGACCCCGCTCGCTCATCCGATTATCGAACGCGTCATTGACCAAATCAATGGTATTTTCACCAAATAAAACCTGGTGCAACAAACGAAATCCGAATTTCATCAATGCAACATCGTCCTTGTTTAATAATGCAAACGTTTCATCGTCTACCCGGTAAACATTGCGGAAATTCTTGGAATTAAGAAATTCTCGAAAGCGGTCAACGTCATAGCTGCACATGAAGAACAACTGAAAACTTAGGGGTAATGGCTGGCCTACTGCGGGACCACCGGAACGCTTCTTTAAAATCAGTCGGTACCAATCCCTATTATATTCATCGTAGTCTTCAACTTGTTGGTCCTTTCGATAATCCGCCACGGTTATTTCCCGCTCTTCGTTATGGCCACTACAATGACTTTCTGCTACTACAAAATAGTGCTGTTCGTCAGCCCGGGTATCGGTATTTAGCATCGACATCAAACCCATGGGGTAATATCGACAGGAAGAGGGCCTGTTTTGGTAAACACGGCAGCCATTATCCCCATCCAGCAGCAGGCAAATAGGCTGCTCATCTTCGGTACGCAACTTGATGCCCGGCATTCCGTGCCCATCCATCTCAAAAGGAACGGTGTGATTTTTAATAAATTCACCCGAAGTAATGCCTAAATGCGTTTTAAGACGGACGATGTCGTAGGGCGTCAATGTGATATCTGCTTGCTTACAACACGCATTAAAACAGGAAATTCCCTTGTAACAGTTAAACTTGATTTTGTCATTGTTACCCAGTTTTTTGGGTACTATTGGATTTTTGAAAGGTGCGTCGAATTCGCCTGAGCTCATTCTGGATCTCCTGGAGACTCTTTTAATAAAAAAAGCCCGGAAACTCGCATCTCCGGGCCAAAGGTCACGTTCTTAACATATTTTTAAATAGTACTGCGCCAAGTTTATTTGAATAATTTGGACTTATCAACGAGATCAGTATGGGATCGCTTGAAGCAAGTCCATGTATGGGTTTTCTTGTCGTATACTGAATTCACAAAACACTTCCAGTTTTCTTCATCCACGAAATTCTTGTCGGTACGGTAGTAGAAACCAGGATAACGTGATTCCTGGCGAAATTGTATGTGCTTCATATGTGCTTCAGCAGTGAGAATACGATGGTAGTTTTCCCAGGCCCGTAATAACTCGTGCAGGTCTTTGGCGCGCATTTTCAATGCGTCTTCTTTCAACATGCCGAGCTTCTCTTCTGCAACCGACAGCATTTTTTCATTGGTGTTGTAATAAGTTGCTATACCTGCAACATATTCGTCCATGATTTTCTGCAGTCGGAACTGCAACATCTTGGGCGTAATGTAGTTAGGGTTAATGTCGATCGCTGTCGTGTAATCCTTGTGTTCCAGGTAAGTCTTGACCGGCTGGTAAATCTCAGCGACCAACTGATCAACATCAGTATCCAGTTCAGGTTTATAATCCTTATTGTCCATGACGTATTTAACCATGGCTTTTGCAGCAAGGCGGCCTTCGGCGTGTGAACCTGAAGAGAATTTATGGCCTGATGCGCCGACGCCGTCTCCGGCGGTAAACAAACCTTTGACAGTCGTCATTGAGCGGTAACCCCAGCTCCAGCCCTTGGGTAAATGATCCGGTATACCCTCGTCATACTCTTCGTCGGTAGGCGCACCGAGATCTGTCGGGCCGGAAACCCAGATACCACAGCAACCAGAGTGAGAACCCAGCAGGTAGGGTTCGGTTGGCATCAATTCAGAGTTCTTTTTCTCTGGCTCAATATTTTCACCGACCCAGATACCGCACTGACCAATACACATGTCGAGAAAATCTTCCCAGGCTTCTGCTTCCAGGTGCTTCACTTCGCGTGGAGACAATGTTTTGCGCAAATCAGCCAACGCGGTTACCGTGTCCATGTAGATCGGGCCGTTACCGTCTTTCATTTCTTTGAGCATTAAATGGTTACGTAAACAGGATGCAGGCACGGCTGCTTTACCGTAAGGAGGGTAGTCATTCAGCATATGCGCGTTCTTTTCCATGTAGTTTTCACCAAACGCATTGGTCGCCTTGGCTTTAAACAACAAGAACCACGCGCCAACCGGGCCGTAACCGTCTTTAAAACGCGTTGGTACGAAGCGGTTTTCCATCATGGTGAGTTCTGCACCCGCTTCAGCCGCCATGGAGTAGGTTGAACCTGCGTTCCAGACCGGGTACCAGGCACGACCGGTACCTTCGCCGACTGAACGTGGACGAAAAATATTGACACAACCACCTGCGGCTAGCAGGCAGGCTTTGAATTTGTAAACGACTACTTTATTTTCACGCGTAGAGAAACCCACGGCACCCGCGATTCTATTAGGATCATTTTTATCATTGATCAGCTTGACGATAAAAATACGTTCTTGAATATTATCTGTTCCCAATGCCTTTTTGGCTGCTTCCGCAACAATCCACTTATAGGACTCACCATTGATCATGATTTGCCACTTACCGGAACGCACTGGTTTGCCGCCGTCTTTTAGTGGTGTTAAACCTTTTGAACCATCGTGACGTTCGCCATTCTCATCCATCTTCCAGATTGGTAAACCCCATTCTTCAAACAAGTGTACAGACTCATCGACATGACGACCCAGGTCGTAAGACAGGTCATCACGAGTAATGCCCATCAGGTCATTTGATACCATACGTGCGTAATCTGCTGGATCAAGATCCGTTCCTATATAGGTATTAATTGCGGACAAACCTTGTGCGACTGCGCCAGAGCGGTCCATCGCCGCTTTATCTACCAACTTAACCGAGATATCGGTACCGGCTTTTTTAGCCGCGTCGATCCAGCGCATAATTTCATAGCCCGCGCCACAACACGCCATGCCACCGCCGATCAGAAGAATGTCTACTTCTTCCTCTACTACTTCTGGATTTCCGAATTCGCCCGCCATTGTATATTCCTCTGCTCTTGATAATTTTGTGATAGTTAAATTAAATTTTCTGTGAATATTTCTTGTTTACTTTTTAATTAGTTCACTGGGGTCGCCTACCCGATAACCATTGGATTGAACGAAGAACCCCGTTTCTTCAATTTTTGCTAGATCGGCTTCGGGTTTGCCACCGTAGGGGTCAATGGAGCCTTCTGGCGTAGTACGAATTGGAAATTTAAACCGTTTCATCGTGCCATTGCGAAATTTGATGGTCCACATAATTGAATCAGATCCACGTAGCGGTTGCACTGAACCACCCAAAGGAACGATATCAGCGTAATGGCGAACTTCAATTGCTTGTTGTGGGCAGATTTTAACGCAGGAATAACACTCCCAGCATTGTTCGGGTTCCTGATTATAGGCTTTCATCGCGTGTCCCGTTTTCGACCCATCCATATCCAGCATCATTAAATCATGCGGGCAAATATACATGCATGCAGTCTTGTCTTGACCTTTGCAGCCATCGCATTTATCTGTACGAACGAATGTTGGCATTGCTTATTCTCCTATGTTTTATTTTTTAAATACAATAATAAAAGTGGAAGTAATTGTTGTAACCGTGTTGCTAATACTATTTTGCAGAATGGCCGGATATTTTAACTTCTACATTGTCCGCAGCAGACAATCCCTGATAGTACGTTCTGAGAATAGTTAACACTTCAGGTCGGCTAAAGTGATCAGGCACATCTGTTCCCTCAGACAGCATTTTACGTAGTTTAGTACCTGATAACAATAATCGCTCAGACGCATCGTGGGGACAGGTTTTCATTGAAGACATGCCCTCGCATTTATTACACCAAAATGTCCAGTCGATTTTAAGTGGCTGCGTCTCTAATGCATCTTCAGGGATCTCATCAAAAATGTCATGCGCATCAAATGGGCCATAATAGTCACCCACACCAGCATGATCACGTCCGACAATTAAGTACGCACAACCATAATTTTGTCGAAACAAGGCGTGCAGTAACGCTTCGCGTGGACCGGCGTAACGCATATCCAACGGGTAACCGGCCTGAACTACGGTGTTATCCACAAAATAATTTTTCATCAACGCGTTTATGGCATCTGCACGTACTTCGGCAGGAATATCGCCTGGCTTTAGTTTTCCTAATAAAGAGTGCACCAACACGCCGTCGCAAATTTCAATGGCAATTTTTACCAGATATTCATGCGAGCGGTGCATCGGGTTTCTTGTCTGAAAAGCGGCAACTTTTACCCAGCCTTTTGCATTAAATAATTCGCGAGTTTGTGCCGGGGTCAAATAGATATCAGGGTACTGTGTCGGGAATTCACCTTGTGATAAAACCTTAACCGCACCGGCGAGATTAACGTCTCCTTGGGCGGCAACCATTTTAACGCCGGGGTGTTCTTTATCGGTGGTTTTATATACCTGCATACACTCATGGGCTTTATCAATTGTGTATTTCTCTGTCAGCGTCATCGTAGCCAATACTTCGTTACGTTCTACATCAAACAACGCGATATCTTCACCTTCTTTTATTGAGTCTGCGGTTACCTGGTCGGTGGACAGCGTGATCGGGATCGGCCAGAACAAGCCATCGGCCATCGCCATGCCGTTACAGACGCCTTCCCAATCTAGGCGGGTCATAAACCCATTCAGAGGAGTAAAACCACCAATTCCCATCATGATCAGATCACCCGCCTCACGAGAATTAATATTAATTCTCGTGAGCGATTGTGCGCGTTTTTGTTCAGCTTTTAATGCGCCGCCTTCAAGCAACAAGGGCTTGAGTTGAGTACTGCCATGCGGGTTAACCAGTTTGGACATAATTGATGCCTTTGATATACTTATAACGTGAGTTTATTCTTAATGAATAAGCAACCGACTTAGGGGTATTTTGTAAGTGTAAGGTATGGTTCTTAATTTATTCCTTTCACAGCTAATTGCAAAACAGATTCCCTTCCCCTAGCATAAAATTCTTTTATAAAAATTACTTATGCGGCTGTTTTGCGTAAAGCGTCCAACGATAATGACCAAGTAGCTTGATTTATCTGCTTAAGCATAGGGTAAAAAATAGAAAGCGCTAAGGAAAATGGGCCTAAATGCAGGCCTCTGCAGAGGTAGCGAACCTTAGGGCAACATTCGGGCTGCGACCATGCGGTTGAAAAGAATATTTGGAGAGACCCAGTGAACCAGGTCGTCGAATTGGCTATTGCTATTTGGCGCTAACATACTATATGTACGACTTCTGAATGTGCGGTCGTAGTCAACGTTTTCCCGCTCATGATGACTGGGCGAGTTTGCTTGTATCACCCCCAATAAACCTGTGCCGCCAAATCGATTCTTACCATGAGAAACAAAAACAGCAGGCGCATCGCCAATAATGTTAACACCATTACCGTCTCTAACCCTCAGGTTCCTGGTTGTCATCAACGTAAATAACGTCCCTTGGTCCGAGAATGTTTCCATTACAGCATAAGTAAATCGTGTTGCCCAAGGATCTGCATTTTCGATTCCTAAATCGATCCATGGAATGACACCATGCCAACTTCTATTGACGCCGTCGCCGGAATTATTGCCCGTACAGATATTTCCAGCACGATTTTCTCCCCCATCTGGTGGAGTATCGCTGTCAGGGCAGGGTAAGTATCCATTCGACAGCGCATAACCTATTAATGCTTCTTTAATTTCTCCAAGCATTTTTTTAGTTTCAGTTCGTTGCTTGCTCTCGATCTGGGTCGAAAGAGGTATTAGCAATCCACCTAATAACAAGCCTATGACGACGAATACAATCGCCATTTCTACTAGTGTAAATCCTCTGGTTTGAGCTTTCATGTTTTTCAATTTTCTTTTGTATATCGTGCGTTTCTATCCTTGCAAGCGCTCTATTTAAGAAATACTTTGAGATTGTTTCTGATTAATTACATCCCGGTGCCGCCAACAGGTGTCACCGCAAGCACTACATCATTAAAAATGTTAGTTACCGGACCACTAATAAAACTATCGTCTGCTATTATGGTATTATCCGTTTCAAGATAATTATTTACATTTGCTTTATTTAGAGCCGTTATTCTGGATTGGGTTGCCAAGCGTCGGCCTGCAACAAATACAACGCCCACCTGTTGCTCGCCATCAAGCGCCAGTGAGGGTGCGGCCGACGCAGTGCCGCTGGGTACATAGTCGATGTCAATTCCTATAAACACCATTTCTTTCCAGGCAGACCACCACCACCATTCCCAGTTTGTATCCGCTGCGATCGTGTCATCAAAACAACGGAAATTTGGAGGTGGTGCAGGTACTGGAGGGGCCGGTTCATCAGGCCAGACGGTTTTCATTGCAGCATCGGCTGCACGGGTGTCATTGAGACCATCAAGACTATTAAGATCACCAGCCCCAATTTCATTCGGTATACGGCCATAACGTTGAGCATTGTCATCGTCATAATCTGGAGGGTTAGCAGAATCAAGAACACTGGTAAATGGGAGCTTACCGCCATTAACAGCCATGTAGGTGTCCAGGCAGGTAACAACACGGTTAGCAACCCACTCATCCATGCGACGATAAACCGGGGAAAAATCTGACGGCGTGATTGCCAACATCACATCGTTAAATAGTATGATACCTTGCTTGCTTTTTACTGCTGGCGAATTAACAAATACCGAGGGTGTATCAGTGGGCAAAGCGATACTCCCTGGAAAACCGCCACCCGCATTGATATCTACTCCGGTTGCATTATTGATATTGACACTTGGCGTTACATTCAAAGCGATAAGCTCATCTAAATAGTTAGCGGCATTGTTGCCGGCATCGCTTGGCGTGGTACTGCCACATTGTGTTCTAGTGGCGCTAGTAAAACCGCGGTTTTGCTGGCCAATAGGCGCGCCAGCAGAAAAAACAATTGCGACTGCCTGTTCCAATGGTGTTGTTCCAGTCAGGGTATTTCCTTTCTGATTTTTTATCAAAAATAACCCGTCTGTGTTCGAAGTCAGCGATAGTTTTGGATTATTTTTATAGGTACCGGAAACCGCATACCATAAACATTCTGCTGCACCATCTCTTAAAGGCGGTAACTTAAGAGTACGCCAAGGTAAACGACCAATCACACTCTGCCCGGCAATACCACACGCGCCATTTGCTGTGCCGTCCCCTGTTGTATCTGGACAAGGTAAATAGCCTTGGGGCTGTCCGGGGTGTTGTTCTGCGTAGCTGAGTGCAAAACCGATCAAGGCGTCTTTTGCTTGTGCCAACACAGCGACTGTCGTTTGGTTTTGATTAAGCTTGCTCGAAATACCGTTTATTTTAGCCAGCAATGCAGAAGCAGCAGCAAGCATAAATATTGTGAGTAATATAAGTAATGCTGCGCCGGTTTGTCGCTTAATTTTTGGTTTTTGTTTGCAAATGCGCATAGTTGAGTTGGTCTGCGGGATGTTACTTTACTTTAGTTCTGTAGCGATCACGAATTTTTCCGCTGAGAGGATCAACCGCTTGGCCGGGTTTCAGCGTGATTCGCTTGCTTGAATTTGACAGTGTTATCGTTACAGAATCACTCTTTATATCTTTTCTGTATATTTTTACGCCCGCCTCTGATTTGTTGGTATTTAAATTACTTTTTCCATTTATCCATACTGTGTTTATACCGTCGCTGCGAATAACGACGCCGTTAACATTCACCTCTTTGTTATTGAAAACTGTTTGCAGTATTTTTGATCCAGCTTTTTTTTGCTTGGAATAACGGCGAATATTATCCAAAATAGCGCGTTGTTTTGCTGTTGTGAATATTCGACCAAATGATTCTGCCTGTACAGGATTCGCGACGCCCAGCATCAGTAGAGACAGCGTTGACACTGTTGCCAGGTAATTCACTTTTATATACAGTTTAATCATCGTTTTTCTAGGTTTTTCCTAATAGCTGAATCGTAAACCAATTTAATGTACATTCTGCTTTTATATTCGCAGCATTTTCTTCATAAATTATTTTTTTACCAGCCATTGTTAAATCACATTTTTTAATGTCATATATGCCCACTGTTCGACGATTCAACTCAGAAAATATATCCAGCAAATCACGTTCATGCAGTAGATTCATTTGTAAAATTATTTCACTGGTATTAATTCGAAACAATTTTGTGTTTGATTTGTAACTTGGTTTATAAGGTTTTGACGCCTTGATGTTATAGTTAATGGCTGCTACTTTTCTTTCTTCAGTGATGGCTCTTAAGGTTTCCACCCAGTCCAACCGATGCTTATCTCCAATAAAACCTTGCTGCTCCAACTTTTTATAATTCTCGTAATATAGTTCAACTAGTTGCTGTTGATTTACTGCGTCTTGGTATCGCGCCTTCATTTGATTTAATTGTGTCTGACTGTCTTTATTCAGGAGGCGTTTTTGCTCAGCGAAAGAGTAACTAAGCATCGTCATGGCTATACTAGTCGTGCAGCACACTGCCAATATCACTGCGGCTTTCTTAAAACAGCTCCAATCGACGCGTTGCAGGTTGTTTATAAAATCCATAAACTCAAACCCTGGTCAGTGTGCCGTTAAGCCAGTATTGAGCACTGCTCTCAATACAAAGCTCGCCTTGTCTGCCTTCACATTAACCCCGGTTTTTCCGGTCAAATTTAGCGTTGAATCCACGTCCAATGGATGTTTTATTATCTGCACATCAACAATATCGACATGCTGTTGTAACGCAGATGCGAGTTTGTTCACCAAGTCAAACGCCTTTCGATATTCTCCAGAAAAATGGCGCAAATAACCCTTTATTAATGCGATTTGATAAATTTTGTCATTGTTTTTCGACAACAACCTATTTTTGCTAGAGCGGGCCAGTTTAAGTAACTTGCTTTGATTTTTCGGATTAACGGCTGCATATGGGTCGTTCGACACAATCCATTGAATATTTTCTATTTGCAACACTGTATTTGTATTCAAGCCAACACTGATTGCCTGCATTAGTTTTTCTGGTATTGTTTTGTGATCCGTCAGAGACTTTGCAATATCGACACTTTCTTTCAAACCTGCGGCCTCTATAGGTGTGTCCGGTATATTAGCCATAATTTTTTGATACTCCTGTTGAATAAATTCAGTGGAAGCAAGTCCTTTGCCGCTGTATGCGGCCAACAAGCGGCCCTCGATAACATTCTTGCTGCTCCATATGAAGGCAGCGAATAAAAACAACGCGCTTGCCGCATACATGCCTATTCGCACATCGCGAAATGTTTTATATTTTTTATTAGTGGCTTCCGTATAATTCAAAGAAGGCAGCCTGGACAACAAAATTTGTGAAAACAGTTGGTCACAATAACGTAGATTCTTTGCAGGATAAGGGCGCTGTTCCTTAAGAAAACCAAACTCAGTTTCAATATCTTCTACGCTATAAACATGCAATCTGGACAATCCTGTGTCCTGGTTGTTTTTTGTCGTGCCACTCACAATAGCGCTAACAACCGCTTTGTCGCTAATAAGGCAAACATCTAACGTATGATTAAAATTTAACAATTGCAATCTGCTGAGATAGCGACGTGTTTTTTCTATTTCAGAAAAAATATAATCTGCGTATTGTTGTTCATCCAGCTCGGCAATAGGCGCTAGACGACTCAACTTCAACCGTTTGTTGTGAAAAAATGTCTGACGAATTCCACTGTTTTTTTGCTGAGTGATAAGCAGAACATTCTCTTGTTTAATGTCCAGCTTTTGTAATATCCTGCCAGCGAGCACAGAGGGAGTGTATACACCGACTATCGGCACCTTGTGTTCCAGCAGACAATCTATCCAGGGTTTAAATACACCCGGATTGGTTAATGCCGTAAAAAGTATTTTATCATCACGACGCCCGGTTTTTTTTCTGCCCAGATTCAGCGTCCCTCTGTATGTCGTCGTTCGATAATATTGGTTTAATCTGCGATTTATATATTCTTTTTTGTCCCTTCCAAACAAATGAGGGATCGTTTCGTTTTTAAATTCTTCTTCAACAACGTCTACTATGACGTAGGTCAATGTTTCTGGCATAGCGCGCAGATGCCTGCTTAACTCTTCAATTCCGGCTGGCCCAGCGTGTAATTCTAATGGCCCTTTCAGATGGCTATTATCTCCCCAGTACACATCTGCGTTGCAAGCAGTGACAAATACAATTCGTTTTGCGAACATTTTATGCTTTAATCCTGCTCACGATATCGTAAATTGGTCCCAATACAGAGAACATAACCCAACCCAATATGACGCCTAACACCACGGTCAAAATGGGTTCGATTAATGAATGGGCCCTGTCTATAGACTCCTTAACTTCTCTGTTGTAAAAATAACTGACATTCCCTAGTGCTGATTCTAATTCTCCAGTAGTTTCACCCACTTTTATCATTCGCAGTACCAGCGGTGGGAATAGAGATATACTGTCAATGCTGTCACTAATATTATTGCCATCTGCGATTTTCTCTCTCATTTTACGCAGCGCATTCTCCATAACCACGTTACCGGAAATCGCTTCATTTATTTGTATGCAATTTAGAACAGTAATGCCAGACGCATAGAGCAGTGAAAAACAATTTGCGAAACGTGCGAGTATTATTTTTTGCAGTATCGGACCCAGTAACCATACTTTTAATTTGTATTCATCAATTTTATATCGAACTCGCGGATTTGTACGCGCCAGATACTTTAGTAGAAACACAAAAGTGATTGGCGCCGTAAGCATGAAATACCAATAGTGAGTCACAAAATCCGACACATAGATCAATGCTTGCGTATGCATTGGTATTTCTTCGCCCATATTTTTAATAAAACCAACCAACTTCGGAACCAGATAAATCATTAAAAAAAATATGACGCCAACCACAACCACGCCAACAAACGCTGGATACAGCACAATTTTTTTTGTTTGTGCGCTTAGCTCATCCTGCCACTTTAAAGATTCGGTAATATTTTTAAGTATTTCTGCCAACATACCACTCTCTTCGCCCGCCTTGATGAGACTAATAAACACGGTGTCAAATATTTTAGGAAATTGTTCTAACGATTCAGACAATGTTTTTCCGCCTTCAATCGTTTCTATCAATGATGATACGACTTCTTTAAAAACGGGGTTATCAATGCTGCTCCCTAAATCCGTCAATCCGTCCAGCAGCGGAACACCGCACCGCGCAAGCTGTTCGAGATGGTAAGTAAATGTAATCAGCTCTTGCCGACTGATCTTTTTCCCAGCTACTGCGCTTGAGGCCTGTTTAACTTGTTTAAAATTAATTAAATCGAGTCCCATTTTTTTTAACCGCAACTCGAGGTCTGCCAGATTCGATGCGTCAATTCGGCCAGATGTCTTTTTGCCCAGGTCATCAATTGCTTTGTACTTATAAGCGGCCATGGCTTATTTCACCCTATGGGTAAGATCAACCACTCGAAAAACTTCATCAAGACTTGTAAAACCTTCTTTAACACGACGAATTCCATCTTCAGATAATGGTACAAATCCTTTTGACAATGCCATGCTTTCCAGTTCCCGGCGAGACGCTTTATTGGTAATGAGTTCATCTAATTCGGCATCAAATCGTATTACTTCCATTAGCGCTATCCGTCCCTTGTATCCCTGATTGTCACAAAGTTCGCAGCCACTTGCTTTGTGTAAAATTATATTTTTTTCGGTGATATCCATTAATTTTTTTTCTAATTCGGTTGCAGCGTATGTTTTTTTACAATACTGACAAAGCCGCCTGACCAGACGCTGTGCAACAACGCCAATAATATTGCCAGCCATTATCTCTGGCGTAATGCCAATATCGAGCAAACGCGGAATTGACCCAAGGGCTGAATTAGTATGCAATGTAGAATAGACCTGATGACCCGTCATTGCCGCACGCAGTGCCATGACTGCGGTATCTTCATCGCGTATTTCCCCTACGAGAATAATGTCCGGGTCCTGACGCATCATAGAACGTATTCCATTTACAAAATCCATTTTTACCGCTTCGTTTACCGATGATTGGCGAATCATTTGCATAGGGTATTCGACGGGGTCTTCGAGGGTCATAATATTCACTGCTTCGTCATTCACATAATTAAGCATTGAATACAACGTTGTGGTCTTACCGCTGCCAGTCGGACCCGTTACCAAAATAATTCCTTCTGGCCGCGCCATCAGTAATTTTAATGTTGACAAATTATCATTTGTTAATCCCAGATCATTGATGGACACGATGCCTTTTTGGCGGTCGAGAATACGCAATACAATATTTTCACCATAAGTAGTGGGTTGAGCGGCGACACGAAAATCTACCGGGCGTCCGAACAATGTACGGGATATTCTGCCGTCCTGAGGTGCCCGTTTTTCCGCGATATTCATTTCTGACATAACCTTTAATCGAACTGAAATACCAGACCAGTAATTTTTATGTAATGTTCTAACTTGACGCAAAACACCGTCAATTCGATAACGTATGCGCAGGAAACCCAACTCGGGTTCAAAGTGAATGTCAGAAGCGCCTTTTTTTACCGCGTCCGCCAATAACGCATCGACCAAACGCACTAATGGCTGGCTATACTCGTCTGTTTGTGCGTCCAGGCTTTGGTAATCAATTTCGCCAGTATCAATTTCATTAATAATGCCATCGACTGTTAATTCAAAACCATAGAACTGATCGATTGATGCTTCGATATCCGCTTCCGCTGCGAGTAAGGATTTTATTTCTATGCCGCCACCAATCATCGCGCTAATTTGATCTAACGCGACAATGTTAAACGTATCCGACATCGCCACAGTTAACATATTTTTCTGCTTGTCATGGCTCATGGGCAACACCCGATAACGACGCGCGATTTCCTTAGGAATTAAACTTATGGCATCGCTATCGACAACGGTATTTGACAGATCAACGCTGTCCTGGCCAAGTGATTCGCCCAGGCTATCCCTAATGATGGCTTCGGATACGAAACCCATTCTGACGAGAATTTTTCCGAGCGGTATTTTCTGTTTCTTTTGCTCGATTAACGCAATACTAAGTTGGTCTTGGTTGATAACACCTTGCCCAATCAGCATCTCACCTAACATGCGACGTAGCGAATTACCTGTCATCCCCTGACCTCTTGCAACACGTTAATCCTTTGCATAACATCATTGACATTGAATGAAATGGGTTGTTGTTCAAGCAGCTCTAACGCAGTCCGGTAAAACTTTAATGCTGTTTTGCGTTGCGCCAACTGATCAAGGCTGACAGCCAGGTTGTATGCTAAATCTGCATTCTGGTTGTCAGAACGGTATGCTTTAAAAAATACTTTTTGTGCTTCCGCCCAACGTTGCTGGGAAACATATAGGCTCCCCAGGGTAAATAGTAAATGTGATGAATCGGGTTCGTTGTGCAATAATAATTTTATTTTGGACTCGCTCTTGACGGGGTCAACATTGCTTTGAATGTTTATCAGTGCAGATAACGCAATACTGTTTTTTGGATCATTTTCAAGCAGGGCGATATAAGTATCACGCGCTTTTTCAAACTGATTACGCCGCACCGAAATGGCCGCCAGGCCCAGCATCGCATCGCGGTTATTATTCTCAATTTCCAATACGTTACGGTAATACGACAAAGCTTCTTTGTCGTTGCCGACTTGATAAGCTTGATACGCACTTGTAAGTAATTGGTAAACATTATCTGCTACAAATTGCCGTTTAATCGTTATCGGCGCCGCATTGTTTGGCGCAGCAGGAACAGGCACTGATTTTTTTGTCACTCTTTTTGTTGGAGGTGTGACCAACTGTTTTGCAGCAGGTTGTTTAGGCCGCAACCCGCTCGTTTGAATAGACGACTTACTTGCGCTTCTGTTTATTTGAGGGCTCTCTTTACTACTTAGAGGCGTGCTTAACAATTCACTTAACTGTGCACTTGACTTTGAATCAATACCCGCGCTTTTTATTATCTGTTGCCGCTGCTGATTAAGGATAGGCGAAACCGCATCAGAGATATTTTTTTGCAATGAATTTGAAATTGATTGGTAATAAGTATATGCGCCAAAGACCAGCAAAAAAAATGCACCACAACCTGAACTAATTACAATATATCCATTACGATTATTGGCACGTCTAGCTGATTTTGATGGTTTTTTTTGCTGCACTTGTCTTATTTGAGAAAACTGCTGATGATTACCCGAAACTTCTTTCAAACTATCTTTGTCTTCTTTTGACAATGAAGTGTTTGGTATTGAAGAGCTCGGTAATGAAGAACTGAGTAATGAAGCGTGTGTTCCCAAACCATATTGCACGCTGAGCTGTGCCGAACCATGCGCTCGAACCGGTTGTTTTGCCTTTTCGGCTTTTCTAAGCGCATCCATTAGCAAGCTCATAAAATGTACCTTCTAATTCGTTTCTTTTATTATCGCTTCCGATAAACTGAATTTTTCGGCCTCAGTAGCATTGTCCAATACGGGTAAATATTTTCGAAAATTTTTGAAATCGCCATCCAGGTTGCCGTTTTGTATGACGGTGGGGCGAAGAAAAATAATCAATTCTGTTTTAATGGTTTCATCATCCCGGTAATTAAATAAGTTGCCTATAAAAGGTAAATCTGAAAAAAACGGCACACCACTTTTATTTTTGTTAACTCTATTCTGCATCAAGCCACCCAATATCACTGTTTGCCCACTGTTAACCTGTAACACGGACTCCATTTCACGAACCTGTATTTCTGGAATAAGATTGTCAAAATTCACGCCTGTCAGACGTGGCGCAGGATCGACTTTAAATCCGGTTATTCGAGAAATCGTCGGTCGAATATTCATGCTCACGGTGTTGTTGCTGGTTATCTGTGGAATTACACTCATGATGAGACCAACTGGTACCGTATGAATTTCGCTGGTAAATGTTTCTCGTTCGGGGGATGTTGTCGTTGCTTTTACGATTTGTCTTTCAACAGTAAAATAGACGGTTTCATCAACCACCTTTAATAACGCGGCCTGATTATTAATTGCCATAATTTTTGGACTAGACAAAACCTTGGTGTCGCCAAAGGTTTCCAACAACTTTATCGTGGCGCTAATGCCGCGCCCAACACTCTCATAACCAAGACTGAAAAATGGCGAGGCACCCAAATTACCGCCCGTTAGCAAAGACTGAATCGACGGCCCATTGTTGTCAGCGCCCTTATTCTTTGACAACCTCGCCCAATCCACCCCCGATTGATAGCGGTTGCTGAGTTCTACTTCGACAATGGTTGCTTCAACCAGCACTTGTCGGCGCGCATTGGTGAGTACTTTATCCAGAAATTGCTGTACTCTTGCATGTTCTTGTTCTGTGGCGAGCACACTTATGATGCCGCTCATGGGGTTGCTAACAACCCGGTCGTCATTCTTCTTACCTTGCGTGACATCGAGCAGCAACTTCACATTTTCATTTAGTGTTTTCCAAAAATTATTTACCGATTTATTTATAACGGTGGTTTCAGATTTGTTACCTGATTTACTGCTGGTGCTACCGACAGAACTGCCACCTGAGGTAGAAATTTCTGTTGCCACACTGACCTCGCTTATACTGTTACGGGCGAGGTTAAGATAATCGATGTCATAAGTACGCATATAGGGTATATCAGGTGAAATAAGCAGATTGGGGCCATCAATCCTAAAGCGAAGATCTACTTGCCCGGCGATACGGTGCAAGATCTGCGGTAACGTTTGATTTATCGCATTCAGTGTTGCTTTGCCCTTGATTTTGGGGTGTATATCGACATTCAGTTTTGCATCTCGTGCCAATGCAAACAGTAGATCTTTAACCGGGACATCATTGACAACGACAGTATATGTTTCTTGTTTTGGTACAGACTTTGGTGGTGGTAAGAAAGGTGTTTTTGCAACGGCCTGTGGTATCTCGCCATTTGATATTTTTTTGCTACTTAAATGGCCTTCAGATATTTTTGCAGGATTCGAAGCACTACATGCAAATAAAAACAGGCAAAGTAATGCTGTGACACCCTTATTCCCTTTTCCGGGTGGGGTGCGTTGTTTATTTGTCCTGTTTGTTTTATTCCTTTTCATTTTAACCGAGTATATTGCCGCCCTCCTAACGACTAACTTACGGTTTACTAAAAATCCCACTTGGCGGCGCTTTAATTTGATATAACCTAATATTAAAATGCTTTCTTAATGCGCAACATGATTGTTGGCAGATGGGAGCAGGCATAGGTCAAGCTTGCGTGATACTGGGGGTGGTTCGATAGAGTTGAGTTGGGGTAAATCGCCCTCAACGCTGTATGGCGCGAGGGCTGGGGGCAGCGCTTAAGAGGTTAGCGCGTGTACGGAAATAATTTTAGTGCCAGCACTTCACTGCTAATCAAAAGTAGCTAATCAAAACTCCAGTCGCAGGCCACCGGAAATATTCCAGATATTCAGATTGTTCTGT
>CAZZJI010000062.1:0-20708 GCA_964654485.1 uncultured Gammaproteobacteria bacterium | reverse complement strand
ATTTAATCGAAAAATCTGACTCAAAATGGCTTTCACCCCTCAAGGGGGTACCGAGGCCCTCGCGACGATCACCTAAGTCCGACAGGCTCCTAGCCTTTTATTAGCCCAGAGAAGCCCATGAAGGCCAATGACATTAATCCCGCAGTAATCAACGAAATGGCCGGCCCGCGAAAAACAACAGGTACGTCCGAAACCGCAATACGTTCGCGCATTGCGGCAAACAAAATCAATACCAGTGAAAAACCGAGGGATGCGCCGAAGCCGTAAAAAGCGGATTGTAAAAAACTGTGTTGTTGCTGGATATTTAATAACGCGACGCCCAGCACCGCGCAGTTTGTTGCAATTAGTGGTAGAAAAATACCGAGTACCTGATGCAGTAATGGGCTTGTTTTGCGCACAACCATTTCAGTAAATTGCACAACAACCGCAATGACAAAAATAAATGATATTGTACGAAGATATTCTATTTCTAGCGGTAATAGTAAGTACTGATTGACTAAGTAACTGCATACCGATGACAACGTCAGGACAAACGTAGTCGCCAGTGCCATACCAACTGCGGTATCGAGTTTACCTGATACGCCCATAAAGGGGCACAGGCCTAGAAATTTAACCAAAACAAAATTATTCACCAGTACTGTGCTTATTAATATGAGTAAATATTCAGTCATAGTTGTGCAGGGTAATGTGCCTTATTTAACGTTCTCTTTTTGCAGGTTTTGCTTGGATTCGTCTAACATTTTTTCTATATCTTCCTGTTCCACCCGTGTCATGAGTGGCTTGAATTTATTAATTGTGTGGTCCAGCAATGGTGTTGAATAGTTCTCCCAGTCTATGGGTTTTATATTTAAAAATATTTCTACTTTTTCCGCCATATTCGGCAAAACAGGTTTTAGATAGGCGATAAGAATTTGAAACAAATTCAATCCCACAGAACACACATCGTGAACTTGTTGTTCCATACCTTGCTGTTTTGCCAGTACCCAGGGTTTCTTTTCGTCAATATATTGATTGGCGCGGTCTGCAAGTGCCATGATGTCTCGCATGGCTTTGCCATAATCCCGAGATTCATAATGCTGTGCGATAGTGTCGCCATTGTTGATGAACTCTTCGTATAGTTTCGGCTCGCTACACTGCTTGGCGAGTTTGCCTGCGAAGCGTTTATTAATAAATCCGGCGCATCGACTGGCAATGTTGACTACTTTTCCGACCAGATCTGAATTAACACGCGATAAAAAATCATCCAGGTTTAAGTCGATGTCCTGAAAATTACCGTTAAGTTTTGCCGCATAATAATAACGCAAATATTCCGGATCAAGATTGTTTAGATAGGTGCGCGCCATAATGAATGTACCGCGTGATTTCGACATTTTTTTGCCGTCTACCGTCAGAAAGCCATGTACACAAATGCCTGTTGGCTTGCGGAAACCAGCGCCTTCTAACATCGCCGGCCAGAATAAGGCATGGTGATAAACAATATCCTTGCCGATGAAGTGATAGAGTTCGTGTTGACTGTTCTTGCCCCAATACGCATCAAATTCCAGGTCTTTTCTTTTTTCACACAAATTTTTAAAACTGGCCATGTAACCGATGGGTGCATCCCACCAAACATAAAAGTATTTATCGGGCGCGCCGGGTATTTCGAATCCAAAATAGGGTGCGTCCCGGGAGATGTCCCATTCTTGTAAGCCACTGTTCAACCATTCGTCGAGTTTGTTAGTGACTTCAGGCTGTAAATTTTTACCGCGAGTCCATGTTTTTAACATGTCTTCGAAATCCTGCAGCTTGCAAAAGATGTGCTCGGATTCCTTTTCTATCGGTGTTGCACCCGAAACGGCGGACACCGCATTTTTCAGTTCCGTTGGTGAATAGGTGCAACTGCAAACTTCGCAGCCATCGCCGTATTGATCCACTGCCCCGCACTTGGGGCAGTCACCTTTAATAAAACGATCAGGTAAAAACATTTCTTTAACTGGGTCGTAGGCTTGTTTTATGACTTTTCGGAAAATATGTCCGGCGTCATTCAATCGATTGTAAATTGTATTCGACAGCTGTTGATTTTCGTTTGAATGTGTGGAGTAAAAGTTGTCAAAACGAATCGAAAAGTCAGCGAAGTCCTGCTGGTGCTCAATAGAATAACATTCTATTAATTGCTCTGGCGTAATATTTTCTTTTTGTGCGCGTAACATGATCGGCGTGCCGTGTGCATCATCAGCGCATACATAAATACATTGATTGCCGCGCATGTTCTGAAAACGAACCCAAATGTCCGTTTGGATATATTCCACTAAGTGACCAATGTGAATCGATCCATTGGCATAAGGCAGTGCGCTGGTAACGAGGATATTTCGCATATTACTTTTGGCCTGGGTTGGTCCAACTGATTAATTTCGATTAAAGTGAGCAATGATAACAAATACCGCTGACTTCGTGCATGAATCCGCGCTTAAATTGAGGCATTTGATTGTTGTTTCGTTACCGGGTAACTCTGCGCGATTTCGCGCTGGACTGCGGCACAATTGTTATGAATCATACAGTAAGTGTACGCCACGGGGGGGAAATCGTGTAGAATTTACCTGCAGAGTGCAGTTCAGAGTGCTATTTTGCCAGCAATCTGTGGCGGTGAGAGATTGTCGACAGAATGTTGACGAACACGGGGCGAGGAAAGTCGAACAAAGACGAGGACAAGTTGAGGAGTTATAAATGAGCGTAAGTGCATTGCAAGTAGAAACAGCCATAAAAGAGATTATTGACCCTAATCTGGAGCAGGATCTGGTTTCCTCAGGTTGTATTAAGAACACCGCTATAGCAGGCGGTGTGGTTTCTATTGATATTGAGCTGGGGTATCCAGCGAACGGCTATCATGATGAACTTGCCACAAAAATAAAGGATAAGGTTCTGGCTATCGACGGGGTCAACGAAGCGAGTGTAAATATTTCCAGCAAAATTGTTTCGCATACCGTACAAAAAGGCGTAAACCCCATCAAGGGTGTAAAAAATATTATCGCGGTTGCTTCTGGCAAGGGAGGCGTCGGTAAATCGACCACTGCGGTGAATCTCGCGCTGGCACTGCATGTCGAAGGCGCCAATGTCGGCATTCTGGATGCCGATATTTATGGCCCAAGCCAGCCACGCATGCTCGGTGGTAACGTTAAACCGGAATCAAAGGATGGCAAATCGCTGGAACCTGTTGTACATCACAATATTCAATCGATGTCTATCGGCTATCTGATAGAGGAAGATACACCGATGATTTGGCGTGGCCCGATGGTCACTCAGGCGCTGGATCAGTTACTTAACGATACCAATTGGCACGATCTGGATTATCTGGTGGTCGACCTACCCCCGGGCACGGGTGATATTCAATTGACGTTGGCGCAAAGGGTACCTGTCAGCGGCGCGGTCATTGTGACCACGCCACAAGATATTTCCTTACTCGATGCGCGCAAGGGATTAAAGATGTTTGCTAAGGTGGAAGTCCGCGTATTGGGTATCATTGAAAATATGAGTATCCATGTCTGTAGCGAATGCGGCCATGAGGAGCATATTTTTGGATCTGGCGGCGGTGGCCGCTTGGCGGACGATGAGAGTGTTGCCTTGTTGGGTGCGCTTCCGCTGGATAAAAAAATTCGAGAACAAGTCGATGGCGGCAACCCCACAGTGGCTGCTGAGCCAGATGGACGGATTGCGCAGATATACCGCGATATCGCTCGCCGCGTTTCAGCGAAACTTTCGCTTACCGCGAAAGACCACAGTGCGAAATTTCCCAAGATTGTTATTCAGAATAATTAACAGTTATATAAAAAAATAACTATGAAAAAACAGAAGTACATGTCGTGGGATACCTACTTCATGTCAATCGCGACATTATCGTCCTTTCGTTCTAAAGACAGGAAAACTCAGAATGGCGCCTGTATTGTTGATTCCAGTAAAAAGATAATCGGTATTGGTTACAACGGTTTGCCCAGAGGGTGTGATGATAATGATCCAGATTATTGGGCGGATAATGATGATGATGTACTTAAATCAAAGCATTCTTATGTTGTGCATGCAGAAAAGAATGCAATTTATAATTGCATGGCCCACGATATGAATGGTGCGACGATGTATATGACGCAGTTTCCCTGTAACACTTGCGCACAAGCCATTATTCAGGTTGGTATCAAAAGCATTATTTATTCAACACGAAAAGATCATCATGTCGATTCTAATAAGACGGTGGAAAAAATGTTTGCGGATGCCGGTGTGGGAACTCAATCTTTTACTGAAATCGATGTGCTAGACAAGCATTTTTTTGACTCATTGGATCAACTAAAGTCAATCTATCGTTAATAAACAATTTATAATACATGGAAGACAACGCTTATTTCTGAATATCCTGGCTTACCTTTTCTACAGCCTTTTCGTCAGCCTTTTTGTTAGGGAAGCCCTCCAGTTTATAGATTTTAGCTGTGTAGTTGGTTCCTCCCTTTTTTTCCTGTTTTATCCAGACAGGTAAATAACTAAATTTTGGCGCACACCACATTGTGAGGGTGCGCCTCCCCTGTGTTCGGGATATTTTGATCGTTTCTAAAACGCCAAGTTTTGTGCTTATTTTTTCTTTGCCAAGGATAACGAGTTCATA
This sequence comes from uncultured Gammaproteobacteria bacterium, assembly GCA_964654485.1. Taxonomy (GTDB): domain Bacteria; phylum Pseudomonadota; class Gammaproteobacteria; order SG8-11; family SG8-11; genus JAADIM01. Next base: position 16,084 of record CAZZJI010000062.1, on the reverse strand, counting down.
ATTTTTTAGCTTTCCACCATCTGCAATAGAATAACTCAATCTTTTCTTTTGCTCTTTGTTGCCCTGTCTCCCTTTCTTGGTTTCTGCCTCTTTTTGCAGATCACGCATCATCACCAGTTGGTAAACAAGTTTGTCCAGCGTATTATCTTCAATATCCATTTTCCAGGGATCAGAATTAATGGAGTTGGTTACTTTGTGGTTTTGCCAATCAAAAGTAAGTTCAACATTTCTGTTTTTTTTAGTTGTGCGCTGATAGATATATTTCATTGGCCGAATTTTATTATTGTGGTATCGCCAGTAACTTTGTTCGAGAACTTCACCTTTTGCAAATATACTCATTAAACCGGTAACTGTTGTCTGAGATTGATATAGATAGCCGCCGTCTTTTACTGGTTTGAGTGATATTATTGTTTTACCGCTAATGAGTCCCTTCGCAGATTGATAGTAAGCGGCAAATTCTTCTGGCATTTGCTGAGAGTGGGCAAAAAGTGAAATCGAGCTTAGGCACAAAAATGTGAAAGCTTTCCATGTGAAAGTTTTCAGGGATATTTTATAAATTGATTTTCTCTTGTGCATTAATGATGACCAGATAGGTGCGAACAGTGCTTGCCTTAACTATTGATAATTAATTATTGGCCTGAGCAAATAAAACAATACCAAACCCAGTATTACGTTGCACCGGCATTCTCGGGTGAATTCCAGTCTTTCTTTGAGGCGGACGCGACCTCCTCTTTATTATAGATGGTGTAAGATTTTATATCACCCGTTTCATAGTAGTTGCGAGAAACTAATTCGCTGAGTACGCCAGTGGTAATCATTTGCACTGCGAGCACAATGAATAGTACACCTATCAATAGTAGTGGTCTTGAGCCTATATCTTCTCCAAAAAATAATTTCAACGCAAATAGATAACTTAATGCGATACCGCCAAGCGCACCGAATATAAAACCGATTTTACCAAAAAAATGACCTGGTTTGGCTCTATAGCGCATAAAAAAATAGACAGCCAGCAAATCCAGGATTACGCGAAACGTTCTCGATAAGCCATATTTGGATTGCCCAAATTGTCTAGGGTGATGGGCGACCACTTCTTCTTTGATACGAGCAGGTGCAGTCTGTGTTGCCATCCATGCGGGGATAAATCGATGCATTTCGCCAAATAGCCTGACTGGTTTGATAATTTCGGCTCGAAACGCTTTTAATGTGCAGCCATAATCATGCAGATTCACTTTGGTAATGTTACGAATAAGAAGATTTGCGGCGCTAGATAAAATTCGGCGTAAAAAATCATCTTTTCGGGATTTTCGCCATCCAGAAACCAGGTCGAGGTCTTCGTCCAATAAACGTTTAACCAAACGCGGAATATCTTTCGCGTCATTTTGTAAATCTCCGTCGAGTGTGACAATCACTTCTCCCCGGGCGGCATCAAACCCGGCTTGCATGGCTGCAGTTTGCCCAAAATTTCGTTGCAGATTTATTAGACGTACATGGCTGCCAAATTTTTCAATAGCAGACTTGGTGTGCAGGCTGGTGTCGTCGGTACTGCCGTCATCAACGATGATTAGTTCCCAGGGATGCTGGTAATTTTCCAAAGCATCATGTATTTGGGACAGTTGCGGCGCTATACTTTCTTCTTCGTTATAAATAGGGATCACGATCGATAATCGATGTGCTTGCTGTGTTTGTTCACTACTGCTTTGTATATTCATGATATTCGACTCTGGGGGTGATATAATGTCATATCTTTTTATTCGTGTTTTTATTATCTTGCTGCTTGTTCTCACCGGGAATTAGTGTTGCTATGGCACCGCCTGCAATAGCAGAGCCAAGTATAATCAAATGCAGATAGACTGCTGCTTGTAGTGCGGCTTCGTTATTGATTATGTTATTACTATTTTCAAAAGGGTATAGTCCAGCAAGAATACCCGCCTCATAAGTACCGAAACCTGCTATGCCGTAAATGGGTAAAACGCTGGTCAGATCGCCCATGACTGCACCCATGATTGCAATATTAAAGGATGTATCCAGAAAAAGTAAAATAATCCAGGAAGAAATGCCTACTTTGACAATCCAGTTAATCCATGTCCAAGCCCAGGAGCGAACAAACGTTCGTAATTGTTGAGGCAGACTGGATAAACATTTGACTAGTATAGTATTAATTCGATTGTTTGTTCGCTTTGTTCGCGTAGTTAGTTTGTTTAAAATAAATATATTTGTCTTAAATAGAACAACAGGAACGGTCATCCAAATAAAGAACACGCCAATAGAGATGTAAATATTGTATAAATATCCAGCTGTTACAAGCAGCGCGATACCGAGTAATGTATGAAGATCAAGAATTCGAAAATATAATAATGCCGGAATCGATTTCGACGTCGAAATATTGAAGTAGCGCGACATTAAAATCGGGAAACTGATTTCCCCCGTTCTCATGGGCAAGAGATTGTTTAGCATATTATGATGTAGCACCAGCTTTATACAATTTTTATATGCACCTTGCATATCTGGATTAAAATAATCATAGATGCGCATGGATCGCACCCAATAACTGAAGAATATGAACAATGTCGTGAATAGCAGGTTTGCTGCTGATAATTTATGCCACGCGGAAAGAATATCGCGCCAGTCGAAATAGTGTTCTACAATTGCGATAAAGCCGACGAAAACAAGAATGCCGATGAAGTATTTGATTTTTTGTTTCAAGATTTTTAATTCACCACAAAGGCGCAAAGAAACTCATAAACGAATTATTATCGATCTATTTTGCCTGACTTGATAAGAAATATAAGGTTTTAAATATAATTGATTTTCTCGGCAATTAGGGTGTTTGCGTCCGTAGCCTTTTTACGATGAATTATGTTGATGTGAATTACCTCAGTTTCTTGGGTTGACCTTGTCATAAATTTGTGCCGTCGAAAATTGTGCTTGTTTTACGTATATCTGTAATTTACTTTTTCTATTACGCAAAGTGGCTAGCGCCATTTTTTTTATATGTTTTTTCATTTCCTGTGCGGCTTTAGTTAATCTTGTTTGTTGTTGCGCGATCTTATCGACGTAGACTTTTTTAAACATTTTTGACATATTTCTTATTCGATATATTGCAAATGTCCATTTTTTCAACTTTTTTTCCAGTGACTGCAAGTCCTTAAAATTTTTTATTGCTTCTTGAAACTCACTATTTTTATATAAACCCAGTAAGTATTTTGTGTTTTGTGTTACCGGTAACAAATTTGAATTGCGCGATGATTCAGGCCCGTTTTTGGTTAAATGCTCCAAAATGGTATTGGTGGTATCTCCTTTTTTGACTGAACGAATTGCAATATCGATATGTTTTACCTCTGCGTGGAAGATGTCTATTGCGTTTTCATAACTTTTTATAGCTTGTTCGAATCCACCAAGTTCGGCATAAGCGAATGGGGTTGCAAGCATTGATTCAAGTACGGTATTGTCACTGGGGTCGCGTTGTGATAATTCCTGCCAGGCAGCAAGTGATAGTTTGTGTTTTCCCATCTCAGAATATACCAGTCCCAGGTGTAATAATGCTTTGTTAGCTAGTGGGCTATTTAACCTGATTTTCTGAAGAAAAGCTTTTGCTTTGTCGGGGTTTTTGTTTTGCAAATAAATATAGCCAAGGATGTAATTTGCTTTATCTTTTAGTGCTTTCATTTCAGGATATCGTGGATCCATATCTGCGACGGTTTCCAACTTTTTGATGCCGCGTTTTTCCTGGCCCAGTCGAACTAACGTTACACCAAGGTTATACCGCGCGTATGCTGCCCAGTCTGAACTGCCGCGCGTGTTTTCGAGTACTTCTATGGCTTCCTTATATTTTTTCCGGCGTATTAAAATCTGTGCCTGGAATACTTCGCGTTCACGGGTGAGTTTGTTGGATACGGTTTTGTCCAGTTTATACAGTGTTTCTTGGGCTGCATTCACGTCACCAGTGCGATATCGTGCTTTAGCTATATCCATCCACAATACATTTTTGTTGCGGGTTTCATTCGAAGGCATATTTTTAGGTAATGCGTCGATAATTTTTTCGGCTTCATCGAGCATGCGAAATGTAATGTAGATATGTGCTAAAAGTAATTCTGATTGCAGCTTTTCCTTGTTGTCTGGTCGGTTGCGTCCGGAGATCAAACGGCCGATTGCCGAGGTATATTTTTCTTGATAAATGTCAAACAATACGGCTCTAACATAAGGGCTTTCAGTGTCATATAACTTAAAGTTGCTTTCTGTTGAGGTTTGTTCTGCTGCGACTGACGATGAGGGGCATGTGAATATAGCGATACCGATTGTGAATACTGTGGTAAATATTGTTGTATATAATAATGACATCGTTTTGCTTTTGTCCTTACCTTGCAAAGCGATAGCGCCCTGTAAAACTATTTTTGTTTTGTGGACAGTTTTGTGGACAGTTTTATTGGCAACGCACTGATTCATTAGTCCCATTCCTTTATTGAAAACTGGGGTTCGCCCATAAAGCTAGACAAATTTAACTCCAGCGTTTTTCGTTTCGATGTTTTTTTAAATGAAAAGGATTTTTTACTTTGATACTCGCTATTGTTTCTTGTGCCGCCTATATAGCTGGCAGTAAGGTGGTGCTTGCCGTCTGTAAGATTGGCTATGTAAAGCCGGTGTGCTCCGCCCTTCTGCAGGGTCTGAACTTCTTTGCTGTTGTATTTACGACTTTGCACCGGCTTATCGTTAATGTTTAAATTTATTTCTCTGAGAATAAATTCATCGCTGGTATTTAAAGATAAAAATATGACGAGTTGAAAGCCGGGTGGAGATAATAATCCATCTTCCAATTCTGTCATCGTTTGCCCGAGTGCTCGCAAATCGCCACTGAGTACATTTTTCGATTTACTGGAATTAAACGTTTTGTTGCTTTTAACAGAACGTACTGACCCAACCCAGGCAAGATCTGACAGAGAACGACCCAGTTGTATCACCTCATTTTTTAATGTTTGCGTGTAATTATCCAGATACTGGATACGCTCAGACGAGAATTCGTCGGATGGTTCGCCCTTGTCGGCTGCGATAGCGATGCTGCTGGACAGCATGATTGTGGCAATAAAAAGCATTTTTAATAACGTCAATGTCTTATCTTCCATGTATTGTGTATTCAAATTTATATTCAAATTGTTAACGCAAACGCCTGAGTAGAAAATATTATCACATGCCCTTTGAATGACATAACACACACCGCATTAAGGGAGATAATACTTGTAATAAGTCTTGTGTTAGGAAGAATAGCATCAAGCAGTTGAATTTATTAGTAATTAGTAGCGTTAGTTTGATGCATTCCTGTAATTTTATATATTATAGGGATATTTTAGAGATATTGTTGGGGTATTATTGGGATAAATTATCGTGATATTAAGTGAAGTAATAACTGATGTGTTTTAATCAAGTTTTGCAAGTGGGCAACCATCAAGGTAAGCCTTGTTGTCTTTTAGATTTAAACGTTTATTTGCAAACCAGCGTATCGCCAGTGGATAAATAATATGTTCTTGTTCCAATACGCGCGCTTTGAGCGATTCGACTGTGTCATTTTCTTTTACTGGTACACGAGCCTGGATGATCACCGGACCTGCATCCAGTTCGGGTGTAACAAAATGTACGCTGGCACCGTGGAATTTTATACCTGCATCCAATGCTTGTTGATGCGTATTTAGTCCAGGGAACTGAGGTAATAATGAGGGGTGTATGTTGATAAGACGGCCTAAATAGTGTTTTACAAATTCGACAGTTAATATTCGCATAAATCCAGCGAGCACAATTAGGTCTGGCTTGAATTGTTCAATAGATTTCTGTAATGCAATATCATAGGCACGGCGATTTTTGAATTCGCGATGATCCAGAGTTTCAGTATGTAAATCTGCTAGTTTGGCGCGTTTCAGTCCGTATGCATGCGGATTATTGCTGATTACAGCGGCAATATTGATGGCAAGTTTTTTTTGGTTTTTATTGGTTGATGGCTGATTTTGTGTTTCATTAATTTTTGTTTCATTAATAATGGCTTGCAGGTTACTGCCATTGCCTGAAATCAAAATTACTGTGTTAGTCATTGTGTTTAGTCATTGTGTAAAGCTAACTTGACCATCATAGGTTTGAGTTACTTTACCTATAACGTATGCTTCTTCGCCGTGTTGGCTTAAAGTATCCAAACTTATATTTACATTTGCTTCATTTACGATGATGACCATGCCAATTCCGCAATTAAAAGTGCGGTACATTTCTTCGTCGGACACCGAGCCTTGTTGTTGTAGCCAATTAAAAATTTCAGGGCGTGGCCAAGCATTGCTCTGTATTGTTGCACAGCAATCGGCAGGTAAAATACGCGGTAAATTTTCTGTCAGCCCGCCTCCGGTAATATGGCACAGCCCATTAATATTTATTTTCTGCAGTAATGCCAATATTGATTTGACATATATTTTTGTCGGCATTAGCAAAGTCTCACCCAGGCTTGTTTTACCAAAGGCGTCTGTTACGCTGGCCTTAGATAGGTCTATGATTTTTCTGATAAGAGAATAACCATTTGAATGTGGGCCAGATGAGGTGAGGCCAATCAATATATCTCCGTGACGTATGCTTGAACCATCAATCAGCTTTTCTTTATCGACAATACCGACGCAAAAACCCGCCAGATCATAGTCTTTTTCCTGGTACATGCCTGGCATTTCAGCCGTTTCGCCACCCACCAGCGCCGCGCCAGCGAGTTTACATCCTTTGCTTATTCCCTCAATAACGTCTGTGGCGACATCGACTTCAAGTTTGCCAGTTGCCATATAGTCTAAAAAGAATAGCGGCTCGGCGCCTTGCACGATAATGTCATTTACACACATGGCGACCAGGTCAATACCGACGGTGCCATGATCCCCGACTTGTTTGGCCAACAATAGTTTAGTGCCGACGCCATCGGTGCCTGAAACCAGAACCGGATGACGATATTTTTCTAGAGGCAACTCAAATAAGGCACCAAATCCACCCAGCCCCGCCATCACGCCGGGACGATGTGTTTTGGCAGCCAAAGGTTTGATATTTTCTACCAATTGATTGCCTTTATCGATGTTGACACCTGCATCCTGATAACTTAAGGAATTCTTAGGAGGGTTTTTGTCAGAGTTCACTGGGTAACCGCCTATTGTTGATAATTCAAGAAGCGATATGGTATCTATACTCAATAGTGACTGCAAACCTTGACTTATTCTTTTGGCTCGAATAGTTTGCCAGACATGAAATACAAATTTGCCTATATATTTATCTTAATTGTGTGGTCACTGGCTTTTTCAGTACTTTCTCCCGTATATGCTGTTGATATTAAAGGACTTTATGAGGTTGAGGTGCCGGTATTCAGTCAGACTGGAAATGAGCGCAAGGCGGCAATGCGCCGAGGAATGCTGCAAGTATTGATTAAAATATCCGGATCCAGCGAAATTCCGTTTGCACCGGGCATCCCCAAGATATTGGAGAACGCCGCGAGTTATGTACAACAATTTCGATATAGTGCCTGGCCCGCGAGCAGGCCCGTTCCACACGCGTTTGAAGGAGGAAAAACACCCAACAAAATACTTTGGGTGAGGTATGACAAACAGGCACTGAATGAGATTTTACGAAATCGGGGGTTACCGATTTGGGGTCGTTCGCGCCCTGTAGTATTAATCTGGTTGGCAGTAGAGGATGGCAGCGAACGATATTTGTTGGGAAACGATACCAGCGAAGAGATGAAGCGCCTGTTCGATGTTGAATCCAAGCGGCGTGGTATGCCAATTTTGTTACCGTTACTCGATTTGCAGGATCAAGTTGCGATTCGCGTATTAGATGTTTGGGGTGATTTCCAGGAAGAAATATTACAGGCATCTGTACGTTACCAAACTAAAGCGGTATTGAGAGGGCGCTTATTCCGGGATGGTTATGAAGGCTGGTTGGCAAAATGGACCCTGTATGAGGATGGTGAAAGAGTTCATTGGGAATCAAGGGGGGCTTCACAGGGCGTGATATTTGGCGATGCTATAGATAACGTCGCCAGCAGGTTATCGGCTCGCTATGCGCAGGTTATAAATGAAGCGGGTTCGGATGCGTTTTTTATTTCTGTAAAGAATGTAACTAATTTAAAAGATTATGCTCGAATAGTGAAATATTTGAGTTCGTTAGCCTTGGTTACCGATGCGAGCGCAGTTCAATTCGATGCAGACACGGCGAGGTTTCGTATTGACATTGATGGCGCAGAGCAAGGTGTCGTGCGAACGATTGAGTTAGGTAACGTGCTCGTCGCTGTTTCTGACTCCGAAGGACAGGAGCAGGTGGATCAGGAGGGCGCTCAAACGGGACTAAATGTAAATATCGATACTGGTAACCCTATCGGTAAGTACAGAGTATATCGACTATTGCGATGACGCGCCGAGATATTCCCAACATCATCAGCGTATTAAGAATTATGCTGACGGTGCCGTTCGTTATGTTGCTGATTGAAAAACGATTCGCAGAAGCATTATTATTATTTGCGGTTGCCGGTGCATCCGATGGTCTTGATGGATATCTGGCAAAGCGTAACGGCTGGGAAAGCCGTCTGGGAAGTATACTTGATCCCGTTGCCGACAAATTGCTACTGGTTTCTTCGTTTATAGTTTTATCCTGGTTAGGTATATTGCCTTTGTGGTTAGTCCTCGTTGTACTGGGCAGAGACGTAATCATATTAGTCGGTGCGTTAGCGTATCATTATCTAATCGGCGACTACGATTTTAGGCCTACCATTGTCAGCAAGATTAATACGTTTTTTCAGATTGTTTTGGTACTTGCAACCGTGCTGTCATTGAGCTTATATCCGTTGCCTGAGTGGTTATTAATCAGATTGATCGAAGTTGTATTAGCAACGACAGTCCTTAGTGGGATGGATTATGTGTGGACCTGGGGGCGTTCTGCGATGCGTTCAGAAAAATTTGCTACAAAATTTTCTATATTAGAGTGGCTCTTGAAAGAGCGGCGAAAAAAAAAATAACAGGTGTTCTGTGATATGAAAGAATCACAAAGATGGCTGGTGTTAATTGTGTTATCCATTATGGGCGTGTTGTTGTATCTATTGGCGCCGGTATTAACACCTTTCCTGGTTGCGGCTTTTTTAGCCTATATGGGGGATCCGCTCGTTGATCGTTTGGATAGCTACAAGCTTCCCAGGTCAGTATCGGCCTCTATCGTTTTTTTTGCTATATTTTCGATTGTATTAACGATTCCAATTATTTTTGTACCTTTGCTTGAACAACAAATATCGTCCCTTTTATCGAGGCTACCTGATTATGTTAATTGGTTACAAACGAAGGTGATGCCAGGTTTGGCGAATTTGTTTGGTGTTAACGTGAATGGCTTTGATATTAGCCAGATTCAAAAACTGGCTATGCAGCATTGGCAGGAAGCGGGTGGTTTAGCGGCGAATCTTTTCTCTTCTGCCAAACAATCAGGGCTTGTTATGCTTGCGTTGATCGCGAACCTTGTATTAATACCGGTCGTTACGTTTTATTTTTTAAGGGACTGGGACGTTTTGCTTGGTCGTATCAGGGAATTGATCCCCCGCAAATACCAGTCCGATGCGGTGAAGCTTGCAAAAAATTCTGATGCCGTATTAGGTGCTTTTTTGCGTGGACAGTTATCAGTGATGCTTTGTTTAGGCAGCGTCTATGCATTCGGTTTGTGGGTGATTGGTCTTGAACTCGCTGTTCTTATCGGCGTGATCGCCGGACTAGTCAGTTTTGTTCCTTATCTTGGCTTTATCGTCGGAATATTGTTGGCCGGTGTTGCTGCGTTTATGCAGTTTCAAGAGTTTTTGCCCCTGATTTGGGTTGTCGTGGTGTTCGGCATCGGTCAGACACTGGAAGGTATGCTACTGACGCCGTTGCTTGTCGGCGATAAAATCGGATTACACCCCGTGGCCGTTATTTTTGCGGTGCTCGCGGGTGGGCAATTATTTGGATTCTTCGGTATATTAGTTGCGTTGCCTGCCGCAGCTGTGGTGATGGTGTTGTTGCGCCATGCGCACGAACACTATGTAGACAGCGAGCTTTATTCCGGCGAAAGCTAACCAATTCCCTCTCATGAAGACACAACTTCCGCTCAATATTAAACTCAGCGACGGCTACTCATTTGATAATTTTTTCCCGGCTGCCAACGTACAGTTGACCGATTTTTTACAAAAATTGCTATATCAAAAGGAGTCTCAGTTTATTTATATTTGGGGGGGCAGGGGCTTAGGGAAATCTCATTTATTAACTGCGTTATGCCGACATTATATCGCACATGACGACAGCGCTTTTTATTTGCCTCTGAAGGAAAAACAGGACTATTCAGAAAAAATAATTGAAAACCTGGAAGGTTTCTCATTGCTTGCCATAGATGATATTGATGCAGTAGCCACAGATGCTGATTGGCAGGAAGCCCTATTTCATCTGTATAACCGCGTCAGAGACAGACAGCGAGGACATTTAATTATTTCAGGTAACGCCGCACCGGACGAACTTGGTATTACCTTAAGTGATCTCAGTTCAAGGTTAAACTGGGGCCTGGTGTTTCAAATAAAAGCGTTAATTGATGAAGAGAAAGTCCTGGCATTACAGGAACGGGCGCATCGTCGTGGATTGAAATTATCTGATGATGCCGCGAATTATTTATTAAAGCGCTGCCCGCGTGATTTACCCTACCTTTTTGATTTTCTGGATAAACTTGATTTGGCCTCCCTGGCCGCACAACGAAAATTATCAATTCCATTTATAAAAAGCCTGCTTTAGTGTCTTGCGTACAGGTGTAACCCATATTCATTGCAGATAATAGGGTATTTGCGGCGTTAATTATTTGTAAGTTAACGGTAAGTAGAGCGCTGTTAATCTGTGAACAAGATGGAATAAAAATGTCAACTAGGGAAGACAAATGAATCCACAATTTTATTGGTACTCACGGCATAAAACGGCGGTAGCGACCGTTGCCAGGTTTTTATCGGTTGAGGTCAATGAGTTATTAGTGGTTTTAGATAAAAAGATAAAACAAAAGAAACTCAAAGCGATGTACGCGTCTGGTGGTTATGGCAATAATCGTAAGTTAAATATCACTGTCTATAACGAAAGCTACATTGTATCTAATAATGATGAGTGCTTGAGTCGTTGTAGAAATCAAAAAAAGGCATCTGTTTCAGGTTTTTAGCTTGGATTTTCAACTTAGACTTTCAATTTAGACTTTCAATTTAGATAAGTGTTAATTGAGTTTTGCGGCAAATGTTGCCAGCCGTTTTCCTAATGCGATAGATAATCGCTTTTCTTCATCGCTTAGCGGCTTGCTGCCTTCTGTTCCAGCCAGATGACTTGCGCCATAGGGGGTACCACCTGACGTTGTATGTCGCAAATCGGCTTCACTATAGGGTAAGCCCAACAAGACCATGCCGTGGTGAAATAAAGGCAACATCATGGAGAGCAAGGTGCTTTCTTGCCCGCCATGCAGGCTGGATGTTGATGTGAACACGGCAGCCGGTTTTCCCGCAAGATGACCAGAAAGCCACAAAGGACTCGTGCTGTCGATGAAATATTTGAGCGGTGCCGCCATGTTGCCAAATCGGGTGGGGCTACCAAGGGCCAGACCGATGCACTCCTGTAAGTCATCGTGATTCACATACGGTGCGCCTTTTTGTGGAATGTTATCTTCGGTGGCCTCACATACAGTAGAGACAGGCGGTACGGTGCGGATTCTCGCGTTTATTTCATTTACTTCTTCAATTCCACGCGCGATTAGTTGCGCAATTTTTTCTGTTGCGCCATGCCGACTGTAATAAAGAACAAGAATGTCAGCCATTATCATTCATTATTAAATAAAGTATCGATAACCGCTTCTGGAGGACGCCCAATCACGGCTTTACCGTTTGCGATAACGATCGGTCTTTGGATTAATATCGGGTGCGCAAGCATAGCATCTAATAAGTCATCGTTACTCAAAGCCGGGCTTTGCAAATTGAGTTCGCTGTAAACTTTTTCATTGCTTCGAATGAGTTGCCTTGGAGATAGTGCTAATAAAGAAAGAATATCGATTAGCTCTTGTTTGCTCGGTGGTGATACTAAATACTCGATGACATCCGTCTTGATACCCTTTTCATCGAGCAGTTGCAAGGTTTGCCGGGATTTTGAGCAGCTAGGGTTGTGGTAAATTTTAGTAGCCAATGTTTTGATCCTTTTTCCATGTATCGTCGTAGTAAGAACGCATGTTATATAAACTTATTTAATAAATCCAATACGTTATCTTCCCCAAGTATGTGATAAACCTGACTGCAAATTAAAGAAATGTTTTCACTCACCGTTATATAAATTTATATAAACCCATTATATAAGCCAACTATCGAGTCAGCGGTGAGGTAACACAAATGAACACGGTACATATTAAGCATAGTATTGGGGTGGTTTTGACCGGTATTTTTGCGATTACAGTTATCGCATGTGCGGAATATAATGTAAGAGAAAAAGGGGAAGTTGAGTATATCGATGCGTCGGCCGTTGAAAGTAAGGTGCCAGAACAAAACAATTCGCCAACAGCCCAACAGTATTCAGGTGCTGAAGCTGCGGCTGTAATTGCGCAAGCAAAGATGGCATTCAAGCGGGCTGAGGAGTTGGGTGGATTATGGCGAGATACAACGAAATTACTTAAAAAAGCCAACGTAGCTTTGAAAAAAAATGATAACGATAAAGCTTATGAAGTCGCATCTATAGCAAAAAGCCAGGCCGAGTTGGCATTAAATCAATCATATCTGGAAAAAGCGAACCATATGATAGGGCGCGTAAAAAAAATGGCCAAACGCGATGACATGAAAATGTTGGGTCGTGTTTCCGACGCTGAAGCCGCTTATTTGAGTGACAACGGCGAGAAGGCTTATGCATTGTCGATGGCGATGTTAGAACAGCTGGGATATTCCGATCGTGCAAAGCCTGTTAATGTTGCCGCTGCTGTAGCCAGGAAATCAAGGCCTAAACCCATAAAACCAGCACAAGAAAAGCCAATTTTATTTGATAGCCTGCCAGATGTTGTCGATCAGGATCACGATGTTGAGATGGAAAAAGAGATAGAAATGCAGATGAATTCTGACCCGGCTCCTTCAGCATTGAATGTAAGTGAGACAAGTTCAAATAAAATGGATTTGGATGACAAGTATAAAGTAAAGCCTGGTGATAGTTTATGGATAATATCCTCCTTGCCGGCTGTTTATAGTAACCCATACCAGTGGCCATTAATTTATAAAACAAATAAGAAGACAATCCGAGATCCAGACTTGATTCGACCCGGCCAGGTATTGAATATTGATCGTGAAGCATCAGAAGTGGAAATTAATGACGCAATTACTCATGCCAAGTCACGCGGCGCATGGTCGTTAGAGGAGAGGGAGGTATTTGATCGAGCATATTTATCAGATTCTGATATTGTGACTCATTGACATGTAATTTTTTTGGGAACATCTGCTTTTAATTATCGACAGGAAAGGCCTAGCCATTTGGTAGGGCCTTTTCCGTTTTATCCAAAATTACTGTAAAATAAGCCGTAGTCAATAATAGGCGCGTTATCGTGTCATACGGAATATAATTAAATTAATGAAAAGTAGTCGTTGGGCATGTGCCTTGGTATTTGTATGGTTACTGTCTTCGTGTGCATCAACGGATGTGACACAGACATGGAAAAATGCGAACTATACCTTGCCTATTCAAAAAATATTGGTAATTGGGTTGGCTGATAGCCCTGGCAGGCGAGGTGTCTTTGAAGATACCTTGTCAGCGTCTTTCATAAGAGAAGGAAAGCAGGCAGTGCCTTCAAGTAATTATTTTGAAGATATTTCAGTATTAAACGAGGAAACTATTTCTACAATTGTGAAGAAAAACAAAATTAACGCAGTAATAGTTGCGCGTATTGTATTGGTCGATAAGGAACAACGTTTTCTAGCTTCAACATATCCCGCGCACTATAATTCTTTTTATAGCTATTATGGTCGTTATCTGCGAACCGGTGAAAATTATTATGATCCTGGGTATTCTTTGAAAGAAACCCTGGTTTCACTGGAAATTAATTTATATGAAACGACTAATGCCAGATTGATATGGGCGATCACGACGGAAACTTTTTTTTCTGAAAATATAAATCAGGAAATTAATAAAATAGCAAAAATAATAATGCATAACCTTAAGAAAGAAAAATTGTTATGATTTTTTTATTTGATTAATAGCTATTTTAATTATTTCGCCACGCCATTTCGCAGGTCCGGTGGTGTGGATTGAATTTCCTTTGGAATCGACTGCCACGGTCACAGGCATATCTATTACTTTAAATTCGTATATTGCTTCCATTCCCAATTCGGGAAACGCGATTACGCGTGCAGATTTAATTGCTTTTGAGATTAGATAGGCAGCACCCCCTGTTGCAATCATGTAGATAGAGCTGTGTTTTTTGATCAAGGCTATCGTTTCCGGTCCCCTTTCCGCTTTTCCAATCATGCCCAATAAACCGGTTTTTTCTAACATCACATTTGTAAATTTATCCATTCGCGTGGCAGTTGTAGGGCCGGCGGGCCCTACCGCTTCACCCTGTACGGGATTGACTGGTCCAACGTAGTAAATTAATCGGTTGTTGAAATCCAGCCCGTCGGGCAGTGGTTTTTTATTCGCGATGAGATCAACGATACGTTTATGGGCAGCGTCTCTACCCGTGAGCAGTGTACCTGACAGAAGCAGCGTATCACCCGATTTCCATTTACTGATGTCGTCTTTACTGAGCGAATCGAGGTCAACACGGATTGATTCCGGATTTGCCTTCCAGGCGATGTTAGGCCAATGACGCAGATCGGGCGGATCAAATTGTGCTGGCCCGTCGCCGTTGAGTTCAAAACTGATGTGTCGTGTGGCCGCACAATTTGGTATCAGGGCAACGGGTTTGGAAGTGGCATGGGTCGGGTAATCAAGAATTTTGACGTCCAATACGGTCGTTAAACCGCCTAGTCCCTGTGCGCCGATACCCATGGCATTTACTTTCTCAAATATTTCCAGTCTGAGGGCATCCAGTTTTGTTTTTGCCCCCATTTGTTTTAATACCTGAATATCAATGGGTGCCATCAAGCTTTGTTTGGCGAGCAACATGGCTTTTTCAGACGTACCGCCGATGCCCAATCCGAGGATTCCTGGCGGACACCAACCAGCCCCCATGGTACTAATTTTATCCAGCACCCACTCCACAATATCGTCGCTCGGATTGAGCATCGCCAATTGCGCCTTATTTTCTGACCCCCCTCCTTTGGCCGCAACGGTAACCTGGACTTTGTCGCCTTTGACGATTTCGCTGTAGATGACGGCGGGTGTGTTATCACCGGTATTTTTACGGCGACCCGCAGGGTCAGTGACAACAGATGCGCGCAGCGGATTGTCGCTATTTTGGTAAGCGAGGCGCACACCCTTGTTTATTATTTCATCAATTGCGGTGTCTGTATCCCAATTTACCGCCATGCCTATTTTTATAAACACATTCACAATGCCTGTATCCTGGCAAAGTGGCCGTTGACCCAGCGCGCACATCCTGGAGTTGATCAATATTTGTTCAATTGCGTCGCGTGCAGCGGGCGATTTTTCTGCTTGGTAAGCGCGATTCAGTGCTTGAATATGATCAATAGGATGGTAGTAGGAAATGTATTGTAATGATTCAGCAATACTCTCGATGAGATCATCTTGCTTAATATGGGTCATTTATATAACTCAGGCTCCTGGATGATTCTGAATGCTTAACTTACGTGAAAGATACTGCAAGCATAGATAATTTTTTGCGATGAATCCAAGCATCATTTGGTCTGGCTTATTCAATAGTACGGAGTACTAGCGTGTCAAAATTACCTAATGAGCGGGAATAGGCTGGTTTTACCACCCTATTGGTCGCAATTCACTCGATTTGCAGCGGTTATTCTTGACGAAACATGAAAGATAAGTTATTGACACTCGGTTGGGTATTTTGCACAATACGCCGCTTATGTTTGCGGGAGGGGTTCCCGAGTGGTCAAAGGGATCAGACTGTAAATCTGACGGCTCAGCCT
>CAZZJI010000061.1:13404-21044 GCA_964654485.1 uncultured Gammaproteobacteria bacterium | reverse complement strand
GTTAATTATAGCAAATTGTTGTAACTATCCAAATTTTAGTGGGAAACAATAAGACCGTCTAGCTTGGCGACTTTGGCCAGACGTTTTTTTAGCTTTATCGCATTAGCACGTTTTAGCTCTGGACCCACCCTGACCCGATATCGTGCACCGTTCGCGTGGGTTACTGCCTCAACATAAGATGGGAAGCCTTTTCCCCGCAATTTGTCCCGAAGTCGCAATGCGTTTGGTTTTGTTTTAAAACTGCCCAATTGAACCGCCCAGCTTTTCACTGTTTCATTTTTATTCTTCTTCAAGGCCGCAATTTTAGCCTTCGGCTCACTGACTTGTGGATTCTTTTTGACTACTTTTTTGGTATTTTTTTCTTTTGTTTTGACAACGGGTTTTTCGGTTTCAAGATCCGGGGCCGCCTTTATAGGTGCAGGCATCACATCGTCAGAGGTATCACCCGTCCTATTTTTAATTTCTGATTTAGCTAAAAGCGCCTTCTTAGAGACTGATTCGTCGAAAATAGCATCGACAATAGAGACATTTTTGTCTGTTAAATCGCTGTTTACATCGTCATTTGCTCGCTTAGGTGTTAAAACCGGCGCAGTATCTTGTTCAGGCCTCCCCTCTTTTCCGGAAAAAGTACCGGCATCAGTAGCGGCATCAGTCGCGACGTCAACATCGGCAACACTGACAGCAGGATGAGTCGCGACTGAATCAATAGCGGCACTCGGGGTTTCAAATTTAAAGCGCGGCTCGTCAGGGATAAATGTTTTACTGTTGCCCGTTTCAAAAGGTCCTTCACCATCTAACACCATAGGAATGAAAATAACGGCTAGCGAAATAAGCACTACTGCACCCACTACCCGCTGCTTAATACTGATATTAGTATTGGTCTCTGTTTCGCTCACAAATAACTCTCTCCATTGTCACGTGTAGGGTATCGAATAAAATGCACTACACTAAGTACCATTATAAGGCGTGATGCAGGGCTTGCGCTACAGTAATAAAAGAACCAAAGATAATTATACGGTCGCCTTCATTCGCCGTTGCCAAAGCCGCCCGACGCCCGTCAGTAACAGATTGAGCACGTTCTATTTTTCGTGACTGTACTTTATTTTTAGTCTGCTGGTGTTTTTGAACATCGCTTTGCACAAAGGTGTGAGCATCGCTTTTTATATGGCTTTGAGTGCGACGTTGAACAGGTACCACTTCGGCTCGATCTGTATAAATATCGAACAATATATTCTCAATATTAGCTGCTTTCTCGCCACGCGCAACGTCTAAATCAACGACAAACCAATGATCAACGATCTCAGCCATGGGTTCGAGTACGCCACGAATATCTTTGTCCTGCAACATACCGACTACGGCGTATGTCCTGCCAGTGCAATGATGTTCTATTAAAGTTTGGCGCAATGTTATAGCAGCTTGTGGATTATGAGCCACATCCAGTATTTGCAATACCGACCCAGGAATGAGTTGGAAACGTCCAGCAAGTGAGACTAGCGCCAGCGCACTACGAATATCTTGTTGATTTACCGGGAAGGCATCTGCCAATAATTCCAATACCATTAATATCCCGGCCGCATTGTGTAGCTGCTGCTCCCCCCTCAGTGCCGGGTAATTTAAGGCATTGTGTTTTGTTTTTTGACTCCACCATGACCAAGTCTGCGACGTTGCATAAAACCCAAAATCTTGGCCCATACAATAAACAGGTGAATCAAGTTGCTCTGCATACGTCAGCACGGATCCGGGTATGTCAGATTCAATAATGACAACCGGTTTAGATTTTCGAAAAATACCTGCTTTTTCAGCTGCGATAGATTCCCGGTCTACACCTAGCCATTCGCTGTGATCAATACCCAATGCAGATAAAACCGCGATGTCTGCATCGAGTACATTGACTGCATCCAAACGCCCACCCAGGCCCACTTCGAGAATAACAATATCAAGATCCGCTTGTGAAAAAATATCAATCGCGGCTAGCGTACCGAATTCAAAATAAGTGAGACTGACAGGTTCCTGCGCCTGTAGCCTCGCGTTGTTGATACGCACAAACGAATCACACAATTGCTGGTCTTCGACTTCCTGGCCAAGCAGCTTTATTCTTTCGTTATAACGCAACAAATGAGGTGAGGTATAGGCGCCTACTTTATATCCGGCTTGTAATAATATGGACTCGAGTAGTGCAACACACGAGCCTTTCCCATTGGTGCCGGCAACGGTAATGATAAAAAAATCAGGGCCGGCATCAAGGTCGAATAATTTTAGGTTTTGCAGAACTTTTTCGACGCGTTCAAGGCCGAGATCGATGCGGTCAGGATGAAGTGTTTCTTGCCAACTTAACCAGTCGCGAAGTGTGCTGCTGCTAGTAACAGACGGTGCTGACGGCGCAGAAGGTGTACACTTACGCAACGACTTGCGGTGTCGATTGTTTAGTTAACATGGCCAGAAGACGTGATATTGTATCGCGCATATCACGTCTATCGACAATCATATCAACGGCACCGTGTTCCAATAAAAACTCACTTCGTTGAAAACCTTCGGGCAACTTCTCACGCACGGTTTGCTCGATCACCCGCGGACCGGCAAAACCAATGAGGGCTTTGGGTTCCGCGATATTAATATCGCCCAACATGGCCAAACTAGCTGAAACGCCACCCAAGGTCGGATCCGTCATCACAGAAATAAACGGCAAACCCAGTTTATTCATACGTTTTAATGCCGCGCTTGTTTTAGACATTTGAAACAGGGAATAAAGTGCTTCCTGCATTCGAGCTCCACCACTGGCAGAAAAACACACCAGGGGGACACTGTGTTCAATACAGGTATTGACCGAACGCACAAATCGCTCGCCGACAACGGCGCCCATCGAACCGGCCATAAAGCGAAATTCAAATGCCACTGCGACCAGTGGCATGTTATTCACTTGTCCCAACAGGGCAACCAACGCGTCATTTTCTTCAGTCTCTTTCTGAGCTTGCGCAATGCGGTCTTTATATTTTTTTAAATCTTTAAACTTCAATGAGTCTATCGGCATCAGGTTTTCACCGATCTCGATAACGGGTTCATCATCCAAAAAAGCCATCAAACGACGACGAGCGCCGACACGCAAATGATGCGAACATTTTGGGCAAACGTCCATATTGCGTTCCATTTCAGGCCGATAAAGTACCGCGTTACACGCAGGGCATTTCGTCCATAAACCTTCGGGTACGGTTTTTTTAGTCCCCCCCCCCTCGGTTCGAATCTTCGAGGGAAAAAGATTTTTAATCCAGCTCATAATTATTTATCATCTTGTTTTATTGTAATAACAGCATCTATCTTAATATATACATTTATTAACGGACAGTCATTAGCACCCGTCCATTGCCGTTTTCATTTCTTTCACTAATGAGGAAATCGAATTCAATATCATTGCTTCACTATATTTTTCATTACTTAGGTTTTCTTCAACCTTGCTGATAACGGCACTTCCTACGACAACCGCATCGGCGATTTTTGCGATTTGCGCAGCAGAAGCTGCGTCTTTTATGCCAAAACCAACCACCACAGGCAACGTTGTTTGAGCTCGAATGCGTTTTAAATTTATTTCTACCGATGACACATCCAGGCGAGCGGCACCCGTTATACCCTTGAATGAAACATAATAAATAAATCCTCGCCCCGCCTCACAAATTTTTCGAATACGTTGATCTGTGCTGGTGGGTGCGGTCAGAAATATGGGTGCAATGTCTTGTTGATACAACGCATGCAAGTATTCCTTTCCCTCCTCAGGCGGGATGTCCACAGTAATAACGCCATCGACTCCGGCTGCCGCAGCCGATTTTGCAAACTTGTCATATCCCATTACTTCTATGGGATTGAGATAACCCATTAAGATGACAGGTGTGTCATTATCTTTTTGTCGAAATAAATTAACCATATCAAAAACATCATTCAAACTCACCTTATGCATCAATGCACGTTCAGAGGCACGTTGAATGACAGGACCGTCTGCCATAGGGTCGGAAAAAGGCACGCCCAACTCGAGAATGTCTGCACCTGCCTCAACCAATGCGTGCATCATATTCACGGTATATTGTGGTTTTGGATCACCTGCGGTGATATAGGGAATAAGCGCTTTACTTGCATTGTCTTTTAGTAAACTAAATTTGTTTTCGATGCGACTCATACTGTAATCCCATCTAATGCGGCGACGGTATGAATATCCTTATCACCACGCCCTGACAAGTTTACTACCACGATTTCATCTTTGCTCATCTGCTTCGCCTGCTTTGCTGCGTACGCGAGCGCATGACTTGATTCAAGCGCAGGAATAATACCCTCAATGCGGGTCAATTCATGAAAAGCATGCAGCGCTTCATCGTCTGTGATTGAAACATATTCGGCTCGTTTTGTGTCCTTTAACCAGGCGTGTTCTGGTCCTACTCCAGGATAATCCAAACCCGCTGAAATAGAATGCGTTTCAATTATTTGTCCGGCTTT
Organism: uncultured Gammaproteobacteria bacterium; assembly: GCA_964654485.1. Classification (GTDB taxonomy): domain Bacteria; phylum Pseudomonadota; class Gammaproteobacteria; order SG8-11; family SG8-11; genus JAADIM01. The sequence continues at coordinate 16,568 of CAZZJI010000061.1, read as the reverse complement.
ATCTTCCATCAGATAAGTTCGGTTACCGTGTAATACGCCTGGTTCGCCGGCGCACAGCGGTGCGGCATGGCGCCCGGTTTCAATGCCATCGCCAGCGGCTTCTACACCAATCATCCTGACAGACGCATCATCTATAAACGGGTAAAACAGGCCAATTGCATTGGAGCCGCCACCGACACAGGCGACAAGGGCATCCGGTAAACGTTGTTCTTTTTTCTGAATCTGTTGGCGCACTTCCCGGCCTATAATCGCCTGAAAATCCCTGACCATGACCGGATAAGGATGCGGACCCGCAACCGTGCCGATGATATAAAAAGTATCATCTATATTGGTTACCCAATCTCGCATGGCTTCATTCATTGCGTCTTTCAGGGTTTTAGATCCTGACTCGACTGGGACAACCTCAGCACCTAACAACTTCATCCGGTAAACATTAAGCGCCTGGCGTTTAATATCTTCAGCACCCATATATACAATGCATTCCAGCCCCAAACGAGCAGCAACGGTTGCACTTGCAACACCGTGTTGGCCTGCACCGGTTTCAGCAATGATACGGGTCTTACCCATACGTTTGGCAAGCAAGGCTTGACCAACAGTATTATTTACTTTATGTGCGCCAGTATGGTTCAGGTCTTCGCGTTTCAAATAAATTTTGGCACCGCCAACGTGGTCAGTCCATCGTTGCGCCAGATAAAGAGGTGAAGGTCGACCAACATAATTTCTTAAATCCTCATCGAGCTCTTTAATAAATTCGTCGTCTTTTAAATACTGCTGATAAGCTTCTCGCAGTTCCTGCAAAGCCTGCATAAGCGTTTCCGCCACAAACACGCCACCATAAGGTCCAAAGTGACCCTGCTCGTCTGGTAACGAATACTGCTCTTTGCTCACACTCATCTCCCTGTACGTTATTCTTGATTCGCTGCCCGTTGCACAGCGTTAATGAAATTAGCTATTTTAACGATATCTTTAATCCCTTTGCTAGACTCAACCCCGCTACTCACATCAACACCATATGGCCTGATTTTTTGAACTGCAGTGGCCACGTTGGTCGGTGTCAGTCCACCTGCTAATATAATGGGTTTTTCCATTTCATCCGGCACCATCTTCCAGTCAAATCTCTCGCCTGTACCACCTGGTTCTCCTGGTATAAAAGTATCGAGCAATAATCCGTTCGCATTACAATATTGTTTTTCAGCATTAAGCAAATCGACGCCTTCTTTCATGTGAATCACTTTGATGTACGGTTTTCCATACACCTCACATTCATCGGGTGTTTCATCGCCATGGAATTGAAGTAAGTCGATGGGAACCTGTTCTAATAAACGTTGTATTTGCGACTGTGCTGCATTAACAAACAACCCAACCGTCGTTAAAAACGGCGGTAACGCGGCAACGATTTTGCGGGACTGTTCAATGGAGACGTGTCTTGGACTGGCGTCATAAAACACCATTCCGATAGCGTCTGCACCCAATCGAGCAGCTTGTGCAGCATCTTCAGCTTTTGTAATACCACAAATTTTAACGCGGGTTCGCATAATAACATGTATTTCTGTGGGGGTGTTAACTTACCAAACCATCCGTGTTTCAGAAAGCCGTGGTAGATCAAAAGTTTCCGGATATATCACATCGGTAAAGTATAACCCATTTGGCGATGCCGTGATGCCCCCTGCTGTTCTATCCTCAGCATCCAAGACCTGTTTAGCCCAATCGACCTGCTTTTCACCCGCACCAATCGCCATTAAAACACCCGCGATATTTCGGATCATGTGCTGTAAAAAAGCATTGGCTTCGACATCAATAATGACAAGGTCATCCTTTTTCTGAATCTGTAATTCATATAGGGTTCTAATTGGACTTTTTGCCTGACAGGCCTGGGCTCGATATGAGTTAAAATTATGTTCACCCAGCAGAGTTTGTGCTGCTTGCCTCATGAGCTGAACATCCAAAGATCGATAATCCCAACATACCCTTTTTGCCAAAAATGTCGGTCGAATTTGTCGATTAAAAATCACATAGCGATATCGACGTCTAATCGCCGAAAAGCGTGCGTTAAAATCGTCCGCCACTGGCCTTGCCCAAACAACCGCAACATCCCCAGGCAAATTTGTATTTGAGCCAAACACCCAGGATTTATTTTCGCGTATAACTTCACTATCAAAATGAATGACCTGTTGTAACGCATGTACACCGGTATCGGTACGCCCTGCACAAGTCACTTTCACAGAATGATCGGCTACTGCTGAAATGGCCTGCTCGACACAGTCCTGTACTGTACGTACACCTTCTTGATGCTGCCAACCACAAAAGCGAGAACCATCATACTCAACACCTAATGCAATTCTCATAACTTTTCATAACAAATCATAACAAAGTTTTTTCATATTTAATAAGCTAAACACTGCAAATATCCAGATTAAACAAACAAAGGATTTCCTAGTAAAGCAACCACGAGACAGGGCAAATAAATCCACTGATATAACGGCGGAGACGTAGGTTCTGGAATCTCTATTACCTCACAAGCTGAATCCTCGGCTTTCGCCAGAACCTGTTGGTAAACATTGGCAACAATTGCACTTATTCTAGTGATTGGATTTTTCGTTTTTTGTCGTTCTTTATTCAAAGAATGACAAAGCGCCTGAACTTGCGCAACAGCTTCCAGTGTCAATGTCATGCGCACTGCAAAACGTTGCTGAAAATCACCAAAAACGCTCAATGGATAAGTTAGCCAAATTAATGCTGACATCATGTCTCTTTTTGCAGTTGTTTTCAAAAACAAATTTACTGCCAAAATAATTACCACCAAAGCAAATACACGGGTTAAGCCCAACTCAATACCGTCAATTGTCGGCAACCACGCAGATTGAATACCAAACAATGCATCGCCTGGTGTAAACCAGAAATACATTATGATAATAGAGAGAAAAAACCAGCGCATTCTTGATAACATTGTTTTTGCATCATACAAATAATTTAACGAGGTGATGACGTAAAAAGCGATAATAAGACTAAACCCGGTGATTAATATCGGCACTGAACTTCGAGAGAGAAGAAGGCTAAATAGTATTAGTGATATAAATCGTATGACTGGGTGCATGGTTTGTTTTGAGTTTTTGGTTTTGGGTTTTGGGTTTTGAGTTGAATTCGAGACGTCTCTTCGCACATCC
>CAZZJI010000061.1:0-13304 GCA_964654485.1 uncultured Gammaproteobacteria bacterium | reverse complement strand
AAAAAAAAAGGCGACACAAATGGCCGCCTTAATTATAAACCCAGTTATAACCTAGATATACACTCTCAGGCCATTTGCGCCATCAAACCCTCAGCTTCATTCTTTTGTGAATCATCGCCTTCTTCTAATACTTCATCAAGAATACTTTTGGCTCCATCAGAATCGCCCATGTCAATATAGGCTTTTGCCAGATCCAGTTTTGTTCCTACTTCATCGACGTCTGCAAACAAGCTGTCATCCAACTCAGCATCCATATCGTCTTCGGTAATTTCCATACTGACCTCTTCTTCCTCTCCGGCACTAACGGGGGAATCATCCAATGAAAGATCGAAATCCAGCGAATTATCGCCTGCTGATTCTGCGGTACTTGCAATACGTTCGTCATCATCTGCAGCAGCGGTCAAATCGTCTGTCTCAAATGAACCCAGATCAAAATCAAATGAATTATCTTCTAGAGAACTTTCTTCTTCGGACATCTCAGAAATCACGTCCATTTGCTCTGTTCCGCCAGAAGCACCACCGCCTGTATCAAAATCACCAAGATCAAAATCAAGCGAGTTCTCTTCTATTTCCGGTTCAGGCTTCCCAACAATCTGTGTCTTATCTGTGTCATCCACATCACCCAAATCGAAATTATCAACCACCTGCTCGGCCGAAGCATTGTCATGTGTACCTAGGTTATCTACACCGAGATCTGCGAACTCATTACTGGCAAATTCACCGTCACCAAAATCAACGCTACCCACGTCAACAGCGTCATCCATTGATGTTTCCAACGCACTGCTACCGGTATCCGCAAAGAACATCGCGTTCTCAGGACACAATTCCCGACCCATTTCGGTTACTCTGGCCCAGTGTTCTGTCTCTCTCAAAGCGTCTTTATGCATCTCTGCCTGTAATTCGAATGCTTCCTCATCCTTGGCTGCGTAATGAATCTCAAGTGACTTTAACTTGAGATCGGCCCTCTCTGGATCGCTTTGAATCGCACTGCTGATTAACTCTTCAGCTTGTTTATAACGACCATAGGCCAAATAAACATCGGCTTCGGAAATCGGGTCAACTTCGCTAACGTCGGTTTGAACACCTTCCATACTACTTACAGCAAAATCACTCATAAAGGATGCATCTTCACTGGGTGATTCAGAGATTGCTTCAATGTCACCAATTGAACTTTGTCCCGTTAAGATGCTTTCCTGAAATTGTCGCAGGTTACGGCGCCGTACTACCAACCAAGCAAACCCGCCCAGGACCAGAAACACAACAACGACACCACCAAGCAATTTAAAGTCGCCCATTATTTTGCCGGGAAGCGCCATCAGGGATGCGGCGATACCACTGCCAGCAGCCGCTTCTGCTGATCGATCGGCTTGCGCGGCCGCTTCTTCAGCCGCAAGTTGTTCAGCACTAATAACTTGCGATTCGCCACCTTCGCCGGAAAGGATCGCTTCCATTTCAGATTGCTCATCTGTACTAATTTCACCAATTTCAGTGGCTAGCTGTTCGGCGGTAAGTTCAGATTCCGCCGAGGATAACTCTTCTGCTAGCACTTGCGATTCAGCTGAATCCTTTAATTCAGGCGTTTCTCCTGCCTCTTTCAACTGGTTTTGTAACGCAACAAGCTGATTATCTTTTAAATTAACCAGTCGTTTCATTGTTTCCATTTGCCCTTTCAGAGAATCCAGTCGGCTGCTTATTTCTTTCGTTTCTTGTCGGGTCGCATCCAACGCTTCTTGCGATAAAGACAGTTCCTCATTCAAGCGAGCAACCGAACTACCCGCTGCCACCGAACGCGGTGTACCCGTACCGTCCTCCTCCCCTTCACCAGGACTAACCAATTTGACGCGAGCGTCACGCTCCACCTGGTTTGAGGCGGTGCGTGTTCTTGATGGCGTGGATCCCAAGGTTAAACCTTTCGCTTCTTTCCATTCATCCCACTGCAAACTTGCCATGCGAGCAGCTTCACCTGAACTAATTGATATTGCAGAGTCGGCGTCACTCAATCGCAACACATGCCCCATTTTTAAATTATTAATATTATTGTCAAAAAATGCTCTTGGGTTACTTTCCAGTAACGCTATCATCATTTGAGGTACAGAAACTGAGCTATCAGTGCGCATTTTATTCGCAATGTCCCAAAGCGTATCACCACGTTTCACGGGGCCATACTCAGCATCACCTGAAGCGGTTTCCAGAAATTCCGGCTCTGGCGTTGATACCCTGGGTGGCACGCTACGTGTTGTGCGTTGTTGCTGTGGTGGTACGGCACGCGCTGTGCGTGCTGGTGTACGCTGCTGCTCTACTGGCGCAGGTGCGCTGACCGGCGCCTGAATTGACTTTTGCTCGCGTTCATCAGCTAAAACGGGGGGATCCACCAATACGGTGAATTCACGCAATAATCGTCCATTTGACCAATTCACTTCGATGAGGAAATTCAAAAAAGGCTCAGTAATTGGCTTTGAAGAAGACAGGTGAATATAGGGTGTTCCATCAGATGCAGGTGTAACCAGTTCAAATTTGATTTGCGTTAAAAAGCTTGGCCGATCAATGCCTGCACGTCGAAAAATATCTGCTGGCGCCAAAGAAACTTCCAAACCATTTAGCTCGTCACCCCTGACACGCATTAATTCTATTCGTGCATCTAAACGCTGATTAAGAGTGGATCGCATATCAATGCTACCAAGCCCTAACGCATAAACACTAAATGGTGAAATCCAAGATAATGCGACCAAAATCAGGGCCAATCTTTTAACCATGTTCACTCCATCCGTCTGTTATATTGGTGAAACTCTCGTATTGGTGGAACTCTCGTTGGTGAGATATCACCCACAAATATGCCAATTCCACCTTATTAAACAATGAGTTAAAGCTTAAGTTCCATCTCTAGTTGACTTATAAATGGTAACTATAGCTTATAGACACTCTTTTACCAAAATTTCAGCGATTTGTACGCTGTTTAACGCAGCCCCTTTGCGCACATTATCCGCAACCACCCAAAGATTTAATCCGCGTGGATGCGATATATCATCTCTGATTCGCCCAACGTAGACGGGGTCACTTCCAGCCCCTTCGGTTACAGGTGTTGGATAACCGCCAGGTTCTCTTTTATCCAGTATTTTTATACCTGGAGCGTCCGTCAATAGCGTCTTCGCCGCCTCTGCCGTCAACTTTTCACGTGTTTCGATGTGAAGCGCTTCAGCGTGCCCATAGAATACGGGTACACGCACTGCAGTAGGATTAACGAGTATATCGGCATCTTCAAATATTTTTTTAGTTTCCCAGACCATTTTCATTTCTTCTTTTGTATAGCCATTATCCAAAAACACATCAATCTGCGGTAAGATATTGAAAGCTATCTGTTTTGGGTAAACATGGGTCTTGATTTCCTTGGTATTTAAAAGGGCTGCAGTCTGCCCTGCAAGCTCTTTTATGGCCTCTTTTCCTGTCCCAGAGACTGCTTGATATGTGGCCACATTGATCCGTTCGATGCCAACAGCATCATAAATAGGCTTTAATGCCACTAGCATCTGTATTGTGGAGCAATTCGGGTTAGCGATGATGCCCCTGTTCTTATATTGTCCAATCGTGTGTGGATTTACTTCAGGTACAATCAAGGGTATATCGTCATCATAGCGAAAATGCGATGTATTATCGATCACCACACAACCTGCAGCAGCCGCCTTGGGTGCATATTCAGCAGAAACATCCCCGCCCGCAGAAAACAATCCAATTTGTACTTTGGAGAAATCAAAATCGGCCAAATTCTGAACGGTAACATAACTACCATTGAATTCCACCCTACCACCTGCAGATCGGCTACTCGCCAACGGGTAAAGTCTGCCAACAGGAAATTTTCGTTCCTGTAAAATAGATATCATGGTTTCACCCACTGCGCCTGTTGCGCCCACTACTGCGACATCATAGGTCTTATTCATCAGTGTTACTCATATTCCTTCATCCTTCCTTAAACTAATTTAATTTTTTTGAGATTATTCTTTTTTGCAAAACATTTGCAAAACAAAAAGTACGGAAAAAGTATGCAACAATTATAACTATAACGCTGCTACGACGGCGTCACCCATTTGACTGGTCGATACCTTCTTTAAATTCTCTGTAAAAATATCATAGGTTCGAATACCCTCATCCAGCACCTTGTTCACCGCGTCATCGATTCGATCTGCCATCTTGGTTTCACCCAGTGAATAACGTAACATCATTGAGACCGACAATATCGTCGCCAGGGGATTCGCCTCATTTTTACCTGCTAAATCCGGGGCAGAACCATGTATGGGTTCATACAAACCTTTTCCATTTGAATCTAATGACGCAGAGGGCAACATACCAATCGAACCAGTTAACATCGCCGCACAATCCGAAAGTATGTCGCCAAACATATTCGTCGTCACCACGACATCAAATTGTTTCGGTGCTTTTACCAATTGCATTGCGGCATTATCCACGTACATATGTGTTAACTCAATCTCTGGATACTCTTTAGCAACAGTAGTCACAACATCGCGCCATAATTCCGTACACTCCAATACATTTGCTTTATCGACGGAACAAACCCGTTTATCGCGCTTAATTGCAATCTCAAATGCAGAATGCGCAATACGCCTGATTTCTGACTCACTGTAAACCAGCGTATTAAATCCCTGTCGCTCACCATTTTCCAAAGTTCTGATACCGCGCGGCTGCCCAAAATAAATGCCACCCGTCAGCTCACGTACAATCATAATATCCAAACCAGACACGACGTCTGCTTTTAGTGTGGATGCACTCGCAAGTTGCGGATATAAAATGGCAGGCCGTAAATTTGAGAACAATTCCAGGCCTGAACGCAATCCCAGCAATCCTTTTTCAGGCCGCACAGCGATATCCAATGATTCCCACTGATACCCGCCTACTGCGCCCAGTAAAATGGCGTCAGCCTCTTTGGCTAACTGCAACGTTTCATCTGGCAGCGGATGCCCTGTCGCATCATAGGCACAACCGCCAATTAAGGCCTCTTGCAGCTCAACATCCAAAGAAAAATCAGCCTGTAACCGTGCAATTACTTTAATTGCTTCAGCGACAATCTCCGGCCCAATACCGTCGCCTGATAATACCAATATTTTCTTAGTCACACCTTATTTAGCTCCATTTTTTGTTAACGCTGCTTTTTTTACTCTAATCCCTACTTTTTTACTTACTCTCTCTAACCCTGCTTTTTATTTAAACGCTAAAATAACCACGGTGTTTGCTGTTGTCGCCTCTGTTCATATGCTTTAATTTGATTGACGTATTGCAATGTTAATCCGATGTCATCTAATCCATTTAATAGACAATGCTTGCGAAAAGCGTCTACATCAAATGAAATCACATCACCACCGGGTGTCTTTATCGCTTGTGATGCAAGATCAATATGCAAACAATAACCTGGCGATGCATGCACCTCGTTAAATAAATTATCGATATCCTTATCTTCCAACACGATGGGCAGTAATCCATTTTTAAAGCAGTTATTATAAAAAATATCCGCAAAACTGGAGGCGATTATCGCACGAATACCGAAATCCTGTAATGCCCAGGGCGCATGTTCACGACTTGATCCGCAACCAAAATTTTTTCGTGCCAACAAAATAGATGCGTTCTTATATCGAGCCTCATTCAAAACAAAATCGGGATTAATCGGGCGTTGGCTGTTATCCATTCCCGGTTCGCCAATATCCAGGTAACGCCACGCATCAAATAAATTTGGACCAAAACCAGAGCGTTTTATTGATTTTAAAAATTGTTTGGGAATAATCGCATCGGTATCCACATTAGAACGATCCAATGGTGCAACGATACCACTAAATTTTTCAAATTTTTTCATAACATCCACCTTATTATACATGTACTACGACCACACGCCTGTCGCTTAATTTAGGTTAAAATCTCTAACGTCAATAAAATGTCCTGCTACCGCAGCGGCAGCGGCCATTGCCGGACTCAGCAGATGAGTTCGTCCACCCTGGCCCTGGCGACCTTCAAAGTTGCGATTCGACGTCGATGCGCATCGTTCACCCGGCTCAAGCCGGTCTGCATTCATTGCCAGGCACATTGAGCAGCCTGGCTCACGCCATTCAAAACCCGCCTCAATTAAAATTTTATCCAGACCTTCTTCTTCCGCCTGACGCTTAATTAAACCCGAACCCGGTACCACCATGGCTAATTTGACATTATTTGCCACGCTTCGTCCTTTGGCAATGCGCGCGGCCGCACGAATATCTTCGATTCGCGAATTTGTACAAGAACCAATAAATACTTTATCGATGTTAATTTCACATATCGGTTTATTCGCCTGCAAATCCATATATTGTAACGCGGATTGCATACCTTCACGCTTAACCGGGTCGCGCTCATTTGCCGGATCTGGCACGTTTGCATCAACGGGTACGACCATTTCCGGTGAGGTACCCCAGGTCACCTGCGGCACAATATCTTTGGCGTTGAGTTGAACTATATGATCGAATTTCGCATCGTTATCACTGTGCAAATCCGCCCATGCAGACACCGCTGTGTTCCAAAATTCACCTGCGGGAGAATACGGCCTGCCCTGCACATATTCAATCGTCTTATCATCCACAGCAATAATGCCGGCACGCGCTCCCGCCTCTATCGCCATATTACAGACCGTCATTCGACCTTCGATGGATAATTCACGAATAGCCTCACCAGCAAATTCAATCGCATAGCCGGTACCACCGGCAGTCCCTATTTTGCCGATAATCACCAGTACGATGTCTTTTGCGGTAACACCAGCACCTATTTGACCCTCTACACGCACCAACATGTTTTTAGATTTTTTCTGAATCAAGCATTGTGTGGCAAACACATGCTCCACTTCCGATGTCCCTATTCCAAATGCTAACGCACCTAATGCGCCATGCGTTGACGTATGCGAATCACCACACACTAATGTCATTCCAGGCAAGGTTGCCCCCTGTTCAGGACCAATCACATGCACAATGCCTTGACGCGGATCATCCATATCGAATTCAGTAATAGCAAAATCTTTACAATTTTGATCAAGTGTTTCAACCTGCAAACGTGAAATGGCATCAGATATGCCTTTAGCTCGATCTGTCGTCGGTACGTTGTGATCAGCCGTTGCAAGATTGGCATTGGCACGCCAAAGCTGGCGCCCCGCATTACGCATGCCTTCAAACGCCTGCGGTGACGTCACCTCGTGCACTAAATGCCGATCTATGTAAAGAAGGGTCGTACCATCTTCATCAGTTCGCACTGTGTGTGCATCCCATAATTTGTCGTAAAGTGTTTTTCCTGCCATGTGCTCGTCCTCGCTACCTAAGAATGCCATCTGCTTGTAAATTGATGCTGCTTGAGTTTGATATTACGGCGGCATAACCCATAACACAAATTCATATTTTTCATATAGACTATTCCCAATAGGAATAATATAATAAACTCCTCACTTGGCGGAGTACTGGGCTGAGAGGACTGAGAGGAACCAAAACGTGGATACTAACGCATTATATGCATTTCTCGCGGTCGCAAAAAGCGGTTCATTTTCTGCGGCGGCTGAACAGCTTTTTTTAACACAACCAGCCGTCAGCAAACGCATTGCGGCGCTGGAATGCGAACTGGACACAAAACTCTTTGATCGTATAAGCAGAAAAATTGCGCTCACCGAAGCAGGCAAAATATTACAACCACGCGCACAACGTGTCATCATCGAACTGGAAGACAGCAAACGAGCCGTTTGCAAATTATCCGGTAAAATTGAAGGCCGATTAAGCGTAGGCACCAGTCACCATATCGGTTTGCATCGATTACCACCTGTATTGCGTACTTTTACCCGTAATCATGCAGAAGTGGAACTTGATTTACGATTTATGGACTCTGAACAAGCTTGCAATGCGGTCGTTCAGGGTGATCTTGAATTAGGCATTGTGACATTACCTTTAGATCCCATTGACAGGCTGGTGATGGTACCCGTGTGGCGGGATCCATTATGTGTCGTGGTCGGTAAAAACCATCCCCTGGCAACCAATAAGAAAGTCTGCGCCGAAACACTGTCACCCTATTCTGCTATTTTGCCAGCACGTGGTACCTATACGCGCGAGGTATTGGAGCGAGTGTTTACACCTTTGGGGATTTCACTCAATGTCAGTCTTTCGACCAACTATCTGGAAACCATCAAAATGATGGTCAATATTGGGCTGGGTTGGAGCATATTACCGGTATCTATGTTAGATAAAAAAGACTACCAGCGTATTAATGTGACAGGATTGAATTTTCAACGTACGTTGGGTGTGGTGTATCACGCAGACAGAACACGTTCCAATGCCGCTAATGCGATGATCCAACTTTTACCTAACGCATCAAATAATTAGTCACAAGTTGAAGCCAAGCTGCAACTGCAGCGACTGACGTACTACAGCAATTTTCAGCTACACCCTTTTGGCCTGGGCAGACCCGCTACCTTATTGGCGCACTTAATCAATCCGGTAGGAAACAAGGAATATATATATTTTTGATCGCTGCGTTGTGGTCCGAATTTCTTTTTCATTATTTTTGAAAATGCGCGCGGCTCTGCAACCACACCGTTTTCATGGAAATATTCCCGCGCCATATTAATAATGTCCCAATGTTCATCGTTTAAGTCAGCAATTTGTTCATTGTTGGCTATTTCGATGGCTAACTCTTCGCTCCACTCATCAAGGTTTTCTAACCAACCCGCCTCACTGAGCTGAATGGATTTGCCGTTTACTTCTACTTGCATAGTGGTGATCCTCATACAATGGTCCTAATACAATGTTTTGGGATGTTTAGAGCCGCTAATTGTTGACTAATTTTATAGGATATTTGTTTGAGAATCTATATAAGATTTCACTTATATGTGTAAATAGTTGCTTAACCTGACCATAAATCAGTTGGTTACAGCGGTTAGTTACAATACTGGCAGCAAATCTCTAAAATGGTTTATTGCTTGAAATTCTTTTACGTTTCGGCAAGGTTGTTTGCTATCCGGGTTATTCACGGCCAATAAATATTGAATTCCGTAATCCTTTGCGGAGCGCAGAACGGATAAATTGTCATCTATTAACAACGTTGCCGTTTTATCAAACGGCTCACGCGCTTGAAGCTTATCCCAAAATTTCACATTCTCTTTTGGTAAATCAAAATCATGCGCACAAATTATTTCATCGAAATGTTTACCTAGCTCGGTACGCTTCATTTTAATTCGCAGGCTTTTACCATGTGCGTTTGTCACCATCAGCAGTCGTTTATCGCGAGATTTAGCCGCGATCAAAAAATCAATCACGTGAGGATGTACCGCAATCAAATGATCCACTTCCTGTTTTAATAACTCGATATCCAACCCTAATTCACGCGTCCAATAATCCACACAATACCAATCCATCGTTCCTTCAATTTTCCGAAACAACGGTACTAGTATTTTTTTTGCTGCATCCAATCCCATAGCATGTTTTTCTGCATAACGAATTGGCACATGCTGTTGCCAGAAATAATTATCAAAATTCAAATCCAGCAAAGTACCGTCCATATCGAGCAGGATGGTCTTTATATTTAACCAATCAACCATTCTTACCCCTTTATCCTGAAAAAACCATGTCTGAAAACCACACGTAAAAACCACTAGAAGGAACCTCTTGTGCCTTGTGCCACTATTTTTTTACACCTGCATCTAAAGCCAATTGTCGGCTTTTCTCTTTAACTTTTTTTACCCTGCTGTCATGCCCATCGGAATCGGTTTCCGGCCAACCCTGGCTGTGGCGCATAACCACATTCGCCAACATGTCGATATGATCAGCTCGATCGTTTAACGCAGGTATATAGTTAAGTGATTCACCGCCCGCATCGATAAAAAACTCTTTATTCAATATTGCGATTTCTTCCAGCGTCTCTAAACAATCGGCAGAAAACCCCGGACAAACCACGTCTACACTTTTTACGCCCGTGCGCCCCCATTCCTGCAACGTCAATTGCGAGTAAGGTTTAAGCCATTCCGCTTTTCCAAATAACGATTGGAATGACAATAACCATTGATCTTTTTTTAAATTTAATTTTTCAGCAACGAGGCGCGCTGTATTTTGACAATAACAATGATAGGGGTCACCTGCCAATAAAAATTGCTTGGGCATCCCATGAAAAGAAAACAATAATTTTTCTGGTTGCTCATGCGCACGCCAAGCTTCTTTAATACTGGCCACCAAACATTCGATGTAGGCCATATCATCATGATACTGATTGACAAAACGCATCTCGGGAAGCCAACGCCATTTTTTCAATACTCTTGCGACCTCATCAAAGACCGTTGCCGTCGTTGTCGCTGAGTATTGCGGATAAAGAGGCAATACTAAAATACGCCGGGATTTTTGTTTGCGTAATCTTTCCAGTGCCGATGCAATTGACGGATTTCCGTAACGCATGCCTAATTCGACATTAACTGGCCCCGGAAACGCACTTTTCAACTTGTCACGTAACGCTTCCGTCTGTTTTTTGGAAATTCTCAACAACGGTGACCCCTGGTCCGTCCAAACACGTTGATAAGCTTGCGCAGATTTCGCCGGACGTGTGGTCAATACAAAACCATTTAATATTAACCACCAGATAGGACGAGGTATCTCGACCACGCGTGGATCCCACAAAAACTCCGCTAAATATCGACGTACAGCCTTGGCAGTCGGTGCATCGGGCGTACCCAGGTTAACAACAAGTATCCCTACGGCTTCATCTGAGCCATGACTATAGTTTTCCTCACCCACAAATTTGGGCATAATAGAATAGCTCCCATTAAATTCGGCCCCTACTTAAGACCGTTAAAGGCCGAGTGTTTTCAAAAACGATATTATAGCGATATTCTGGCAATTTTAGGAACTATATGAATATAATATTGGACACCTTACTCTAGAAAAATTAATACACTGAATGACCGTAAAGCCTTCTTTTCTACAGAATAATCGCATATTTATTGTTCTAGTCCTGAGCACCATTACAGTTGTTCTCCTGTGGCGACTCTACAGCGTTCAATTCAAGGGTCCGCTTGAACGAATATTGTTAGATAATCCGATATCCATGTCGGCTTTTACACTGCAAACAGGTGATAAAAAACCATTTACAGATCATCAACTCAGGGGAAACTGGACTTTTCTGTTTTTTGGTTACACCAGCTGTCCAGATGTGTGTCCCACAACATTAAGTGAAATGGCAACTCTAAATAAATTATTAACTAAAACAAATGAACAAAACCAAATCCAGATTGTCTTTATCTCTGTCGATCCAGAGAGGGACACAGTAGATCATTTGAAAAATTTTACCGCCTATTTTGACGAAAACTTTATTGCTGCGACGGGTTCAATCGAGCAGCTGAATGTGTTCACAGATCAAATCAAAGCTAGACACAAGCGACTGCGGCTAAAACAAGGGCAAGGTGATGAATACTTAGTGGAACACAGTGCTGATGTTTTTCTTTTTGACCCAAACGCTGAGCTTATTGCAAAATTTCCTGCACCACATTATTCAGAAAATATTTATAAAAATTTTAATGACATTATTTCACGAAATAAAAATTCACAAAACAGGCATTCCATAAAATAGCATTTCGCAAAAAGAGCAGAAAACAGGAACACACAGTGAAACACATCATAAAGTTACTCTCGATTTTATTAACATTTTCTTCTGTTTGCCAATTTGTTTACGCAAACGAGGATAGCAATCTTCATATATATGACCCATGGATTCGAGAAGCACCGCCAAATGCCAAAGTGTTAGCTGCCTACATGGTGATTGAAAACCATACAAACAAATCATTTACCATTACCGGTGTTTCTTCTGTTGCTTTTGAAAAAATTGAAATACACCAATCCAGCGTAGTCGACGACATGATGCGTATGGAAAAAAAACCAGCTTTAACAATCAAAGCAAAACAAAAGGTCCTCCTCGAACCAGGCGGCATTCATTTAATGCTTTTCAATCCACGAAAAGCACTAAAACAGGGTGATACAGTCGAAATTATTTTTCAACTTAAAAATGGAAACGAATTAAAAACAAATGCCAAAATTAAAAAAAGAACCGCTAACTTACTTCAGAAAAAACAATGACCAGTAAACAAGAATCTAAAAAAGCATCGCTGGTAGATTATTTGAAAGCCTACCCCCAGTATGTATTACCGCATTTTTTTCTATCTGGCATCATGCGCCGCATCACACGTATTCAAAACAGGTTCTGGCGCACACTAACTATAAAATGGGTTGTAAAAGCGTATAAAGTCGACATGAATTTGGCTGAAAATGAAAACATAAACAGCTACAAAAACTTTAATACTTTTTTTACCCGAAAATTAAAACCGGGTGTGCGCCCCATTACCGCAGGAAAAAATGAAATCGCTTGCCCAGTTGATGGTACGGTAAGCCAAGTGGGAGAAATCAAAGACGGGAAAATATTTCAGGCAAAAGGCCGTCATTACACATTAAAACAATTAATAGGACACCCCGACATAGACAACACACCTTTTGAAGGCGGCCAATTCGTAACAATTTACCTTTCACCCAGGGATTATCACCGCATACATATGCCAGTCGACGGCACACTGAATTCCATGACACATATACCCGGCCGACTATTCAGTGTTAACCCGGCGACTACCCGAGTTATTCCCGGACTGTTTGCTCGTAATGAACGCGTTGTCACCCTTTTCGAAACCGAATATGGCCCAATGGCGGTGATCCCGATTGGGGCTATTTTTGTCGGCAGTATCGAGACCGTCTGGCGTGGTGAAATCACCCCGCCCACTATCCCGAATATAAGAACGTGGCGCTACGACAAAGATAATAATGGGGATGGCGATAACAACAAACCGGTTACCTTAAAAAAAGGCGATGAATTCGGTCGCTTTAATATGGGTTCCACAGTAGTGGTATTATTCGGCCCACAAACAATTGATTGGGCAAAAGAAATCACCGCCAATTCAACAGTTAAAATGGGGCAACTATTAGCTACAAAAATAGCTATAAAAACTAGCCCCCGAAAATGATAACTTCGTTTTATAGCTCTCATAGAAAAAAACAAACCCGTATCCTATCAGCTAGCGTATACTGGGTTTAGAGACAACGTTTATTCTTATACGGCATTCATATGCATTGCCGGCTTTGTAACGTCAAGATTTGTAACGTCAAGAATAGAGACAGAACTATGGCTGAGAAAAGTAAACCAATCGAACCCGACACCGTTGCGTGTGACGTCTGCTTAAAAGACATACCTGAAAGTGTTGCCCAAACGATGGAAGGCGGAGACTA
>CAZZJI010000060.1:0-21983 GCA_964654485.1 uncultured Gammaproteobacteria bacterium | reverse complement strand
GCAAGCCACCGCGATAGCGGTTTAGTTCAACAGTTACTTAGACGGACGCACCGTAAACCAGATTTACGCGGCGTCCGGCTAAATCGGGTGTTGCCTGTTTCGTCCCTATCAATCACCCCATTGTTTGAACTTAGCGTTTGCCTTAACGCAACCGCCTGCAATCCCATTGCGTCGCTTGCGCCACAAATAATATTAAATACATAACAAGTACTTACTGCAAAATAATGTGACGCAACGTGTTTAATGCCCGACAATCTTTGAGGTTGGTTTTAACATGATTGATCTTAATATCGAGGTTCGATACAACCGTTATGTTTTCAGTATAGTGGATGAAAATCGCTTTTCTATCCGTCTAAATCAGATTTATTTGTAACCTAGCTGGATCATTGACTTCTCTTGTAACTGTCGCTCACATAAGCAAACAGTCCTGTGATTTTCGAAAAATACCTCCTGCTTAGGAGACTGTCCGAGAACAGAAAACCTGCTGCGGACCTCGGTACCCCTTGAGGAGTGAAAGTCACTTTGGTCAGATTTTCCTCGCGTAAGTAGTTAGAAACCCTGGTTTCTTCCAATAAGATAGCTTAGTTTAGCCTAAATGGTGAAAATTAAAACAATCAATGACTTATTAGATTTAGGTTAGCAAAACCTGTCGCTAATGTGGCTCGTGCCACTTCCACCCTATCGTTTAAAACCTATTGTTTAAAAAGAGAAAATTAAACTAGCAATCTATTGTATTATGTAATAATACGTAAAATTTACTAATATAAATAGATGAATAGACGCTAAATATAGGAAGGTTCATACAAGGAGGTTCAACAAAGCAGAGCGATATTATCGTTAAACGAGAGGTGAATCGTAGTGAATAGGAATAGCTGGAGGATGGGTAAGAGACTGAGTCTACTTGGCCATAAGCCCGACTTTGCTATATACACTTACTTATTCCTGTTTCTTTCTTTATTTACTACCAGCATAAATGCGGAGACTTCGACACCTACCGACAAGCAAATGTTGGAATTTGATCATCTCACCTCAGCGTTTGAGCTAATTGGGGCACATCAATTCCTGGTATGTGAACAGTGCCATAGAGGTGCTGTCTTTAAGGGCACACCACGATTATGTGACGAATGCCATGACAACAATCTCGCCATCGGACAATCCGCCACCCATATCCCGACAGTCGAGCAATGTGACGTCTGCCATACAACCTATGCAACATTCTGGACCAACGAAGTCCTGGATCACTCCATTGTGACAAAGTCCTGTATCACCTGTCATGACATCGGTACCGTTTCGTTTGGAAAGTCGGGTCTGCACATCGCCACTACCAATTTGTGCGAAACATGTCATTACACAAACACCTTCGTCCCAGCCCAGGTGGTTGACCATGCACAAGTATTGGGCTCATGTCCCTCCTGTCATAATGGCACGATAGCGCCACTTTTGTGAGCTATACTCGAATCTGGTATCACTGACCAGTGGAGAGTAGTGGGTCACCGTAAGCAATTACATTAAACCTAAATAAAACCAATAGGCCTTTTACTGCGGACATAGGGCAAGTCAACTGCATCAGTCAAAAACTCTAACAAAGGACTGAGCGCCGCAAAGGTACGATCTACTTCCGTAATGAATTTTGGCGTATACAGTAATTTAGTGTCAATCTTATGCATGGCAAAAAAACTTTTGCGCTTCAAATCTTCTATTAACGGGTGGTCTTTATCAATACCCCTAGGCGGCCGCTTTAAACCATCGCCTTGTACCGCAGAAAAATATTTCACAAAGGTTTTTCCTTTGCATATTTTTTTCCATTTATCCGGTTTTTCAACAATTGATTGACGGATCTTATCCAACACAGGGTTCGGCGGCATCCAAATACCACCACCGACAAATATTTCTTTCGGTTCGATGTGCAAATAAAACCCAGGGGCATGCGCATCTTTGCCGGCCTCATGTCTAAAATGAACAGCGGCGTGTTCTTTATAAGGCCGCTTGTCTTTAGAAAAACGTACGTCGCGGTAGATTCGAAACATCGAGCCACCATGCGGCCTTGCATCAGCAACATAACAATTGGATATTTTTTCAAGGCGCGGACCCATTGCGACAATGAAGTCACATAAGGGCGCGACAACCGACAATTTATAACGTTCTTTATTATCCTGAAACCAATCTCGATTATTGTTTTTAGACAAATCTTTGAGGAACTTCACAATATCTTTAGGAAACCCTGGAAAAGACGCGTCTATTTTTTTTGCGCTTGATTTTTTGACTAATATATTCTTTGTTTTTTTTGCCGCCATTCCATTACTCTTTTGATTATAGTAACTAATATTGTTGCACGCCGCCTACTTTAGAGTCCATACAAAAAACTGCGTTTCGTTGCATACTCCTGACACTATATGTCAGGAGTATGCAACACCTTAAAATAATTAACGCACCTTCACTATCGAGATATCATCTACATACCACCCTTCCTTTGCACCGGCCTTATCAGGTGGTTGAAATAAATAAAACCCTAAGCGAATTGTCTTTTTCGCATAATTTGATAACCCAGATACAGATATTTTCCATTGTCGGGCGAATCCGGATTGTACAGACAATGTTTTCCAGTTACTCCAAACACCGGGCGATGTCTCTACAGAAATTTGTAATTTAGCAAGATCGTGCAGGTGCAATGCATACCAGTGAACATATTTAAGTTGAACTCTTTTGTAATTACCAAGTTCTGGTATTGTGATAGCAGGACTAATTATGCGACTTTCAACATAGTCAGAATATAGCCCGGACAATACGGTACCAGCACACTGAACACTTTTATAACAACTGCCCTTGGGCCCCACTGTCGATCTGCCGATTTCCCACTGACCATTGTCGACCCACCAGCCTTATCAGGTGGTTGAAATAAATAAAACCCTAAGCGAATTGTCTTTTTCGCATAATTTGATAACCCAGATACAGATATTTTCCATTGTCGGGCGAATCCGGATTGTACAGACAATGTTTTCCAGTTACTCCAAACACCGGGCGATGTCTCTACAGAAATTTGTAATTTAGCAAGATCGTGCAGGTGCAATGCATACCAGTGAACATATTTAAGTTGAACTCTTTTGTAATTACCAAGTTCTGGTATTGTGATAGCAGGACTAATTATGCGACTTTCAACATAGTCAGAATATAGCCCGGACAATACGGTACCAGCACACTGAACACTTTTATAACAACTGCCCTTGGGCCCCACTGTCGATCTGCCGATTTCCCACTGACCATTGTCGACCCACCAGCCATTATATCCATTTTCAAAGTCATATGCATAAATGACCGACTCGTCTGCGGTATTCTTATCGTTATTTTCAGTGCTGCTATTGTTATTTTGACTATTGCCATCAACTGAATTCACTCCGGCAATCGGAGAATTCGCTCCGCCTACCCGCTGAGTCAGCAAAATTGCCTCACCCCCGGAGGATAACCCCTCATTGCGACGCTGCGAAATAGTGAGATTTTGCGGCAACGACTCAACTCGCTGTGCTTGTGTAATAGCTTGTGAACCGACCTGCGAACCAGTCAGTTTATTATTTTGTTGCGCTTGAGCATTTGCAAACACAATACTGTCTTGTGCTACTGGCGAAACACCACCTTCTACATCCTTAAACCAAACATTGACATACACCTCTGTACCAGACATATAATCTCGTTTGAAACTGTAACTAATAATACCTTTATAACGTTTATTTTCGTTTATGGTTTTCCAATCCCAATCGCCTTTAGATTGAAATGCCATCAACGTCTGCTCTTTTGTATCGCTATCACTTATATAATACGCCACAATGCCCATGTCGTCTTCTGCGGAAATATTCAAGGTTACGGTCTTTAGATTTGTTTGCAAAACACCGCTATCGATAAAATTAACCGCTGTTGTATTTTCAGGGGGGCTAAATTCATTTTTATCGGCATGTTTAATCAAATCAAATTTCACTTTATTTTTTTGACTTTTCTTAACATGCGTCGTGACATCGCTTGCTACTTGAGATTGTGATACCGCGAACACCGAAACAGGAATTATTCGCTGGCTACCGTTATAAGCAAGCATAATCTCTGCTTGTTTTTTGCCAGGCGATAAATTGTCACGATCAATTTTGACATTAATTTTAAGAGCTGTTTTTGAGGCAACGCCTTTTGTTTCAGAAAACGAAACCCAAGGCTGATTTACAGAAATCGTCCACCGCACCGGCTCAACATTATTACTGATAATGTTGAACTGGGCTGTCGACTGACTACTACCAAAATCGATCTCCGCAGGTATTGTGGTTAAGCTGATAGACGTTTTCTTTTCGCTGCATGCGGCGCACGCCAATAGCAACGCGAGCAACAAAAGCAGCAATACACGTTTGCAGAGAAGAAAAATGCTAGTACACTTTTTTACTAGTACTGCCGTCCGGACTCTCGTGTTGATGTGCATTGATAAATGATATCGCATCACTAATCGCTTTTTGAACCGCCAATTCCATTTGCGCCCGTTCTGCAGGCGTTATGTAAAATGAAGTATCTATCGAGTGCTTGATATAACGAGATGGCAGTTTATTGAGCGCCACACAAGCAATATCGGCCCAATAATCCTTGTCGCCTCTTTCTTTTACTTGCGGCTCATTCTCCAATTGGGAGAACACCATAATTTCATAATAATTTTTGACTAACTCATTCATGCACGTACCTGCTAATTATTTTCACGTTCGTTTGAAGTTGGGTAAGTATAAGTTAAGCAAAAGTTAAGTAAAAAGTCGCCACAATACAGACCATTTATATCTTCAGGTTTTTCCCGAATCACTCGGTAAGAATAATTCTAGCAGATCATTTAAATATCGACGACCACGTTCGGTAGGCCGAATACGTGTTAAATCCCATTCAATTAGTCCCTTTAATTTCGCCTCTTTTAGTTGTTTTTCCACAACAAGGATAGGCAAACCGGCATGCTCAGTAAATAACCGGGTTTCGAATCCATCACTTAAACGCATTGCATTGAGCATAAATTCAAACCCAGCGTCGTGACGCGCTAATTTTTTCATACCCGCGATTTGCTGATTAACCACCACCTTGCTTATATAATCCTGAGGTTGTTTGACTTTCCAATACCGATAAATGGTTTGCTTACTCGCATTGGATATTTTTGCATGTGCGCCAGCACCAATGCCAAGATAGTCACCAAACTGCCAATAATTCAGATTATGTCGACATTGTGCACCCAGGCGCGCGTAGGCGGACACTTCATATTGCTGATAATCGCTTTGTTTCAACAAGGCCTGGCAAGCAGCCTGAAGCCAATCAATTGAATCGATTTCTGGCAAGATAGGAGGGTGTTTATGAAAATAAGTGTTTGGTTCAACGGTCAATTGATAGTAAGAAATATGTTTAGGATTTAAATCAATCGCCGTGTTTATGTCATTGATGGCTGATGCCTGTTTTTGACCAGGCAAGCCAAACATTAAATCGATATTTACATTGTCAAAACCTGCTTTATAAGCCGATTCAATTGCAGAAACCGACTCGCGAGCATTGTGTATTCGTCCAAGATGTTGCAAACAATCGTCGTCAAAACTTTGCGCACCAATAGAAATCCGATTTATTCCCAATGAATAAAATTCATTAAATTTACTCTGTTCAATGGCACCTGGATTGGCTTCCAAGGTAATTTCTGTGTCTGGATTGATTGGCAGTCTTGCGCGTATCGAAGACAACAAATCATCCAATCTCTCTGGTGATATTAAACTTGGCGTCCCCCCCCCTATAAACACACTGCTAATTCTTCTCCCCCAAATCAACGGCAAATCATTTTCCAGATCCTTAACAAGCGATTCAACGTACGCCGTTTCCGGAATGGTGTTTCTAACCTGGTGTGAATTGAAATCGCAATAGGGGCATTTTCGGGCACACCATGGAAAATGAATGTAGAGACTTAAGGGGGGTAACGCACTGAAGCTGAACATGATTGCAAAAGCTAATCTCGGTGTTCTGGCCAAGAAAAAATGAGTATGATAGCGCCTAAACCACCCAGCATAAAAGTAAGCAACGGTGCGTTCCCCAGCGATGTCATTTTGCCGTTATCCAACCCATATAATACAAACGCAGACAGTATAAATGCCGACGCAGTTATCGCACGGAAGTTACGCCGACTTGAACGCCGAATCTCATGCTGCGTATTGCGAAGCTCTTTGATACCCTCCCTGAGCAACTGTTCATTTTCTTTCTGTGCCTGCAGGTAATCATATAGCAGCCCCGGTATTTCCGGCAATTTTTCTGCCCACATCGGTGCATTTTTGGTAACAGACTTAACGATTGAACGCACTCCAAATTGCTCATCTGCCCAGCGCTCAAGAAACGGTTTTGCTGTTTTCCACAAATCCAGATCGGGATAGAGTTGCCGTCCCAGTCCTTCGATATTTAACAAAGTCTTTTGTAACAATACCAGTTGTGGCTGTACTTCCATATTAAATCGGCGTGCAGTTTGAAACAAACGAATTAATAAATGGCCAAAAGAAATATCTTTTAATGGACGCTCAAAAATAGGTTCGCAAACGGTTCGAATTGCTGATTCGAAATCGCTTATGCGTGTTTCTTTCGGCACCCAGCCTGACTCCACATGCAGTTCGGCAACACGTCTATAATCCCGTTTAAAAAAGGCTAGAAAATTTTCAGCCAGGTAGCGCTGGTCTTCAGCATTCAAGGTACCCATGATGCCAAAATCTATCGCAATATATTGCCCTTGCGGTGATACGAAAATATTGCCCGGATGCATGTCCGCGTGAAAGAAGTTATGCTGAAACACTTGTGTAAAAAATATTTCCACACCATTTTCAGACAACTTTTGCAAATCGATGCCCTGCGCTCTCAGCGATTCGATATCACTGATCGGTGTACCCGATATACGTTCCATCACCATGACGTTTTGTCGGGTATGTGGCCAATATACCTCCGGCACATAGAGCAGCGACGAATTTTCAAAATTTCGTTTAAGCTGTGATGCAGAAGCGGCTTCACGTGCCAAATCAAGTTCGTCCATTATTGTTAGTTCATAATCTGTCACTATTTCTACTGGTCTTAGCCGCCGACCTTCTCGCCAATATCGTTGCGCAAGCTGCGCAATAAAATAAAGTAAACCAATATCACGACGAATGGCTTTTTCAATGCCAGGGCGTACTACTTTTACGACAACCTGCTTGCCATCGAGTAAGGTCGCGGCGTGTACCTGCGCAATTGAAGCCGAAGCCAAAGGCGTTTCATCAAAATCCAAAAATACTTCGCTGAGTGGTTTTCCGTAGGCTTTTTCGGTAATATCGCGTGCTTTTTTACCCGAAAACGCGGGCACCTGATCCTGCAACAAAGCAAGCTCTTTAGCGATATCGTCCGGCAATAAATCACGGCGAGTAGATAGTATCTGCCCGAACTTAACAAAAATCGGGCCAAGATCCTCTAATGCGCGACGAATTCGCTCACCTCGCGGTGCGTCATTGGTACGTAGAATATTCCAGGGAAGAAAATAAAAAATGAAACGAATGGGTCGAAAAAAATGGGTCTCCAGAATAATTTCATCAAGGCCGTGTTTTACTAAAATACGGTTTATCGCAATAATGCGAAAAATTTTCATTTTTCCTTCCCTGGAGGAATAGAGTCAGATAAGTCAAAATTCACCAACATACGCTTGACGCGCGCTTCCAGACGATCGACATCTGAGCGAATCAAATCAACACCCGAGATAAACCGCTCTACTTCGTCCGGCCGGGGTAATTGTTGTGATTCTTCCTGCAAGTACTCAACCATATCCAACTGCAAAGTTTCCGCTGTTTTTTCACTCCAAGCTTTACCCAAACGCGCCAGATTCCCCACTTGATGCGCTATTACATCACCGGTAATTTTTGATAGCTGTTCTTCCAGATCGATTTCAATTTCGTTGAGTATTTTTTTTAACTCTTGCCCTAGCTCTACATCGCCTTTGATTTCTACATCTCCGGAAAAAAGAATATTCTCAGAATCCTGCCCTTGATTTGCTAACGCCATATTCGCTAAAGATACAGGCGACCCTATTAACCATGTATCGATATTTTCGGGTGCCTGTTTGAAAACAGCAACGCCATTGGTCTCAATTTTAATGTAAAAATATAAATCAAACCCCCGCATTTCGACAGCGACAATTTTATCGTTATAGGCAGCCAAACGCTGCATTGCAACCGGATCCAGACCCAGATAAGCATTTATCGCTTTTTCAATAACGGCAAGTAATACAGTTGGAATTTTCATAACACACCTGAAAAAAACTTGTTTAGGTAACTTATAGTTAGCTTATAGTTAGGCAGTTTAGTAAGCGTATTGAGCACGCCGGACAGAAACCAATGCAGCAGCAGCCCCTAATCAACAAGAGCAAAAAAAGTCAACAGGCGTTAAGGAGACGCTTTAATATTTATATCCTTTGTGTAACGCAACTGCGCCACCACTCATATTATAATATTCACAGCCTTCAAAACCTGCATCTTTCATCATAGCCAACAGGGTATCCTGATCGGGATGCATGCGTATAGATTCCACCAAATATTGATAGCTTTGCGCATCGCCTGTAATCCATTTTCCTATCATAGGAATCACTTTAAATGAATAAGTTTCGTAAAACGACGATAGCATAGGAATTGCCATCTTGGAAAACTCCAATACCAGTAACTTACCACCTGGTTTTAAAACACGATAAATTGAACGCAGTGCCCTGTCCTTATCACTGACATTTCGCAAACCAAACGCAATAGTCACGCAATCAAACGAATTATTATCAAAAGGTAAACGCTCGGCATTAACTTGTGCATAGTCAACGTTGCCTACAAACCCTTTATCGATCAACCGCCTTCGACCTAGCCGCAACATCGCGTCATTTATATCTGCTAACACAACCTGACCGGTTTCACCCACCCTACCTGCAAATTTTTCTGCCAAATCACCTGTTCCGCCGGCCAAATCCAGCACATGCTGCCCGCGTTTTACAGCCGATAATTCGATAGTAAATTTTTTCCACAAGCGATGAGCACCCAAAGACATCAAGTCATTCATCAAATCGTACTTGCTAGCAACCGACTGAAAGACTTCTTTTACTTTATTTGCTTTTTCGCCCAATGGTACCTGCTGATAACCGAAGTGCGTAGTTTGATCATTTTCCTGCGGCATGTTTGACAAACCCGTGATTAAACCTAAATAAATCCAAATTACTTTCTTTTATGCCCTGCTTGTTGCAAATTTTCCAGATATTTATTCCATAGCACTTCTTTATTCGTACCAAGCTCATACAACTTATCCCAGGAATAAATTCCGGTATTATGGTCGTCGTCGAAATGCAACTGGATGGCATAATTACCTATGGGTTCAATTTGTTTAATATTCACATCCTGCTTGCCTAATTGAAGCACTTCCTGCCCGGGACCATGACCCTGCACTTCTGCTGATGGAGAATGCACGCGCAGATACTCGCACGAATATTCAAAACAGGTACCATCATCAAACACAATTTCCAGGATACGTGACTTCTGGTGTAGCTTTATTTCGGTTGGCTTCGGCGATTTACTCAATTGTTTATCCCGGCTTTGCCTTAATTTTTTTAATTGATCTTTTGTAATAAAAGAACAAACTAAACATTAAGCTAATAACTTTTTCTATAAAATACTTCTCTATAAAATATAGCGGCTCAAATCTTCATCTTTTACAAGCTCGCTTAAGTGCCCGTCTACGTAACTTGCGTCAATTTCGATTTCCTCATTGTTCCGATCAGCTGCTTCGTAAGACAATGTTTCCAATAAACGCTCCATGACGGTATACAAACGTCGCGCACCAATATTTTCAGTTGATTCATTAACTTGCCAGGCGACTTGCGCAATACGTGAAATACCATCTTTGGAAAATGTCAATTTCACCCCCTCGGTGCCAAGCAACGCAGCATACTGTTGCGTTAGCGACGCGTCCGGTTCCGTCAAAATGCGAACAAAGTCTCCTACAGTCAACGAACTCAGTTCAACCCGAATCGGTAGACGGCCTTGCAGTTCGGGAATGAGGTCAGAAGGCTTGGCCAAGTGAAATGCACCGGATGAAATAAACAGGATATGATCTGTTTTTACAATACCGTATTTAGTAGATACCGCGCAGCCTTCAACCAGCGGCAACAAGTCCCGCTGCACACCTTCGCGTGACACATCCGACCCGGATGTTTCCGAACGCTTACAAATCTTGTCCATTTCATCCAGAAAAACAATGCCGTTTTGCTCAACATTGTAAATTGAACGGCTTTTTATATCATCTTCATTTATCATTTTTGCGGCTTCTTCTTCGGTCAACAATTTAAAAGCCTGCTTGATTTTCAATTTTCGCGTTTTAGTGCGTCCGCTACCCAGATTCTGGAACATACCCTGTAGTTGGTTCGTCATTTCCTCCATGCCAGGCGGGGCCATAATCTCTACACCCACAGCCGCAGTATTGAGTTCTACTTCAATTTCCCGGTCATCTAATTTGCCTTCACGGAGCATTTTTCGAAATTTTTGCCGCGTGTTGGCTCCATCGTCTTTATTATCATTGTCGCTACTTTGCTCATTTGAGCTAAAACTGAATCCACCGGGCCTCGCGGACGGTATCAATATATCCAGGATGCGCTCTTCTGCTGACTGTTCAGCATGTATACGCACCTTTTTGACTTCACGCTCGCGCGTCATTTTGACGGAAATGTCTGCAAGATCACGTATAATAGACTCAACATCGCGACCAACATAGCCTACTTCGGTGAATTTAGTCGCCTCTACTTTAATAAAGGGAGAATCGGCTAATTTTGCCAGACGTCTCGCGATTTCGGTTTTGCCGACGCCAGTCGGTCCGATCATCAGGATATTTTTTGGTGTAATTTCATTACGCAGTGCTTCATCAACCATACTGCGGCGCCAACGATTACGCAGCGCAATGGCGACGGATCGTTTCGCGTTGTCCTGTCCTATAATGTGTTTATCTAATTCCTGAACAATTTCTCGGGGTGTCATGGGGGTCGTCGTATCTGTCATGATGTCTTATTCTTTAATGGTTAGTTCTTCTATGGTGAGATTGTGATTAGTATATATGCAAATATTTGCAGCAATGTGCAGGGCTTTTTCTACAACCGAACGTGCATCCAACTCGGTCTCTTCCAGTAATGCCATCGCAGCCGATTTGGCATATTGGCCACCCGAACCTATTGCGATTAGGCCTTGTTCTGGCTCAATTACATCCCCATTTCCGGAAATAATAAGCGACGCTTTCGAATCAGCGACGGTGAGCAGCGCCTCTAAACGTCGCAACGACCGTTCTGTTCGCCAATCTTTGGCTAATTCAACCGCAGCGCGGGTAAGGTTTCCCGAGTACTTCTCAAGCTTGGCTTCAAATCGCTCAAATAGAGTAAACGCATCTGCTGTCGCACCGGCAAAGCCCGCAATGACTTTTTCATTGTATAAACGCCGGACTTTACACGCATTGCCTTTCATTATGGTATCACCCAGTGAAACCTGGCCATCGCCACCGACGACGACCTTATCGTTGCGCCGCACTGACAATATAGTTGTGCCTTTAAATTCGTTCAAAACCTAACTTCCTAATTTAATTGAAAAATAACCCAAGCTATTTGTGTCGCTTATGTCGCTTATGTCACTTATGTCACTTATGTCACTGTAGATACTTTATACATATTGCTCGAAGGTGAAATTGTACACCATCTCTACCATTTATGGAGCGAATGTGGGATAGCATAATGGGTACGTAAACGCACACAATTCAAGCAATGTGCAGGCACAGGAAGCCCGAAAGCACAAACATAGTCCGACATGTGGACTGTAGACCGAAAATTCAAGTAGGAGGCTGCCCGAGAATAGAGAACCTACTGAAGACAGCTAATGCACAGAAAACAAACGCTTAGCCTTTTCGTCTGGCCCTAGGATGGGCTTCGTCGTAGATTCGTGCCAAATGTTGAAAATCCAGGTGGGTGTATATTTGTGTAGTTGAAATATCCGCATGTCCAAGCAACTCTTGTACGGCCCTCAGATCACCACTGGATTCGAGTATGTGGCTGGCAAAAGAATGCCGCAGCTTGTGTGGATACACGTTACTATCCAACCCCTGCTTTTCTCCCCATTCCTTGATTCGAAATTCAACGGCTCGTTTCGAAATACGCACACCACGTTTACTTACAAAAAGTGCAGGCTCATCCATTAGTACCATTTTGTCCCTGACGCGCATCCAATCGGTGACCGCTTCTTTTGCAAATCGACCGATGGGCACTATCCTTGTTTTTGTTCCTTTTCCTGTAACTCGCACCTGTTCTTGTGCGAAATCTATATCACCCAGGCTCAAGGAAACAAGTTCTGCCAAACGCAAACCACTAGAATATAATAATTCAATCATGGCCCTATCGCGTATAGACAGTAAATCATCTACCGGAATTTTTAATAATTTTAATACCTGATCAACATCCAGGGTTTGTGGTAGTTTGCGTGTAGTCTTAGGCGCACTGACGCTAATGGCGGGACTGTTAGTAACGACATTTTCACGCTCAAGGAACTTAAAAAAAGACCGTATGGCGGAAAGCTCTCGCTGCAAACTTCGGCCACATAAGCCACCTCGGTGCCGCTTGCTTATATAGGCGCGCACATCATGCACCTTCAATTCATCCCACTTGGCTACCTGCCTGTTACGACAAAAAACAACAACCTTGTTTAGATCCCGGGCATAGTTACTTACTGTATGAGCTGACAATCGACGTTCATTGTGCAGATAACTAATAAACTTGGTTATCCACTCAGTTTCGCGTGTATCCATATTTTTGGTTTCTTATATTTCTTGTGTTATACGGTCGTTTAATACGAACTGTTATTGTAAATAGGCGCTGCAAATATGAGCTGTAAATACAGGTCATTAATACTAATAAAGGGCACTAACTAATAAAGAGCGCAACCAGAAGATTGCTAAACGCACCGTTTATAAACGTGCGCTCAATGAACAGCTAATTAATTCCGAGAGCTTTTTTAGAAACTCGGTGCCCTTTGTCGCATGAAACCAATGCCCATCATGGCTACCAATACATAATAAACCAAAACAAGAACCGCTTACTAATGGCAGCAAAGCCGCCGATTTAACCTGCGTCGCCACGCTACCAAAAAGAGTTTTTGTTAATTCCAATTTAAATTGACCGCATACCGGCTTGCGTTCACGGATAATTTTTTCGATATCCTTGAATTCAGGGTCACGATTATCGACAAAGGAATCAATCAGTCCTGGGGGCAACTGAGAAGGATCAATAACAGCACCTTTGCCCTCACCAGCACTCTCTCCAGCAAAGAAGAGGAAATTGCTTTCATCCACCTGATAATCGTTTTTTAGTCTAGCGCGCGACACTTCCAGCACGGCTTCGACCGAGTCAGCCTTATATAATGCCATAGCTAATTTGTGTAATTGCTTGTTTAAAGAGTCATTCTCTTTTGCTATTTGAACAAGCTCCTGGAGTTGTCTTTTAAGCTGCTTTTTTTGATCACGAAGAATAGAGACCTGTCGCTCGACCAGGGAAACCGCTTTACCACTTTCGTGAGGTATTTCAAGAGCAGAAAGTAAATTCACATGCGACTTAAAAAAATCTGTATTATTCGCTAAATATTGCTTAACATCACGCTCTGAAATAGCTTGTTTTTTTACACTTTGCAATGTAGTCATAATTCAATATTACCTTCAAAAACTGTTTCTGCAGGACCGGTCATTAACACGGCCTCCCCTTCGCCACCCCATTGTATCGTCAGGCGCCCCCCTTCCAAGTCTACCCCTACCGTCTCATCCAATTTATTAGACACACGACCATAAACAACCGCCGCGCATGCACCGGTACCACAGGCCATTGTTTCACCAACGCCTCTTTCGTACACGCGCAGCTTGATATGATGGCGATTTATAATTTGCACGAATCCAACATTAACGCCTTGCGGAAAAGACGGGTCGGTCGCTATTGATTTACCCGTCGTTGCAACAGGTGCACTATTTACATCATCCACAATAATAACTGCATGCGGGTTCCCCATAGACACAATACCCATCTCTATTTGCTGTTGGTTGACTTTAAGTATATAACTTTCCTGCACTTTGTCAGCAACCATCGGCAAATCTTTTGGTTTAAATCGAGGCACACCCATATTTACTGTTGCTTGTTCATCGGGCTGAAGATGTAATTCGATTATCCCCGAGTCAGTTTCAACTTTAACAGTCTCTTTTCTACTCAACGCCTTGTCCCGAACGAAACGGGCTAAACAACGCGCACCATTACCGCATTGTTCCACCTCTGCGCCATCCGCATTGAAAATGCGATAATAGAAATCTGTATCAGGCGAACGCGGTGACTCAACAAGCAACACCTGATCACAACCTATGCCAAAACGTCTATCGGCAATCATTTTGATGCTATCGCTTTCCAGGTTCACAGATTGCGAAACACCATCGATAACGACAAAGTCATTTCCCAACCCATGCATTTTGCTGAATTTTAGATTCATGATAATTTCAGATTAATAATTAATTACTACCGCGTCTATTAAAATCATTTATTAACTATTTATAAAGAAACAAGGAGCTATTTGGTCATTGGCTTTTTTACAAACGAGATTGGCTGAATAATTCTGGTTGTAGACTCTGGTTGCAGTGTAATATGTTCAACTCCAAAACGCGTCTTTAACATTTCTGATTGCTCATCCAGTATCGACTGCCATTTTTCAAACTTTTCGATCACAAGATGTGCCGACAATGCGTACCGACCACTCGAAAGCGTCCATATGTGCAAATCGTGCACTGAATTAACATTTTCTATCGCTGCCATTGCATTGCCCGCTTCAACTATATCAATATTCAATGGCACACCTTCCATGATCACTTGCAACACTTCGCGCAACAAATGCAAACTTGAATAGAGAATCAGGGCGCTAATCAAAAGAGAAAGTATCGGATCTATCGGCGTCCAACCGGTAAAATAAATCACCGCCCCGGCAATCAATGCAGCGACCGACCCCAGCAAATCGCCCATAACATGTAATAATGCACCACGGGTATTAATAGTCTGATGTCCGCGGGTCAACATAAACGCAACCAACAAATTTATAAGTAGCCCAATCGTAGCGACCCACATCACTGTGCTGCCCACCACTGGCTGCGGCGACTGAATTCGTTCGACAGCGGCAACGACGATACCCACTACAATCGCAATCATAAACAAACTATTGACCAACGCCGCAACCACTTCCGCTCGCCCGTAACCATAAGAATGTTGCGCCGAGGGTGGCTTTACAGCTATCCAGGCTGCAAATGACGCCAAACCCAATGCAGTCGCATCTGACAGCATATGCCCCGCATCGCTCAATAAAGCCAATGAGCCGGACCACCAACCGGCATAGGCCTCCACCCCGGCAAAAGACAGCGTCAACAGCAATGCCCAAATTAACAGCCGACCCGTTGCAACAGACTGGTGAGTATGTTGCGCGTGGTTATGCATAAACGCTTATGACTCTGAGCGCCATGTCCCGGACTTGCCACCTTCTTTTCTTAACAAACATATTTCACCCATCGTCATGCCTCTATCGACAGATTTGCACATGTCATATATAGTGAGCAAAGCAATATGCACGGCAGTCAGGGCTTCCATTTCAACACCGGTTTTACCGATCGTTTGCACCAAAGCAACGCATACAACCTTGTTATTTGCCTCGTCTATCTCAAAACTGACCTCAGCGTTATCGATTAATATTGAATGGCAAAGCGGTATCAATTCGGACGTTTTTTTCACTGCCATAATGCCGGCAATACGCGCGACACCCAGAACGTCTCCTTTTTTATGATTGCCTTGCTTAACCAATAACAAGGTCTCGGCTTTCATCGCGATACAACCGCGAGCTTCAGCAACACGATGAGTTTCCGGTTTAGCGCCCACATTAACCATGTGAGCCTCACCAGAATCGCCAAAATGGGTCAATTTTGTCATATATAAACCTTGGAATCCCCGTAATACGCACTATGGATATTTCATTACGTTACCTAAACGACTACCATACACCAAAACACCTTTGTCGATAATATAGAAATATGACTATTACGGTTAAATACTTCGCCAGCTTGCGGGAACAAATCGGGCGATCTCAAGATGAAATTAATGCTGCAAACATTAAAACTGTTGCGGATGTCTGGGATGCAATTGCAAAGGGACAACCATTAAAACCCAATACGCTTATGGCAGTAAACCTGGAGTATGTTGATGTCGATTACGGCGTTAAAGAGGGAGATGAAGTTGCGTTTTTTCCACCGGTAACCGGGGGATAATCGTTTTGCTGAAGCAAATAAACAATCACGGTAACTAAATTGGGTGATGCCGAGCCACAAACCTTTATAATTCGTTTAAATGATCCACATTCGCAGCGTACATTTGCCCGCCTCTTTCAATTGATTCCCGAGACGGGGCCAAGGAAAATCAAATCTGCTTGAACAATGGTCGCATTCGCCCCCAATAAAAATACCACCACATCAACTAAGGTCTTGATCTTCCTGCCTACCTCTCCATACAACCCATACAACAATTGATTTTGAAATAAATCGACAAGCAGGGTGTTTGACCCCCGAAACCAGAATAATCGTTGCTTCTTAGGCGCAACTGAAATAGGGTTTGAATGCTAATTTGCATATAATTTATTTATTGACGTAATAACAACTTCGGATTAAAAAAACCTGGTTCAACTAATAACCTAAGTCTGTTCAGTTATAACTTAAGTTATACAATAACGGCTTAACACAATACGGAGCCTGTCCAATGGAAATCACCAATCTACCCCCTTTTTTTGGTCTCTTAGGTCTGGTCGTTGCATTTATCTTATATCATCAGATTAAGGCCATGCCCGCTGGCGAAGGGAAACTAGCGGAAATCGCAGAAGCCATTCACTTGGGTGCAATGGTTTTTATGAAACGAGAGTATTCAATTCTCGCCCCTTTTGCCGCCGTACTCGCCATTTTGCTCTATATATTCCTGGGAGCACAGACAACCATCGCATTTATCGCAGGTGCGTTCTGCTCGGGCATCGCCGGCTATATCGGCATGTTCACAGCGACAAAAGCGAATGTGCGCACAACAACAGCCGCCCACGAAAAAGGCGCTGCTGCTGCATTAACCTGCGCTTTTTATGGCGGCTCAGTCATGGGATTAACGGTTGCGGCCGTCGGATTACTTGGACTGGGTATCCTTTATATGGTTTATGGCGGTGACCCGGAAACCGCCCATGCCATACACGGTTTCGGAATGGGTGCATCCGTCGTGGCATTATTTTCTCGTGTCGGTGGTGGCATTTTCACTAAAAGTGCGGACGTCGGCGCGGATTTGGTTGGTAAAATTGAAGCGGGCATTCCTGAAGATGACCCGCGCAACCCTGGCGTCATTGCAGATAACGTAGGTGACAATGTCGGCGATGTCGCAGGCATGGGGTCAGATATTTTTGAATCCTACAGCGGGTCAATCATCGCCACAATCGCAATTGCGTCGACAATTAGCGCAGCGGCTATCGCCAACTTGGGACAACGTAGTGACCTTATGTTTTTGCCTCTGGGCCTGGCTTCTGTCGGTATAGTCTGTTCTATACTCGGTATATTTTTAGTTAAAGTCTATGCTTCAAAATCACCCGAAGTTGCCCTAAGAATCGGCACCATCGGTGCAGCGGTGTTATTTATTGCCTCCTCATACTTTGTCATTACCGCCATTGGTATCAGTGTCAATGTTTGGGGCGCAGTCGTCGTCGGCGCGGTCGGTGGCATCATCATCGGCCTGATAACCGAATATTACACCGCTGGAAAACCAGTGCGGGAACTCGCCAAAGCCGGCGAAACCGGCCCGGCAACCGTCATGATCAGTGGGCTTGCATTGGGCATGCGCTCTGTTGTGGTTCCCATACTAACCATTTGTCTCATCATATACATATCAGATCAACTGGTGGGTCTTTATGGTGTGGGTATCGCTGCGGTTGGCATGTTAGCAACAGTGGGTATCACAATGGCCATCGACGCCTACGGCCCGGTCGCCGATAACGCAGGCGGCATTGCTGAAATGAGTGGACTTGGTGAAGATACACGAAAAATTACCGACTCGCTGGATGAACTCGGCAATACAACGGCCGCAATAGGTAAGGGCTTTGCAATTGGCGCTGCCGCGCTGGCAGCACTGGCCATCATTACTGCATTTGTTGAAACCGTTTCAGCGAATAACCAGGACTTCACGCTGGCACTTAATAAACCGGAAGTACTGGTCGGCCTGTTTATTGGCGGCATATTTCCCTTTCTTGTCGCTTCTCTGACAATGACTGCGGTCGGCGACGCCGCGTTTGAAATGATCCAGGAAATTCGTCGTCAATTCCGTGAAATACCCGGACTACTGGAAGGCAAAGCCCAACCGGATAATGCGCGTTGTATCGATATCGCCACGCGCGCCGCATTGAAAAAAATGGTGTTACCCGGTGTACTCGCCGTTTCGGCGCCCGTGGTGGTCGGTTTTGGCATTAGCCCGTCGGCACTGGGCGGCATGTTAGGCGGCGCACTATTAGGTTGCGTGTTGCTGGCCATCACCATGGCTAACGCGGGTGGCGCCTGGGATAACGCGAAAAAGTATGTCGAAAAAGGCAATTTAGGTGGCAAGGGATCAGACACGCATACCGCCGTAGTGGTTGGTGATACTGTTGGCGACCCCTTCAAGGATACGTCTGGCCCATCGATGAATATTCTTATCAACGTGATGGCGATCGTCAGCTTGGTGATTGCACCTATTCTTTAAACAAAAGATCAGTTTACCGCAAAGGCGCAAAGAGATCGTTTTGAAAAATCAAAAACTTTGCATCCTTTGCGGTGAATTCGTACTTAAATAGTAAATTCAGATTGTAAATTCATCCTTCAGTTTTTTCTGCACAGCTACATTTTTTAGTACAACATATTGCGGTAAGCCGTTTTTATACGGCGGATAATCTTCGCCTTTGATCAACGGTAGCAAATAAGTACGGCAGCGCTCCGTGATTCCCATGCCATCCTTCGATATATAATTCCTCGGCATCATTTTTTCGACATTGGCCACTTTTGACAACTTGGCAACGCCAGTGGTCCATTTATAAGGATTATTTGATTTGCGCACAATCGTTGGCATAACGGCATTTTGTCCTTTTAGCGCCAACTGAACCGCCGCCTTACCCAGCGCATAGGCCTGATCAACGTCTGTTTTAGACGCAATATGACGCGCCGCACGTTGCAAATAATCTGCGACAGCCCAATGATACTTATAACCTAGCTCGTCTTTTATTATTTGCGCAACAACCGGTGCAACACCCCCTAACTGCGCATGGCCAAATGAATCTTTACCACCGGCTTCAGCGAGAAACTGGCCTTGCGGATTCCTGATACCTTCTGAAACCACTATCGCACAGTAGCCATACGCCTTAACACATTCATCAACGCGTTTTAAAAAAGCGACTTGATCGAAGGTAATTTCCGGAAACAAAATAATATGCGGTGCATCGCCTTTATTTTCGGCAGCCAAACCACCCGCTGCCGCTATCCAGCCAGCATGGCGGCCCATCACCTCCATAACAAATATCTTCGTGGACGTTTTACACATCGACGCAACATCAAATGCAGCCTCTCTAATCGAAACCGCGACATATTTGGCAACCGAGCCAAATCCAGGGCAATTGTCAGTGATCGGCAAATCATTATCGACTGTTTTGGGGATACCAACACAAATAATCGGGTATCCCAATTTTGCACCTATTTGTGAAACTTTATTTGACGTATCCTGGGAATCCCCGCCGCCATTGTAAAAGAAATAGCCTATATCGTGCGCCCTGAATACCTCTATAAGCCGCTCATATTGCGCTCTATTTTCCTCCAGCCCCTTTAATTTATATCGACACGAGCCAAAAGCACCAGACGGCGTATGACGTAGCGCGGCGATTGATTTCGCCGTTTCCTTACTGGTGTCTATCAGGTCTTCGGTTAACGCACCAATAATGCCATTGCGGCCAGCGTATACTTTTCCAATTTTGTTTTTGTGTTTTCGTGCGGTCTCGATAACACCGCATGCCGATGCATTTATTACGGCGGTGACGCCCCCGGATTGGGCATAAAAAGCATTTCTCTTGGTCATAAAACTCCCCCCTTAACAATAATTTCAAAACAACCGTTGCAACACAATTGTTCATACATTAAAAAGATTAATCGCAAGACTAATGGATACCCGCGTCCGGCGCCTGCACACAACATGTTGTGCGACACCTCATTCAGTGTGATAATTAACTTTTTGTCTCGGAGCCTGTCAGACTAATGAAATAGTTGGCACATACAAATTGGTACAGCGATCCACGGAATTACTGGTCAAAAAATACGCAATATTTATGTATTTCATTTTCCAAATTCATGGATTTTTCGCTATACCGGTATTATATGCCTTTTAAGCGAAATAAGTACATGATATAAAAAGGGGTGGCGAACATGTCGTACAAAGCTAACGCCCAAAAACACAAACAATAAAGTGATTTCGAAATGAGCGAGGAAACAACATGAGAATCGTATTACTCGGCGCACCAGGCTCAGGCAAAGGCACCCAGGCAAAAAAACTGGTTGAAAAATATAATGTGCCCCAAATCTCAACAGGTGACTTGCTGCGAGGGGCGGTACAAGAGGGTACAGAATTAGGTATCCAGGCGAAAGCCGCTATCGATGCAGGGCAATTTGTTTCTGACGCCATCGTACTCGCTATGATAGAGGAACGCTTGAATAGCCCCGATACAGACAGTGGATTCATTCTTGATGGCTTCCCTCGTAATCTTATCCAGGCAGAAGCACTTAATACGATGCTCGAAGATCTCAATAAGCCAATGCAAGCGGCTATTTTGATCTCGGTTGATTTTGATATCATTGTCGAAAGAACAACCGGACGGCGCACCTGTGAATCTTGCGGCCAACTATATAATGTTTATACCAGCCCATCAAAACTGGAAGACCAATGCGATCGCTGTGGCGGAAATTTACATCACCGTTCAGATGATAATGAAGAAACGATCAGCAACCGCTTAAGAATATATGAAGCGCAGACCACCCCGCTAATTGCTTATTACAGAAATAAAAACATGCTTCGCACTGTCCAGGGCGTGGGTGATGTTTCAGAAATTTTCGACGAATTGTGCAACGTAATCGATGAATTACCGGAAGAAGCCATCGAAACCATGTTTACTGCACCCGATGTAGAGATACCTGACACACAACAACCTGTATACCAGGAACCAGAAGAAGAAAAAGAAGAAGAGGTAGTTGAAGACGAGCCTGCACCGATTATGACACCCGTCAAGACGTCCACTAAAGAAGAGACTGTTACAAAAACTGCTCCTAAGAAAAAAGCCAAGAAAAAAACCACTAAGAAGGCTGTTTCGAAGAAAACTGTTTCGAAGAAAAAAGCTAAGAAAAAGGCCAAGAAAACTGTTGCTAAGAAAAAGGTGAAAAAGAAAACAACTAAGAAGGCTGTTTTGAAGAAAAAGACTAAGAAAACTATTTCGAAGAAAAAAGCGAAGAAAAAGACCGCTAAAAAGAAAGTAGCTAAGAAAAAGACTAAGAAAACAGTCTCGAAGAAAAAAGCTAAGAAAAAAGCCAAGAAAAAGGCCACTAAGAAGAAAGTAGCTAAGAAAAAGACCAAGAAAACGCTTGCTAAGAAAAAAGCTAAGAAAACTGTTTCGAAGAAAAAAGTAGCTAAGAAAAAGGCCAAGAAAACCATTTCGAAGAAAAAAGCTAAGAAAAAGGCAAAGAAGAAACGTTAAGCAGCCCGTATTAACACGCATTTATCCCACCTGAGTTTAACAGCCCCAGGTGGGGTTTTTCATTGCAACAAGATTACCGCCAATACCCTGCTTTTTAATCCGATTCCACTA
>CAZZJI010000059.1:18044-22231 GCA_964654485.1 uncultured Gammaproteobacteria bacterium | reverse complement strand
AATCTTCACTTGATCTTCGCCTACAGGGATGTAGGCGAGGGGCAAGAGCAGGACGGACGCGGAAGCTTTGAATCCACAAGGAATTTCACCCCACAAGGGGGTATCGAGATGTTCAGTCGGAAATACAACCTGTATTGCGCTCCTTCACAAAATCCCTTGTGAATTCAAATCTCTACGCGAGGTTGTGTCCCCCTGTGAGAAATGCGGGCTAGCTTAAATTCTTTTGTATAATTACGTCTTTTTCATTTTGCTATTGCCATCGTTTACCCTGTTTTGGTGGTTTAAATCCTTAACAAGGTGTCCGGTATTATTAGACCACTTCAAAATTAATCGTATCATTAGAGGGAGAAGAGTAATGAAAGGGATTGTAAGTGCGTATTATGATATTGAACAAGAATACGACATACCGTTTCAGCCTAATGTTTCAGAAGCAATCAAGGCTTTTCGGTCGTTCACTTGGCGTGGCATGGTTGAGCAAGATGGTGGTGAACAAATTTTGATGTTCAATGCAGTGGAAGATAATAACTCAACGATGGCTATATCATGTTTCGATAAAGAAAGTTGGGCCATAACAATAAGTGCAGTAAGTCGAAGGCGTTTTTTTGGTCCTTTATTTAAAAAAAGAATAATGCGGATCTTGATGGACTTAGAGCAGTTAGAAGCAGAGCGATGGATAACCTATTTTTTTGAAGACACCTTGGAACAACTAACTTATCGTTTGGAGGGGGTTCCAGAATAATAGTGGTTTGTTTCGGATTATTACGCTACAAAGAATATTAAACCTAAAAAAATCAGTTGAACCTACTGCACCTTAGACGTTCGCAGTAGGTTCAACTGATTTTTTTAGGTTAAAGGATACCCATAAAATATACGCCTGAGTAAACTGATAGGTGAAAGTGAAAACCATGTGCGATATTACACGTTGTGCCCCAAGGATCTTTCACGATTGTTTTTATAATTAACCGCATGGCTTGCACATAGTTTGGTCCGACACTAGAATTGCGGTAATTGGGGGGTCAAGTTCAAGTTGCTTGTATAATTATCTGGGTCTTGGAGATATTTCACTTAATCAAACCTGCCCGTTTCTTCACACCAGCCAATATAGGTCCTGATGTTGAATCCGGGACACCAACTGTGACGGCCAGCTTAGCCAACTTTGTAAGCGCACCATCCATTTGAGAAATTAAGTCTGCAAAGACATCATCTATGTCCTGTTTTCGCAGGCCGACTTTTTGTCCTGTCTGGTAGAAATGTCGCGGTTGGATTTCCTTTACACGATAGTGGCGGTTATTTCCCACTGCCATTGCTAATTTTACCTTGTGCGCTGAAAATTCGGAGTAGGGAGCGGCGGACATCACATCGTACAAGGGGGCGAGTTTGTAACCACCCGGGGTAAGAAAAATAGAAAAGTTTTTGGCATGGCCGTCAATAGCAGCCAGTAGCCAAAATACGATCTGCGCTTTCATAAAGCGTAGGCGGTCTTCACGAGGAGCAGCCGCGCCATTCAGAAGTTCAAGAATATCTACAATACGAGGGCCACCATCGCTTTGATATTTGCGCGTAGGTGGCATACCCAGTGCCTGGCAAATATCTTCCTGCGGCACTCTATAAAGCACA
This sequence comes from uncultured Gammaproteobacteria bacterium, assembly GCA_964654485.1. Lineage (GTDB taxonomy): Bacteria > Pseudomonadota > Gammaproteobacteria > SG8-11 > SG8-11 > JAADIM01. Next base: position 20,614 of record CAZZJI010000059.1, on the reverse strand, counting down.
TCATCGTGCCACAATCGATCAAATCGTTCAACGACGATGACAGGTTTGTTATCATATATAAGCACTTCAGCATTTGTGGTTTCAAGACCCAGCGTACGACACAGTGTAAGACAAAACCACTCATTCCATGGCGTATCAGAAAAATCCGCACCGTGCGGACTGTTTTTCATGGCGGGTTTAAAGATATGGGAAGTCGGTGTCGAACCAAGAGGAAGTTGCCAGCGACCTTTGATTTGAAGAAATGCCGTTTTTTCCTGAACCCCTGCTATAGAAATACGGAAGTCATCATCGTCGACAAAAACACCCAGAGGTATCGTTTCCAGGAAAGCGATGCGGTTTGCAATCTCGTCATCAGTGACGGGGCGGTAAGTCATCTTTGTCGGATCACCGGGACCCAAACCCTCGGGAACAAAACGCAACGCACCTACGCAATCGCGGCCGATCACAGAAAGCAGATCAAACGTACCCGCACTATCAGCCTGTTCCCTCGATGCAATTTTGTCCCTTACAGCCTGATCATCGGGCAACAATCCGTCAAAGTAGCTATTTGCACTCGCTCCTGACCAAATACGATTGGATAAGGGCATGGAAAGTGAAATTGGAAAAGCAAGCTCGGAAGAAACCCAGTCTGGTTCATAACGGAATGCGGTAGAACCGTTTGCTGCGCGAGAATAGGTGCCAACCCTGCTTGAGCCAACATAAACATTCAGTACGCTTGTTTTGCGTTTGCGTCCCACTAATTAGTTAGTACTCCGTTGGATCGAATTTGGCTTTTTGACGCTGTACAACGGATAAATCCATATCCAGTGCAGCCAAAACTTTAATGACCGTATCGAGTTTTGCGCTGGTCGTGCCATTCTCAAGGTCTGAAATCAAGGCTTGTCTCACAGATGCTTTGCGCGCAAGGTCAGCCTGCCGCAGTTTCTGCTGCAAACGAGCTATGCGCACTGATGCGCCAAATTCCTTAATGTTACGAATAATCATCACTGTGGCTCTTTCTGATGGTGATTATACGATAAATCGTATAAATTATATATATACGTTAATCCGTATAAAGTCAATATATACGTTATTACGTATAAAACTAAGAAAGCTAGCAGATAGCGGCACCGAATTACTACAGTTTTCGACATAAGTTGTCAGGCATGGCACCGTCGACACGCATCGCACTCGATGACCTGAAACTGGAAGGTGTTGCCGTTGTTTATCCGGGGGATAAGCAATTTCCGATCGCGCCCGGAGTGGAGGCCATAGCGTTGTGCGAAGTGTTGAATGGCGCGCTATTTAAAGGGGTAATGGGTTGATGGACTTTCGCGCTACCGACTACTGGCAGTCTGACTTAAACTAACGCTTATCGAAGTGGAGGCTATATACCCGTAGCGATTGAGATTTAGGTCTAATTGCACGCCCTATTTGCTTCCAGGCTGCGTTGAAGCTCCCTGCATGCGTTGAAACTCCTTGCAATAGAACGACTACGCGTCATTTCGTCTTGCCTGACACAGGTACCATCGAATCAGGAGTAGATCCATGTCAAGGGGTTAAGCATATTGTATAACCAATAGATATTTTTCAGGTGGAGAATAGGGGGAGTAAGAGGGCAGTTAGAAATGTTATACAATAAATTTGAGTCCTATTCCTTCTTTTCGTTAGTCTGTATGCGGTCAATATATGCAAGCAATTAACTGCGGGTAATGGACCAGAAATATAATCATAAATAAATCAGTTGAACCATAGTCGTCCTTGCTACGGTTCAACTGATTTATTTAGGTTTAAGAGAAAAACCGTTTTCAGAAGGTGAGTTTGTTGCCCATCTAATTATCGGGCCTAATTATCGGGAAAGTATGGATATTCAACCACACTGACTTCTTTCATGGGAACTATCTGCCTAAATGATAATGAGCGGCGTTTTAAAGTTCCAGTGTTTTTCAATCCGAGTGCTACTTTATGCGTGTCATTGGGTTGTATTCGCCAAAAATTCCAAAGCCCCGGCTGGTCATTTATTTGCAGGTCGAAAGAAATTGTAGCTGTACCTAGCTCAGAAAAATTAAATGTAAACTGATTCAGTGGTATCGACAATCCCATACCACAAGCTTTGATATAGGCTTCCTTCAGTGTCCATAATTCAAAGAAACGATTTCGTTGATGTTCCTTCGGTAATGCGGTTAATTGCGCTACTTCTATCGGTGAAAAATAATTTTGAGCAATCTCTTGGGTTGGGCCGCGGCGAAGCAACCATTCGACATCGATACCCACTTCCTGCCCGTTTGTTATTGCAAGCAAGATCATACCTTCACTGTGAGAGAGATTAAATTGTAGCGGCATCTTCACTTCAGTATTATGGATGTAGGGCTTACCATACCTATTTTTTTTAAATTTCCACTCCTCTGGTTTAATTGAGTTATCGTAAAGAGATAAAACACAACGAACCATCGCGCGGGTAATTAAATATTGATGTCGATGTTTTTCGAAATGAAAGCGCTTTTGTTGTAGTTGTTCTTCCTTGTCGAGGAGGGTGTGGTATTTGTCCAATAGTTCAGTGTCTTGAATATCATGGTCATATGTTAACCATA
>CAZZJI010000059.1:8361-17944 GCA_964654485.1 uncultured Gammaproteobacteria bacterium | reverse complement strand
ATTAGTACATGTTTTTGTCTTCTTTGGCCTGCCATTCAGCGAACATCGCCAGGCTGTCCTGTCGAAGAATTTCGGTCATAGGCACATCACGGTTGTGACGTGGCTTGCATAATTCGGTATAAAAATACTCATCGTCGAAGTTTATCGCGGCGGCATCCGCACGGTTAGCCGCGTAATAAATGTTATCAAGCCGGGCCCAATAAATTGCCCCCAGGCACATGGGGCAGGGTTCGCAACTGGTATAAATGTCACAACCCTGCAAATCAAAGTGCTTCAGCCTCTGGCAGCTATCCCGAATAGCCTCTAGCTCTGCATGTGCAGTAGGATCGCAGCGACCTAATACATGATTTTGCCCTTGCCCTATAATTTGATTATCTTTTACGATGACAGCACCGAAAGGTCCGCCGGTTTCATCGCGCATCGCGCGAATACCCAAATCGATGGCCTGACGCATGAAGAAGCGATTGCTCATTAGAATTTAATGCTGGAAGTAGATCGTAGGGCTTTTAATACTTTTGGGTCATTGTTAGCTTTGGCGATGTCAAAGGCGGTGTCACCCGTATTGTTTTTTAATGACATTTTTGCATTTGTACCCAGAAGGATCTGGATAACGTTGATATTACCATTTTCAATTGCGATCATCATTGCAGTGCCACCCGCATTGTTTTGTATATTAACGTTTGCACCCAGGTCGTAGAGTGTTTTAACGATTTTCGCATTACCTTTTGATGCAGCGAGATTTAACGCGGTATTTCCTGACTTGCTTCTCCTGTTCAGTTTTACATTCGCATGGACTAAAAGTTCTATCACATTTAGATGCTTATTTTGTGCAGCTCTCATGAGCGGAGTCTGGTTTTCTTTGTCGATAATTTCGGGATTTGCACCCTGGGAGAGGAGCAGTTTAACTATATTATGATAACCATTTGTCGCTGCATACCACAATGCACTGCGCCCTTGATTATCAACTGCATTAGGGTTGACGTCTGCTTTTAATAATTTCCAGGTTGTGGAGGTATGGCCGTTTTTGGCTGCCAAGACTATTGCTGATAATCCATTTTTATCAACGGCATTGATATTAGCGCCAGCGGATTTAAGCAGAGGGACGATATTTGCCCGCCCTTCTTTAGCGGCCCACATCAGTGGCGTCAGGTCGTTGCTATCGATTACATTGACGTTTGCCTTGCGCGAAATAAGTAATTTGCTGGTGTCTGCGTAACCACTAATGATAGCGCGAGTGAGCGCAGTGTGCCCAAATGTATCCTTACTGTTTATTTTTGCTCCTTTTTCTAATAGAATTAGGACGACTTCTGAGTGACCATTCCCCGCTGCATAGGTCAATGCGGTGCGGTCTTCTTCATCTTTTTGATTGATTGTCTCGGCACTGGTCGCCAATTCCCTGACTTTAACTTTGTTACCATTCCAGGCAGCTAACATTAGCGGGGTCCATTTATAAAATGGTTTGATATCGTCTGTTATTGCAGCGAATACAATAGAACTTGTCGCTGTCGTATTGGCCATTGTAATGATGGTTGTACAAACTATCGCAAAGATTAAAGTGGCAAAGAATTGACTGAATTTTTGCTTTCTAGGGTGTCTAACGTTGTGCATATGTTTTGTTGATATTGCTATTAATTGATAATTAAGAGATTTTTGTAACTCTATTGTAGTTTACTATTGTAGGTTAAGTGAAATACTATTTAAATGTTGTTTGTTTACACTATCAAGTTGTCGGTGTTGGTCAAGTTGTTGGTTTTATTACCAATTAAATAGTTACCGATTATACTGGTTTAACAAATAATATTTTAACAAATTTTCAGTTGTTAGGAACATGATTTGATTTTTCAGGTCGCAATTTGCATATAATTATTGCTTCCTGAATTTTAGATATATTGCCTAAAGTATATATTCTTAAAAAAGGCTTATTAAATGAGGAAGATATTCCGTTGTATAAAAAGTTAATTTTAACGATTCATTTTTTCTTATTGCTCCTCATCAGCAATATTTGCTTAGCCGTCACTTTGGAAAAGGCCATTGAGGCCTATGAGTTTGAAGAATATGCAAATGCTTTTAAGTGGTTGAAACCTTGGGCAAATGATGGTGATCCGGACGCGCAATATCGCCTGGGTTTGCTTTATGAAAAAGGCAATGGCGTCGATTTGAATACGCGTTTGGCGCTCAAATGGTATCGTCGTGCGGCTGAAGACGGTCACCGGGCAGCAAAACGCCGGTTAAAGAATTTACGAAAAAGTGCATCTAATATAGGTGGAACGGAGTCTGTTGCCACTCAGTGGTACCAGGATTCTGCGGAAGAAGGTGATCCTGAGGCACAATATAATTTGGCATTTATGCTCGAAACCGGGTGGAGTGTACCTGTAGACGATGTTGAAGCAGCCCGTTGGTATGAAAAAGCAGCTGAAAAAGGCGTGCAAAAAGCACAGTTTCGCCTTAGTTTGATGTATCTGGTAGGTGCAGGTCTCAAACAAAGTGAAATACAAGGCGAAAAATGGTTAAGAAATGCTGCAAAAAATGACCATCCGTTAGCAGATATTATCAGGGAAAAAATACTCGACGCTGACGAATTAGTAAAACTCAATATTGATATTGTAAAGGTCATTAATAAAGTTAGAAAAGAGTCAATTAAAAGTCCGAAAAAGGCAGCAGCTATCGTGATGGATGCGGTGCGTGCTGCTGAATTAAAGGTGGCAGAAGAAAAAGCAAAGAAAAAAAAGCGATTGGCTAAAATACAAAGTATTGAATCAGCCAAAAACCAAAAAGTCATAAGCGATGATGAGCTTTTGGGTGCAGGTGGGCGCAAAACATTACGTTGGTATAAAGTGAAAGCCGAACGTGGTTTGCCAGAGGCACAATATAAATTGGGGAAAATTTATGAAATGGGCTTGCAGGTTAAAAAAGATCTTTCGCAAGCCGCACATTGGTTTGGGCTTGCGGCGGAACAGGGTCATGTTGAGGCGCAATATTATTTGGGTGTATGGTATGCGAACGGTATTGTAGTGACACAGAATGAAATTTTGGCATCCCGGTATATTAGCGCGGCAGCAAAGAAAGGGCACAAAAAAGCAAGCGAGTTAATTGAAAAATCTTTAGACGGTAATGGGCTGGATAACCATGAGTCTATTGCTGTGTGGTGGTTGAAGCAGTTGGCATTGCAAGGATCTGCAGGGGCACGTTACCGGCTTGCCTATTTATATGAGCAAGGAAGAGGTGTTGACAAAAATTTGGTGATCGCCAAAAAGCTATACGCTTTAGCGGCAAACCAGGGAAATAACGAGGCAAAAGAGCGATTGCGGTTAGTTGAAAAGGGGAATGCGCCTGCGATAGTGACCAAAGTAGAAAAATATACTCAAAGTGTCGACAGGTCAAATCAGCAATAAATAATTTGTCATAGTTATGGTGCGCCGTATTTGGTTTCTACTTCAATGCCGATTTTTTTCAACATAGGGGTTGGTAATATTCCACCCGCACATACGATGACAATATCGTTTTTGATTTCAATTGTTTTTCCGTTTTGGTCAAGAGAAACCACGTCTTCTTTGATTTCGTTGACTGTGGATTCCATTAGTACAGTCATTCGCTTTGCAGCTTGTGCTTCTTTTATTTCATTTTGATTTTTCTCTGCTGCACGAGAGAATGATTTGCTTCTATAGGAAATCGTGACCGTGGCGCCTGATTCATTTGATATGCTGTATGCAGCTTCCAATGCACTGTTCCCGCCGCCAACAACAAGTACATGTTTTCCTCTAAATTCTGCTGGATCAGAAAGTGAATAAATTACTTTAGTCTGGTTTTCTCCGGGTACCCCCAGCTTTCTTGGTGTGCCTCGTCTGCCGATTGTCAGTAAGACATTTTGGGCAAGATATTTGTGTTTGTTCGTTTCGACAATAAAACCATCTTTTGACTGTGACAGGGTTTCATATCGCTCCTTATAATTGATTTTTACGCCTGTTGTTTTTGCCACACTTTCCCAAAGTTCCATAATCGTTTCTTTGGTTGTTAAGGTGAAATCCACTTTACCGTATATAGGTAATTCACTGGGTGCAGTCATCACCACTTTGCCACGTGGGAAATTTGAGACCGTACCGCCCAAGGTGTCTTGTTCAATGGCGACAAAACGCATTTTGTGCTCAAGTGCATAAAGGGAGGCACAAAAACCGGCAGGCCCTGCGCCAATAATGATGACATCAAGTGCTTTGCCTTTGCCCAAACCGGGTTTCTTATGAATAGCTTCCATGGCTTGCCGACCTTGTGCGATGGCATTTTTTATTAACCCCATTCCACCTAATTCACCAGCTATAAAGATACCTGAGATATTGGTCTCAAAATTTGGTTTAACAACTGGGATGTCAACGCCCCGCTTGGATGTGCCAAAGACCAGCGTAATGGCATCCGCTGGACAGGCCGTTTTACATGCGCCATGTCCAATGCATTTTTCTGGATGAACCAGAAACGCCTTGTCATTGATGACTCCCAGTATTTCACCTTCCGGACAGGCAGTGACGCAGGTTGCACAACCCAGACATTTATTGTAGTCAATGATAGGGTGGAGTGATGCGGGTTCCGCGCCACTTTCTTGAACTTTTTTTAACTTTTCAGTACTTTTGCGGTAGCGATTTTGTTTTAATTTTCGATAAATTGTCCAGATCAGTATAAACGGAATGACGTACGCGAGTAATCGCGGAATGTCTTCAATGCTATTGATTGAAACAAGATAAAATATATCTGATAATAATTGAGAAATACTGTCCATATACTAAATTTGTAATTTGTTTAGCTAATTTTTTTCATTACCCGGTTAGTTTCAGACTGCCTGTTAACATGTATTTGTTGACGGGTTGAAAGCTTCCTCTGCATACAGATGATGCAGATATATAAAATTTTCGGATTTCCCCCCCCTTATTCTAATTCAAAAAAGTTAATTCAAAAAAAGTTAATTCAAAAAAACCGCTCAAAAAATGTTGATTCACTAGGTTGTGTGAATACTCAAAATTTAAACAATGTATCGATACAGGCGTATGGTTTTACGAATTTAAACCAACTGAAGCACTCATATATTAGTAAATTCACATAATTATATTGTTGTTTATTAAGCTTGATGATTCAGTTGCTTGTTTTTGCATCGTTTATTTTGTTTTTATAAAATAACAAGGACGACAATGCTGTCTGTTTTGTCAATAATCTAAGCAAATCGAATGCATCATTATTCTTTAAAAACAACAGCTTAAATAGTTGTCTGCCTCGTGAATCGATTGAATCGGGTTATGGACTCTAACACAATTGTATACAGCGGATAAATTATTGTATTTGCTGGTATGAAATGAAGTATTTAATCTAAATATAATTTAAGTAAACTACGCTATACTGCGGTGCTTTATTATCCACTGTAAGCAATGCTCTATTCTATCCGGCTAGTTTTTAGTCCGTCGTTATGTATCACATAGACAGGCAGAAGGGGCATTTTTTATCTATATTTTTAGGGATTTTTTCTTAGGTATTAACAGAATTTTTTTGGTTTTTGATTGTCTACACAGTGTGATGTGCACAAAAAAATAGGGTGTTATATCAAGATTGTTAGCGGGAAATTGCTGCTGCAGAGTAAATTGTTATAGTTATTGTGGTTGACGAACATGAGTGAATTTAAGGTGCTTTGGCCTAGTATTCTTGAGTTTCGTTTAGGTTTTCTATAGATAAGTTTTTTATAGTTTTTTATAATAAATGCCGTTAATAACATGGATGCTATTTTATGGGGAGGCTAGTCGTGCTTTTGGAAAAAATATCGAAAAATGCACCTATGATAGCGATATCGATTCTTATCGTTGTGACGGTAGTCGTTTTTCTTTCGGACCAACCCACCTCCGCTACAAATCAGGTTACATCGACTCAAGTTCCTTCGGGCAAGAAGGCGACACCTAAAAGTGCTGCCTCAAGTGATTCTGCTAACCTGGAGTCGGCGTCAGGTCTGGCAACAAATTCAACGACGACGAGTGTTAACGAGACTAACCGCGTCGCAGATGAACTTTTAGCCGAAAAACGCTTGCTAGATAACTTGGTGGAAAAGACAGCTGAAGAAGAGAACGAATCCAGTTCTGCCTCGGCGCCAACGCTATCTGATTTGTTGGCTGGTTTGGAAAAAAAAGTAGCAGCAGCCCCGACTGACTTGGGCATGAAGATGTTGCTGGCTCAGACGTATGCAGAAGTAGGTGAAGTATCGCGAGGTCTGGAAGTTTTGCGGGAAATAAAAAAAATTGAACCCGAAAATCAACAAATCAGTTTGGTTTATGCAACCGTGTTAGGGAAAAGCAGTAATCCTGCTGAATTAAATGAAGCGCTGGAATTATTAAACACATTAGAAAAATCAAATCCGGCCCGGAAAGGATCGGTGCTACTGCAGAGGGGTAGGGTATATCTCAGAATGGGTGAAACTGAATCAGCAAAAAAAGAATGGATGCAAGCGTTGACACAGTTATCTGAAGGCAATGGCTATCGCAAGCAAGTTGAGTTGGAGTTGTCGAGGCTGAATTGATTTTGCGAGTTAGGCTGCGTCATTCATAATAGACCCAGATTGATAAGGAATATTTAGTCACACGTACTATGTTAGATTATATAGTTGTGGCGTATTTTGCTTTGAGGTTCTTTTAATCAAGGTTTTTTTGTTCGTGATTTTTTTATTCGAGATAATTGTTTCGTGAATTTTAAGCCAATAATTAAGGTAAAAACTGTACCGGAATCTTTACGCGTTAAGGCCGCAAATGAAACTAAATACACAAGTAAATTCGGAGCTGCAAGTGTTTCTGATTCCGCATCTAAAAAAAATAGAGTACGCACAAGAGTACGCGCAATAGATAAAAATAAAAAGGTTATCAATCAAAAAACGAGGAAAGTGGAAACTAAAAAAGTGAAACCAGCAAGACCAAAACAAAAGACCAAGCGAGAAGTGTCGGTGATCTCGGCGACCAAGGTGCAGAAAACGCAAACATTCGATTTTGAGGAACAAATTCGAGAAAATAGTGTTCCTGACGCAATGTTTGAAGCGAAAAATAAGTTTTCTAAAATTGAATCCAAAATTGCGTTATCGGCATTCGCTTTTATTGTCTTTGCCCTGGCTGCATCGTGGATGGCCTGGGATAAGGATTACGCAATTGTCGGCAATGCCGATGTCGCCTACAACTATGGATTGGTAGGTGGCCTCATGATGTCTGTCATATTGATTTACGCGCTCAGAAAAAGATCACGGTTATTGCGCCGAATGGGCGATATCAAGTATTGGTATTATTTCCATTTTATTTTTGGTGTTGTTGGTCCTGTGTTGATCGTTCTGCATACTTCATTTGGTATTCGATCAATAAATGGGGGCGTGGCATTATTTGCGATGTTTTCGATAGTTTTTAGTGGATTTATAGGTCGATATATTTATACTCGCGTCAGTTATGGTTTGCGTGCGGTCGAGCAGGATTTAAAAGTTGTTGCAACGCAATTAGATAAAGGTGTGCTTTCTTACCAGATACCGCCCTTTAAATCTATTGAACTTCAATTGCGTGAATTTTCGAAAAATTCCTTGTCTGCGCCCCGAGGGTTTATTGGAACTATTTTACGCATTGTGTTTATAAAACACCGTGCGAAGCTGGTTTATGCTTCCACAAGTCAGGGTATGGCGAGTGTGCTGCGTACTATTGCAATAAAAGAGAAATGGACAAAATCAGATTATCGCCAGCGCGTGAAAAAAGAAAAAATTTTGATTCAAGGGCATCTTAATGCCGTGTCATCGATCGCTTCATCCAGGGCGTTTGAAAAATTAGCCGCCAGGTGGCGGCTGTTACATGTGCCAATACTCTATGTTTTGGTGCTATCCGGGCTAGCACATGTTCTCGCTGTGCATATGTATTAGGAATCAAATGACATACAGGTCTGATTGCGATTCAGGGGAAAATATGATGGGGAAAATTCGATTCTTTAGTGGATCGATACTAGCCAGTTTTATAATCGTATTGATGAGTTCATTACCCGCTTACGCTGGTCCGACCGATGCGATGGAATCATTATTAATGCCAGGTGATGTAACCCGTTCGCATGCTCGTTATGAAAAGGATTGTAATAATTGCCACGCGACTTTTGAGAAGGCGGCACAAGATAAATTATGTAAAAAATGTCACAAGGAAATTGATGACGATATAAAGAAAAAATCTGGTTATCATGGCCGTATTAACGAAATCAGAAATGGACGTGAGTGCAAAACCTGCCACACCGATCATAAGGGACGCGATAAGGATATTGCTGAATTTGACAAAGAAACGTTCAACCATTCCGCTACAAATTTTGAATTAAAGGGGTGGCACTTACAGATTGATTGCACGGGTTGTCATAACCCGAAAGCGAAGTTTCGTGATAACAGAAAGGCATGTGTTCAGTGCCACAAAAAGGATGATCGGCACAAAACGCGGTTCAAAGAAAAATGCGATACTTGTCATATTGAGGACACCTGGAAGGCGGCGCGATTCAATCATGATAAAACAGATTTTAAGTTAAAAGACCAACATAAAGATGTGACTTGTAGCGGTTGTCATCCAAATGAACGTTATGAAAACACGCCGACAAAATGCTTTTTTTGCCATGAGTTGGATGGAGTTCATGATGGAAATCACGGCAAAAAATGCGAAAATTGTCATCAGGAAAAAGGCTGGTATAATATCAAATTTGATCATAATGAAGATACTGAATTTGAGCTGGAATATGTTCATGCAAAATTACAATGCAGTGATTGTCACACCAAAAACATATACAAAAAATCGCTGACACCGACATGTTATTCATGTCATGAATTGGCAGATGACCATAAAACACGCTATGGAAAAGAGTGTGAAAAATGCCATATCACTGAAGATTGGAAAAAAGCGGTGTTTGATCATAATGAGGATACAAACTTTAAGTTAAGAGGGAATCATAAAGAAGTAATTTGTGACGATTGCCACAGGGGCATGATGTTCGAAGTGGAAATGAATGGCACCTGTTTTGATTGTCATCAGTATGATGATGTTCATAATGGGCAGGAAGGTAAGTTTTGTCAGCAGTGTCATGATGAGCGCGGCTGGGATAAAAAAGTTGTATTTGATCATGATACCACCAAGTTCCCTTTGCACGGTTCACATGTTATTTCACCTTGTGAGGAATGCCATCTTTCAGCTACATATAAGGATGCTGAAATAAAATGCGTCTCGTGCCATAAGTTTGACGATGAGGAACGGCATCAACGTCGTTTGGGTGCCGCATGCGAGGTTTGTCATGGGCCTTATAATTGGCTCGCCTGGGACTTCGATCACGACAAGCAAACTGATTTTAAGCTCGATGGCTCACATAAGGATATTGATTGTCATGCGTGCCATAAAGTTGAGGTTAAAGACGAGTTCGATATATCTATGTCTTGTCACAGTTGCCACCGGCAAGATGACGATCACGATGGAAATTTAGGTACAAAGTGTGATCAGTGTCACGTTACTTCGTCGTTTAAAAAGAGAAAATTGAATTAGTTTTTTACTCTGAATATGCAAGTTACCCTGTAAAAATATTATATAAA
>CAZZJI010000059.1:0-8261 GCA_964654485.1 uncultured Gammaproteobacteria bacterium | reverse complement strand
GTGTTTGCAGCACTTGTTTTTATTATTTCCCTTTTCTCTATCAATACCCCCACCATTGCCGCCACCGCGCCGCCAACGGAACAGACACTGGAATTTGACCACCTGAGTACCGGGTATGCGCTTGATGGCCAACACCAGTTCCTCGAATGTGGCCAGTGTCATATTAAAGGTGTTTTTAAGGGTACACCTATTGTCTGTGATGGTTGTCATGATGGTGTTGTTGCTAAAGGCAAATCGTCCACTCACGTGCCAACTGAAGAACAATGTGATCTTTGCCACACCACTGCGACGATCCTCGAAACCAATGCGGTGATGGATCACTCGACAATATCAGCAAGCTGTCTTTCTTGTCATGACGGTATTGCAAGTATTGGCAAATCAAGTCGCCACGTTGACACATCAAATCTTTGTGATGCGTGTCACTCAACCGTGACATTCGTACCTGCGAGTTTTGTCGATCATACGCAGGTCAACGGTAGCTGTCAGGGTTGCCATAATGGATTAATTGCAACCGGTAAATCTGCAAACCATCAGCCGACGACCGATCTTTGTGATGCGTGTCACACCACGATCGGGTGGGCACCCGCGCTTATCCCGATTGATCACGCCCAGACACTTGGCGTTTGTGGTGGTTGCCATGATGGCCAAATAGCCCTTGGCAAAAGTGCAGCTCACATTGAAACGACCAATGTTTGCGAAGCGTGCCATCGTAATACAGTGAGTTTTGTACCTGCAATAGTCACTTATCCGACGGAACATGAGCAGATAATAAATGGCTTCGCTTCCGATGGTTGTAGCCGCAGTGGTTGTCATGACGGTTTAACAGGTTTTTCAGGTAGATCACCTTCGCATTTGCCGACGACAGATAACTGCGGCGCATGTCATACAAGCGCCAATTTTCTCGTCGTCGCCGCTTCTGCTGTTGATCACAATGAAGTCATTGGTTCTTGTTATAGTTGCCATGATGGGACGACAGTGCCGGGAAAAACGGAAGCACATCCGCTCAATATGACGGAACTATGTGATGCCTGTCATCAACCTGGTCCTGTTTCCTGGACACCGATTGCGGCATCGGCCGTCGATCATAATGAAGTTATCGGTATTTGTATCGTTTGCCACGATGGCACTATTGCAGCGGGTAAGTCAGGTAAGCACGTTGCTGCACCGAATTTTCAAACATCAGATGCTTGTGATGCTTGCCATACGACAGGGTCGGCATGGGCGCCGGTTATCGCTGCGAATGTAGATCACTTTGAATTTCAAGTGTCAGGTTGTAATATCTGCCACGATGACGGTGGTGTCACCACGTTACTTGCTAATACCAAGGCAGCCTTTCCAGCACATATCGCCACAACCAGCGAATGTGATATTTGTCATAGTCCTAGAGCCTGGCTACCGGCCAATTTCAATCACGCTGATGTCGTCAATCTTTCAGATTGTGGCACCGCGTGCCATATACCAGGTAATCCCGGGTTGCCGAAATCAGCTACTCATATCGCCAGCAGCAATGTCTGCGGTGCTTGTCATGCAACAAATACATTTAAGCCTGTACTGCGTGTAGACCATGATGAAATAACCAGTTCGTGTTTAAGTTGCCACTTTCCTGGCAGTACGTTTTCCAGTTTTTCAAAAGAAAATATACCTAATCATATTTCAAGCAGTGATTTGTGCGAAACATGCCATAGCACGCTTGCCTTCAGGCCCGTCATTACGATCGATCACTCTCAGTTAGTCGGCGGCGGCGCTGGGGCTTGTGCGTCTTGTCATAACGGTACAATTGCCACTGGCGTCAATGCGAACCATATACCGGTTACACAGGAATGTGATACCTGTCATACACCCAACGCTACCGGTTGGACACCAACGAGTTTTGATCATGCTAACAATACAGCGACGGCTTGCTCTACCTGCCACAATGGTGTCAACGCAACCGGAAAGCCAGCTAACCATATCCCTATTATTGCTGAAACTTGCGATGGTTGCCATCGACCAAATGTCGGCGGCTGGACAGATATTTTGTCAGTAGACCACGGATTGGTACAAGGTAGCTGTGCGAGTTGCCATAATGGTTCGATCACTTTAGGTAAAAACCCGAGACATATAGCTTCGACCGAACTATGTGAAGCTTGTCATATCACTACCGCTTTCGTACCGGCAGACAATGTTAACCACGATGAAGTGTTGGGAAGTTGTAATGTGTGTCATGAGGGAACGATTGCAACGGGTAAGCCTGTCAATCATCCTGCAACCACGAATATGTGCGACGCGTGTCATTCCCCAGGCGTATGGAAACCGGTGGTGGTGGTGGATCACAATGAAGTTATTGGCTCTTGCGCCAGATGTCATGATGGCATAATTGCTCAAGCTAAGAACGTGGGACACATTCCCTCGTCAGATTTTTGTGGAGGATGCCATAACACGCAAAAATTTACGCCTGCTCGGGTTGATCACAGTGAAGTAACGGATAATTGTATCGCTTGTCACGACGGCACGATTACGATTGGTAAAAACTCTGGCCATCCTAATACGTCTAACCTTTGTGATGCGTGCCACACTAATTTCAATGCATTCAGACCAGTGCAGATTGTGGATCACAATGAAGTTATCGGTACCTGTGGTGTCTGCCACGATGGTGTGATCGCCAAAGGTAAGAGTAGCGGGCATTTCGTTTATAGCGCTCTGGAATGTGATGACTGTCATACCACAATACGATGGACTATTACGAATACGTATTCACATGACCTCGCCGGACTGGAATACCCAACACCCGATCACCGTTTTGGAAACTTGAATTGCCGGACCTGCCATACGCAGAATACATCTACTATCCCTGCTGCTTTAAGCTCTTGCGCCCGTTGTCACGAAAGGGACTACGATCCAGGGGAGCATGAGAATCTGCCCGTGACAGATTTGCAAGATTGCACTAATAGTACCTGTCATGAATCAGGAATAGAGCATCGTGCAGACGATGGTGGTTGGTGACGGTATATATATCTAAGGTTGCTAATGTCCAATTGCGCGAATATTAGCAACCTTTCTCGTTTTTAGGTCACAGTACAGTGCAAGGGCGCTAAGATTATCTGATCACAGTATGTGCACTAGTTTCATATTAATTATTAATTGTTGTGAGTGTTAAGAGGGTATAGATTAATGATTGTAAATCCCATTGCAGCAAATTACCTTTTTATTAGCAATTTCTTTATTAAAAATATATTCTTTTTAAGTCTAATCTTTGTGGTGAGTTCGCCTGTCTCGGCAGCAGAAAAATCAATACATATAACGAATAAGGCTATACAGGCACTGCAACTTACGGCGGCAGGAAATATACACATTTCGCGCGCCCAAAGATCACCTTACATTTCTTTCCTAAGGGCGAATGCAGGGTCATCGGTTATAGACTTTTCAATGTCTCGTTTACCTGAGGACAGGGCGCGTAGTTTTTTACAATACCGAAAGGAAGCGTTTGTAGATACAGCCGTACGGCTGGATCTCGTTGAAACGCATGTAGAAAGCAGCGGTGATCGAAGTATTGTGCGTATGCAGCAAATGTATAACGGTGTGTTCGTACGAGGTGGTGAAGTAGTTGTGCAAATGAACAGCTCTGGCATTACTGCGGTAAATTCGAAATTGATTTCTGGTTTGGATAACGTTGATACTTTGCCTGCCATTAGCCAGGAGAATGCATTGGCCAAAGCAAAAAGTGTCGTATTAGAGTTGTACGGTGTGAGCGATGTCACTTTTAGTGTTCCGAAGTTGGAAATATTTAATTTAGGTGCGCTAAATGGCCAACCGGGATTATCCCAACTTGCGTGGTTTATCGAATTAACAGGCGCGACTATTCGGGAGTATATTTGGATTAATGCAGAGACGGGTAAAACAATTAAAAATTTTTCTCAAATCGCAAGAGTGCATTCTAGAGTTCGAGCGACGTTTGATGTCCTTAAGGCCTGCGATCTAGATAACGTAACGCTGCCTGTTCTTTCCGAAACGGATCTTGTTGACGCTGATCCTGATGCGAATGCAGCTCATGATATTGTCGGGCAGGCATATGATTTCTTCGATACAGTTTTAGGTCGAGACGGAATAGCGGATACTTCAATTCCCGCGACTCCAAAAACGATACAATCGATGGTCAATTATTGCGATGCATTTTCTGGCTTTGTGCAGCCGACCGGTATCACTCTGGAACTCGCGGGTTGGAACGGAGATCAAATGTTTTATGCTACAGGAAGCGTTGTCGATGATATCGTCGGTCATGAATATACGCATGCTGTAATTGAATATTCGGCTAATTTTAATTTGATTGGGGAATCGGGTGCACTTGCTGAATCATTTTCTGATATATTCGGTGAAACTATCGATCTTGAGGAAGTTACAGGTAATGATGTGCTCGCCGATAAGTGGAAAATTGGTGAAGATGTTATAAGCAATGTGGCTGCTGGACCATTTCGAGATTTATCCGATCCTGGGTTATCTGGGTTTCCAGCAAAAATGAGTGATGAAGTAAACAAAGTATATTGTGGCCTCGATAATGATATATTTATACACACCAATAGCAGTATATTAAGCCATGCGTTTGTATTACTTGCTGATGGTGGCACATTTGAATCCACAACCTATACGGGCATTGGTATACTGAAATCAGCAAAAATATTTTACGAAGGGTTGAAGTTGCTGACTTCAAATAGCCAGTTTAAAGACGCGTACAATGCGTTGCGTACTGCAGCAAGTACTCTGTTTCCTCCTAATCCGACCATATCTGTAGAGCAAACTGCATTAAACGCTGTTTTGGATGGCGTAGAATTAAATGTTGCGTCACCTTGTGGTGGTACTCAGATTCCTTATTGTTCGGTAGGGTCGTCTCCTGAGTTTGTTTTTCAGGACGGATTTGAAAATATTGGTTTAGGGAATTGGACTTCATCCACGCTTGTTACTGGTGTCGACCACTGGAATTCGGGATCGGGATTACCGCCTGGGGATGTGTACCATAGTGGTACGGACCCATTTGCGACTTTACCAATACCACGCCAGGGTATCTACGCCTTATATGCCGATGGTTCTCGTCGCATGGGCGCCTCGGCAGTGTCTATGACCGATACCGTCGCGGTAGGAAAAGATTACCGAATTCAGTTTGAGCATAATTATGCGTTCGAAAATTTGGAAGCGGATGGTGGCCTTATTGAATACAGCGTAAACGAAGGGGAGTGGACCGATGCAGGGCCGCTCATTGTCTCAGGGATGACCTATACCCCTGATAAAGTTATTTCTGGCCTATTCGGCAATCCACTAGGGGGACGTGCCGGGTTTCTTAACTTCATGCTGGAAAATGATACGGCGACACTGCCTGTGTATGATTATGCCAGCACGCAATTGGATTTGAATTTAATTCCTGAGACACCAGTGAGTATCAAATTCCGCTTTGTTGTTGGTACGGACCCATCAACGGATGCACGCGGTTGGGTCATTGATGACTTTACGATTTACACATGTGAATCGCAAATTTTTAAAATAAATCAGGGGCCGATCGCGTTAACAACAAATGAATCTGGTGTTGATACCGCATTGTTTGATGTTACATTAGAATCAGCCCCCACAGGAAATGTCACTATAAATCTCAGCAGTAGTCTGCCAACAGAAGGTGTCGTTACAGTGCCAGCCAGTCAATCACTGTTGTTTACACCTTTAAACTGGAATAGCCCACAAACGGTTACTGTCATTGGACAAGATGACGCTGTGATAGATGGCGATATTCCTTATGTTGTACGCCTGACTGGGGTAGCCGTAGATCTTCTTGATGAGAAATTCAATGGCACTGTAGATGTTGCAATTACGAATATTGATGATGATGTGCCTGCCACGGCGAGTGGGGGTGGAGGAGGGGGATGTAGTTTAGCAACAAAAAACAAATTTGATCCCATCTTACCATTGCTGGTACTGCTATCGATTGTGTACTTGTTGGTGAGAAAAAAAACTGCCATTTTAACGGCCTAGCTTGTTTGGAACTGCCTATTTTTATATGGAAAATAAAATAACTGTCATTGCTAATTAATTGAAATGTATTGTTATTTTAGCTAATTTCCTGAGTTTTTCCTTGGTTCCAACCCCTGATTTCACAGAGACTTCCTCAAAGTCTGATTTACTAGCAACATGGGTCTTTCTGTAAGTTGCGTATACATTGGGCCGTGTTACATTGAGATTGGGCAGTGAAAACCAAATTATTCAATTAAAATTAGGAATTAATTTAAAAAGGAAATGGAAAATGCAGTGTGTTGCTGTTACCAGTGTGGCGCGGATTTTTTTACTGATAAATAGTCTGTTTCTTTTTGCCTGCCAGGATACCGCAAGTAACGCCGAGAGTCGCGATTTTGCTTTGCAGCAACCGGGCGCCCCGCAGAGTGTTTCTGCGTCTACAAATAACGGCGTTGTGACACTGAGTTGGTCAGGTGCAGTGGCTGTTACGCCACCCACCTATAATATTTACTTTAATCAGAACGCAAATGTGAACAAATCTGATACGAAAATCGAAAATATACTCTCATCCCCCTATGAAATCAGCGAATTAATACAAGGCGAAACCTACTATTTTGTAGTGACGACAGTAACGGAACTTGGCGGTGAGAGTGAGATTTCCATTGAAATACCTTTTGTTGTCCCTAGCGCAGTGCTTGTGTCGATTGAATTAACACCGGCTGATACCACGATTGTGAGTGGGCGGACAATCCAGTTTAAAGCTACGGGTGTTTACACCAATGGTCAATCAAATGATGTGACCAGCCTGTTAGACTGGATAGCAGAAGATACGCAATTAACGGTTGTTGATAATGACAGTGTTAAAGGCTTCGCTACGGCACAGCGAATTGGTAAAACTAACATAGTGGCGACAGACCCGATCAGTAACATCAGTGGAAAGACGACACTTCAGGCACAATTTGATCACAGCACGGAGTCCTCTTTATATTCTTGTAACCTCTGCCACGCTAGACCCGAAGGTCATCTTAATTCTACTACTGTTTGTTCAGCTTGCCATGTAAGCTTTCCATTACCGGTGGAGATCGGGCCGTTTCGGTGGAAGCCTTTTGTTGAGGTGGATCACATTGAGCTTTTGGGTACCTGTATACGTTGTCATGATGGGGCGCTGTATGTTGGCAAATCGCCTGATCATATCAACTCTACCGAAATGTGCGGTTCATGCCACACAACGGATGCCGCGAATGCCTGGACCGTAGAAGTGATTGATCATACCCAGGTTGTCGGCGATTGTGCCGATTGCCACAATGGTGTAATTGCTACAGGTAAAAACATGGATCATATCAATTCTACAGATTTATGTGATGCATGCCACGCCAATTTTAATGCATTTCAGCCTTCGATGGGTACAGACCATACGCAAGTGTTTGGCGTATGTCTTGATTGTCACAATGGAGTTATCGCAAAAGGCAGAGGCATTGGCCATGTTATGCCGAGCGATGCATGTGATGACTGCCATATTACAATAAGGTGGACAATATCTGGCACATAGCAGAACCCCCCAAAGAAAGCATAACCCAGGTAACCCAGGGGTCAGAGAACAAATTGCTCTAATATTAGAAACAATTGTTCTCTGACCCCAACGGCAGTGATAGGGATGGGGTGCTTATTATTCCTAAGATGAGGGGGGTTATGTTTACAGGTATAAATGCCGATTGTGTCGCTGCCTGTCATCAATAACTACCCGCTAGCTGGGCGCCTGTTGGTGCTACCGTCTTCGATCACACACACACAATATGTGTATTGATATATAACATATAATAAGTAGATAGCATGATTAAGACGTGTAATTACTGATCAATAATTACACACTTCATCAGACATTTATAAGGATCCTGCAAGCCTACCTTAAGTTAATTCCCTTAAGATACCGCCAAATTCATAATGTTATTTTACTTCAATATAGTTATAGCAATAGAATGTAACACTATGGAATACAATGAGTTAGCAAGGTAATGAGTGACGTTAAATTTAAGATAAAGTAATTTTGGTCGTTACTTTGTATAATTCGCTAAAATATAAAATGCTTGGCACAATTTGTACAAGTAAACCTAACACATCAGTTGAGCCGTAGTGACGCCTACATGGATAATGTGGGTGGTAGAGTCGAGTCTGGAACAGAGACCGAGAGCGGCTAATGTGCAGAATTAAAAGGACTTTACAGGTTATTGTGGACGCGGAAGCTTCGCCTACAGGGATGTAGGCGAGGGGCGAGAGCAGGACGCGGAAGCTTC
>CAZZJI010000058.1:0-22671 GCA_964654485.1 uncultured Gammaproteobacteria bacterium | reverse complement strand
TTTTAAATTAAGTTTTAATTTAAGGTGCTGGGGCTGGACCAGGGGCCGGAGCTGGTCCAGGAGCCGGTGCACCACCGCCACCGCCGCCGCCCATCATTCCGCCCATACCGCCGCCGCCCATCATGCCACCGCCACCGCCCATGCCGCCGCCGCCCATACCGCCGCCGCCCATGCCGCCACCGCCCATGCCGCCACCCATACCCATACCGCCACCCATCATACCCATAAGAAGAACCTCCTAAAGTTTGAAAAAAATAATTGATTTCGGGTTAACTTGTTTTAGTGACTTTCAATCTGAGATGAAAATTAAAATCAGATATCATTCACCTACCACCCCACGTGGCGTCGTTTCACTTATTGTCTTATTAGTTTTTGCATTGTCTCTTCAACTTGTAAAGAAAGAAAAGTGCAAATATTTGTTTGACAATAAGCCCCGAAAGAACCGACTCCTTTCGAGCATAGCATGTTGAATTTTTGTGGTAAAGCGCAGCATGTTGACATGCTCAGTAGCGAATTATGTAAATAAAATATATTTTACATAATTTTAGGGCGTCTTCATTTTTCCTTGACTGGAATTGAGCTATTTGGTTAGTGTAGTATTGAATCAAAGTTGTCGCAGGTTATGTTGTCTATTAAGTTCTTATTATCACTTTTTTCTATGACCTGTTCGCTAAGTAAATCAATGGATGGATTACAGTTATGAATACAGTTGCTGATCTCTACCCCGATCCCGCTGCGGATTATGAAAGGCTGATAGAAGGCTCGTATATGGCACTGCCAAGAGAAAATCTGCCGCCACTGATATTTCAACCTGAGACACAACAAAAAAAATTTATACCTGATAGGGATAGTGCTTGTTATTGTTCTAGTGGAAAATTTTTTGGGTTATGTTGTGGATCTGGCGAAGCAATTCGACTTCCGCCTTACGGCTTGTTTATGTTTGAAAATTATCTGGATGCAAGTACCGTAAAAAGCCTTCGTGAGTTTGCTGATCATCGTGATGGGCAACGCTTAAAGGTTATCGACGATATTAAATCGACACCGGATAATATAGTTAGGGTGCTTGATAAGCGGCGAGTGACCGAATTTGTCGACTTGGGTGAGCGTCAGCAAGAAGTAAATGACATCATGCAAACTGCATTTATTGACTTGGCTGATAAGTGCCTGGGTAAATCATTAGATTGGTTTGAGAAACCCAGTTTAATGCGCTATCTCGAAGGTGGATATTATGAGAGGCATGCGGACAGCGAAAACTGGGATGCAGATACCGGTACTTGGCACAAAGTTATCGACCGTGATCTGAGTATGTTGATTTATTTGAATGATGATTTCGAAGGTGGGGCGCTGAGTTTTTATAACTTGAATTATCAGGTTCGTCCTCGTTCAGGCGCCGCAGTGCTATTTCCTTCCGGTCATCGCTATTTGCACCAGGCTGAATCAGTCACTCGGGGGGTGCGTTATGCCATGGTAAGTTGGGCATCAGTGCGTGGTGTTACAAAAATAGCGGCCCAGCCCCCTAAATCAGCTATTTTGTTGGGATAATAAAGTTAGCGAGCGGTGAGCAAAAACTAGTACATCGTTAAGGCTATATTGACGATGTACTAGGCAGAACAATGTAGTTAGAACATTGGACCAGCTAATAAGTCGTCAGGATAATTGACAGTCAAAAGTTGACGCGCTAGCTGGTCTGCCGTGTCCATTTCTGTTTTATATTTTGTAAGCAAGCGACCAATATCCTCCGTGCGTTGTTGTGGGCTGTAACTTAGCTTACTATTTTTAGAATAGATACCGAACAAGCCATTGATTTGTTTTTTAGTATCAACGCCGTCTAGTGATTTCAGACCAAATTTGTGTCCACAAGCTTCTATAGATTCGCGTGGTTGTGCAAGTAGAGTGTTAATGTCGAGACTGTGTAATTTATCAGGAAAACGCTGCCAAGCTTCGAGATACAGCGCGATATTATAGCTCCAATAAATTGCGGCCATCTGAGCATAACTTTCGTCGTCAATAGCTAATTTGTGAGGCAGTGTTAATAGTCGTGGTGTGTTTGCACTTACAGTCTTATATCTAGAGCGAATCCATTTGCGTCGACTATCGACTTTCAGGCAGGCAGCAACAAACTCGGGGAGCGGGGTATACATAAATAAAATGGGAATATCTCGCGGGCAATCGAGTAGTTTAATCATCATAGGATTGGCGAAATCATTGGTCTTGATCACTGTTTTCTGGTTCGAAATGTATCTTCGTGAAAGCAGTCGTAAAATCCGGTCCAGCCAGTCATTTTTCTGTTGTTCGGTGTTCTTTGTTTGAGGGCTGATAAAGGTTTGTAAATTTCCCAAAACTTCAGGTTCGCGTAACGGTAAACAACTGAATATTGCGTCCAAAGCTTGTGCCATCAAGGTTGAGCCACAAAACGCAGAATGGAAAATATAAGCTGACGGTTGCCAGGCTATGCCTTGGGTCATTTGTTGTAATCGCTCCAGTTCTACTTCGATGACGCAAGAACCGCGTATTCTACCGGGGTCAAGAAACACGCTTTCGCTATACCATTGAGGTGACATTTTTACGAACCAGGTCTTGCGCTCAAAAAAATCGATGCGTGCGGGAAACAGGTCTGGCGTTGTCTCGAATGTATTCAACGCCGTATCCATCTGTGCGGTTAATTGTCCATTTGTTTCAATGCTGCCATTGTTTGTCAGGCGTGCAACAATATCAGCGTTGCCCGCAGTGCGATTGACGACGCCGCAGCATTGTTCGTAACGTAGTCCGCTATCACAGGGACAGGGTTCATGCATTTCTGGTGTGGCCATGATTCAAAGAGTAAACTATCTCGATGAAAATTGCTTATTGTGGTTATGATTTTTTCAGCGCGGCGCTAGGGTCGCTGCTGGAAGCAGGACTGGATGTTTACCGGGTCTTTACTGTGTCGTGTGATAATTGCACTGATTATAACCAGTATATCTATGATTTGTGTCGTCAATACCAGTTGCCTGTTTCAGAAAAACGGGTGGATGAAAATACTGTTTTGCAGCTTCAAGAAGAAGGTTGTGAATTATTAATTACCGCTGCGTATTACTCCAAAATTCCGGATTTGATATCGACGAATAAATTGACGAATAAAAAGATAAAAGGGATCAATATTCATCCCACCTTGTTACCGATAGGGCGAGGCGTGATGCCCTTGCCCTGGGTTATTCTCAACAGCCTTGATCAAAGCGGTGTGACGATACATAAATTGACCCAGGAATTTGATGCTGGCGACATTTTGCAGCAACGGTCTTTTTCGCTATCAGATCATGAAACGCTGGAATCCTTATCTGCTAAAGTACAACTGACCGCAAAAGATCTACTGTTAGAGGTCATTCATGATTTTGATCGATATTGGGATAACGCAAAACCACAGGGAAATACCGCGAGCAGTTGGCCGCGACCCGATAAAGCACGACGAACGCTGGATTGGAATAAATCTGTTGATGAACTGGAGCGTATTTGCCGAGCATTTGGAAAATACGGCTGTTATGCTCAATTTGATAATAAAGACTGGATTGTCAGTGGGCTTAATGCTTGGACACAATTGCATCATTACGAGATTGGATCAGTTGTCCATAAAACAAACACAGAAATGATTGTTGCTGCCTCAGACGGTTTGGTGAGTTTGTTATATTTCAATACGCTAGACAAGGCGTAAGGTTGTACACTGGTGAATTCTCTAAAAAAACCTACACACAAAAAAAGGCTACTTTCGTAACCCTTTTTTATTTCGCTATCAAATTTTTAATAGCGATTTTCACAGCGCATTTACAAACGCGACTACCTCTGTACTCCCCCTAAAATTTTTCCAAAGTTACTCTTTACCTTTTCCCTACTCTTCACCAAATCACCTAAGTGAATTCAGCGTTCCCGAAATGCCAAAGCAGATTTTTTTTATTATATTCCGTGAAACGAGTACGGATAATACTAGCAGGCTTAATACCGCTAGTCAAAGCCTTACTTAATAGTCTCATAATAGAATGTGATAGCCCCCTAACACATCAACGAGGAAGGTATTTTGTCAACGAATTTACACATTATGGAATTATGGCACTGGATTATAGTTTTTAGCGTTATCAATGTGGTGAGTTAATGTGCCAAATTTACAGGAAGATTGTTAAAAATGTTATAAGCTTATAACTGTTTTTGAAAAAATGTTGTAACCTTAATGATATTGTCGAAGTTATCGAATTTTCCGGTAGTAAAACTGGGGTGTCTTAAGGCAAAAAACGCACCTGTTTAGTGCGCAATTATCGCTGAACCATAAGAAATAACTAACTGTAGTAATAACAGTTGTAGAAATAACAATGTAGGGATAAATAGGTTAACGCAAACCGGGTGGGGTAGTGTGTGACTAGCAATGGAAGCAACCAAATAAAAGATGTGAACTTGTTTTATCTGTCAGCCGCTTTTTTATTGCTATCAGGTATTGCAAGTTTAACTTATCAAGTCACGTGGGTGCGCCTGTTGGGTTTAAGTATGGGTTCAACCAGCGCGGCTATCAGTACAGTACTGGCGGCCTTTTTTATGGGCCTCGCGCTGGGCAGTTATCTTGCTGAACGTATTACGCGTAATCGTATTAATAACTTTCGTCCATATATTTTTCTCGAAATCATTATTGCTCTGTCGGGATTGGTTTTATTGCCTGTGTTGTTAAACCTGGATTTGGTCATGGCATTAATGCCTGAACTGGGTGCCACGTTACCCATGAAGTTTGTTATTTCGATGGCGCTGCTTATTTTACCGACGCTTTGTATGGGCGCAACGTTTCCTGTGATGGCATCCATTATGATTCGTCGCCAGGCAGATATGGGCCTGCGCATGAGCCAGTTGTACAGTTTGAACACGGCGGGTGCCGTCGCTGGAGCGTTTTTGTCCGGGTTTGTATTTATTCCTAACTGGGGATTGGACGGTTCAATTTTTATTGCGTTTTTCATCAATGTCGGCATTGTGTTGATGGCATTGTATATAAACCGTAATTTGCAACTTCCGGCAATCGAAACAACATCAACTGCGCCACAATTAACGATTAAAAAAAGCAATGATAGTGTGACTGAGACAAATGTATCCACTACGGAGCAAGCCCCGTTACGTTTACAAGCCATCATCGTTTTATTTTTTACCGGATTTGTCGCGATCGCCACCGAAGTCGGTTGGACTAAATATTTAGTTATTTTTGCCGGAACCACAATTTATGGTTTCGCTGCGATACTCACTATCTTTTTAACCGGCATCGCCGCCGGGTCGTGGGCGATAAAATCTCGCATTGAAACCATGAGTTCGCCTCAAAGCTGGATGGCGGCGGGGTTGATTTTACTGGGAGCCAGTTTATTAGTAACGCGTGCCGGATTAAGCTTTGTACCGAATATCTATCAGGCGATTAATCATTTTCCTGCACCAGATATTGTTGTACACGGCGTAAAATATGGTTTTATATTTTTATTGTTATTCGTTCCGACGTTTTTATTTGGCGCACTGTTTCCGATTAACCTGAGGTTGTATTGCGGTAACTTGAGCGGTATTCGATCGCGCATTGGCAAAGCCTATGCGGTGAATACATTGGCCAGCATATTTGGCGCAATACTTGCCGGGTTCTGGATTATTCCCGAGTACGGCACCGATTGGTTATTAACCGCAATGGCTATACTCATACTTGTGTTGCCGTTTTTGTTTGTTCCATCCATCGCCTCGACTAAATTGCGTGTGAGCATTGTTGTTTTTACGGTTATCGCGTTTACCGGTAACTGGGCACTGCCCCATCTGGATTATAAAAAGCTTATTTCGTCAGTTGGTTATGATGGCGATTTAATCGCGAGTGACAAGCACGAATTTTTATTCCTCAAAGAAGGCAAAGCCGGCGTAATCAGTATGATTACCGTTAATGGTAAGCAAGTAAGATTACAGAATAATGGATTAAATGAATCTTTCATCGATGTGGAAGATGAACACAATTCTTTAGTGGTCGAATCGTTGTTAGGCTTGATGCCTTATTTTCTTCATGAAGATCCTAAAAAGGCATTTGTGGTTGGTTTTGGCGGTGGTATTACGACTAAGGCATTGACGTACACTGATTTACAATCAATACGTGTGGTTGAGTTAGAACCTGCGGTAATTGAGGCTGGGCGCGCCATTGTTGGTGGTGAAATTAAGGCGCTGCAAGACCCCCGTGTGCAATTAAGTATTAATGATGCGCGCAATGCTTTGCTTGTCGAGGAAGCGACTTACGATATTATCGTTGCGCAACCTTCTCATCCATGGCGTGCCGGTGCGGCTAATGTATTTACCAGGGAGTTTTTTCAAGTCGTTAAATCACGACTGAACCCGGATGGTATTTACGGGCAGTGGATAAATCTTTTTAACATGGATGTCACCACGTTGCGTGCGTTGTTTAATTCCTATTTGGCGGTGTTTCCACAAGTCATTAGTTTCGCTAATCTGGAATCTGGTGATTTCTTATTGTTTGGTTCGCAAAAAAAGCTGATTTTTGATTTTGATCGAGTGTCAGAACGATTCCAAAGAGAAAACATCAGCAAGCTGTTTGCCAAGCATGATATCTTTAAAGCGCAGCAGTTATTATGGTACTTCGCATTATCACGCGACGAAATACGGGATGCCGTTGCTAACAGTCCGTTTAATACAGATACGAATATTCTTTCCGAGGTACGCTTGTCAAAGATAATTAAAAAGCCAACTGGCGATGAAGATCCCTACGCCTTTCTCAGAAGTCACTTTACATTCGATGTGCTACCTTATTTGAAAGAACAACAAGCGCCGCAACAGCTTTATAAATTAGGACAGCACTTTTTATCTTGGGATACCCCTAAAATTGCTAAAATGGTCGCCAAACAAATTACAAAAATCAACGAACTTTGGGGCAGAGGACTTGATTATGAAATTCTATGGCGGACAGGTGATCTGGATGCCGCAATAGTGCTATATGATCAGCACCAAGAATGGCTGGATAATATCCACAAGCGACAGATTGTCGCCTTGACGGATATGGGACGTATCAGAAAAGCCGAAAAAATAATTCCAAATATAAAAGATGAAAAACAACGCCACCTTGCAATTGCTTATTTATTGTACGCCAAGAAAGAATGGCAGACATTGGCGAGTGTAAAGCCACTGACCAATGATGAAAAAAAATGGCAATTGATCGGTTTAGCGCAACAAGACTTACTCAGTGCGGGCAAGCAACTGAGCGAACTGATATCGAAGGGGTCGGGGTCGGCGGAAATACCGCAATTAAGAGTTTTGGTGCGATATTTTGCTCTATTAGGTAAGGAGACAAAACTGGATAATGCATCCAGGCAATTGGTAGAGGCAATAGACACGCAAACAAAACAATTCTCTAAATATGCTAACGTAGCTCTGCAAGAGGAAAATCAGCGATGGGCGCAATCTATTTTACATAAAATGGGGCGTTTGAATTCACCCGCAGTGACCAGGGCTGATTTAAAAGAAAAAATTGAGAAGCTAAAACAAATTGATATTAAACCAGTAGATAACTACCCTGAGTAGATTTTATTAGCCACATTGCTAAATTCATCTTCAAACGTATGGGTTAATCTTTAGGGCTTATTTATTCGCAGTTAGTTTATATTTTCATCACCCTCACACAGTGTGTTACTCTTTTTGATATTGGAAGTTGTTTTCGTTAACTAAAAGAGTATTGACACCTTGCGTTCGATTGTTCTAGGATCTCAAACGCGCTGATAATAGACTGTTTTTGTGAGAAGAAAGTAATATCTGAATATACTGATATTCAAGCGTTTATTAATACAACAAAGTAATAACAAAAAAATAAAAAAATATTTTTATTGAGGATTAGTTAGCAAAGTTAAGGGGAGTGTTGGTTTGTAAGGAGCTTGACCAGGAGTATGTTAGGTGGCCTTATTTTCATAGGTACTCGTGCTGAGATGTTATTGAGATCTCCGGTACCGTTCCTCGCAGTAACTATGCTTCGTCATTGATTATTTATTGTATTGGCGCCGCATCCAAATCCTAACTTTGAAATTGGCTACTATAGCCACTATTAGACAACTTTGTTGTTAGAACTTTATTTAATTGTTAGATAGTTTAGTTCGACAATTAGTTTAGTTTGACAAGATAGTTTAGTCTGACAAGTGAAGTTGAAAAATTGATAGGAAAATTTATAAAAGCACTGTAACAAGTGGACGTATTTTTATTGTTTGCATTTTTTGTTAATGCCAGCATTCATAACATGGTTACAGTATTTATTTTAAGTAAAGAATCGGGATAAATTAATATGAAGGCACTGAAGTACCTATTAGCTTCTATATTTGTGACAGTATTTTTTATTGTTGGATCGAGCCATAATCTTGCTTTTGCCGTTCCCGTGGATGCTAAGCCACCAGGCGGTAGTCACAACGGTGTTGATGTGCCCCAGCCGATCGATTTTCCGCACGACATTCACGTAGAAGTAAATAAAATTAATTGCATGTATTGTCATACCTATGCGCGTCGCAGCAAAGTAGCGGGTATTCCACCGACCAGTAAGTGCATGGGGTGTCACAAAATAATCGCAACAGATAAACCCCGTATTCAACAATTAACTGAGTACTGGACTAAGGGTGAATCACCAAAATGGAAGAAAGTACACGATCTACCCGATTTTGTTCATTTCACGCACGAACGTCACATTAAACGGTTTGTGTTTGATCAGGATTACCCGGTTGAAGACGTCAAGGAAGTCTGTGCATTCTGTCATGGCCAACTTGAAAATATGACAGTGGCGAACAAGGTTAAACCTTTGAATATGGGTTGGTGTGTAAGCTGCCATGAAGCCAATGGTGGTCCTGGTGACTGCTGGAAGTGTCATAAGTAATTAGTTCGCCGCCAACTTTCTAGCTAGCGCTTTCTAAGAAGGTAATAGGCTGAATAGGCTGTGAATAGGCTGGAAGGTAAAGGAAAATTGAAACATATTAAAAATCTCCGGGCGTCGTCGTCCGGTCGTTATAAAGAACGTAAATAAAGATGAGATTCAAATTATGAGTGGACCAGTAAAACGTAGAGACTTTCTTAAAATGATGGGCGTCGGTGGTGTCAGTGGCACACTTGCTGGTTGTGATTTACCATCAACCGTTACATTGGAAGAAGGTAAGGAAGACGTGGTCTCCTATTTCATGCCGGAAGAGTATGTTATTCCAGGTGTTGGTGTCTGGTATGCATCCACTTGCATGCAATGTGATGCAGGTTGCGGTATTCAGGGGCGAATACGTGAAGGACGTTTTCTAAAAGTTGAAGGTAACCCTGGTTCACCTATTAACAAAGGCAAAGTATGCCAAATGGGACAATCCACTGTACAAGCGCATTACAATCCGGACAGAATTACCCAACCAATGATGCGCGAGGGTGGCAGTTTAAAAGCGGTAACATGGGAGCAAGCCTACAGTGCGCTAACGCAGAATTTAAATAAAGCGGGCAATAAAATTGCCTGGTTTTCTGGTACCGTCAGTGGCCATCAATCGACTCTTATTTCCAATTATCTGGATGCTGTTGGCGCCACTGTTGATGCAAACAAAAGCCACTTTACGCATGAAGTTGTTAATGCCGCCATTTGGCAGGCAGTCAATAAAGACATGCTCGGCGATTCTTTGCCGGAATTACATATCGACAAGGCGTCTCTGATTTTATCCTTCGGCGCTGATTTTCTGGGCACCTGGATATCCCCCGTTCATTTTGCGGGTAAGTGGGCAGACTTTAGATCACCAGAAACAGGCGACGGTCGCGGTACATTAATTCAAGTAGAAAGCAAAATGACGTTGACGGGTGGAAACGCAGACTTGTGGGTTCCTGCCAAATCTGGTTCCGAAGGTGCGATTGCGCTCGGTCTGGCCAACTATGTACTGGCGAAATCACCTGGTGCAGGCGAAAGTTTATCGAGCGAGCAAAAAAGTTTGATTTCTTCCTATAGTCTGGAAAAGGTCGCGACGATTGCGGCGACATCCGAGGATTATATAAAGCGAATTGGCGATGCATTAATTAAACGTTCTCCAAGCCTGGTGTTAGCGGGCGCATCGGTGGAGGGGCATGAACATGGTTACGATGCGGTTGCCGCAGTCATGTTGTTAAACATGGTCCTCGGCAATATTGGCAAAACGATTAAACCGGCCAATACTTCGCCTTTTCCTCAATTACAAACAAAACCCGGCAACACGCGTGATTTAATTGAATTCACTGCTGCAGCAAAAGCTAAAAAGTTTGACGTAGTCTTTTTTAGCGGTGCCAACCCTCTGTTTACCGCTCCGGATTCATTGGCTTTGCAAGACGCGTTAGACAACGTTGGCTTTAAGGTGGCTGTATCGACATTTCCAGATGAAACCACCATGCAAGCCGATCTTGTTCTGCCGCTCTCTTCCTACGCAGAAGATTGGGGTACGCACGTACCCGCCTATCAAGGTGATCGAAATGTTATTTCTGTGCAACAGCCTTTGATGAATAACTTACACAGTGACACAAAAGGCCTGGGCGATATTTTGCTTGATTTGCTAAAAGCAAAACAACCCGATCAGTACAACACGTTTAAAGATTATTACGCGTATTTACAAGATGCGATTAAAACGCTACGCGGTTCATCTGAAATTAAAAACGCTGAAGCGGGCGATAAACAATTTTGGAATAAAGCATTGCAGACAGGGTTGATCGAGGTTAAAGACCAAAAACCAACGTTTGCATCAAATTTTTTATCAAATGATGTAAAGATAAATTTACCGGAAGAAAAAGCGGATTCCGCTTATCCCTACCAACTGGTGCCATCTGCAAGATTAGGGCTGTATGATGGCCGTCATGCTAATTTGCCGTGGCTACAAGAGTCGCCCGACCAAATTTCAAAAGTAGTATGGGATTCCTGGGCAGAAATACATCCACGTACTGCGAACAACATAGGCGTTAAGCATGGCGATATAGTTGAAATAGCATCTAAAAGCGGAACCATTAGACTGCACGCGTATGTCATTAAGGGGGTTCACCCAGACACCATTGCCGTGCCACTGGGGCAGGGTCACGAAGAGTATGGACGCTACGCAAAAGGTATTGGTGTTAATCCATTGAAAATCCTTGAGGCCAAAACAGATAGCAAGACGGGCGAATTGGCTATGTATGCTACCCGTGTTAAAGCCACCGCCACCGCCGCCGGTAAAAAAGATGCGCTTGTCAGATTAGGTGGGAGCGACATACAAATGGGTCGTAAGTTAGTCGTCACTATTCCCGCTGAAGTGCTCAAGCGCACAGAAGGAGCATAAGCAATGTCACTGAATAATATATTAAACAATTGGTCTCATTATCGTCGTACCGCTGAAGATGGTGGTCATCATGATTATGAACATCGTTGGGCAATGGCGATTAATCTTGACAAGTGTATAGGTTGCAATGCGTGTTCTACCGCATGTTACGCTGAAAATAACCTGGCGGTGGTGGGCAAAGCTGAATTTGATAAAGGCCAGGCAATGCATTGGTTGCGTATTGAACGTTACTTTGATGAACCTGAGAAAACATTTCCAGACAGTGGTGCCAGTTTTTTGCCGATGATGTGCCAGCAATGTGGAGCAGCGCCCTGTGAGCCGGTTTGTCCTGTTGCAGCCACTTACCACACGCCAGATGGTTTAAACGCACAAGTCTATAATCGCTGTATTGGTTCTCGATATTGTTCTAATAACTGTCCATTTCGCGTACGTTACTTCAATTTTTATTCCTATTATGAATCATCCTGGCCAGAACCGTTAAATCTGCAACTGAATCCTGATTTAACAGTGCGAGACAAGGGTGTAATGGAAAAATGCACTTTTTGTGTTCAACGTATCCGTGTTGCCAAAGACAAGGCAAAAATGGCGGATCGCAAGGTAATTGATGGTGAGTTCACCACGGCGTGCGCACAAGCTTGCCCAACAACCGCCATCATTTTTGGTGATACCCTGAATAAAGAAAGTAAAGTCGCCAAGTTATGGAAGAAACAGCAAGTACAAAGAGCAAAAACAAAACAGAATAAAAGTGATTCAGAATTACGCGGTTATCGTATTTTTGAAGAACTCAATGTTGATCCTTCAATTATGTATATGGAACGGGTTCGAGATACATCAGTATAATGAGAACCCCAGATCAAAGGTTCCTCATCATCCCACATCATAAAATTAGAATGGAAGAGTCAGTAAAATGATAGTAAGTGAAAAAGATATTAACGAACAAATAAAGTGGGCAAAGATTAATACTGATGTTTTGCGTAGTTTGGAGAATCCGCGTAAAGCCTATTGGGTCACTTTATTTATCTGTGTCGCGATGTTTAGTTGTGCTGTTGTTGCTGAGATATATCAATATCAGGTAGGCATGGGACCCACTAATCTTAATAACCCACATATGTGGGATATGTATATCGCCTCTTTTGTATTTTGGATTGGTATGAGCCATTCAGGGACATTACTTTCAGCGATTCTCCATATTATTCACGCTGATTGGCGTAAACCCATATACCGTTTTGCCGAAGCGATGACGACGTTTTCGCTATTAACAGCCGGTTTTTTCCCAATGATTCACTTGGGTCGTGTATGGAATCTTTACTGGGTATTACCTTATGTCAGCGATCGTGGGCATTGGCCTAACTTCAGATCACCGCTGGCATGGGATGCGTTTGCGATTAGTACTTATCTTTCCGCATCTGCTTTATTTCTGTTTATTGGCATGATACCGGATTTGGCAATCTGCCGGGACAACACCACGGGTTGGCGTAAGAAACTCTATACCACACTTTCTCTGGGCTGGACCGGTAATGATCGTCAATGGAGACATTTTCGTAAGACCTACTTGTTAATGGCCTGCTTTTTAATACCGTTAGCTGTTTCCGTGCATTCGATCGTATCCTCCGATTTTGCCATGTCGATTATGCCTGGCTGGCACATTACCTCGTTCCCACCTTATTTTGTTGCCGGTGCGCTGTATTCAGGTTGCGCGGCAATTATTACCTTGTTTGTTCTGTTGCGTTATTTCTTCCGATTCGAAGAGTATATGACAACAGCCATTATGGAAAAAATTGCCAAGCTGACATTTGCAATTGCTATGGTATGGACTTACCTGAACCTGATTGAATTTGGTGCTACCTGGTACGGGCATAACGTCTATGATAAGGAACTATTGATCGCCAAAGCGACCGGACCGTACGCGTGGATATTCTGGTCGATGCTCTTTACCGGCATGGTGGTGCCGTTTGCGCTGGCGGTAGAAAAATTCAGGCGACACATGCCGACCATGTTTGTTGTTTCATTAATTTTGAACTTGTCGATGTACTTAGAGCGATGGATGATTGTCGCCCCCACCTTGTCAATGTCGCATTACCCACATCAATGGGATGTGATGTGGCCGAGTATCGTACAGTGGGCGATTGTGTTTGGTAGTTTTGGTTGGTTTGGTATGTTGTTTCTGGGGTTCGTGAAAATTTTCCCGTGTGTATCCATGTACGAAGTGAAAGAAATGGTTTATCACCGTAAACGTGAAGCTGAATCAGAAACCAGCAATGCGGGTACCGCTACCAATAAACCAAATCTGGAGGGAGCTAACTGACTATGAAAAATTATCGAATTCTCGGTTTGTTTAACAATTTTGAAGAGGCTTTTTCTGCTCTACATGACATTCGAGCTTCAAAAGTGCAGGGCGTCTCTATTGACGATGTGACATTAAATTCACCTATTGAGCACCCGGAAATTGAAGAGGTGTTGGGTGAACGCCCCTGTCATCTTCCAAAATTTACCTTAGCAGGGGGATTGTTCGGGTTGATATTCGGCTTCTTGTTTCTCGCCAGTGCACAAGCCACGTTTCTGGTTCAGCCTCAAGGCGGAAAAGCGGTTGTACCCTTGCCATCAAATATTGTATTGGTTTATGAAATGATCATTTTCTTTGCTGTCTGGACAACCGTTTTCGCATTTTTATTCTTAGCCGGGTTGTTTAGAAAACGACACAATCTCTACAGTGAAAAAGTCAGTCTTGACCAGATTGGCGTTATTGTCGAATTGGATAAAAATCAGCTCGACTCACTAAAGGACTTGTTTAAACAGCATAAAGTGTTGGAAATTCGTGAAGAGGATATACGATGACGTTTATTGGAAGGTTAGTTTCTGCACTGTTTTTATCTATACTGCTACCAACAGCCGCGTTTGCGTGGCCTTGGTCAACAGATATGATGAATCAGCCCAGTATAAAGCCACAGGAAACGTATAAAGGCAAAATATTTTCCTTTCCAGCGCGTTCTGTACCCACAATTGCTACGCTAACAACCGTTGCGAATAGAGATGAAGCCAAAAGTTTACAAAATCCAATAGAAGCAACTGCGGGTTCAATGAAGATGGGTAAACGATTGTTTGCGATTTATTGTTCTGCATGCCATGGAGCATTAGGTAAAGCAGATTCACCAATCAGTCCAAAAATCGGCGCAATTGACCTAACCACTGAATACATTCAAAAAGACTTAACCGAGGGCTGGATTTTTGGCACGATTACCTTTGGTGGCGCGATTATGCCCGCTTATGGCAAACCAGGCGAAGGTGGTGGATCGAACGATTTATCAGTAGAAGAGCGCTGGCATGTGGTGAATTATGTTCGCAATCAGTTGGCTAAACAACCTGCCGCTAAAGTGGCAAGCGCTACTAGTGGAGAGTCTATTCGGAAGTAAAATAATTAATCGATTTTTAAACCGCATGGATTATAGATTCGGTTTTTCATATTTAATATAAAGATTAATATAAAGATTTTTAAGTTACGGTGCTATTACACGATGTTATTAAAGGGTTAACTCGATGGAAAATTTTGGAAGCTGGTCAGTTTTAACAACAAACTTCTTACTGGTACTATTTATAGCACTTGCAGGCGTGACTTTTTCTGCCATCCTGCATCTTGTCAATGGCAAATGGCGCTATCAGGTGCGCTACATTGCCTGTTCACTCGCCGCATTGTTTCCTGTTGCGTTTGTTTTGTTGTTAATTTTACTGATCAATGGCGAATCGACATTTCAATGGTTGGCGACCGCACATGACGCAGACCAACATCTACCGTATTGGCATAACTACACGTTTTTGGTTGCGCGACAAATTATTGGTTTATTGGTTGTGTTTGGGCTATTCCTGTATTTTATTAAGCTCCAGCATCAAACAGCAATAGATAGCTCACCGGCTGTTCACCGAAAATTTCGTAATGTCGCTTTGTGTATTCCAGGTATCTATGTGTTGTATGGTACGATGATCGCCTGGGATTTTGAAATGACGATGATCCCCAATTGGCACAGCGCCAGCTACGGTGTTTACCATTTTGTTAGCAATTTTCAATTTTTTCTGGCCTTCTTTTCCATTTTCCTGTTTTTTCTGCTCCGTTCAGGTAAGTTAACAAACCCGATTAAACCCTTCGTCTTTAATTACCTTGCTCAATTTATGCTAGCTTTTACCATTTTGTGGACTTATTTCTATTTCACACAGTATCTGATTATGTGGTACGGACGTTTACCAGAAGAAATGGACCGTTATGACCAAATGATGCTAAATAATCTGGCGCCTATCTGGTGGACCTTCCTGGCATGTAAATTTATTATTCCATTTTTGTCATTTGCTATTTGGACACCCAATCGTCACAATCCGGTGATTATTGTTTTGGTTGCTTGTTTTATTGTCGTTGGCACCTGGCTAGAACGTTTTACCTGGATTTCCGGTTCCATCGAAACAGATCAATATCACATTCCAATGACGTCGGCTTTTGACTTTATTGTTACTGCGATTGTGTTGGCTGCTTCGTGGTTTGCGGTGAAATGGTCGCTTAACAAGTATGGTGTGGTGAAAGCATCTTAAGATTGTTTAAAATTCTCAAGCGTAAAACAAGCCTGTTTGCAGTGTTTACGCTTGTTTTTACTTGCTTCTGACCTATTTGTGACTAATATCAATCATGAATAACGCTGCCACTGCAGTAACACTTTTTCCAGTCTCTAGTTTACTGTGATCAGCAAACCTTTCGGAAATGGTCTTTAATTATGTGTTATTAATCAATGGGTTATCGGTTTCTCTGAATATTTGAGAAAAAAAATATTAGAACGGGACGAAATGACGCTTTTTCTATATAATGGCGACTTTTCACGTAGCTCAACAACAATAAGCTTAGCAAAGTAGCCTAAAAAGCGTTTTAAATTCAAACAAACTAACTCTTAATATTTCAAACTTTTAATACTTCAAATAATGGATGTCGCGATGGCCTTGATCGCTAATAGAAAATCAGTAATGACGTTATTT
Organism: uncultured Gammaproteobacteria bacterium; assembly: GCA_964654485.1. Lineage (GTDB taxonomy): Bacteria > Pseudomonadota > Gammaproteobacteria > SG8-11 > SG8-11 > JAADIM01. Next base: position 6,370 of record CAZZJI010000058.1, on the reverse strand, counting down.
TCCGGTCACACGGATATTTATAGCCATCGAGTTCGTATTGTATTGGCTGAAAAAGGTATCAATGTCGAGTATCATTATGTTGACAGTGATAACAAACCAGAAGATTTAATTGACCTCAACCCCTATAATTCAGTGCCGACACTTGTTGATCGTGAGCTCGTTCTTTTTGATTCACAAGTCATTATGGAATATCTGGATGAGCGTTTTCCTCACCCACCCTTAATGCCGGTAGATCCGGTATCTCGTGCGCGTAGTCGTCAAATGCTCTATCGCATACAACGAGATTGGTATGGTCTGGTAGACAACTTATCAAGCCAGGATAGTTCTGGAAAACTAGAAGCACGCGCAGCATTGCGTGATGCGTTGTCAACCGTTGCCCCCATTTTTGAACAAAAAGAATTTTTTATGTCAGATGAAATTTCCGTAATTGATTGTGCCATTGCCCCAATTCTCTGGCGATTAGGGTCTTTTGATATTCAATTACCTTCACAAGCAAAAGCTGTTTATGATTATGCTGAGCGACTTTTTGAACGAGAGACATTTATTTCAAGTTTGTCGGATGCGGAGCAAGAACTGAGATAATTTAGTTATATCAGCAAACAAATGTTTATTAACATGTGTTTCAAAATAAACGTTTTTTAGTGCAAGAATTCGCTTTGAAGGAAGCTATAAATGCCCATGACTTCAAGTCGTCCATATTTAATCAGGGCTCTATATGAATGGATTGTGGTAAACGATTTGTCACCTTACTTACTGGTTGACGCCAGGCTCGATGGTGTGGAAGCGCCATCAGAATTCAGTGTTAACGAAAAAATAGTATTTAACCTGAGTCCTCAGGCGGTTAAAGATTTGAATCTGGGTAATGAAACCGTCACTTTTAGTGCGAGGTTTTCGGGTAAATCACGTAATATAGTGGTGCCAATCGGCGCGGTACTTGCTATTTATTCCAAAGAAAATGGTCGTGGAATGGTATTTAGCGAAGAAGACGAAACACGGCCACCCGATCCAAGCAATAGCGATAAATCAAAAACCAAATTAAAGCTCGTTAATTAATAACTTAAATAGCTATTTAGCGCTTTGCCAAACGAGCGATGCAAACGATAAGCTGTAAACGAAAAAAGTAGTTACTTTTATTAACTAGCATAAAGGTGCGGATGGATAGATGCCTCTTCATTGTACTGAAAATTACTGTTGGATATCGTCGTGCCGTGTATTGCATTGACTTGAGTGAGTTGAAAATCATCATTGCTTAAACAAAGTAATGTCGAGTTGTTACCCGTGGGAATATAAATAGTTGCTAAGCTATCCAGGGACTTATCAACGATAGCGTCAATACCATACGCCTCTCCTAATGGTGGCACCATACCCAGAGTACAGTCATTAAACACGCGTTTCTCTTCTGATAACGTGGCAGGAATAAATTTGCGTTGTAATTGTTCATTCAACTTCTGTATATCCAGAATATTACTGGAAGGAAGGACGGCAATAAGCATCTTATCTTTGTCTTTGAGTAACACAGCATACGCAAGTTGTTCGGGTTCAATTTTTGCTGACAACGCTGTTTGTAGTGGTGTACCTACACGGGGATGTATCAATACGTGATAACTGACTTCCAGGTGAGATAAAAAATATTTAACTGTTGCTGCAATTGACATAAGGTAACTATTCCTGTTTTTTATAGGGTGGATAAGCGAATATCGGCTATAGCGTGTTAGACTTTAGGTCTTTAATATTGACATATTGGTTCTAGAGAACGCGAATAAGCTGCTCAGGGTGGCCGGCAGGCTGATAAAAAATATGTAAAATCAATTAGTTATCAAGAAAACGATTTATTAGCGTCATATTTATGGACTCAACAGCACGATCATCCAGGTTGTTTATAAGTTATCTCATGCTCACGGCCGTGACTAGCGGTGCGCTGGTGATGGTCATCCAGGTATTAGGTTCCAGAGTGGTCGGACCTTTTTTTGGCGTGAGTTTATACGTCTGGACCTCATTGATCACCGTCACGCTCATCGCACTGTCAGTAGGTTATGCGTTGGGTGGAATATATGCTGACCGAAGTAAAAATGCAGATCCTCTATTCATAATTATCCTATTAAGTGGTGTCGCGGTATTAATAATACCTTTTACAAAGGGCATGGTACTCGAAGCGACAATGCCGCTAGGATTACGAGGCGGTGCGTTTACCAGCACGTTAATCATATTTGGTCCCGCCCTGTTTTTGTTAGGTTGCGTATCGCCATTTATAATAAAAATAGCCGCGAGTGAACTGAAAAATATTGGGCGTACTGTTGGTGGTTTTTATGCGCTTTCGACCTTTGGCAGTGTCATCGGAACATTTTTGACAGGTTTTTTTCTTATCGCTTACCTGGGCGTCGACAAAATATTTTGGGCAACAGGTTTACTCTTGCTATTACTTTCTTGCGGATATTTCATTATTTTCAAAAAAAAGTGGGCGGTGGCGGCAAGCTTGATCCTGCCTATGTTAATAATGCCTACTGAAAGGACGCTGTCACTACAATCAGCAGACGGTACCAAAATAGAACGCGTTTATATGAAAGACAGCTTCTATGGAAAACTTGATGTAGTCGATTACACCCATTCTGGTAAACATATTCGTGAATTAATGATAGATGGTTTAATTCAAGGCGGCATGGATATGACAAACATGATGTCGATCAACCGTTACCACTATTTTTTGCAGTTTATTCCTGCACTGCTAAACCCGGATGGCAAACGAAGCTTGGTGATCGGTTTGGGAGCAGGATTAATACCCCGTTGGTATGAGAAGCAGGGCGTAACGACAGATGTGGTCGATATCGACCCGCTTGTTTTTGATATCGCAAAAAATTATTTCGATTTCAAAATATCTGGTGATACGATTGTCTCTGATGCACGATATTATTTAAGCAATACGCAGCAACGATATGACTATCTTATACTGGACGTATTTAGTGGCGACTTGACACCGGGGCACCTGGTCAGTCGTGAAGCCTTCGAGCTAATATCGCAACGTTTGAGTGAAAAAGGCATACTCGCAATGAACCTTATCGGCAGTGCCAAAAATAATAGTTATATGACGGCTTCAATTATAAAAACACTAAAAGCCGTGTTTGAACACGTTGAGGTTTATCCCACATTTGATACGAATGCAGAAATAGACGGTAATGATGGTGTGGGAAACTTTGCGGTTGTGGCTTATCAAGGCAATAAATTGCATTTCGATATCAATAACATTGATGCAACAAAGATTCACCCGAGATTGCAAGACGTTGTGCTTGAAAATATAGGGAAGCAATACAAATTTAATGAAAATCAACCGGCAATAGTATTAACCGATAACTATAACCCGATTGATTTTTATGATGTTGCCCTAAGGGAAAGAATCAGAAAAAATTTATTGCAATACTTGAAGCGGGAATTGCTAATTTAAAACGCAATTCAATTAGGCAGTACAATTTAAGCAGTATACAAGTAAATATATTTACCCTTTTAGAAAAGCTTTTATCAGGACACTTTTTATCAATACATCAATTAGAACGGAATCATGAATAATCAAATCAGAATTATATCTATTTTAGCAGATGGTGCATTTCATTCGGGGGAAGAGTTGGGTAAAACACTCGGTATTAGCCGAACCAGTGTCTGGATGGCCATCAAAAAATTGTCAGCCTATGGCCTCGATCTGCATTCAGTACGCGGCAAAGGATATCGCTTTGCCCATGCTGTCGAATTACTGGATTCAACAAAAATATTGAAAGGTATAGATACAACAATAAGAACTAAAATTGCAAAGCTCGATGTATTTCTTCAGCGTGAATCGACGAATGCCTATTTGATGGGCAGTATGTCACCCGATGTGGATAAGTCGAACGTGTGTTTTGCCGAAATGCAAACAGCCGGGCGGGGAAGACGTGGACGCCTATGGGTATCTCCTTTTGGCGGTAACATTTACGTGTCTATACTACGGCACTTTTCTTCTGATCCACAAACACTTGGTGGCTTGGGTTTAGCATTGTCAGTGGCCATTATCAGAGTCCTGACAGAATTGGGTATCAGCGACGTAAAACTAAAATGGCCAAATGATGTCATATGGCAAAAGCGTAAACTGGCGGGTACATTAGTCGAAATGGTTGCGGAGTCAACTGGTCCATGCCGGGTCGTCATGGGTATTGGACTCAACGTAGACCTAAGCGGCGCTATGTCAGATAAAATTGATCAACCCTGGGTTGACCTTAAAACAATATTAGGCGAAGTGCCTTCACGCAATCAATTGGCCAGCACACTGTTACAGCAGTTATTTATAACGATTGCCCAATTTGAACAAAGTGGGTTAAGCGCGCTTGCAGACGAATGGCGGCAATATGATGCGTATTCCGGGAGTCAGGTGAGCCTGTCCTTGCCTAAGAAGAACATAAGCGGCATTTGCGAAGGTATAGATGACATGGGTGCGATACTGGTGCGTGCTGCCGATGGAAATATACAAAAATTCACTAGTGGTGAAATCAGCATGCGGGGTTAGAGTGTAGCGTGGTGATGACAACGGGATTTTTAATTGATCTAGGCAACACCCGCCTAAAATGGGCATGTTACGAAAATATGCAAATGACCTCCACAGGTGGATATACATACGATATCGATCAATTTGCCGAAACGTGTTCCAGAGAATGGCGCGAAGTCCCAAAACCCGACAAAGTCTGTGTTTCCAGCGATGTTAAAACCGATCTCAGCAATGCGTTAACTCAGTGGATTGATACGCACTGGGAGGCGCAAGTGCACATCATTTCTCCTGAAAACCATGCACATAGTGTTAAAAATGCATACAAAAATCCGTTACAACTGGGTTCAGATCGTTGGGCGGCATTAGTTGCTGTTAAAAATAATATAAAACAAGCAGCTATAATTGTAGATTGTGGTACAGCGATTACGGTTGATGCAATTACTGAGTCCGGTGTTCATCTTGGCGGCATGATATTACCAGGCATACAATTAATGCGGGATTCTCTTTTGAAAGGCACACACAAAATTGAAACCGTTACTAACGCTAAAGAAATGCCATTGGCGTCGTTGACCAATAATACATTGGACGGCATAAAAAGTGGTGTATTCACCGCGATAGTTGCCTTTATAAATAGCGCAGTAGACCACACAAAATCCACACTAGTAGAATCTGCTTTTACATTAATGACAACACAATCATCAGCAAGCCAGAAAAATGATATGCAAATAAAATTAATAATAACCGGGGGTGACGCAGAAATATTACTTCCATTGCTCGACAAATCTTTTATACATAGACCGCAGCTAGTGCTTGAAGGTTTGGCCATCATAATGGAAAAGACAAAATGAAACTTGCGTTCATTTTCATGGTGGTTTTGAACATAATATTTTTCAGTTGGCAATTAGCCCGATCAGATGATCCGGTGCCAACAACCAAATCCAACAGTGAAAATAAAAATAGCCGCTATCAAACAATTACACTATTGCATGAATCATCTCAATTAAATGTTTCTAACAGTAGGTCGATCTCTGCACCCACCTCTGTTACCAGGTTTGCTACTAAACAAAACGCCAAACAAACACCAGTCACCCCTTCGAAAAATAAATCTATTAGTTCAAGACTAGGTGAGGCAAGAAAAGAAAAGGAAAAGTTAGCTAAAAATGAAATCGTTAGTTGCTTTAAATTGGGGCCATATAACGTGAAATTAAACGCGGAAAATGCACTTGCCCGAACAAAAAGCTACGGCGCAGTTGTTAATTTATACTCAGAAGAAAAAAGAGAGCGATTCAGATACTGGGTACTAATACCGACGAGAAGCAAACAAGCGGCATTGAAAAAAATAAAAAGCTTTAAGGAAAAGGGCATCGACGATGTATACTTGATTCGCGAAGGAAAAAAGAAAGACAATATTTCTCTCGGTATATTTCGCGAAAGATCAACTGCGAAAAAACGAATTCAACAACTCCAAAAACTTGGATTTGGCCCCGTTGTTGAAAAACACTATAAAGTCAGAAATGAATTCTGGTTAACCATCAAAGAAACCGTTCGTGGTCCACTCTCTGGTAAAGCCTGGGAGGACATAATGGGTGATATCGACGACATAGTAAAATCCGAAGAATCATGCTAATTGGTTACAAAATTTACAGAAATTACCAGGAAGCCTCGGCACTGAAATAGCACAAAAACAGAAAAATATCGCAAAATTAAAGGACTCTCAGCGGTTTTCATAGCCAGAACAATAGGCTATAATCCCCGCCGAAGCCAAATATGGTTTTAGTGTGCCGGTTTAGCTCAGCTGGTAGAGCAACTGACTTGTAATCAGTAGGTCGGGCGTTCGACTCGTCCAACCGGCACCAATTTTCCCGC
>CAZZJI010000057.1:2473-23220 GCA_964654485.1 uncultured Gammaproteobacteria bacterium | reverse complement strand
AGGAAATACAGGCGGTACACTAATTGAAGACAACGTAACGTTTCATCTGGTAGTTAAAAAATCCGGATCAAACGACAACAATAGATCAAACAATGCAATGATTAGAATAAAAAATACTTTATTGAATACAATGTTTGCTTTGTTGAATATAAATAGTTAAATAAAAAAGTTAGATATTGTAAATAGAGCAATATTTAGTCTAATAACTTCTAATAACTTCTAATAACCTCAGTTATACACCGTAATAGTCAAACTGCGCTGGTTACCCCTTGCCTTGTGCTCCCATAGATACACACCCTGCCATGTACCTAACATACATCGACCATTTTTAACCGGAATAGTTAATCCTGTTTGTGTAAGCACAGTTCGTATGTGTGCGGGCATATCATCAGCGCCTTCGTTATTGTGAGAATACGCAGTATCACTGTCAGGCGCCAGTCGTGACATAAATTGTTCTAAATCATTACGAACACTGGGATCTGCATTCTCGCACAACATGAGTGATGCACTCGTATGATGCACAAAAACGTGACACAAACCTGTATCGATATTTGCACTTTTTACAATGCCTTGCACATCATTTGTCACTTCGTACGTACCGCGACCCTCTGTAATCACGTTTATTTTTTCTTGAATCAACATAATAATTTACCAAGATCAAGTTATTGACGAAAGTCAAAAAATAATGAAAACCTGCTCTATCCTATCTTATAAATTATTCTAACATCAAACCGACATTAAGGTAATACATTGATTTTCAATACAATTAATTTTTTTATAAATCGGTCCGATTTATGCAGAGAATTAAAAATAAAATATTGATTAAAAGGCGAACGTTAAACATGCGGCAATGTCTGGCCGATAAAAAAATAAGGCAATCATAGCTGTTAAGTCGTATGGCTATTCCGCTCAAACAACATTTATGAGGGCAATGTTATGACTGGAATAATTATGGAAACGGTTGTTATCGCGTTTATGGTCGGCGGTATTTTTGGCGCCATCACTGCGCTTCATTTGGCGAACAATAATAAACAGCCAGCAAAAATAAAACGTAATAATAACCGTAATAAACAATCGCACTAAATACTCGTTATTATTTCTTGTCAAGCAGCTAGCTACCAGTGCCAGTCGCCTAAATACGCGTCAAGCAGCTACCCTTTAGCACCTAATACATCTTCCACTAGCCTTTTTAGTTTCGGAAACATCTCGGGTATTTCGATATCCATAACTTGTTCAACTACCCACTTATCATCTGTGGCGGACATAATGTCGGAAATATTCCGAGCTAGATAGCGATTAAATTCATACCCTGGCTGCTGGTCTTCAAAGGTGCATTCCGAATAAGTTTCAAAACGTTGATTAAGCTTATTGATAAAAATATCAAAATAGTCACCCGGACCCAATAAATCGATTTGATTTCCTTCCATCGTTTTTGCCAAATCTTTGGCTAACGCAATCACAAACGGACCACGTTGTTTCTCATCTACTTTCTCATAAATAAGCCGGTCAACGCTGTGCACACCATAGGCCAGTAATTCGGTCAGCACGTCAATGACTTGTTCATCTTTAACAAATCGGAAACCTTCTCCTTCCATATGTTTAAAAACATTCTGCACTAATTTCCACATATTAAACGCAATAACACTCGATAAATCTTTCAGAGTTTTTTCGCGACTAGACCCCTTGATATTGCGCTCACTGCGTTTAGAACGATGCCACTTGGATTTAATGCGTACGGCCATTTTAATAACTCTCTGTAATAAATCATACCAATAACATAAATAATAATATTAGACAATTCCCTATTTATTTTAGCGTTGCCTGGGAACCCGGTAGTAATGCTAAACTAACCACTAAGCGAATCACTAAACCGATTTTAATCTTTATGGAGAAATTAATGTCTGATGACATAACAAGTTATGACAGCGACCTTATGAGTGGTATTGCTGCATTCGAATCAAAAGACTTTACACGTGCAATGCGGTTACTGTCTCCACTTGCTGATGTAGGTAATGCCGAGGCTCTTTATCGCATGGGCATCATGTATCAAACAGGACTCGGTTTTGTAAAGAATGAAAAATATGCGTTTGAAGCCATGCAAAAATCAGCGAATAAAAAACACGCCTATGCGCGTCATAGTCTGGCAATAATGTATTTGTATGGCGAATGCGTAGAAAAAGACGAAGCCAAAGCGATTGAATGGTTCAAGCTAGCGGCGGAACAAGGCTTACCTGGCTCCATGATGACATTGGGCATGATATATGAAAATGGTCAGGGTATAGAGAAAAACGAAGTGGAAGCCCGGCGCTGGTATAAGATGGCTGAAAAAAAAGAAAAAACGTGAGGGCTATGTGAAAAAGCCAAACCTCTGATGAAACTTTCTACAAATTTCAATATATAAATAACACAGGCTACGGTTAAATACGCTTCTGGGATGAATTCTACTTCAGTCAAAACAATCAGTTAATCGATAACCGTGGACTTTTGAGAGAAGGAGATTTATATTGGTCTGCTGACAGCAAAAAGGACTTTGACCAATGAATGTTCGCGTTTTACACTTATCGAGAAAACAACCTTACCTAACATTCGTTTCACTAATACTAATAATAGTAGTCTTAACCATAAGCGGTTGTTCCAGTAATAATTCAACAAATGCTATAAACGTAGGCGAAGACGCCAGCGATGGCAACTTCGCTATGCCCAATGCCATTAAAACTGCGGTACTCAGTACCGACAAGATTTCAGCGTACATTACATTTGACAACGGACAAGATACACCACAACGTAAATCAATGGCAATCGTTGACAATCGAGCGGAATTCGTTGGAACCGGATTACAGCCTGGCACATATACCGTAACCATAGAATTCGAATACTCTGACGGCAACTTCAATAACATCAAGTTAACGGTAGCCACCAAAACGAACGTCGTATTGAGTCCGGGCGTTAATACTAACATCGGTTTTTTGCAGAACGTGTACGACTATCCCGATGATGATGAAGACAACGTTTTTAATATTATTGAACTGGAGCTAGGTACCGATCCGAATGATCTTAACGACACACCCAAACTTATTTGCAGCAATAACTCAGGCGTAATTGAGTGCGTACCCACTGAGTTTCAAATTGGTGGAACAGTGCTTGGGTTACAGGGCACCTTGGTTCTTCAAAACAACGGTGGGGATGATTTAACTATAATTGAACAAAATGGCCCTTTTTTATTTGCCACCGCGCTCAGCGATGGTAGTGACTATTTAGCCAGCGTTATCACTCAACCAACGAACCCGGCACAAAATTGTGTCATTGCCAATGGCAGCGGCAAATTAAACGGTGCAGATATCACTGGAATAGTTATAAATTGTACGACTAGCAGTTTTACTGTCGGCGGCACACTATCTGGACTAGCAGGTGGAGAACTCGTATTACAGCTTAATGGTGCCAACGACATAACCATTGCCGCTAACGGCACGTACTCGTTTCCAACGCTTTTGACCAGCGGCACGGACTACGTTGTTTCTATCATTAGCCAACCGACAAATTTGAGCCAGACATGCACACTTGCTAACGAAAGCAACACCATCGGCAATGCAAATGTCGCTGACGTTGATATCAACTGTGTTACCAATACCTTCACTGTCGGTGGAACAGTGCTTGGACTACAAGGCACCTTGGTACTTCAAAACAACGGTGGGGACGATTTAACTATAATTGAACAAAATGGCCCTTTTTCATTTGCCACCGCGCTCAGCGATGGTAGTGACTATTTAGCCAGCGTTATCACTCAACCAACGAACCCGGCACAAAATTGTGTCATTGCCAATGGCAGCGGCAAATTAAACGGTGCAGATATCACTGGAATAGTTATAAATTGTACGACTAGCAGTTTTACTGTCGGCGGCACACTATCTGGACTAGCAGGTGGAGAACTCGTATTACAGCTTAATGGTGCCAACGACATAACCATTGCCGCTAACGGCACGTACTCGTTTCCAACGCTTTTGACCAGCGGCACGGACTACGTTGTTTCTATCATTAGCCAACCGACAAATTTGAGCCAGACATGCACACTTGCTAACGAAAGCAACACCATCGGCAATGCGAATGTCACTGACGTTGATATCAACTGCGTCACCAATACCTTCACTGTCGGTGGAACAGTGCTTGAATTAGAAGGAAACGGATTGGTTTTACAAAACAACAATAATAACGGGGAGAGGAACAATGAAATATCAGTTAATGCAGGTGAGAGCACATTCACGTTCGGCACAGCGCAGCGTGATGGGACCTCTTACGAAGTTTCGGTATTAACTCAACCTCGCTTCCCAAACCAAATTTGCACAGCCACTAACAGCAAGGGCAAAGTAGGTGGAGCCAACGTTATAAACATCGTTGTTCGTTGCGTAGCATTGATTCCTGATCCTATTGATCCTCTTGATCCGCTAGCATTGCCTGAAATTACCTTTTAATGAGTTAACTTGCGATAACAGTTTTCACAACCAAAAACGATAGCGGGACTTCTGCTTCCCCTACACAGTTATTTTCCAGCCCAGCTAGTAAAACCATCTGTCTTTTGATCAAGGCCATCTTGATAGCCGGCATCATAAGCTTTAGTAATACATTGCTCTTCAATTTTCGGACTGTGTAAAAAACCCGTAGCCCAACCGGTAACGTATTCATGGTTTACATTATCTTTTTCCATTTTATCAATGGTATCGTAGTAAACATTACTCATAATTATTCTCCCTAAAAGTATAATCTAAAAACTTTATTCTAAAAATATTCTAAAGATTCTTATATATATAACAGTAAATCAGGTTACTCCAATAGTAACCAAAGAAAAATATTTTTCAACTTTTATCCACCTAATTACCCGATAACTTAAATCACCAAATAAATAGTTTCGCTACCTGCTCTATACCTACATATGAAGATAAAAAACAAAAATTGAATAGAAATCAACAAATTATATACTGACAAATTGCTGTGAGGAAAATAATACTCTATTGTGAATACCTCTTTTTTTAATTTTTAAACGATTTTTCTATTCCAAACACATTTATATACAAAATCGAAGTTGAATTAAAAGATACCAGTCTCGCAATGGTGCGCACAGAAATCTTGTGCAGCAAGTGTGGCGCTCATCTGAGCCATGTATTTGATGATGGCCCATCGCCAACGGGACGACGTTATTGCATAAACTCTGTTAGCTTAAAATTAGTCAATAACTAATTTTCACTTACCGCGACTACAGGTCTCTTTGGATCTGTTATCCATTCACTCCATGATCCAGCATATAATCTGGAGCCGCGCATACCAGCGTGTTCCATTGCCAAAATATTGTGACACGCAGTAACGCCAGAACCACACATGTGAATCACATTTTCATAGTCAACTTGTTTGATAACATCCTTATACAAACAGGTTAACGCTTCTTGTGTTTCAAACATACTGCTTATCGCGAGGTTATCATCAAAGGGTATATTAACTGCGCCGGGGATATGCCCGGCGATGTTATCCAAAGGCTCAACGTCACCAAGAAAACGCGCTTCTGCACGCGCATCAACGATAACAAAATTGTCATCTGACATTTTGGATTCAACGAATTCGACATCAACCAGTAATTCATTGTTCACATTAGGAGAAAATATGGCGGGTGTTAGTAAGGGTGGCTCGCTCTGCATAGGGTATGCCTCTCTTTGCCACGTCGGCAAACCACCATCAAGCAGCGCCACCCGCGTATGACCCAACCAGCGTAATAACCACCACATTCGCCCAGCAACAGCACCAAAGGCATCATCATAAACAACCACCTGCTTGCTCGCGTCTACACCCCAGGCTGAAAGTTTTTCAGAAAATGTCGTTACATCCGGCAATGGATGGCGACCACTTGATGCCGTTATCGGTGATGACATATCGTCATCCAGATGAACATAAATCGCGCCCGGAAGATGCGATTGCTGATAAGCCACCCGCCCTGCTTCGATTTCCGCGAGCGTAAAACGACAATCAAACACAACCCAATCCGCGCTATCGAAATGCGCGAATAACTCTTTTGCAGATAGCAATGTCGTAAACATAATATAGTTTTATACCTTTTATCTTTATCCTTTTACCTTCCAGCTGGCTTTACTAATACCCACCTTTTCTTCGACTCTCGGGCAAGCCAGCAATACGGCCCCCTTGTTTAGAGGGGTCGCCCGGAAACAACACATAGAGATATTTAGAATCTATTTTTGCATCCGGTAATTTTTCCGCCATTGCCTTCACCATTTTTCGCGTATTGGGTTGATTGCCCGCATTATTGATAAACTCATCGCGCAAATAATTGATCAACACCCAATGCTCATCTGTCAACGTCAAGCTTTCATTTTCTGCTATCGCTGCGGCGACGGACTCATCCCAATCATCAATATTGACTAAAAATCCGCTAGCAGTAGTTTCGATTGTTTTACCGTTTGCTTCAAATGACATATCGTTCTCCTCTCTCTTAACTTACGAAATAGCTAAACGTTATTAATACAGGCCTAATAAACAGTATAAACACTAAATTTGATTGATATCTTTCTGTGGTATAAACAAACCACAACCATATTGCCGATATAGACCCAAACCGTTTTGTTGCAACAACATAGATTCTTCTTCGCTCATATCTGCGACCATCACACTGCGAGTTGCAACGGGTCGCTGCTGTAGCATAATTATTTTCTCAAGACCACAAAGCATTTTATTGGGTTTAATCCCCATAGACGCCATTGCATTAATAACATCCTGTGAAAATGCTTCTTCCTGTTTGCCATCAGTAACTATATAACGCGCTATCAACGTTGTAATATCACTCAATGGGCGAGTCGATGCCTGATTGATTGTAAGCGCATGACCATCCACATCAAGCGTCTTGCCGGTTAGCGACTTGGCCTCATCTATACGGTGCATGGGAAGCCGTAAAATAAATTTGGTTCGCCGCGAAGGTAATAACACAGCAGCATCACCCGTAGGACGGATCCACCCATGGCCCGACTGCATAATATGCACCATGTGCATTCCAGCGTGTTTTTCTTCAATAAACCAGGGAAATAATGCCTGCAGGGATTGAGACAATGAAAACGCATGGTCCACAGGCAAACTTTTACAACTGATAGCGAACACCAGATCCATCACACTCGCAGTGCCAGTGCATTTATTCGCGTTATTGTCGTTTTCGTTCCAAAGCATAACCTGCCCGCGATTGAATATTTGTTAATCTTGTGGTAATTCCGTCCAAATCTCATCCCGGTTCACCCACCATTCTTCCTGCACCATGACATCAATGACATTACGCAATCGAGGAAGAAATTTTTCTGGGTCGTTGAGTTCCAGTTTATTGATCCAATAACTGAATTTTTCCTGACTGCTCACATTGCTGTGGCGGCGTGCAACGCTTGCTAATAAATTATTAGTAAAAAACGTGAGTTCTTCATGCGGCTTACCTTCTGCACGACTGTCTGCGATATAATGTGCAACCGCGGCGGCAACCGCACCCCCATCTGACTCTTGCGGCGTTTCATCGACGATATGTTCAAGCATCGCAACCGTCAGTTGCGGATCTATCGGGAATGTCACGCTCAACCAGACACCCTGACCCAGCGCAGCAAGTGATAATTCCTGATCAGCAAGAAACATAATTTTACAAGCATGCACCGCTTTTTCCCATTCTTCCGCTGCCGCTAAATCGTCAAACGCACCACGTACAACATCAAACGCTTCTTCACCGCGCTGCAGATCAACCATCGCCGCCGCCATTTGAATTTGTATATCACCCTTTTCTGCAGGACTGACATTCGTCGGCAACGCGATTAATTGTTCTTGATAGGCCAGAATTTTTTGCTCAAGCAAGCGGGTTGACGTCACAGCGTCTTCACCGCTATCAGCATCAGCCAGCCCTTCGTTGTTTGAAATATACCTATTTGTCATCTATTTATATCTCGTTGTGTAAAGCCTTAGCAAATAAAAGGACATCTTAATAATCATCTTCTGTCATAATTTTTACTGGATCGATAACAGAGTGCACACCGGAAAAAGCACCTTCAATTTTATCTTCCCAATTTGCCGGTGTATCCTGATAATTCGGCTTAATATCAATCTTCAAATGTAAATCATTGGTTTGCTTCACCACTTCGCGGATCACATCCATTAATTCCTGGAAAGAATTCAGTTGTGGGTTTTGAATCAAAACTTCACTTAGATAAATCATATTTCTGACTCGTTGATTCGTTCATACATAGGAGGCTGTCCGAGGCTTTCGTAGAATCGACCTCGATAAACCAGCCGTTGTTGGTCTGTTTCGTCACCATCAATAAATTCGCTGCGATTGTGCAACACATTGTTACAAATCAAGCCTTGGCCTGCCTGCAAACGGTGACGAAAAATAAAAGGAGAGTCTGATTGTAGAAACGTCTTAATAAAGCCAACCGCTTCACGCACAATACTATCTGTTTTCCATTCAATGGATTTGCTTCTTGCGGTGTAACGCATGTGTAATCGACCGGATTGTGGGTCAATAGAAAACACCGGGCCGGATTGAGCGGGCCTTATTTCGACACCATTTTCAATATTTGCTGGAATGATCATGGCATCGGCTTGCATGAGAGCGTCAATATACGCAGGATTTTCATCGCGTAGAAACAAATACAACAATTCATGATCCACAAAGCTGTTTTCACCGCCACTGGCGGCCGGTGAAGCACAATGCAAAATCATTGCACCGATCTTTTTATCGAGTGCGTTGTAATATCCATCTGTATGCCAATTTATTGAACGATTACTATACGGGATATATTCATGTGCTCGCTGCACAGATGAAACGCGTAACGCTGAGATCCCATCATCATCCGCTCGGATATTTTGATCGAGACTGATTAACCCAAGTGATTTTCCTAAATTGCGCACTATGTTGCGGTCTATTGAATCAGAACCAGCAGATTGATACACCGCCATATTTGCGATTTGGCACTTTTTCTGAATCGCACGCACTTCTGCAGGGCGTAACGTATTAGGCTCCTCAATTTCAACCATTAATTCATCAATCGAGCGCGGTGAATTGGCCAATTTTAGTTCACGCCATATCCGGTATGAGTGACTGTCATCCAGGCCAAAGACAGCACATTTTTCACTACGACGACTTAGCATTGAAAGTAAGCACTCCTTGATACCCTATTCTATATACGTAAATTAAGTAGGACTAATAATAGAATTTGCACCGAAAATGAAACAAACCCTTTTCAGCGTATCGACTTCCACAAAAACAACACGGCACGCATTTTGAATAAAATTAACCGCACTAAAATTATCGAAAATGAGCCGCATACAACGCCCTGCCTAAACGATGGCCAAAACATGCGACATACCTTTTATATAAGGAAAAAGAGCAGTCAGCGCAATGGGTATATCACTAATGGGGTATAAGCCACAAAGAACACCTCTCCCCTTTGGTGACTAGGAACAGGCAAAAGTCTTGTCTAAACTTGTTGCATAACGAATTTTGTATGTTGATCAATAAGGTGCTGTACGGACTATCTTCTTAGAACTCTTAAATTAAAACTATTAAGTTAGTGTTTAAGAAAAAAGCTCGAGAAAAGTAGTTAAGGGGAAAGTAGAGTGTACAGAAATCGTGAATTCGGATCTTAGGAGACACAGACAGATGGCCGGGCAAAAACCAAAAAATCCAGATGTACACGCTACATATTTACCGAAAGATAAAAAGTCTACAAAACCTTTTCATGATACACCGATGCTCGATCAGCTTGTTGATGGACCCTGGCCTAGTTTTGTAACCGGTCTAAAACGTCTCGCCCACGATAATAACATGATGGTCGATCTACTTGGCCAATTGGAACATTCTTATAAAACCCGTATTGGTTATTGGAAAGGCGGCACCGTCAGTGTATTCGGTTACGGTGGCGGCATCATTCCCCGGTTTACAGAATTAATGAACGACGACGGTTCACCCCTATTTCCAGAATCAAAAGAATTTCATACTTTACGCATACAACCCCCTGCCGGTAACCATTATTCAACAAAAGCACTGCGAAAATTATCAGACTCCTGGAACAAATACGGCTCAGGATTAATCGCGTTCCACGGCCAAACCGGCAACATCATGTTCATTGGTACCACAACAGAAAAAACACAGCATTTTTTTGACGAAGTAAATCAAGATGGTTGGGATCTGGGTGGCGCTGGCCCCTGTGTACGAACGGGCATGTCCTGTGTTGGCGCAGCACGCTGCGAACAATCGTGTACCAATGAAATGAAAGTCCATCGATCATTGGTTAATAACTTCCTCGATGACATGCACCGCCCCGCCCTACCTTATAAATTCAAATTCAAAGTGTCCGGATGTCCAAATGACTGCATGAACTCCATTCAGCGTTCTGACTTCGCGGTGATTGGTACCTGGCGTGATGATATGCAAGTAGACCAGGAAGAAGTTAAGAAAATCGTCGCAGAAAAAGGGCGTAAAAATATAATTGATAACGTCATCAGTCGTTGTCCAACCAACGCATTGTCACTCAATGATGATGATTCACTGGAAGTTGACAACAGAAACTGTGTTCGCTGCATGCATTGTATCAATGTCATGACAAAAGCACTGTCACCCGGTAAAGACCACGGTGTCACTATATTGCTTGGTGGTAAACGTACCCTGAAAATTGGCGACACCATGGGCACCGTCATCGTGCCATTCATGAAACTGGATACAGACGAAGATTACGAAAAACTGGTTGAACTTGCTGAGGAGATAATCGATTTCTGGGCAGAAAATGCACTGGAACACGAACGTGTGGGTGAAACCGTCGATCGCATCGGTCTCGTTAACTTCCTGGAAGGTATTAGTATCGAGCCTGAGCCCAATATGATCAGCAATCCACGTATCAGCAACTATGTACGTATGGATGATTGGGATGAACAGGCGGAAAAGTGGAAAAAACGGAAAGCAGCTAACTAACTTTTTAAGCATACTTATTAACAATATTTTTTTGGAGGCATTAGATGGCTGAAGTAAAAGCAGCTCCCAAGTATCCAATCGAAAGCGGGTGTCCTGATGGCATGCAGTATCTGCATCCGACGATGCTGAAAAATTTTGGTAATTGGAAATACCACGACCGCCCCCGGCCGGGCGTATTACACCATGTTGCTCACAGCGGTGATGAAATCTGGACCGTGCGTGTTGGCACACAACGTCAACTGGGTCCATATGAAATCAACCTGCTGTGCGACATTATCGACAAATATGCCGATGGTTTTGTACGTTTCTCCATTCGAAGCAATCTGGAAGTCAGCGTAACCGAAGAAACAAAAGTTGAGCCTCTGATTAAAGCATTTACTGATGCGGGTTACCCTGTGGGCGGCACGGGCAACTCTGTCACCATGATTTCTCATACACAAGGCTGGTTACATTGCGACATACCCGGCACCGATGCATCCGGCGTTGTAAAGGCCATGATGGATGAACTACATAAAGAATTTATATCTGAACAAATGCCAAACCGCGTACATATCACAACTTCTTGCTGCCAGATTAACTGCGGTGGCCAGGGTGATATCGCGATAAATATTCAGCATACAAAACCACCTAAAATTAATCACGATCTGGTGGCAAATGTATGCGAACGGCCTTCTGTGGTCGCCCGTTGCCCGGTTGCGGCTATTCGCCCGGCAATCGTCAATGGCAAACCGTCACTTGAAGTGGATGAGAAAAAATGTATTTGCTGTGGCGCCTGTTTCCCCCCCTGCCCGCCCATGCAGATCAACGACCCGGATCATTCAAAATTAGCGGTTTGGGTTGGCGGAAAACATTCCAATGCACGTAGCAAGCCCATGTTCCATAAATTAGTGGCTGCGGGCATTCCCAACAACCCACCTCGCTGGCCGGAAGCGACCAAAGTTGTGCTTAATATTCTGGAAACGTATAAAAAAGATGCGAAAGACTGGGAACGTATCGGTGACTGGATTGAGCGTATCGGCTGGCCACGATTTTTCGAGCTTACTGAATTACCGTTCACTAAGTATCACATTGATAATTGGCATGGTGCAAGAAATTCGCTTAACGCCTCTACGCACATCCGATTCTAGAGACAATACTAGCGGGCTAAACTGACGGGCTAAACTAACGGGAAAAAAATGAAATTTGGCATATTAATTAACGAAGGACCTTATACGCACCAAGCAACAGATAGTGCGTATCAGTTCACCAAGGCAGCGCTTGAAAAAGGCCACGAAATTTTCCGTGTCTTTTTCTATCACGATGGCGTTAATAACGCGACCAAGCTGACAGACCCCCCGCAAGATGACCGCAACATTGTTAATCTTTGGTCTGCGTTATCCAAAGAACATAATCTTGACCTGGTGGTTTGTGTCGCGGCCGCACTACGCCGGGGCATTCAGGAAGAAAACCTGGCTGAAGGCTTCCGAATTTCAGGTTTGGGTCAATTAATCGAATCCGGCATACAAGCTGATCGCTTGATTACCTTTGGCGATTAGGTAAGAAAAAAACGATGAGTAAAGAAGCATGAGTGAAGAAGCAGACGGCGAAAGCGGCATAGTCAAAAAGTTTTTATACATCAATCGCAAAGCACCTTACGGCACAGTGTACGCATTAGAATCACTGGAAGTCGTACTGGTCGCGGCTGCGTTTGATCAGGATGTCAGCCTGGCCTTTTTTGATGATGGTGTTTATCAAATTGCAAAAGGCATGGACACCAAAGCACTAGGACAAAAAAACTTTTCGCCCACATACAAAGCACTGGGTGATTATGACATCAATAAAATTTACGTATCGAAAGAGTCACTGGATGCACGTGGTTTGAGCAAAGACGATCTAATGGACCTGAAATACGAAGACGAAGACGACGATTGGGCCGAGAAAGATTCAATTCATATCGTAGACACCCAGCAAATGGCTGAGTTAATGGACTCACAAGACGTGATACTGAGCTTCTAAGACAAGGGTCTAATATAAGTTTCTAAGAGGATACATCGATGCAATTACACATCGTAAACAAATCACCGTTTGAAAAAAGCACATTGGATAGCTGCCTGCAACACGCTAAAAAAGGCAGTTCAATTTTATTTATTGAAGATGGAATATTTGCTGCATTGAGTAAAGGCAAATTTTCCGAAAAAATAAAAACCGCGCTACAAAATATTAACATTTATGCATTAGAACCCGATATCAGTGCACGTGGTATGAATAACAAAGTAATGGATGGAATTAAATTAATTGACTACAACGGCTTTGTTGATTTGGCAGTCGAACATGATGCAGTTCAATCCTGGCTGTAATATAATATCGTTGTTAAATAGAACACTTAAGTAACACTTTTTAAATATATATTAGATAGGAGAAAGGCTATGGCATTAGATGTTGCAGGTAAATCAGTAGAAACAGATGAGGAAGGATACCTTAGTAATCGTGACGAATGGAGTGACGATATTGCAAAAGCTATCGCGGTCGCTGAAGGCATTGAAATGACTGACAACCATTGGGAAGTTGTTAACTTCCTGCGTGAATATTACGAGGAATATCAAATTGCACCGGCTGTTCGAGTATTAACAAAAGCCATTGGTAAAAAATTGGGTAAAGATAAAGGCAACAGTAAATATTTATACGAACTGTTCCCTTATGGCCCGGCTAAACAAGCATGTAAAATCGCCGGTTTACCTAAACCAACGGGTTGTGTATAAAGACGATGATCAAACTGGAACATCATAGCAATGCGCCAGTTTACCAAGCCGATTGTCTGTTGAACTGTCTGTTAGACTGTTTGTTAGACTCTCTATTAGACTCTTTGTCAGAGACAGCCCCATGTCATTGTCAGTGATATATGCCCTGTTGTTTTATATTGCTACCCTGCTTCTTATTGCAGGCGTCACCCGTAAGATCGTTATATATGCGCGCACACCTGCACCGTTAAAAATACCCACCACACCCGCACCACTGACTAAAAAGGGTGTGGCTTGGCGATTGACAAAAGAAGTGGTCGTCTTCCGTAGCTTGTTTAATGCGAATAAATGGATATGGCTATTCGGCTGGGTATTCCACGTCGCTCTTTTGCTGGTGCTGTTGCGTCATTTACGCTATGTGACTGAACCCGTATGGGCCTGGGTCACGCTAATTCAACCCTTTGGTAAATACGCCGCATTTGCAATGGTGATTGGCCTGTTTGGATTATGGTCACGTCGTTTTCTTGTCGACCGTATTCGTTATATCTCCAGCCCATCAGATCATTTGATGCTGATGCTATTAATTGCCATCGGACTCAGTGGCCTGGCCATGAAATATGTCGCTCACACTGACATTGTTGCAGTTAAAACCTACATGTTGGGCTTACTGTATTTTGATATTCAACCCTTGCCGACTAACCCATACTTGATAGCGCATTTAACACTCGTCGTTATCTTAATGATCATCTTCCCGATCAGTAAATTAATACATGCGCCGGGGTTGTTCTTCAGTCCAACACGCAATCAGGTCGATGACGCACGCGATGTGCGGCACGTCGCTGGTTGGACTGCGAAGTAAAGGAACAAACGTGGCTGATTTTGACACCCCCGTATTGAAAGAATACCCGATTATTCCGCTGATCAAGGAAGGGTCGATGGCGCATATCAAACCTTATGTCGCCAAACCTGAGCATCAGCAAGCAATCGGCTATCCGGGTGAACTTGTCGACAACTGGCAAGACGTGGCGATAAAAAAAATGGGCGAGTTGGTCGAAGGATCTCGCGCATTACGAGTATTTTTGGATACCTGCGTAAAATGCGGTGCCTGTACTGACAAGTGCCACTACTATCTCGGCAGCAGCGATCCAAATAACATGCCGGTGGCCCGTCAGGATTTGTTCCGCTCTGTGTATCGACGCTACTTTACCTTCGCTGGAAAATATTTCCCCAAGCTGGTTGGCGCCACCGACTTCAGCAAAGACATACTGGATAAATGGTACAGCTATTTTCATCAGTGTTCGCAATGCAGACGCTGTTCGGTTTTTTGCCCCTACGGCATCGACACCGCAGAAATATCAATGGCCGCAAGAGAAATACTCGACACCGTGGGTGTCGGTCAAAAATACTGTAACGAAATTTTAGGCAAGGTCCACAAAATCGGTAATAACCTGGGCCTGCCCAAACCGGCTCTGGTCAACACCCTGGAAGGCCTGGAAGAAGATATAAAAGATGAAACGGGCATTGATATACGCGTTCCGGTCGATCAAAAAGGCGCAGACGTATTATTAATCACACCCTCTGCCGATTTTTTTGCGGAACCGCACATTGATGGCCTGATTGGCTACGCCAAAGTATTTCATCAAGCCGGCATAAGCTGGACCGTCAGTTCTTATGCATCTGAAGCAGGTAATTTTTCCATGTTTATCGGCAGCCAGGATAACATGAAAAAAACTGTGAAGCGCATACGCGATGCAGCGTATGACCTGGGTGTTAAACGCATCGTTGTCGGTGAATGTGGACACGCCTGGCGCGTGGCCTACAGCTTCTGGAATACATTATTGGAACCAATGGACTTTCTCGATAAAAAATACCCGATGCCCGCACATATCTGCGAAGTCACACATGACTTAATACAACGCGGCGCGCTTAAAATAAACAAAGAAGCGAACGATCATCGTCGAATTACCTTTCATGATTCGTGCAATGTCGCACGTGGCTCAAGAATGGGTAACATGCCAGGTGGTCAGTTTATTATTCCACGCGAAATTATCAAATCTTGCGCAAATCATTTTTATGACATGGCACCGGAAACCATCCATGAAAATACATTTTGCTGCGGCGGTGGCGGTGGTTTACTGACTGATGATTTACTGGAATTACGTGTTAAAGGTGCTTTACCGAGAATGGAAGCCCTAAAAGAAGTTGTTGATGAATATGATGTCAACACCTTCGTCGCAATATGCGCAATTTGTAAAACCCAGTTCGCGAAAACCATGCCCTATTACAATTTCGGCATGGACATGATTACCAGTTTGCACCAAATCGTCGGCGATTCGCTGCAGCTTGGTTCTACTAATGGATAACTAATAGATAACTAATAGATAACGAAAGACTTAAATCATAACTTAAACCTAAATAAATCAAGTAATTGTTTGATGCTATTCAGGAGATAACACGATGTCTACTCCGGCAGATAAAGTAAAAAAAGAGCATACGTTTCGAAAATATAAAGACGGCGATCATCAACCCCTCGCCTGGAAAGATGAAATTTTTTCGGCAGACACGACATATAAATGCCCTACCTATGTCCATCAAACACCCCCTTGCCAGGGCAGTTGTCCTTCCGGTGAAGATATCCGCGGCTGGCTGAATGTTGTCAGGGGCATCGAACAACCCGTTGAAGGTTCAACCTGGCAGGAATATGCATTCCGACGTTCAACAGACGCAAACCCGTTTCCTTCCATTATGGGTCGTGTGTGCCCTGCGCCCTGTGAAGATGGCTGCAACCGTAATGAAGTTGAAGATCGCGTCGGAATAAATTCAGTGGAACAATTTATCGGTGACCATGCGCTGTCTGAAAAATATGGCTTTAGCTCCGGTGAAACAATTGAAAAAAAAATAGCCATCATTGGCGGTGGTCCTGCAGGTTTGGCAGCCGCATACCAACTGCGACGTAGGGGCTACGGCGCGACGATATTCGACGAACACGAACAGTTAGGCGGCATGATGCGTTACGGTATTCCCGGATATCGAACTCCGCGCGATGTGCTCGACGGTGAAATCAGTCGGATTATCGATATGGGTGTTGACGTTAAAATGAAAACACGCGTCGGTACCGACATATCCGTTGAACAACTGGAAAAAGATTTTGACGCCGTGTTATTCGCCATCGGCGCCCAATCAGGCCGCGCTATTCCGGTTCTTGGTGCCGAAGCAACAAACTGCATTACCGGTATCGCCTTTTTGGAAGCCTTTAATGATGGCCGTCTGAAATCTGTTTCTGACAAAATCATCGTCATCGGCGGGGGTGACACCTCTATCGATGTAGCATCCGTAGCCAGACGATTAGGGCATATCACTAACATTACCGAAAAAGACCGCCCGGAAAATATTATTCTTGGTTATACCGCGCATGATGTCGTCGGTATCGCTGCAAAAGAAGGCGCCGAAGTGCTGCTTATGTCGCGCCAACCCATCGACAACATGGCCGCTGCGCAACATGAAATTGATGATGCCACACGTGAAGGTGTCGATATTCGTGGTGCATTAACACCGGTCGAGGTTATTCTGGATGA
Organism: uncultured Gammaproteobacteria bacterium; assembly: GCA_964654485.1. Classification (GTDB taxonomy): domain Bacteria; phylum Pseudomonadota; class Gammaproteobacteria; order SG8-11; family SG8-11; genus JAADIM01. The sequence goes on along the minus strand of CAZZJI010000057.1, from coordinate 5,944 downwards.
CGGTGGACGCGCCAAAGCACTGCGTGTCGCAAAACTGAGTTACCAAAGCGGTAAAGCAGAGACCATTGAAGGCTCTGAGTATGATATCCCCTGCGACCTTATTGTCTCGGCCATTGGTCAAATGGGAAACTTCGACGGCATGGAAACATTTTCCAACGATAAAGGCCTGATGGATGCAGACACGCATTTTCAGGTACCCAATAAACCCGGCTTTTTTGTTTGTGGCGACATTGTACGCCCCCATCTATTAACCACTGTTATCGGACAAGCCTCTATTGCCGCAGACAGTATTGACTATTATTTAAAGAATAAAGAACCCGTCAAACGACCAAAAGTGGATGTTCATCATTTTAATTTGATTAATAAGCTACGCGAAGTTCACCTGGAACCAGAAGCGTTCAAGCCTGCTGGAAACGATGCTGTTCGCGGTATTGACCGGGGTGTACATGGCACATCTGAACAAGGTAAAGGTGTGGGTGGATTCGCAATCCATAATTATGAAGATCGATCAGCACAACAAATTATACCGTCTGATGAACTGTTCCTGGGTCATTTTGAACACGAAGATCGGCATAAACGCAAAGAAACGGTGCCTAGTTCAAAGGAAGTACTCGGACATTTCGAAGAGCGCGTTGCCGGACTCAGTGAAGAAGAGACCATTGCGGAAGCCAAACGTTGCATGAGTTGCGGCATGTGTTTTGAGTGTGATAACTGCGTCATTTTCTGTCCACAAGACGCAGTGCATAAAACACCAAAAGAAGAAGCCACGATGGGTCGTTATGTCTACACAGACTATAACCGATGCATTGGTTGCCATATCTGTGCCGACGTCTGCCCTACCGGTTACATCAAAATGGGGCTGGGCGGCTAATCGATCGCAAACAGATGAAAACTTTGCATGTAAAAACGATGTACACAAAAACACGCACCTTGCCTGTCCCAGTCAAATCTATATTGACGGCGTTAATACTGATTATTGCACCCGCGCAAGCAGGCGTGCCCGTGCCTGACATTCCGATTCCGCAAGGCAAAGGCGATAAATGTGTTGAAGAAACCCCCTTCATGCGGACTGACCACATGGAACTGTTACTTCACCAACGTGATGAAACCGTGCACAACGGCATTCGCACAAAAAAACACAGCTTGAAAGAATGCATCAATTGCCATGTTGTAAAAGGTGATGATAACGTAGCGGTCAGCTATAAAAACCCTAAACATTTTTGTAACAGTTGCCATACCTATGCGGCTGTAAAAATAGATTGTTTTGAGTGCCACGCATCCCGGCCGGGCAACCACAAAATCAGTCGTCAACAAAATTATCAACAACAAAGTCCATCTGCATCCCAACCGGCAATGAGTAAACACTGATGAGCCAATCTATTGATAATTATCGACGCAAATTTCTGGGTCAGTTAGCCGCCGTTACCGCGACCGGTGCACTGGGTTCCGGCTTGATACTCAACACCTTTTCAGAAGCACGCCCCTTAGACCAGGCCGCATCGAGCGAAATACGCTACGGATTACTTATCGATACCCGCAAATGCGCAGACGGATGCGATGCATGCGTAAACGCCTGTAACAAAGAAAACGGCTTAAAAACGCCTGACCGGCCCGAAACAGACGCACAATGGATTCGCACACTAAAACTGAAAGACAAAAGCACATCGCGCACAATCTCCTTACCCATGATGTGTCAACATTGCGAACATCCGCCCTGCGTCGATGTTTGCCCAACAGGCGCCTCGTTTAAACGCGCTGATGGCATCGTACTGGTCGATAAACACCTTTGTATCGGTTGCCGTTATTGCATGATGGCGTGCCCCTACAATGCACGTTCTTTTATTCACGAAGAACTAACCGGACAAGTACAAGGCATTCCACGCGGTAAAGGCACCGTCGAAAGCTGTACCTTATGTGTACACCGTGTCGACAAAGGCGACATCCCCGCCTGTGTTGAAGCCTGTGACAAAGCAGGGTATAAAGCCCTTATCTTTGGTGACTTAAAAGACCCGACGAGCGTCATCGCCAAACGAATCAGTACCCAAGCCAGTACACAAGTACGCGCCGACCTGCGACTCAATCCCGGCGTACGCTACCAGGGACTATAGTGAGAAAAAGAATAATGAGAAAAATTCATTACCGGGAAATCGAAGGTAACAGTGTAAATTATTATATTCTATTGGGTTTTCTCGCGATATTAATCGCACTGGGCCTCGGCGCAGCATATTACATGGAGCACAATGGCCACCACGTCACCGGCATGACGAATCGAATCGTTTGGGGTATGCCGCATGTGTTCGCTGTCTTTCTTATTGTTGCCGCCTCGGGCGCACTTAACGTCGCCTCGATAGCCTCCGTGTTTGGCAAAACCGCCTATAAACCGCTTGCGCCGCTGTCCGGACTGGTCGCGGTTGCGCTGCTGATCGGCGGGCTTTGTGTATTATTATTAGACCTGGGACGACCCGATCGTCTTATTGTCGCCATGTTGAATTACAATTTTAAATCCATTTTTGCCTGGAACATTATTCTCTACAACGGTTTTATCGCCATCGTGGCCGTCTACCTGTGGATGATGATGGATCGGCGCATGAATAAATACACTAAGGCCGTCGGTTTTGCGGCCTTCGCCTGGCGCTTGATACTCACTACCGGTACCGGCTCCATTTTCGGATTCCTGGTGGCGCGGCAAGCCTATGATGCGGCCATCATGGCACCGATGTTTATTCTGATGTCGTTCTCTTTTGGTCTGGCTATCTTTATTCTGATACTCATGGCTTGTTACGCAGGCACCGGCAGACCCTTGGGCAACTTCGTGGTGCAACGATTAAAGAACTTGCTCGGCGTGTTTGTCGCAGCGGTGTTATTGATCGTCACAATTTACCATTTAACCAATCTCTACGCGACCGAACACCATGGCTTCGAACAGTTTATTTTACTCAACGGCGGTATTTACACCTTTATATTCTGGGTAGTGCAAATCATACTCGGCAGCCTGATTCCGCTCTTTCTGTTTTACAGCCCGGCCACCAAGGACGCCTCCGTTTGGACCCTAGTCGGCTGCGTTTTAGTTATTATCGGCGGTTTGGCGCAAATGTACGGCATCATCATCGCGGGCCAGGCCTTCCCAATGGCGATGTTTCCTGGCTTTGATGTCAGCAGCAGCGCATTCGATGGTGCAATCATTCAATACAGCGCCAGCCTGGCAGAAATTCTGCTAGGCATCGCCGGTGTTGCCATTGCCCTTATTATGGTCACCATCGCGATAAAAGTACTGCGCTTCCTGCCGCTGAGCCTGGACAACGCCCTCACTGACCCTCATCATCAAATAACAGCAATTGAAGAAACTGGTGTAGAAAAGAATGCACCGGAAACTACGCCTGAGACAACGCCGGAAACAACGCCCGAAACAAAAGCACCCGCATAAACGAAGTGTTTTCATAAGCAACGTTGCCACGAGGGATCATACATGTA
>CAZZJI010000057.1:0-2373 GCA_964654485.1 uncultured Gammaproteobacteria bacterium | reverse complement strand
CCGCATAAACGAAGTGTTTTCATAAGCAACGTTGCCACGAGGGATCATACATGTACGAAGAACACCCATTCGCCCAATATATTCGCATCCTTGGCAAAGGAAAAAAGGGTTCGCGCTCATTAACTGAGGAAGAAGCCTATACCACCTTTTTAATGATCCTCAACGAACAAGTCAGGCCCGAGCAACTGGGCGCCTACCTGATGTTGCTACGCGTCAAAGAAGAAACCCCGGAAGAAGTCGCCGGTTTCGTACGCGCCGTGCGTGAATTTCTCAACACCGCCGCCAACGACATCCGCGTTGACCTGGACTGGTCATCCTACGCAGGAAAACGCCGCCACCTGCCCTGGTTTATCCTCACCGCATTGTTATTCGCCGAAAACGGCGTACGTGTGTTCATGCATGGGGCCAGCGGCCACACCGATGGGCGGATTTATACCAAAGACGTACTCAATGAATTAGGACTCAACGTATCAAGCAATTTTGCCGACGCACAAAACGCCATCGAACAAAACAACTTCGCTTACATGGACCTGGAACAGTTGTGTCCGAAGTTACACCAAATTATACAATTGCGACCCATATTAGGCTTACGCTCCCCGGTACATACCCTGTCCCGAATGATCAATCCGTTAAATGCCCCCTACATGATGCAAGGCATCTTTCACCCCGGTTACCACCCGACACACCAATTAGCCGGGATTATATTAAAGCAACCCCATATGGCGGTAATAAAAGGAGACGGCGGTGAAATTGAGCGCAACCCTGACATGAAATGCCTGGTACAAAGTGTACACGAGGGCCAAATGATCGACGAAGAATGGCCACCGATGTTTAAAAAACGCCACGTAAAAGATGAAACACTGAATGTCGCCAATTTAATCGCACTGTGGCGCGGTGAAATCGAATACGAGTACGGCACCGCGGCCGTCATCGGCACCACGGCCATCACACTAAAAATGATGGGCAAAGCCAATACCATCGAAGACGCAGAAGCACTCGCACAAAAAATGTGGCACAACCGACCGAAAGAAAAATACAGCAACGCGGCATAACACACTCTATTCCCGCACGCATGTCACATTTTTTCATATCCGCCGCCTACAAATCCTCTGGCAAAACCACCGTCAGCCTGGGACTGTGCGCCGCACTAAAAAAACGCAAGCTCACTGTACAACCCTTTAAAAAAGGCCCCGATTACATCGACCCCATGTGGCTAAGCAAAGCCGCAGCACGCCCTTGCCACAACCTTGATTTCAACAACATGTCTCACAATGAAATTAAAACCCTGTTTGCGCACTACAGCCGCAACAGTGACATCGCCCTTATCGAAGGTAACAAAGGCCTGTACGACGGACTGGACCTGGACGGCAGCAACAGTAACGCCGCACTGTGCAAACTATTACACGCCCCCGTCATCCTGGTGATCGATGCACGCGGTATGACACGCGGCATTGCACCACTCATTCTCGGCTACCAGGCCTTCGACCCCGACGTCAACATTGCCGCCATCATCCTCAATAAACTCGGTGGCCGTCGCCATGAAAAAAAATTACGCGCCGTCATCGAACACTACACAGACGTACCGGTACTTGGCGCCATCTTACGCGACAGCCAATTGCAAATAGCAGAACGCCATCTGGGTTTGATACCCAGCGAAGAAACAACACTCGCCGACGAACAGATAAACAAAGTCGCGACACTCATCGAAGAACAAGTTGACCTGGATGCACTATTGGCCATCGCAGCAAAAACCACACCACCCGACACAACGCAACTCGCCTCCCCCGCTGTTCAAGAAAAAATTACACAAGAAAAAGCGATCCGCATAGGCGTCGCCCAAGATGCGGCGTTTAATTTCTATTACCCTGGCGACCTTGAAGCGCTGGAAAACGCTGGTGCAAAACTCATTCCAATAAACACACTGCAAGATACACAACTCCCTGAAATAGACGGATTGTTTATCGGCGGTGGGTTCCCGGAAACACAAATGACGTCACTGGAAAAAAATCAGGCGTTGCGAAAAGACATACACAACAAAATCGAAGCCGGACTCCCTGCCTACGCCGAATGCGGTGGCTTGATGTACTTGGCACGCAGTATTTCATGGCAGGATAAAAAAAGTGAAATGGTCGGTGTTATACCGGGCGATATTATTATGCATGAAAAACCGCAAGGCCGTGGTTATGTTCGCTTACGGGAAACAGGGTGCGGACCTTGGAACTTGACTGACGATCAAAAAATCACTGAAATTCCTGCGCATGAATTTCATTACTCAAGCCTGGAAAACCTGCCCGACAACACGCTCTTCGCATACGAGGTTATACGTGGCTATGGTATAGATGGAAAACACGATGGCATTATCATTAAAAACCT
>CAZZJI010000056.1:21799-23553 GCA_964654485.1 uncultured Gammaproteobacteria bacterium | reverse complement strand
CGATAAAGTGGACGTCTCTATTACTCATGCTGCTATTGGAGACACCATACGCAAGGCACTCTCAAACAGATACTGATCTGGCGGCGAAACGCAAGTCGAAAGCTGATTAATTCTGAGACGAATGGATTATGTTTGCGATAATGCACGCTAGAAAAAGCCCTGCAAATTGGCAGAATCGCATATTACTACACACATATAACGACATGCATATAACTACAATCAGTGTAGTGTTATATTGGTCAATGCAAACCCTGATTGATAGAGTACAGTTTCATCTCCCGAGTTCAAGTTAATAAATAGAATGTCACCAAATACACAATTTACCGAAGCACCCCACCGAAACCGCAGTGATTTTAGAAACTTACGCGCGCTGGCGCCGTTCCTGTCTGATTATATTATCAGAGTCATTGTCGCACTGGCCTGCCTGGTGCTCGCGAAACTAGCGAACGTGGGTATTCCACTCGCCCTAAAAGAAATAATAGACGCATTAGACACAAGCAAACACACTATAATCGTGCTGCCGCTGGCGTTACTGCTAGGCTATGGCGCACTGCGTTTGGGCAGCGCGCTGTTTAATGAGCTACGCGATTCTATCTTTGCGCGTGTACGCTATCGCGCGATGCGCCGGGTTTCAACGCGCTTGTTAGAACACTTGTACTCTCTGGCGTTACGCTTTCATTTAGAACGGCAAACTGGCGCAATTTCACGCGATCTCGATCGTGGCGCACGCAGCGTCAGTACACTGCTTAATTATTTGACATTCAGTATTCTACCCACTATCGCTGAATTTGCTTTGGTTGCGGGGATTCTTGCGTTTAATTACGAAATAAAATTTTTGATTGTTATTTTTGCAACCGTCTTTGTCTATGTGGGCTTTACCCTCGCGATGTCACAATGGCGTATGCACTTTCGGCATTCAATGAACAAGCTGGATTCAGAAGCAAATTCGCATGCGATGGATGGCCTTATAAACTATGAGACTGTGAAATATTTCGGCAACGAAGACTATGAAGTCGCGCAATACGATAAAACGCTTAATGCATGGGAAAACGATGCGGTAAAAAGTCAAACTTCCATGTCCGCATTAAATTTTGGCCAAAGCATCATTATCGCGGTAGGTGCAACTATCATCATGATTTATGCCAGCCAGGGTGTTGTTGACGGCAACCTGACATTGGGCGACTTGGTATTAATCAACGCCTTCCTTTTACAATTATTCATACCCCTGGGGTTCCTTGGCATTATCTATCGGCAAACCATCCATTCACTCGCTGATATGGATTTAATGCTCAAGCTACTCAACCAAACGGCAGAAATAAAAGACGCTAAAAATGCAAAAGAGATTACACTGCGGCACGGAAAAATTGAGTTTAATCATGTTGACTTTCACTACAATGAAAACAGAAAAATACTCAGTGATGTGAACTTTACAATTCCACCTGGCAATAAAGTGGCCGTTGTCGGCCCCTCTGGTGCTGGAAAATCTACGCTTGTTCGCCTTTTATTCCGATTTTATGATGTTAATAACGGACAAATATTGATTGATGGACAGGATGTTAAAGATGTAACGCAAGCCAGTCTGCGAAATAATATTGGTATCGTTCCACAAGACACCGTGTTATTTAATAATACTGTTTATTATAATATTGCTTATGCCAATCCGTCTGCCAACAAAGGCGAAGTCATCGCGGCCGCACAAATGGCACATATACATGAATTTATCGAATCGCTACCCGAAGGTTATGATACGCTGG
>CAZZJI010000056.1:10934-21699 GCA_964654485.1 uncultured Gammaproteobacteria bacterium | reverse complement strand
ATGGCACATATACATGAATTTATCGAATCGCTACCCGAAGGTTATGATACGCTGGTGGGTGAACGTGGTTTAAAATTATCCGGCGGAGAAAAACAACGCATTGCCATTGCCCGAGTCGTATTGAAAAACCCGAAAATTGTGATATTCGATGAAGCCACGTCTGCCCTTGATAGCAAATCGGAACAAGCCATCCTCACCGCATTGAAAGAAGTCGCCAGACACCACTCCACGCTGGTTATCGCGCATCGGCTATCAACTATAGTCGATGCAGACAAAATCCTGGTCATGGAAAATGGCCATATTGTTGAACACGGCACACACCAGGCATTAATCGATATGAAGGGAAGTTATGCGAACATGTGGACTTTGCAACAGAAAGAGCGCGAAGACATCTCCTCCTCTTAGTGTAGTAATGTAGTGTCCTATAAGATAATAATAAGATGCGTATACATTAATTATCCCATTGAAACTCAATCTTTGTCAACGGGTGACTTTCTTTTTCAAACCGCTCCCACAAAATTTTATATGTTTCTCCGATAGCTGGATGCTGCTCATTCGCAGCAATCTCGGCAAGCGGCTTTAACACAAACGCATATTCGGTGATTTCATCACGGGGAATTTTAAAACCATCCTGACTAATTATTACCTTATCATATAACAACAAATCCAGATCCAACGTTCTTGATGTAAACCGTGCTTGTGAGCGTAAACGACCCTGTTGTTGTTCTATATAGTGTAAATTATATCTCACTGTCGAAATATCCTGATCTGTATTTGCGACAACCACCAGGTTATAAAAATCATCACCATCAAACCCCACCGCTTTACTTTCATAGACAGACGATTTCATAACATGGCTAAAACAGGCCTGCAACGCATTCAATCCTTTACGGATACTTTCTTCACGAGCAATATTGCTACCCACTGAAATATAAATGCGCGCCATGATTTATTGTTTACCTCTTTCAATGATAATGCCAACATCACCCGCGTAGCGCACCGCCCCTTTTTTATTGATTCTTAACCTTACCCATTTTACATTAAACTCTGTGAGCACTATTTCTGCAACACGCTCTGCCAATGTTTCAACCAACTGAAATTGAGCTTCACTCACGTAATCTATTAATCTTTTGGCTACTGCTTTATAATCCATTGCATCATCGATATGATCACTGCTTGCTGCTTTTTTGACATCTGTTGCCATATCCAGATCAAGTATCACAGCTTGTTTAATACGGCGCTCCCAATCGTAGATGCCAATAACAGTTTCAATAGTTAAATCATGTAAAAAAACAATGTCTGTGTTCAAGTATGGCTCTCCTCTGAACTTTTCTTACTTTTCTTTATTACTGTAATCTTTATAATGTACACATAAGCAATGCTGAGAATAAGAAGTAGTGTATATGATTTTATATGCAAAACGTAAAAGTATATTGTTAAACAACATACCAGGAACGTAATGATTATTGATAGTGCTTTTATTGAAAGCAATTATATTAAGGGAATTTTTGTATTATTTGCTTATTTATCAGGTTCGATATCGACAGCGATTATTGTTTGTAAGATGATGCACCTACCCGACCCTCGGTCTCAAGGATCTGGAAATCCCGGTGCGACCAATATTCTGCGTTTGGCCGGAAAGAAAGCAGCCGCAATAACCTTGATTGGAGACTTGTTAAAAGGCCTTATTCCAGTACTCATTGCCTCTGCGCTGACATCTAATACGACGACACTGGCTTTAGTAGGCTTGTTTGCGTTTCTGGGACACCTGTATCCAATATTTTTTCGATTCCAGGGCGGTAAAGGTGTGGCAACAGTGTTGGGCGTTTTAATAGGGCTATCCTGGCCTGTTGCATTAGCGGTAACCATTACCTGGCTGGGTATGACTTATATTTTTAAAATCTCGTCCTTATCTGCTCTCACTGCTGCCGTACTTGCACCTCTATATATGTGGCTATTCGAACCCTCGCCGATCTACTTTATGTTAATGATTTCCTTATCAACACTTCTTATTTGGCGACATCGATCAAATATCGGAAAACTGATCGAAGGCACCGAGGATTAGTAGCCGAAATTAACCGCTGGGTTAGGGTTAAAGAAATCAATGACTTGGCCGATAAACTAATTCGAGAGGAGAATTTTATGGGCTTACTCGAGTTGCAACCAACGTCAATTGCATTATGGCATAAGCTTGTGTGTGATGCGGAAAACGCAATCGATATACAACTTGAGCAAGAACTGGAAAGCTACCTCGTTTTTTTACTCATGCGCTTCACCAGCAAACCTGCGACACTCTCAAACATATTGGCGCTGCAGTACATTCGCTGTCAAACGACTGACAGCGCAATTCGACAAGAACAATTGCGTGATGTTGGTGATCAATGTTTACTGTTTTCGGGTCTTTTTCCAAACATCGCTGAACGAAGGCAAGTAAAAATAAACTATTATATAGATCTCGGCAGGGGCGCTTATCTGGATTTATCTGATTGCTTACGAGACAGTTTCGCTGACATCTATGCACAGTTATCGACATCATTTGTTCCGTTAATGGATGTATTGCAGGCCATACGCTCTTTGGGCAAATCTGCCTCCCCGCTTAATCGCCGTCAGCTTGATCCTTTCCAGGCGTTTGAACTTTGGAACAAAGAGAATGATAAACACGCCTATAAAATTCTCACTGATATAAGTAATGCCACTCCTTCTTCAGTTTTAAGCAAGAAAAAACACTAGCCACCAGAGCTTAGGGGCTGTCAATATATAACTTAGACGAGTTTTCCTCTATATTTAAGTGGAATTATAAAGAATCGTAACCCACTGTGTGTTTACTTGCCACTCGGCGAACTTCCAGTGATGCCTAAACACTAAAATTAAGCTAAAATACCCCCCCCTTGACTTATCATGCGAAGTGACACGAAATGATCGTCATAAACACAGCAGTAGAATCAAAATATGAAAACAGATACGCATTTAATACAAAAGAAAGTAAAACAAAGAAAGGCAATCGCGCTCATCTCCGGGGGGCTGGATTCATTGCTGGCCGCACGTGTCATGATCGAACAGGGTATTCATGTAGAGGGCATAAATTTTTTCACCGGATTTTGTGTAGAGGGCCACACGCATGCAATACGAAAACAGGATAAAAACAAACAAAAGCGCAACAATGCCCTATGGGCCGCCGAACAGCTCGGTATAAAACTCCATATCATCGAGGTGATAGAAGAGTATAAAGACATTGTTATCAACCCCAGGCATGGTTATGGCGCCAATCTTAATCCTTGCCTGGATTGCAAATGTTTCATGGTTAAAAAAGCATTTCAATGGATAGTAAAAAACAATTTTGATTTTATTATTACTGGCGAAGTCATTGGACAACGCCCCATGTCACAACGCAAAGATACCATGCCCGTTGTTGCACGAGAGTCTGGCGCGAATGATTTGCTGGTGCGTCCACTTTGCGCAAAAAACCTGCCCGCCACATTGCCGGAGATCAACGGCTGGATCGATCGGGAAAAAATGCACGGGTTTTCTGGTCGTTCACGCAAACCACAATTTAAACTGGCCGCTGAATTTGCTCTGCAGGATTACGCACAACCGGCGGGTGGCTGTTGTTTTCTAACAGATAAGTCCTATGCCAATAAGCTCACTGATCTATGGCAGGCTCGCGGTGAACGTAAATATGAGTTTGACGACATCATGCTGCTTAAGATAGGCCGACATTTACGACCACGCCCCAATTTTAAAATTATAGTGGGTCGTGAAGAAGGCGAGAACAATTTCATGGAAGGTTATAAAAAGCAGTTTACATCGATGTATACACTTAGCCATAGCGGCCCGTTAGTTTTAATCGATGGCAAAACTAACGAAGACGATATTCATCTCGCGGCACGTTTAACTGCTCGATTTAGCCAGGGCCGGGATGCGCAATCAGTGCAGGTATTAGTAAAACAACTCGATAAAGATGACATAAAGCTGGAGGTTCATCCCATGTCGAGCGGGGAAATACCACAGGAATGGTACGTATGAGCCATCACACACTGGATGCCACCCGGCTACTGTGCCCGCTCCCTGTTATTCGAGCACAAAACTTTATCGCCACACTGAATCCGGGTGACACCGTCGATGTTATTTGCACTGATCCCGGTGCGAAAAATGATATACCTGCCTGGAGCAGAATTAACGGTCATGAAATCATCGGCAGCAAGGATGAAAACAACACGATCGTGATTACTGTAAAAGTAGTGGGAAATCGTTGACGACATTCTTGAATAACACTCTTTGCCGCAAAGCCGCCTCGCCATGACGATCAATCATCAACGTTCACTACGTTACGAAGAAGCGCGCAAGGTCACCCTGGTGGGTTCCGTTGTTGATTTTTTCCTTGGCGCAGCAAAAATTATAATAGGACTTCTTGATAACTCGCAAGCACTGATCGCAGATGGTATTCATTCATTGTCTGATCTGATAACGGACATCATGGTGTTGCTGGCCGTTAAACACGGTAGTCGCGGCGCCGATGATGAACACCCCTACGGACATGGCCGAATTGAAACACTGATGACAGTGGCTCTCGGTATAATATTAATAGCCGTTGCTATCGGCATTGCGCAAGATGCTATTCGACGTCTTTTTCAACCTGCATTACTCATGCATCCCGGGTGGTTCGCATTTAGTGTCGCCGCCATCTCTGCGATTTCTAAAGAAGCGATTTATCATTACACCCTGCGCGCTGCCCGAAAACTTAATTCTGAACTTTTACGCGCCAACGCATGGCATAGTCGAACTGATGCTATTTCTTCCATCGTCGTGATTATAGGAATCCTCGGTTCAATGGCGGGACTGGAATACCTGGACTCAGTGGCGGCGGCCACCGTTGCCTTTCTGGTCGCGAAAATTGGCTGGGATTTAAGCTGGAAAAGCGCAAGAGAATTAATTGATACGGGTCTCGACTCAGAATATGTAGATCGGATCAAACAAACTATCATCGAATTAGATGGCATTAACGCTTTACATATGTTGCGTACCCGCCGAATGGGCAGCGATGTACTGGTCGATGTGCATGTCATTGTTGATGCAAAAATCAGTGTATCGGAAGGCCATCATATAGGCGAACAAGTTAGAGTACGCTTACATCAGCAATTTCCTGAAATCATTGATGTCACAGTACATACAGACCCTGAAGACGACGAGATATCACGCCCATCCAGCCACCTTCCTGCACGAAGTGAGATGTTGGAAAAATTAAACAGACAATGGCACAACATCGAGGAATCAAGGCATATTAAAAATGTGACTTTGCATTATCTGGATGGGCTAATGCATGTGGAAATCCAACTGCCACTTAACTTGGTCGTGTCCAGCGAAAAGGCAGCGGAAATTGAAAAAAAATTCGCCTCGGCGTGCAATAAAATGCAGGAAATTGCTGAGATAAAGGTTCTGTTCACCCCATAAAGCACACTGACCGTGCATTTCACACAAAACGCACTATTTTGGTGCGCATATGTGCAACAAAAGGGGTATCTTGCCGCACACACCTAACATCATTCACCCCAACCCTAACCCAGGCAATCGACACACCTGTAATAAAATACAATAAACACAGACAGTTGCTGCGGGTCTGCAACAAAATCCGACTAAACGCAACCCATGCAATCCTTTGCTAGAATTACATCCAGGTCTATGGCATGCTTCCTGCTCTGTTAGGCATTATCATAGGAGTCCCTACCTCTAATAACTGGTAATGTGCTCCGATAAAATAAAAATTATCAACATCTCAACTATCATACTTGCTTACTGCAAACGATGGTTTCAACCAACAATTTGCAGCATGGAATAAGATTTGGAGGATCCAATGTCGGCCAGTAATATTTTAAAATTGATTAAAGACAAGAACGTAAAATTTGTAGATTTTCGCTTCACAGACACCAAGGGGAAAGAACAACACGTGTCCGTACCCGCGAGCACAGTAAATGAAGACACCTTTAAAGACGGCAAAATGTTTGATGGATCATCAATCGCTGGCTGGAAGGGCATTAATGAATCCGATATGGTGCTGATGCCGGATGTAGACACCGTAGTACTTGATCCTTTTACAGACGAACCCTCCATCAACATCCGTTGCGATATTCTGGAGCCCTCTACGATGCAGGGATATAGTCGCGACCCGAGATCTGTCGCCAAACGTGCAGAAGCCTATTTAAAATCGACGGGTATTGGTGATACCGCTTTTTTTGGCCCGGAACCGGAATTTTTTATTTTCGATGATGTGCGTTGGGGCGCAAACATGTCGGGCGCCTTTTATAAAGTGGACTCTGAAGAAGCAGAATGGAACACCGAGCGTGTTTACGCCGATGGCAACATGGGCCACCGGCCCGGTACTAAAGGGGGTTATTTTCCAGTACCACCCGTCGATTCGCTGAATGACATTCGCGCGGCAATGTGTCTGGCCATGGAAGAAATGGGCTTATCGGTCGAGGTCCATCATCACGAAGTGGCCACTGCCGGTCAATGTGAAATAGGCACAAGATTTAATAGTCTGGTTCGCAAAGCGGATGAAACACAAATCCTTAAATATGTAGTTCATAATGTCGCGCATTCCTACGGTAGAACTGCCACCTTTATGCCTAAACCATTGGTGGGTGACAATGGCAGTGGTATGCACGTACACCAATCCATCGCTAAAGATGAACAAAATATTTTCACCGGTAACGAACAAGCCGGCCTGTCTGAAGATGCACTTTTTTACATCGGCGGTATCATCAAACATGCCCGTGCATTAAATGCGTTAACTAATGCAAGTACTAACAGCTATAAACGCCTGGTTCCGGGTTTTGAAGCGCCTGTTATGCTGGCTTATTCAGCACGCAATCGTTCAGCCTCTATCCGGATTCCATTTGAGTCCAACCCGAAAGGCCGTCGCGTTGAAATCCGATTCCCGGATTCCACTGCCAACCCTTATCTTGCCTTCGCTGGCATGTTGATGGCGGGGCTGGATGGAATTCAAAATAAGATACACCCTGGCGACCCTATGGATAAAGATCTTTATGACCTTCCACCGGAAGAAGCACAAGACATCCCGACGGTGTGCTCTTCATTCGATCAGGCTCTCAATGCATTAGACGCAGATCGCACTTTCTTAACGGCAGGTGACGTCTTTTCTGACGACATGATTGATGCGTATATCGAACTAAAAATGGAAGAAGTGACAAGGCTGCAAATGTCCACTCATCCAGTCGAGTTCGATATGTACTACAGCATGTAAAGTGTTATGGATAAGACATATTGATAAGCAGCTCAGAAAAAAAGCGCTAAATAAGATGTGTTAATACATTGTTCTAATAAACCGTTCCAATAAACCATGCTGCATTATTTTATCAAAGCCCCCAAATGGGGGCTTTTTTTTTATTTGAAACCGTGCTTCAATTAGTGTCAGTACTATCGCCAGTCGGGAGATTCACATGCGCTATTTATTTTTTTTCACCCTTTTGAGTTTATGCTTACCTGCCAGCGCAGCCATGTATAAATGGACAGATAAGGACGGAAAAGTTATTTATTCGGACAAACCCAACCCGAACGGCAGCGAAGAAAAAGTAACAGGGGCTCCATTGACTACCTATAAACCGGATCCTGCTGTTACACACGCTGTGAGCAAACCAAGCAACCCTAATAAAATAGAAAAACGCGAAATATATAGCCAGTTCAGTATAGAACAGCCCATTAATGATGCCGCAGTAAGACAAAACGCCGGGAATGTTACGGTCACATTTGCTATTACGCCAAAAATAAATACCTGGCGGGGCGATAAAATTGAGGTCTTTATCGATGGGGAAAAATCCGGCGAAACCAACAGCTTAACTTACCAACTTGTCAGCCTGGATCGCGGCACGCACACGCTAAACGCTAAATTGATCAATAACAAAGGCGAGGTGTTGAAATCGGATTCGGTAACGTTTCACCTGCTACGCGCTTCAGTAAGATAAGATAATACACACACCGCCATCCACCGCCCGCCCTTCGGCGTCGCGACAGCATGCACACCTATCAAACAGGCGCACTATTATAGCGCACTTTTTGTTCTTCTGTGTTATAGTTTCGCTATAAAATAGGGTAGAAAGCCGCGCTTATTTATCTTATTCAAAAAGCATTACCCCTTAAATATCACTTAGTTACAGCTTTTCATCCTAATTTTACCCCCCCCATAAGGCTCTCCATGTCATAACTGGAGTGTTTTTTGCAAACCAGACAAAGATGTTAGCAAAGGTCACTATGCAAATAGATATCCATAAACAAATCACGGATAACTTAACCACTGCGGTATTGATGTTCAATAAAGAACTCAAGCTGGATTACATTAACCCAGCGGGTGAAATATTATTTGAAATCAGTGCCCGGCGGTTAATTGGGCTGTCTATCGACACACTTTTTATCAATGTTGATGAGATGATTGAAAGTTTGAAACAAGTAACAACAAACGGACAAAGCTTCACTGAACGTGAGCTACATATCACGATTCCTGGTGCACGCACTATCGACGTTGATTGCATCGTTACACCGATTCGTGACTCAAATAATGATAACGAATTGTTAGTAGAGTTAATACAAATGGAACGACATTTGCGCATTTCCAGGGACGGTAATCTGCTAGCCCAACAGGAATTGGCACGCACTGTTATTCGAGGATTAGCGCATGAAATTAAAAATCCGCTGGGCGGCTTACGCGGTGCAGCACAATTATTGGAACGCGAATTAGCAAATGATGCGCAGAAGGAATACACCGGCGTTATTATTGGTGAAGCTGACAGATTACAAAATCTAGTTGACCGCATGCAAGGACCAAAGTCGCTTCCGCAAATGAAAACTATAAATATTCATCAAGTGATTGAACGCGTTCGCAGCTTAGTCACGGCCGAAGTCACTGATAAAATCAACTTAGTCAGAGATTACGACCCGAGCATACCTGAAATCTACGCTGATCAGGACCAACTCATTCAAGCAATATTAAACATTGTGCGTAATGCTACCCAGGCAATAGTAAATGAAGGCGAGATTGTTTTAAGAACGCGTGCTGAAAGACAATTCACGTTAGGTCAAACAAGACACAAATTGGTACTGCGAATTGATATCATTGATAATGGATCTGGAATCGCGCCTGAAATTATCAAAAGTATATTCTACCCAATGGTAACAGGAAGACCCGAAGGAACGGGACTCGGACTTTCTATTGCCCAATCACTAATTCATCAGCATGGCGGACTAATCGAGTGTGAAAGTGAGCACGGAAAAACCCGATTCAGTGTATTACTGCCACTGTAGGATATGAGATGCAAGAGGAATAAACAATGAGTCGAGAAAACGTTTGGATAATAGATGATGATCGCGCAATACGTTGGGTGTTGGAAAAAGCACTTAAACAAGCAGACATGAATGTAACCTGTTTTGAAAATGGCTCCAGTATCATGGGCGCAATTTCTGAATCTCAACCTGATGCAATAGTAACTGATTTACGTATGCCAGGTATTGATGGACTGGAATTACTTAAGGAAATTAACTCAATCTACCCAATGCTGCCGGTAATAATTATGACTGCTCATTCTGATTTGGATAACGCAGTCACCGCCTATCAGGAAGGTGCATTTGAATACCTGCCAAAACCATTTGATGTCGATGAAGCCGTTGAACTGGTACGGCGCGCGTTGCAAAATAACCCAGAAAATAACGCAAACTCAACTAACGAATCACAATTAGTCAAAACAGAAATAATTGGTGAAGCGCCATCGATGCAAGAAGTATTTCGCGCCATTGGACGTTTGTCACGTTCCAAAATCACTGTGTTAATTAACGGTGAGTCAGGCACCGGAAAAGAACTGGTCGCGCAAGCGCTACATCGACATAGTCCACGATCAGAGCAACCGTTTATCGCACTGAATACAGCCGCGATCCCCAAGGATCTGCTTGAATCAGAATTGTTTGGTCATGAACGCGGGGCATTTACCGGTGCTCAAAATATGCGGCGTGGCCGTTTTGAACAAGCTGATAACGGCACCTTGTTTTTAGATGAAATAGGCGACATGCCGGCTGAGCTGCAAACCCGGCTGTTACGGGTTCTGTCTGACGGTGAATTTTATCGTGTCGGTGGCCATACTCCCATAAAGGTAGACGTACGTATCATCGCAGCAACGCACCAAAATCTGGAACAGCGTGTCAAAGAAGGACAATTCAGAGAAGACCTATATCACAGATTAAATGTGATTCGTATACACGCCCCCGCTTTAAGGGAACGCCAGGAAGATATACCGCTGTTAACCAAACATTTTCTGGCCGAAGCAGCAAAAGAACTCGAAGTGGATACAAAATTATTAGCTCAAAGCGCCGAAAACTACCTGATGCACCTGGACTGGCCTGGCAATGTGCGTCAACTACAAAACACCTGTCGCTGGCTTACCGTGATGTCACCAGGAAACACTATTCAAATGGAAGATTTACCCCCTGAACTTAAAGCAGAAAATGCAACGCCTATAAATGGTGACGACTGGGGTAACTCATTACGCCGCTGGGCCGATCATCGATTTGCCTCTGGTCAAACTACATTATTGGATACAGCAACACCGCATTTTGAACGCATTATGATTGAAACCGCATTAAAACATACCGGTGGACGCAGACAAGATGCAGCAAAACTACTCGGTTGGGGAAGAAATACATTAACCAGAAAAATAAAAGAACTCAACCTCGGTCAGGATGTCGCTTAGAACTTAGTGCTTAGTGCTTA
>CAZZJI010000056.1:0-10834 GCA_964654485.1 uncultured Gammaproteobacteria bacterium | reverse complement strand
CTTAGTGCTTAGTGCTTACTTATATTAATCGTTGGTTCGACACAGTTCAGATAAGCTTGCTCTAAATTCGTTGATTGAAATTTCGCACAACATTCCGCAGGCGTGCCGACAAACCGCAGTTGCCCATCATGTAAGATTGCAATTCGATCGCACAGGGTTTCCACATCCGATAACATATGGGTACTAAAAAACAATGTAACGCCTTGGGATTTCATCAATAACAAATGCTTTTTCAATTGCGCTCTTGCCTTAGGGTCCAGACCACTCATAGGTTCGTCCAGCACAAATAACGCCTTACCACTTAAAAAACACGCTGCCAAACCCAATTTTTGCGCCATGCCTTTAGAAAAATCTCTGACGGACTTGGTCATCGCACTCGTATCCAGATCCAGAATTGTGAACATTTCTTCTATCTGCTCAACTGACAGATCAACACCGTGTAATCGTGACATATAATTCATAAAATCACGTCCGGTCAAATAATAGGGCGGCAAAAAGCGTTCCGGCAGAAAGGTCAAGTTTGAGCGTGATTGGTGAAATCGATGGCTTATATCAAAAATTTTTATTTCGCCGGAATCAAACTCACAGAAATCCAGCAGACTTTTAATTAGTGTTGTCTTCCCGGCGCCATTTACGCCAACCAAACCGAGAAATTCACCTTTTAAAACAGTTAAATCTATACCATCTAGAACAACATTTTTTTTATACCGTTTAACTACATTATCAAAAAAAAGTGCTGTGTCAGCCATTTATTAAATTCTCGAATAACATCAGAAACTGAAAATATTGTATTAGCAGACAAAATTTGTCAAGTGTGATATCAGACGCGATAGCACAAAAAACTAAAGCGAAAAATTAGCGAATTAAGTTCATCCGAAAACGAGAGGGACCCACACCAATGTATTTTTGAAAGGAACGGTTAAAATGTGATAGATCGCTAAACCCAACCGACAATGCAACTTCGGTCACAGACGCGTCGGATTGCTTTAATAATGTTGCTGCTTTGTTGATTCTTTGTTGCATTACAAACTTTTGGAATGTGATACCGTGATTTTTTTTAAAACTTCGACTAAAGTGTGATTTACTCATACAACACAAACCTGCTGCATTATCCAGTGTAAATTTGCTATGACAATGCTCTACTACATGATCGACCGCAAGTTGAGTCGCAACCGTTCCCGTTTTGCTGCTAGCCCCACTGCTCGCCCACAACTCTCCCAGATTGATAGGCTGAGGCATCAAGTTCGTCTGCCCTTTTTGCGAACCAACAGAACACACGTTTAACAACACATCCACACTGTTGATAAAGTTAGCAGCAACAACCGGTTTAACAAAATAATTCCAAACTCGTGAACGTAACGCCCACAAAGCCAGATCCAGCGATTGCTCTTTGGATAACATCAAGATCGGCAGATCAGGAAATTGGCGCCTGGTTTGCAGTAAAATATCCAAGCCCGCTTTATCAGGAAAATCATAGTCAAAGCAGAGTATACGAGGCTGATAGAACTGGATTAATTCAGTTGTATTCGACAAGTCACTACTAAGCTGAATGTGATAAGTCTCGGATAAACTGGGATCCACACATACTTCTGAGCGCTCAAAACGTAAATCAAGCCATAACAGTTGCGACTTGCGCACAGTACGACCCCCCTCCAGCTACCATTATGATAAATACATTTAACCAACAAACATACAAATTCTGTGCAATTTCCAACCCTTTTTTATAGCAAAACTATGAAGTTAAGCATGGAATAATATTGATCGTTTTGACCAACTACCACAATCTGTCGATTCACATTTTTCCAGTGCATTATTACCCTAAAACTCAGTCACTATTTAAGCGAGGTTTAATTTTATATATTAGATAAATTAATTTTGTGAATCTCGTATTAGCGCCAGATCAGAAATTTCGATAAACACCACCGCAAGTTGCCTCTGGATTGGCGGCAACGGTGTAGAATCCAGTCCCACCTACATCGCAAGCACCGCTATGCGTCGCTGAAACTTGGAAACTGCCGCTACCCGGCAACCCATCATCAAGCTTAGTATCAATTTCCAACATGATAGCGACCGGTACATTTTGACCGGAATATAATTCCAAGCCGGTGACCCCTTGCGCATTAGCAGAAAATGCCTCATCGTCAGTTACTAATATCATCGTGCCACCAAATACATTCGGCGGACATGTCGCCGCCGGGCACGTCCAGTTAGCCGCCACCGCTGAGACATCCGCACCATCATAGTTACCCGCAACAAAGTTTGCCAAAGACAGCTGTTGCCAGGCATCACCGGCTTCTGCAACCGTGTCAATCAAACCATTACCATTTCCGTTCGCCGTTGTGCCGCCACCCGGGATATCTGACGTTGCGCGGGCGAAATCACCCGGAAGCGATTTGAATCGATCCTGGAATGCAAAAACAGCCGCCGTCACACCGTCACTTTGGCTGACCATGTTTCTCACCTGGCCCGCCGTAATCATCTCCTGGCCCTTCAAGATACCGCCTAATAATAAACCAACAATAACCAATACAATGGCTATTTCGACAAGGGTAAAACCTGATTGTTTAACTTTCATTTTATTCTCCAGCTCCTATTCTCAGATATCACACATTATTAACTAACTGATTTAATTAACTTTAGCCTGTAAATCGGCAAGACGCCTATTTAGAAAATTTCTCTCATTGGGGTCAATAATTTTTCCGCTTTTTAATAAACCACCGATCAAAAATTGAACGGTCTCAAACTCACCCATATCCTCCAAAATGACCAGGTTCATCTGGCTGGCCCAATGAGGGGTCACGCTACCATCAGATTTATCCGCGATAGCTTGCGAAAACTTTAGGGCAAGATCCAAATCTTTTATTCGATGTTTCGCCACAACGGCCGCATGCGCCAGCCAAGGCCAACGATTTTCCGGATCAAGCAAAAATTGCTGGTAAATAAACTGCAAAATCTGTCTTTGCTTCGCTTCGTTCGGCACGCGCGCATACAAATGCGCTGCTGCCTTAAGGGGATATTGCCCCCTGGGATCCAAAAGCAGAATTGATGTTAACCACGATTGTACTTTGTCGTAGTTAAGATCCTTAAATGGGATACTAATACCCGGCTGGTTATCAAATGCCTGTAACCGCAACATGAGTACCTTTGCCAGCGTAATTGGGTCTCCAGCACTAAGCACCTGAAGACTTGAGGAACTTGGCGAATACGTTAAACTTTCTGCACGCGCTTGATTAGGTTGTTGAGAATTATGCCAAAACAGTTGCGCCGTCAAACTCACAAAAATAAGAAAAAGAATTGACTTTGGAATTCTTGCAACAGGGCGTTCACGCATCGCTTACAAATTTTTCCTATATAAATCAAACAAGGCTGCGCCTGTCAGCACTAATAAATAAATCGCGCTTTGACCCAACACAAACATAAGGTCGCCAATATTTGCAGTGTGGTATACCAACCATTCAGTTGAAGCAAAGCGATTAAGATCAGGCAATATATAGGCGATCGTGTCGACAAAAAAATTAATCATTTTTTGAGATAACTTATGCGTTTCAGACAACGGGCCATGGCCAATAAGCTGAATCGCCTCAATAGATCGCGATAACAAATAAAAGGCAATAACAGAAATAAACGCAATAGTCACATGACTAAAGGTAAACAAACATAACAAACTAACCGCGACAACTATAAACAATTCAAGACTCAGAGATAAACCCCATGCAAATACCTGGCCCGCGGGGACATAAAATACTAATAGCGCACTAAACAAAAATGCAACTGATAAGGCAACAAGTGAAAAGCCGATGAATTTTCCAAAATAATAGCTGGATCTTGGCAAGGGTAAAGACAAAACCAATTCAAAACCTTTGTCATTAAATTCCCTCGCCATACTGCTTATCACAAATAAACTGACAAACAACACTGCGGTCATTCTCAAAACAGAACCTAACAGCGCGCTTTGTATTTGTTGTGACTCTGTAATTGCAACCTGAGAAACAAACTCAGCCAGGCCGACACTGGCGACAATCAAAACAAAAACAACCAGAAAGAGACGATTACGCAGCGCTTCGAGCGCAGTATATGTAGCTATAACACCAATCTTGGAAAACATTTTTCAATTCCTGATCAATAATTTTCATGCCTGCTGTTATAATACAAATATCGACTTTCTCCTGGCATACACGACTAAGATATTTTAGAACTCTGGTTTTAGAGCCCTGGTTTTAGAGTTCTGCTATTACTTTGGCTCCAGACTCAAATTATCCCCCTGACCATCACCTAATTCTGCAACACTTTCCGTTTTCTTTGATCCTTTAACCTGGCTTTTAGGTGACAGTGACAAATCATTATCATCTGCACCCGCCGAACCTTCAGAAAGACTGATTTTAAGGCGCAAATTATTTTGAGAATCTGCATTGCGCAACGCTTCTTCAAGCGGAATTCTACCTGCCTTATAAAGTTTAAACAAAGCGCTATCAAATGTCTGCATACCCAGGTTTTCAGATTTTTCCATAACCTCCTTGATTTTATGAATATCACCTTTCAATATAAGATCGCAAACCAACGGCGTACCAAGTAACACCTCCACTGCCACCGTTCGCGTCTCTTCGACTGTGCGAATAAGTCGTTGTGAGACAAAACCTCTCAGGTTCAAGGAAAGGTCCATCAACAATTGTCGACGACGCTCCTCTGGAAAGAAGTTGATTATGCGATCCAATGCCTGGTTAGCGCTGTTAGCGTGCAGAGTTGAAATAGCCAGGTGACCCGTTTCCGCAAATGTAATCGCATGCTCCATGGTGTCACGATCGCGCACCTCACCAATAAGAATAACGTCCGGCGCCTGCCGCAAGGTATTTTTTAACGCATCTGCATAAGAATCAGTATCTACGCCGACCTCACGTTGGTTAACAATTGATTTTTTATGGCTATGAATGAACTCGATTGGATCCTCGATGGTAATAATATGACCCTGGGAATTTGTATTTCTGTAATCAATTAGCGCGGCTAACGACGTTGATTTACCGGAACCGGTACCACCTACGAACAATATTAACCCGCGTTTCTGCATTACCAGTTTTTTTAGAATATTGGGTAGCTCGAGGCCTTCCGGGGATGGAATTTCTGTCTTGATATGGCGTACCACCATACCCACTTCATTGCGCTGTATAAAAATATTTACACGAAAACGGCCCACGCCCGGCAAACCAATAGCAAGATTCATCTCCGATTTTAATTCAAATTCCGCCTGCTGGGCTTCATTCATCACTCCAAAGGCAATTTGTTTTACCCGACCTGCAGGCATTGTAGCCTGTTCGATGGGTTTAATTAATCCGTGAATTCGAGCACTAGGGGGTGCGCCCGTCGTCAGGTAAACATCAGAGGCCTCATATTTGACCATTAGTTTTAGGTAATCTTGAAAATCCATTGTATTTCCCGAAATAAATTAGACGATGACAATTACCTTTATTACTATCGGTACAATAGATTCAAAGCTTTAATTTTCGCACAGCACAGAATTGGCTGTGTATACTTATAACAATTTGTTTTATATCACTTATATATACCCGTAGCGATTGAGATTTACCAAACTCACCACGTTCTAGGAGCAACAGGCTAATCGATAAATTCCTCAACAAACTACCCGAATTACTGCGGCCCGAGGTCACACGCGCGCTGGAAAATATCTTTAAAGAGCTTGCGCCATCGGCTATTCCCTCAACATTAATAGATGAATTTTCCAAAGTCCTGGCATGCAGTGAATTTGTCGCACGCTGGGTACAACGAGAACCCAAAAAGTTTAAACAGTTACTCGACTCGGGTGATCTGCTGCGACACTACAAGGCAACGATTTATAAAGATAAATTACAAAGTGAAGCAGGCAGCATCCATGACAAACAGGGATTATACCGTTTACTGCGCCAGCAACGACAAAGAGAAATGGTGCGCATTGCCTGGCGTGACATTGCGGGCATAGCAAACCTCGAGGAAACACTAGGCGATTTATCCCAACTTGCGGATGCTTGCTTACGAACTGCGCTGCAACAACTTCACAGCTGGATGGTTGCTGAATATGGGCAACCATTAAATAGCAAAGGCGTACAGCAAAAACTGATTGTTATTGCACTGGGGAAATTGGGCGGACTGGAACTAAATTTTTCTTCTGATATAGATTTAATGTTTGTCTATCCGGAAGAAGGCCAAACCATTGGAAAAAGCAAAACACTAAGCAATTCAGAATTTTTTAATAAACTAGGCCAACAACTCATCAACACACTGGATGAAACAACAGCCGATGGTTTTGTATATCGTGTTGATATGCGCCTGCGACCATTCGGACAAAGCGGCGCTGTGGCCATCGATTTTGATGCGCTGGAAAACTACTATCAAACCCATGGAAGAGAATGGGAACGTTACGCTTTAGTCAAGGCAAGATTTCTCAGCGGCGGCAAATCAAGCAAAAACCAACTAAAAGAAATACTCAGACCCTTTGTCTACCGACGTTACCTTGATTTTAATGTCTACGAATCGTTGCGCAACATGAAACAGCTCATCATTAAAGAGGTACAACGAAAAGCTAACCATCAAAATGTGAAGCTTGGAGCTGGCGGTATTCGCGAAATAGAATTCATTAGTCAAACATTTCAATTAATACGCGGCGGCAGAGAACCCACATTGCAAAATCCACATTTATTACCCACTTTAGATCAATTAACCCAATTCAATTATTTACCCGAATATGTAACGAATGAATTAAAACAAGCATACCTATTTTTGCGTAACACTGAACATCGATTACAGGAATATGCAGACCAACA
This sequence comes from uncultured Gammaproteobacteria bacterium, assembly GCA_964654485.1. Lineage (GTDB taxonomy): Bacteria > Pseudomonadota > Gammaproteobacteria > SG8-11 > SG8-11 > JAADIM01. The sequence goes on along the minus strand of CAZZJI010000056.1, from coordinate 4,025 downwards.
AACACATCTCCTCCCAGCGGAGCCGCTGGCGCAATTACGGCTAGCCTATTCCATGGGTTTCACCGACTGGGACTCATTTGTTCTCGAGCTGGATAAACACCGGCTACACGTACAAAATCATTTTGACCAGGTGTTTCTCGCACCGCAGATCCAGGAAAATAATTCTACACAATTCGAATTGTCGAACATTCTCGACGACCTGCCAAATAAAGAAACATCACTAAAATCTATAGCTGCCGCAGGATACCAAAACCCAACAGCGTCGCACCGGGAGTTAGTTTCATTTCTGCAGTCTTATCAATATCGCTCACTGGGCTCGAACGGACGCAAACAGCTCAATCAACTAATGCCGCTACTGGTAGCGGCCATTGGTCAACATACTAACCCTGACCAAACCTTACTCCGGGTTGTCAGCTTGCTGAAAAAAATAGCGCAACGTACGACCTATATTGCACTGTTATTGGAAAACCCAATGGCATTGTCGCAACTTGTAAAGCTTTGCGCAGCAAGCCCCTGGATAGCGGATTTATTATCCAAACATCCGCTACTACTCGACGAACTGCTCGATCCACGGTTTTTATATGCCCCCCCGGACAAAGGGGCACTGGGCAACGAGCTTGAACACTATCTGTCGCGCGTATCTGTTGACGACGTGGAAGCACAAATGGAAACAATGCGGCAATTTAAACAGGTCAATGTATTACGAGTCGCAGCAGCAGACATCGCGAATGCACTGCCACTGATGAAGGTCAGTGATCATTTAACCTGGATAGCTGAAACAATCCTTAAACAAATATTGAATATCGCCTGGCAGGAACTCATTGAAAAACACGGCTCACCCCTGTGCCAAATAAACGGCCAATCCACCGACCCCGGCTTTGCCATCATTGCCTATGGAAAACTGGGTGGAAAAGAACTGGGTTATGGCTCGGACCTGGATCTGGTTTTTTTACACAGCAGCTCAAATAGCCAGGCGATGACGACGGGCGATAAACCCCTTACCAACGCTGTCTTTTTTGCACGCCTAGGTCAACGAATAATCCATATGATCAGTATCCATACCCCCTCCGGTGTTTTGTATGAGGTGGATATGCGCTTGCGTCCCAGTGGCGCTTCCGGCTTGCTAGTAAGTCATGTTGATGCTTTTTTTGACTACCAAATGAACAAAGCCTGGACCTGGGAGCATCAGGCGCTGGTCCGCGCCAGGGCGGTGGCGGGTGACCCGCATATTGCCAGTCTCTTTAACGACATCCGAAAAACGACACTTATTCAAAAATTCGATGCGAAAAAACTAAAAACTGAAGTAAAAGAGATGCGCGAACGTATGCGTAAATCGAATCAACAGCGTGATACTAAGCAAGGCAAAAAGCAAGGTAAAAAAAGTAACGGGCAAATATTTGATATCAAACAGGGGCGCGGCGGTATTGCAGACATCGAATTTATGGTCCAATATGGGGTCCTGGCTTGGTCACATGATCACCCGGAACTGCTTGAATTCAACGATAATATCTGCCTGTTAGCCTGCTTTGACAAAATTGGTAAGATGGCGATGAAAGATGCCTCACTGTTAGCAGAGGCATACCGCCGCTATCGTGACAAAGTGCACAAACTCACTCTGCTGGGGAAACTTGCGGTGGTGAATGGGAGTGAATTCGACGACTTTCGACAGCAAGTAATCGAAATCTGGGACAAGACAATATGTTAGGGAAATGCACTTAACGTAATACAAAGCAATAAGACTTAATTTAATACTTAATTCGGCACAACAAGGAGAATATTACATGACGATGGACGACCAAGATGGGTTCATCTGGCTAGATGGTGAATTTGTACCATGGCGTGAAGCTAAAATTCATGTACTGACACACACACTTCATTACGGAATGGGCGTCTTTGAAGGCATACGCGCTTACAAGACTGACAAAGGGGCCGCCATATTCAGGCTCGAAGACCACACTAATCGCTTGTTTGAGTCGGCCCATATTCTCAATATGCCTATGCCCTTTGACAAAGAAACACTGAACAAAGCAACCAGTGAAGCCGTTAGTAAAAACAATCTTGATTCAGCTTATATAAGACCCATGTGTTTTTATGGCTCTGAAGGTATGGGGCTGCGTGCAGATAATTTAAAGACCCACGTCATGATTGCAGCGTGGTCATGGGGTGCGTATTTAGGAAAAGAAGGTCTGGAAAAAGGCATTCGCATCCGTACATCGTCATACACCCGCCACCATGTCAACGTCACCATGTGCAAGGCAAAGGCAAATGGCAATTACATGAACTCAATGTTAGCGCTGCAGGAAGCACTCGCGTGTGGTTATGATGAAGCGTTGTTGCTTGATGTCGATGGTTATGTTGCCGAAGGCAGCGGAGAAAATATATTTATCGTTCGTAATGGCACACTTTACACACCCGAACTGACATCCGCCCTCGACGGTATTACCAGAAATACCATTTTTCAATTAGCGAAAGAAATTGATGTGCAAGTAGTCGAAAAACGTATTACTCGCGATGAAGTCTATATAGCGGATGAAGCTTTCTTCACGGGCACGGCAGCCGAAGTCACGCCTATCCGAGAACTCGATAACCGCACTATCGGCGCGGGACGCCGTGGCCCTATAACCGAAAAATTGCAAAGCATGTTTTTTGATCAAGTTAATGGCAAACGATCGCAAAACCCCGAATGGCTTACTTTGGTGTAGTAATTTTTTTGTCAAACAATTTAGTATAAGAAACTATTAGCATCGACTTCTAGCATTAATTTGAAAGGCGAAAGGCGAGAGAAATAAATAATGAAAGAGAATTCTTCCGTTAAAAAATATTATCAAGTCACTAAAAAAGATCTTCCACTATACTGCCCCACTCAAAGTATGGAACTGTGGAGTTCACACCCGCGTGTTTATTTACCTATCGAGGATAATCGCGGCGAAGCAAAATGCCCGTATTGCGGCACTGAGTTCAAATTAGTAGATGACTAAACCCTAGCCCGCATTTCTCACAGGAATGACTAACCCTCGCTTGATCTTTGAATCCACAAGGTATTTTGTTCAGTCGGCAATACGGCCTGTATTGCACTCCTTCACAAAATACCTTGTGAATCCAAATCTCTACGCAAGAGGTTGGCCACCCTGTAAGAAATGCGGGCTAGGAGGAAGGCTGTCCGAGAATAGTGTATCGTGAATGTTAGTAAAATGATTCAGCGCAGTAAAACTCTATCTGTCACCATCATTACCAAGAACGAAGCAGATCGAATCGAAGAATGTTTAAAATCCGTTGCCGACTGGGCAGACGAAATTATTGTGCTCGATAGCGGCAGCACCGATGATACTGTCGCTATCGCCCGTCGTTATACTGATAAAATATTTGAAACCGACTGGCCGGGTTACGGAGTACAAAAACAACGTGCCCTGGAGAAAGCCAGTTGTGATTGGGTCTTTTCTTTAGATGCCGATGAACGCATCACACCCGAGTTACGTCATGACATTGATATCGCCCTCAGCAACGACACACCCTCATTTCCTTTTGTTGCGTATAAAATGCCCTGGGCAGTGACTATTTACGGAAAACGTCTGGATTACGGCAAAAGCGGTCGACACGTTTTGAAAATGTTCAAACGAGAAGGTGCGAAATTCAGCGATGACCAGGTGCATGAATACATCATCCCGGCCCCAGGCAAAACGGGTAAGTTAAAAGGCCGATTACTGCACTATACCCACCGCGATTACGGTCACGCCTTATATAAAAATGCACACTACGCCTGGCTAGGCTCGCAGAAAAGATTCAAGGCAAAAAAATGGAACGGTGGATTATTCCTGGCGCTGATTCGTTCTATGTGGACTTTTTTCCATATTTATTTCCTACGACGGGGATTTCTCGACGGCCACGTAGGCTTTATTTCCGCAGCACTTTATGCGCAATCGTCCTTTAATAAATATGTCGGGCTTTGGACACTGTATCGACAGGAAGATATTCAAGACAACAAGAAATAGGTAGGGACACCGATAACTTACTATAACTTAACGGAA
>CAZZJI010000055.1:0-23626 GCA_964654485.1 uncultured Gammaproteobacteria bacterium | reverse complement strand
ATGACTTAACCATATTTAAAATATTTTTATTCGAAATATTATTAAGTCATTAAATCATCGGTATCCCTACAATTACACAATCTACATAGATAATTTATACGGCTATTTATTTTTTGATTTGACTTTCAGTGGTATTGCATTGATGTTGTTTTTATTTAACAACACGCGAACATTGTTTAATTTTTTTAAATCATTAAAGGGTCCGATGCGAACCCGGTACCAGACTTCATTTTCGTAAATGGTAACACGTTGTATTTTTGCCGTTGCACCTAATAGCGCCAGTTTTGCTTTTCGACGATCAGCTTGGTCAAAGCCCTTAAATGAACCGGCTTGTAAAACAAAAACACCCTGGTCTTTTATTGGCTTGTTTTTTATCACAGAGCGACTTGCACTGGAATTATTTTTTAACGTGCCATTTTCCACGGCACGTTTTTCTATTGGTTTTTGTCTTTTCTTTTTGATTTCTTCATCTGGAATCAATACTTCTAACTCAGGCAAAATTGTATAAAACTCAAAGCGCGGCCGGGTGTTTTCCGGTTTTTCATCTTTTTTCGCTGGCTCTTTGCTAGCATGATCTGATGTCACATCAGCATCAATATCGACGACAGGCGTTGTCGGCGGCATAGCAGATTGTTGCTTCTCTTTATCTTTATGATCTGCATTTTGAGTAACCATAGAATTAAGCAAGGAGTTAGCCGAAGTGTTAGCCGATTGCGATTGTAAATATACAAGCAAGGTCCCAAATAAACCGATGGAAAGACCGGCCACAAACAACAGCCAACCGGGTAATGGGGTTTTTGGGGTTTTCTTCTTAGTTGCAGCCCGTTTATAATCACGCGCCACTACATCACCTCGGGTGACGAAACACCAATGATTTTCGATCCGTTTTTGATCACCTGACGTGTTGCTGCAATCAACACCAGGCGGGCGTTGCGCAAATTCGGATCATCAACCAAAAATTGGTGGGCGTTATAATACGTATGTAAGTCATTGGCCAGATCGCGTAAATAATAGGCCAATTGATGAGGCTCATAGTTTATTGCAGACGCCTCAATGACTTCCGCAAAGCAGGACAATCGGGTAATTAACGCCTGCTCATGACTTTCTGTCAGCATTGAAAGGTGTTGTAAACCGACCTGCTCCTGATACTCAAAGCCTTTTTCGTTCAGTTGACGAAACACACTGCAAATACGCGCATACGCATACTGAATGTAGTACACCGGGTTTTCATTCGTTTTGGATTTCGCCAAATCAAGATCAAAATCCAGATGTTGTTCACACTTGCGCATCACATAAAAAAATCGCGCCGCGTCGTTACCCACTTCATTACGTAGCTCTCTTAAAGTAACAAATTCGCCAGAACGCGTAGACATCTGCGCCTTTTCACCGCCGCGGTAAAGAATGGCAAATTGAACCAGCCGTACTTGAAGTTTCGATGCATCGTCACCTAACGCTTCGAGTGCTGCTTTAATTCTTGGTACGTAACCATGATGATCCGCACCCCATATATCCACTACCAAATCATAACCACGTTCCAGTTTATTCATATGATAGGCAATGTCAGAGGCAAAATAGGTTTTTTGTTCATTTTCGCGCACAATGACGCGGTCTTTCTCGTCACTGAAATCTGATGTGCGAAACCACAGCGCACCTTCTTTTTCATAGAGATGATTATTTTCCTTAAGGCGATCTATTGCTTTATCAACCGAACCTGATTCCATTAGCGATCGCTCTGAAAACCAATCATCATAAACGACACCAAAGTCGGCAAGATCATTTTTAATGTCTTCAGTAATCGTGTGCAATCCCACGTCAAACACGCTTCGATACGCATCGCTTGAAAGCAATTGCCTCATTTTGTCAACAATGGCGTCTATGTGCGCTTCTTTATCGCCACTGCCATCGGCTTGTGCATCTGCCGGCAGATCTTTCATTACCTCCTGGGCTGGATGACGCAATGCATCACCCTGTTCTCTATGCACTGTTGCGGCAATATCAAAAACGTAATCGCCTTTATATCCATTTGATGGAAAGATTATTTCTTCACCACACAATCCCAGATAACGTAACCAGACACTGGCCGCTAAAATATTCATTTGTCGGCCCGCATCATTCACATAGTATTCACGATGCACGTTAAAGCCAGCGGCTTCTAATAAATTAGCCACCGTTGCACCGTAAGCAGCACCGCGCCCATGCCCAACGTGTAACGGTCCCGTTGGGTTCGCTGAGACAAACTCAACCTGTACATGCTTACCCGCGCCCAGTGTTAGTTGGCCGTAATTATCGGTTGTTTGAAGAATATTTTTTATGGTATTTAACTGAGTATCCTGATTAATAAAAAAATTGATAAAACCAGGGTTCGCTATTTCGACTTTGTTCACACTGTCTGAGTCGGCCATTTTACCGACAAGCAAGTCAGCCACATCACGCGGTTTGCGGCGCGCGGCTTTTGCTAACATCATGGCAATATTTGATGCGTAATCACCGTGCAGCGGATCGCGTGTTCGATCGATTTTTATAATCGGTTCAAAATCGTCCGCTATAACCCCTTCTTTTTTAAGTTCATCCAGGGCACCGCCAATTAAATCAATTAGATGTTGTTTCATTGTTTGTGATCTAGTGTGTTGACAAATGGAGAGTTATTATCGTGGAAAGTCTGTTTCTCCGCAATGGCGTATATCGCTTGCAGTGAGATACCTTAAAACATCTCCATCGGATCCACATCCAACGACCACCTTACTTTTCTGCCCTGCTTGAGGGATTCAAGCCGTGGAGTCCAGTGCTGTAGTAACTGATGAAGAGATGCCCTTGTGGAAGCTTGCAATAACAATTGCGCCCGATAACGCCCGGCGCGCTTTTCCATCGGCGCTGGCAAAGGGCCTAAAAATTCGACATGTGCTTTGTCTTGAGAAGTGTTTTGAGAAGTGCTGTTGTTCCCAGATGAATTGTACTCAGACGAAATATTGAGTGCGGCCTGTAAGAACGCCATCGGCGCCTGCATATCCACGGCTTCTGCGCGTAACAGCGCGAAATACACATAGGGGGGTAAATCTGCCTGACGCCGTTCTTCGAGGGCCATTTGTGCAAATTTTTTATAACCGTGTTTAATCAAGGTTTGCAGTAACGGGTGCTCGGGTTGATGCGTCTGTATCAAGACTTCACCGGGTTTTTCTGCTCGCCCTGCCCGACCCGCAACCTGTACCACCAATTGCGCCATGCGTTCGGCGGCGCGGAAATCGCTGCTAAACAGTTCGTTGTCGGTATTAATAATGCCGACCAGTGTGACATTGGGGAAATGATGCCCTTTTGCGAGTAACTGAGTACCAATAAGAATCTGGCCCTCACCTGAATTGACTTGTGCCAGCATGGCTTCAAACGACCCTTTTCGACGTGTGGTATCGCGGTCCATGCGAATCACTTTTTTATCAGGGAAGTAGTCATTGAGCGCTTGTTCCAGCTTTTCTGTCCCCACCCCATAGGTTTGTATTGCGGTGCTGTTACACTGTGGGCACGCCGCCACTAACGGTTTATCTGCACCACAATGATGGCAGCGCAGCCGATGATCGCGTTGGTGAATGGTCATATTGGCATCACAACGCTGGCAATGTGCAACCCAACCACATTCATGACATAACAACGCTGGTGCAAAACCGCGTCGATTGAGAAACAACAAAACCTGATTGCCTTTGTTCAAATGCTGGCGCATGCGGTCCAACAATACGGGCGACACCCCGTCTTTCATTTTTACCGCCCTGACATCAAGTAGTTGCACGTGCGGATGCTGTGCTTTGCCGACCCGCTGCGGCAGATCCAGATGCTGATAACGATTAATCATCACATTATGCAAACATTCCAGCGACGGCGTCGCTGATCCCATGACGATAGGAATGTTACGTAGATGTGCGCGCTTTACCGCAATATCACGCGCTGAATAACGAAAACCGTCCTGCTGCTTAAAAGACAGATCATGCTCTTCATCAAGGATAATGACGCCAAGATCAGGAGCGGGCGTAAAAACAGCAGAGCGTGTGCCTATTATAACGCGCGCTTTTCCTTGCTTCGCCATCAGCCAGGCGGCGAGCCGTTGTTTATCATTCAAACCCGAGTGAAACACGGCGATCTGACAATAAAAACGGTCTTTGAAGCGCGCAATCATCTGTGGCGTCAAACCGATTTCAGGCACCAATACCAGCGCCTGCCGCCCCTGTTTGATCACTTGCTCAATAACCCGTAAATACACTTCTGTTTTACCGCTGCCCGTCACACCTTCGAGCAAGAAAGCAGCATATTCATGCTGTTTTTCCACGATTTTTTGCACAGCGCATTGTTGTGCTTCGCTTAAATTGAGTCGCTCGTCAGAATCCCTGCATAGCGTCTCATTCGCAACCCAAGCGGTGTCTGTTAATTCAGGTCCGGCAGACTCTTCGCAGATAACCAGTTGTTTCTCCACAAGTCTGGGCATGATTGAGCGCCAGTTAGCAAGCTGCTCATCCAATTGTTCTGCGACGAGCGCATGATCATGCGTTTGCAACCCCGGTTGCAACTTTTGTTGCAACTCTGACTGCCACCTGGATTGAAGCAAGGCCAATAATTGTTTTTGCCGTGTCGCCTTTCCCAATGAGGACACATCCCATTCTTTGCCGGCATCGGTCAGGCGCCATTTTTTGATTAAATCAGGCTGGGTGAGTATTCCGTTACGAAATTGTCCCTTGCGCAACAACGTGGGCAATGCACTGAAAAACACCTCCCCCGGTGGATGGTGATAATAGGCCGCAACCCATTTTAAAAGTTCGAGTATGTCGGCAGTTAATAAGGATTGATCATCGAGAACATCGACAGCAGATTTTAACTTTGCCTGATCAAACAGCGTGCTATTGGCTTTTTCTACCAGCAAGCCGATGGTTTTTCGGTTGCCAAAAGGCACTTCGAATCGAACTCCCGGCTGCAGTTGATCAAACTCATGTTGGCTGGCAGGCAGATAATCAAATAAACGACGTAGCGGAGACACGATACTGATACGTAAGACCGATGGATTTTCTTGCATGGCGCTTACTTTACCACGCTGATGAGTCGACTTAGTAATTCAAGCTAAATTAAAAGGCCGCTGATTTGTTTTCTTAAGCCAAAATTAATTATAGGGCTTAATACCAACGCCTAATTACAGAATTAGCGGCTCGCTTATCCACAGCTCCTGTGGATAAGCTTGTGGATGAAGCGGTTAAACTGAGCTGTAAGCAAGACAACACCTATGCTGTGGTTAAATTGAATAGATTGTATTCATTTTGAATTATATCTTATAATACAATAGGTTATGAATATAACATAAATATTGGATCGAGTTTAAACGGTATGTCACGGTTTTTTTACTAGCACAAAACCGATTGTGTATAACTGAACAGCAAGGAGGACGATATTGGTAGTCGCCGCTTCGCACTTCCGTGTGCTCTGGCAACATAAGGCCATCCCTGGCCAACGACCTCATCTATATGCCCATTTATTGCACAATAACACGTACCTTGATCGTGACGCCGAGTGTGCCACATGCTGTTCCTAGCGCACACGCAACCGGAAAGGCACTGATGCCGATCAATGCATCGTATTCTTCACCGGACACGGCTGTAGGGTCTACCTGATAATGAAATGTAGTCCCCGGCGTAATGGGATTAGTTAGCGGTATATTTGTTATGATCTGTCCACGCGTTGTACTAAATTGCGCGCTATTGTTACCTTCAAAAGGAGGTATAAACCATGTACTTCCAGAAACCACGACGCTTGCAAACCCAACACCCGGCGCGCCTGTGAGAATCAGATCGAAGGGCGATTCTGCACCCGGAAGATCGCAGTTTTCCGCTTCAGTCTTAAGAACGGGTAAATTAAAAAACAAATTGCCCGTGGTTTCAGTACCTTGCACTTTGGTTCTACCGCGTGCCCGCACATCGACCCATTTCGCGTATTGTTTCAAGTAAGTCAATTGATAGGCACCCACCCCTTCCGAATCGGTTACCGCCAATGGTGGTACTGTGCCTGCGGTCGAATTGTGCGGTGTTAGAAAACCGTCCCGGTTTGCATCTTCACTTCCACCAGGTGGCAACGTTCGGGAACTGACCAAATCCAAAATAAGATCTTCGTCCAGATCTTCGTTAGCGAATGGTCCACCACTGTAGTAAACCACACATTCTACCGTATTCGGATCAGGGTCGTGATCATACCAGGCACCGGTACGATAGTGAGATGGCCACATACTCAATGTTACATTGGAACCCGCAACAGCATCGCCATTAGAATCGGCAACCTGGGCAGACATGTCCAACCGGTAAATGGCGGTATTGTCCTCGTCAACTTCCAGAAATGGAGAAATACCCACTGCCACAGAACCACCGATACCGCCGATAGTCACATCAATGCTGTCATTGACAGCCGCGTTCGGCACGACCGCCGCAGTAATCGTCACGGCATTTTGCCCGGAGGGTAAAACCCCGGATGAAAATTGCGTTTTAACGACACCAAATAAATCTGTCACGCCAAAGCTCTTGGATAGAACCTCGCCGCCGCCCGGTGCATTTGAAATGGTAAACACCACGGGTACTTCAAAAATAGGCACATTACCGGATGCATCATCGGTGCGTACGGTCGCCTCCAAATTGGCCGTAAAGGTCGATGAACCATTGCTCAACGGCAGTACATTTACGTCACTCTGTATCGATAACAACGCAGCGTCTGTAATGGGTGGTGACATCGCAACAGTGATCGAGTCAAAAACAGTCGGATTAAGTGCGTCTGATACAACCACGGTTGCAAAACCAGTAGAAGGTGGACCAAGCGGCGTAATCGCCTCAAGTGTTAAAGAGGCCACACCACCGGCTACCACCACAGTATCCGAAGATGAGGAATTAGATGTCCATCTACCTATAGATGTCGCAAACACAACGTTCGTGACGCCTGCTGCAGCCACATTAACCGTTACCGTGCCAACGCCCGACACAAGTGTAGGAATCACCGCAGGTGCCGTAATTCGAAAGGGATTGTCAGCCGCTATATCAGATACAACGAGTTCCACGCTGCTACTTGCTCCCAACCCCGTTACTGTAAACGTGGCGGTACCCGAACCCGCTGCGGTCAATAACGTCGCGATTTCACCGCGCGTATCGGTCACGCCAGAGGGTATCGACGGCGTCACAGTAGCAGTGCCTGCAGCGACAACTGAAAATGTGAGCGGCGCATTATAAATACGTTGGCCACCCGAATCTTTGGCCGTAACGGTAAGTAACTCGGTTACATTTACAGAACCGACAGGAATTTGCAAGGACGTGTTAACGATTGTAATTTCCAGTGTGGTACCAATAATCTCAACGGGAATGGTTATCGAACCCACGCCCGCAATCGCCGCAGTCACGGTGGCTACTTGATTACTCGGGTCTCCAGGATCAGCTGAAAAGTCGACCCAGGCTTCGCCGGCAACATCTGTAAACGCGACAGAGGTACTTAATTTACCCAGATCCACACTGAAATTGACCTGAACGCCCTCAATAGCCGCTCTGTTGGTATCCAATACGGTCGCTGTAATTGTTGTTGCATCCTGGCCATCAGAATTAACCTGTTGTTTGGACAATCGCAGAGATAAAAAATTGGCTGTCACGGTACACCCGGGCAATGTCGGATCGGCGGTACAATCAGCGCCGCCCGCTGTCCCGCCCGCGCCTGTCCCGGCGGTGGTAGCGCCTGTCACAAAACTATCCCCACTGCACGCAGGGAGTAACATCATGATCGACAAAAGTAATAAAACTGTCCTAAAATTCTGCATTAACGCTACCCCCGTAGGTGCTCCAATTTATTATGTTCAATTAGCTATGTTCAAAAAACTGAGTTAAAACTACGTCCAAAAAAAATAAAGGCTCTAATCTAAAAAGTGTGTGATCCAGTAGAATGTGTTTTCCAAGTCAGTGGCGGTCAGCGTTGATCACTTTAACAACTGCTTAACTGCATCTTTTGACTAATAAACAACCTGTTTCTACTGCAATACCTTGTAAAATTCGGGCACATCACCCACACCTGTCTGTTAGTGCCGTGTTCTTGAGTATCGGAAGATAAACATGAAATCTTTAGGAACTACGCCGTATTAATACAAGCGCGGTGAAAATACCTGCATGATCGGTCAAATGCAGCGTGACCAGGTGTGCGACTGGTATTGTGTGATGGGCTTCACATATAGTCACAACAGACTCTGGTAAGCGCGATCGAGCGCTGGCAGGAAGGATATGCGAATAAAACAGGCATTGATCAGGTCAAGCCCCGATGATGTTATCCACAAATTCTGTGGATAACTCTGTGGACCAATTTAAAAAATTAGCCGCTATACCAAGTAAAAGTAGCCCAAGGGTCAGAATGAATATAAAATAGTCAAAATGTCTATTTGTTGAAATTCAATGAGTTACATAGGAAAAGAGTGTTTTTTGGCGTTGAAAACCGGAATTTTGACGCAATCTAGCCGACACATTTAAAGGCTGTGCATAATACGTTGTTTTGATTGACAAGGTGAGGCTGAACACTTTAAATCGCAGACCTTGTTTTTAAACTGATTCAGGGAGGAAAAATTAATTAGAAATGAATACAGCTAAGCGCGAGAAAATATTTTTATTGCTACGGAAAAATAATCCCAACCCGACCACTGAGCTTGTCTACGCCAATCCGTTTGAATTACTGATCTCAGTCATTCTATCCGCCCAAGCGACTGATATCAGCGTTAACAAGGCCACCCACACGCTTTTTAAGGTGGCAAACACACCCGCGAAAATATTGAAACTAGGTGAAAAAGGTCTAAAAAAATACATTAAAACCATTGGCCTGTACAATAATAAAGCAACTCATATCATTAAAACCTGCGACCAGTTAATCAAAGTACATAACAGCGAGGTGCCTGAAGACCGTGCCGCGCTGGAGGCCCTGCCCGGTGTAGGTCGAAAAACAGCCAATGTCATTCTCAACACCGCGTTCGGGCAACCAACAATCGCAGTCGATACCCATATTTTTCGTGTATCAAACCGCACCGGTCTGGCGCCGGGTAAAAACGTACTCGAAGTGGAAAAAAAACTCATTAAATACGTCCCTGACGAGTTCAAGCAAGATGCCCACCATTGGCTGATCCTGCACGGGCGTTATACATGTATTGCACGCAAACCGCTGTGTACTTCCTGTATAATCAAGACCCTTTGCGAATACAAAAACAAAACGGACTAAACTAAAGACCCAAGTCGCAAAACAACAGAAGTGAGGACAATACGCCAGTGTTTTTTGGAAATGACAGGAATGATATTCGCCAGCAATTTTTTTTAATCTGGAAAAAGTCTAATAATAAAGACGCGCTTGACCCAATGGAAAACCTGATCGCCAATGTCATCAGACTGCATCCTGAATACCATTCACTGCTCGAAGACACCGCAGCGCTGGACAATGACTACACACCGGAAATGGGGCAAACCAATCCATTTCTGCATATGGGCATGCATATCGCACTATACGAACAACTCTCGACCAACCGACCGGCGGGAATTAAAGATGTATATGAAAAACTACAGCGTAAAACCGAGGATATACACGAAACCGAGCACCGCATGATGGAATGTCTTGGTGAGGCTATGTGGCAGGCACAGCGCAATAACACGATGCCCGATGACGCCAGCTATCTGCTTTGCTTGAAAAAATTAAGTTAAGCGGGTGTGTAAGGTTAAACCTAAAATCAGGTTTTTCGCTTAGCCGCAGCCAGGCGTAAGCGCAAAGCATTGAGTTTGATAAATCCTTCGGCGTCCTGCTGGTTATAATGGCCTGCATCATCTTCAAATGTCGCGATGCGTTCATCAAACAAACTGTCGGAATCCGACTTACGCCCGGCGACAGTGATATTGCCTTTATATAACTTAAGCCTTACTACACCATTCACATGCGCTTGAGATTCATCGATCATTGATTGCAGCATGGATCGTTCCGGAGACCACCAGTAGCCGTTGTAAATCAGTGCGGCGTAACGCGGCATTAGTTCATCTTTTAAATGTGCCGCCTCGCGGTCCAGCGTCAGTGATTCCATCGCTCTATGTGCCTTGAGCATGATAGTCCCCGCCGGTGTTTCATAGCAGCCACGCGATTTCATACCCACGTACCTGTTTTCAACAATGTCACTTCGGCCTATGCCATTTTCACCACCGAGTTGATTTAATTTTTCCATCACTGTGGCGGGTGATACGGACTCACCATTGATTGCGCTAATATCGCCCCTTGTATAGGTCAGCTCAACATAAACAGGCTTGTCGGGCGCCTGTTCGGGGGGCACGGTCCAACGCCACATTTGATCATTGGGTTCGCACCAGGGGTCTTCCAGCTCACCCCCTTCGTAGGAAATATGTAGCAGATTTGCATCCATTGAATAAGGTGATTTTTTACCTTTCTTTTGTTCAATAGGGATGCCGTGTTTTTCGGCGTACTCGAGTAATTTTTTACGTGAATTCAAATCCCATTCCCGCCAGGGTGCAATCACTTTTATAGCCGGACTCAACGCGTAGGCGCCCAATTCAAATCTCACCTGATCATTGCCCTTACCCGTCGCCCCATGAGAGATCGCATCAGCCCCGGTCTGTTCGGCTATTTCAACCAAACGTTTAGCGATTAAGGGCCGCGCAATTGATGTCCCCAACAAGTATTCACCTTCATAGATCGCGTTTGCCCTAAACATGGGGAAAACAAAATCACGCGCAAATTCTTCGCGTAAGTCTTCAATAAAAATATCCTTGATGCCAAGCATTTGTGCCTTAGCCCGTGCGGGTTCGACTTCTTCGCCCTGGCCAATATCTGCAGTAAAGGTAACAATTTCACACTGATACTGATCCACCAACCATTTTAAAATAACAGAAGTATCCAGTCCCCCTGAGTACGCCAACACGACTTTTTTAATTTTAGACATAATCAATTATAAAAAAATATCTGCGCTAATATTTAGACTCTGACTTTTTTTTGCGTACGACGTAAACGAGATAACAGTCGACGCGCCATTTCCCCAAACATTTCCGTTTGGGTAGGATGCGGGTGAATAGCCTCTGCAACTTGCTGCAGTGTCAGCCCACCCGCCACCATCATCACACCTTCGCCTATAAGCGTATCTGCATGATCCGCCAAATAGTGCACACCAATCACTTTTTGTGATTTTTTATCGGCGACAATTTTAATCAAGCCATGTGTTTCGTTGTTTATCATGGCCTTGGCATCAATGCTCATTGGCATTTTAACCTCAACGGCGTCAATACCCTTTGCCTTTGCCTGGTCGACGGATAAACCCACAAACGCCGCTTGTGGACGCGTGAAGATAACACCCGAATCTTTCGCCTCATCATATTTTAAGGTCTCACCCAATATAGCGGATGCCGCAACCCGACCTTGTTGCCCTGCGGTATGTGCCAACATTAAACCACCAATCACATCACCAACGGCATAAATATGCGCTATATTTGTTCTGCTTTGCGCATCTGCTTTAATCACGGACTTTTCAATCTCAACGCCGGCTTTTTCTAACTGGAGTGGTTCAAGTACAGGACGCTTTCCGGTTGCCAGTAAAATATAGTCACAATCAAACACCTGTTCCTGACCAGTACTGTTCGCGTATGCAATATTCATCGCGCCTGGTTTCCCAGAAAGATTATTTATTTTTACTGATGTTTTAATGGCTAATCTGGGCTCATCATTTAACACGGATGTGAGTTGTGCTGCAATTTCTTTTTCCACTTCGGCCAGTATGCGATCCTGAACTTCCAGCAACATGACCTCTGTTCCAAAATCCTGAAAAATCTGCGCCATTTCCAGACCAATCGCCCCGCCCCCTATTACACCGATTTTGCCGGGCACTTTACTGAGTGTCCAAATCGTATCAGAAGTCAATACACCCCCGTTTTCCAACCCTTGTTGCGCGCCTGCAATCGGTGGCACAAAAGGCGGTGCGCCTGTCGCAATCACCGCGCAACCGAACGTTAAATGTTCGCCGGTTGTGGTGTCAGCAGAAGATTGAGACGCATAAATAGCACGGCGATGCGGGTCGGCGGAATTACCGGAGGTATCTACAAATAAACGATGATCTGTTTCAAAGGACGCAAACCCCTGTATCACTTTAATTTTAACGCCTTTGTCGGTTTTCAGCGCCATTTCGCCGCGCGTTTCCAATACATGACGACGTGTTTTTTCCAGTTTGTCCCATTGAAGAGTCGCCGACGTCGTGCCTTGTACACCCAGGTGACTATCTGTGGCACGATCTCGAATTCGATCTGCCGCGGCGCGCCACGCTTTAGAAGGGATACAACCTCGCCATAGGCATTCGCCACCGGGATACGGACTGTCATTCACCATCGCGACTTTCAAACCATGCGCGGTTAAGTCACGCGCACAATCTTCGCCCCCGGGGCCGCCGCCCAAAACGACGACATCATAATCCCAGTCTCCTTCTGGAATAGCAGGACCTACCGGCCCCATCCAGACCTCGGGGTTTTCTATTGTCTGTTTCAATGTATTTAAAAACATCGCCACTTCTGCACCATTGACGACACGATGATCCGCTGTCACCGTCAACGGCATGCCCTCGACACCGCTTGCTGATATCGCTAATATTGCCGCCGTCCCAGGTGTAGGTATCGCATCAAAATACGCGATACCCAACATACCCATGTTTGAAACGGTGAATGTTGGGTTAGCATACTCATCCGGTCGTAAACGTCTTTTTCGGCCACGGCTGACCAAATCAGCCCAACTTTCAGATAATTCTTCCAAACTACGCGATTCACAATGGCGTAATACCGGTACCACTAGACCACCACCATCTGCCGCGACGGCGATACCGACATCAATATTGTCCCGCTCTACAAGTTTGTCTACTGGCTGATAGGCCCAATTTATCGTCGGGTGTTTTTTAATCGCTAACGCACAGGCTTTGGCAATCGTCACGGTAAGTGAAATGCCCTTTTTCTTTGATGCTTTGATTAACGCTTGCGGTTTTGCGTTAATCATCACTTGAAATGTCGGCATGGTCAGCGACGCCGTCATCGAATGGCTCACTGCACGCTCCATTGCAGTCATCGCCCGACCATGTCCAGGGACCTGAATTTCAGGCATTACGTGTGCAGGCACCTGCGGCGCGACTTCAGAGGGCCGCTCAATAGGCTGAGCACGACGCACGTCTTTACTTGTGATCACACCGCCGAGACCGGATCCTTTTAGTGTATTCAAATTCACATGTAATTCAGCGGCTAATCTACGTGCATGCGGTGAGGCTGTTTTATTTTCCGGTCGCGGCGCGGGTTGAACGCCACTGAATTGCAGCTCGGGTGCTTTGTGCCCCGCAGCAGGATGCGCGACGGCTAATTGGTGTCGCGGCTCTTGATGAGACGGACTGGTGACATCATCTTGCTGCAAATTTTCAATTAATTCGCTGGTCGTATTAACAACTTGATCCGCATTTTCCACAAGGTAAGCCATTACATCGCCAACCGGAATGGTGCTATCCGGCGGCACGATAGGCCCGGATAAAAAACCTTCGCGAAAAACTTCGACATCCATAATCGCTTTATCCGTTTCAACCTGCGCAACCACATCCCCGCGCTCAATGCGTTCACCGATTTCTTTAGTCCAACTTACTACCACGCCTTCGGTCATTGTATCTGATAGTTGTGGCATTTTTATCAGGTGCAAAATACCTTCGGGTCCCTTCTGTAAAAGTTTCTGCGCAGAGGTTTGTTGTGTTTGACTGCTGCCACTTACTTGTTCTGCAGCAGCAGTTTCTGGAGTACCCGATGTTGTAGCGTCAGCAACTTGGACCTTTTCAGAAGTCTGTACTAAATAAGCAATCGCATCACCCACTGCAACCACGCTATCTTCAGGCGCAAGTGGACCGGAGAGGTAACCTTCGCGAAAGACCTCCACATCCATAATCGCTTTATCCGTTTCAACGGTGGCAACAATATCGCCACGTTGAATCTTGTCACCAATTTTTTTTTCCCAACTGACGACAACACCCTCGGTCATGGTGTCTGATAGTTGAGGCATTTTTATGATATACGAATCGGGCATCAGTTAAATCCTGTTGCGAATAGCTGTTGCAACTAGTTGGTTGTACTGTTTATTGCAATGTGATCTATGCAGGTTGGGTTGAGATAGCAAGTTCAATAGGGAACTTCCGCTCTTGTTTGTTTGCGTATCTGTTTACTGTGTACCTAATAACTTAACAACTGCATTCACCACATCATCTTTAGTCGGTATCACAGCCATCTCCAGTTTGTGGTTATAGGGTTGGGGCACATTTGCTGAAGACACTCTCACCGGTGCGGCATCCAGATCAAAGAAGCAGGTCTCATTTATTATTGCCATCACCTCTGATCCCACACCCACAGGCGCTTCCGCTTCCTCGACAATGACAGCGCGATGCGTTTTACTGACTGACTCCGCAATACCAACGCGATCAAGTGGGCTAAGTGCGAACAGATCCACAACCTCTGCGTCAATTCCGTGATCTTTTGCGAGTATGTCGGCCGCCTGCAGACACCAGTGAACTGAAATATTATATCCAAATAACGTGATATCTTTTCCTTGCCTGACGACCTCTGATCCTTCTAATGGATGAAAAAATTCAGCGTCAGGCACTTCACCTTTCATGTTGTACATCAATTCATGTTCATTAATGAATACCGGATCATTACAGCGAACCGCAGATTTAAGCAAACCATAGGCCTGTTTAGGTGTAGAAGGGGTCACTACACGCAGACCCGCAATACCCATAAATACTTTTTCCATACGCGCAGAATGCTGCGCACCTAATTGATGAGCCGCACCACCCGGTGAACGGATCACGACCGGTGCAGTCAATTGCCCACCAGACATATAACGCACTTTGGCCGCCGAGTTAAATATCTGATCCATAGCCAACCAGGCAAAATTCACCGACATAAGCTCAATGATTGCGCGTACACCCACAAAAGAGGCACCAATGCCCACGCCTGTGTAGCCATTTTCAGATATAGGCGTATCGATTACACGCTCTGCCCCAAACTTATCAAAGAGCCCCTGCGTTGCCTTATAAGTACCACCCGCAACGCCGATATCTTCACCCATACAAATAACTAAAGGGTCGTTTGTCATTTCTTCATCGTGGGCACGGCGAATCGCTTCCCAATACATCATATTTGCCATTTATTGCGGCCCTCCGCGCACATAGGGATCATTCTCTGCCAACACATATTTTTCCAGTTCTTCTACTTTCGGCTCTGGCGACTCTTCAGCAAACTTGATCACCTCATTTTCAATTTCATCGATGATTTTTTTATCCAATTTTTTATATTGCGCGTCACTGTATTCACCTGCTTTAATCAATCGTTCCTTAAGAATCAAGATAGGATCGCGCTTGCTCCAGTCTGCCTCTTCGTCTTTTGATCGATAAGCGTTGGAATCTGACATAGAGTGGCCGCGATATCGATATGTCATCAGCTCAAGAAAATAGGGACCCTTGCCCGCTCGCACATGTTTTATCGCTTTTTGAGCAGCGTTAAAAACAACTTCAATGTCTTGCCCATCGGCCTGGTCCGCCGCAATGCCATAACCACACACACGTTTATACTGTTCAGTCACCGCTGTTGAACGATCAATACGTGTACCGATGCCATACAGATTATTTTCGCACACATAAAGAACGGGCAATTGCCACAACGCAGAAATATTCAGCGCTTCGTGAAAAGTACCCTGATTATTTGCCGCATCACCGAGAAAACAAATAGCAATTTCATCACCGCCTTTCATCTTGATGCCTTTTGCCAGTCCCGCCGCCAACGGAAAAGGCCCGCCCACCAATGCATAACCACCATAGAAATGATGTTTAACATCAAAAATATGCATCGAACCACCACGGCCTTTGCTACTACCTGTTTCCTTTCCAAATAATTCAGCCATCACTTCCTTGGGATCCGCTCCGCATTTTATTGCGTGTACGTGATCGCGATAGCCGGTAATCACATGATCTTCGCCTGGTCTCGCAGCTTCAAGGACACCATGCGCACACGCTTCCTGACCGGGATACAAGTGCAAAAATCCACCTATTTTTCTTTCAACGTAGGCTTCATAGCAACGTTCTTCAAAGCGACGCGCGTAAAGCATTTCTTTTAATAGCCGTTTTTTATCTGCGGCGTTCATAAAACTCCTAATAACCTTAAATTTTGTTAAAGCACCGGTTAAAACTTTTTATTAATTCTGTCTAAATAACCTATAAAAACGATCATTAAACAAACAATTAGAATAGATTGATGCGTATTGCCTTCAGCTTTTGCATAGTCCGAAAACGCGCTATGATCCAGTTTTTGCTGTCACAGGTCAAGCAAAGCACCTGCAATACGAAGATGTAGGCGTTAATTCAATCAACTTCAAATTATTAAAACCCAGTCAGTTATCCATGAAATCTCATATAATACATCGCAAGCATCAGGCCACCCTAGTTAAATAACTGAAAACAAAGGAAAAAACGCAAAAAAAGCTGATTAAGGCTTAAAACAGACTGCTATTTAACCCGACCTACCACCTAATAAATGAATAACTGAAAGCGAAAGCAAAAGCCACCAGCTTTGCTGGTAGAGGTGGGGAGACACCGCTCTGATCTGTCTGCTAAAAACCAATTAAACATTTACGGCTCTCTAAATGCGGAGCAAAAAATGGGTATACATTGGATAGAATTTGATGTAAATGATTTCAAGTTTAGTTAATATTTGCTTTAGTTCCTATATAGACATTTTTCTTCTTATCTATACGAAATAATAATGAGGAATCCTTAAAAAATGGATATAAAACCGACACAGATTTCAATGCGCCCACCACATCCCGTACTAAAAGATTATTATGGCGATGAGTCTGCTCACAAGACGCTTGTAAAAAACTTGTTTAATGACACAGCCAATCACTATGACTGGATTAACAAAGTAATGAGTTTAGGTCGGGGGGAAATCTATCGTAAAGAGGCATTACTACGGGCAGGTTTGCAAACAGGGGAATCAGTATTGGATATCGGCTGTGGAACCGGTGTACTTGCGCGTAATGAAATGGATATAGTAGGCAACACTGGATTCGTGGTTGGCATTGATCCCAGCGAAGGTATGTTAAAACAAGCAGTTAATCGAGGTGTAAACCGCGTGGCATTAGGGCTTGGTGAAAGTTTACCGCTTTGTGACGAAAGTGTAGATTTTATCAGCATGGGGTATGCGCTTCGACATGTACCAGATTTGAACAACACCTTTACAGAGTATTTTCGTGTTCTCAAACCCGGCGGGACTTTGTTGCTGCTGGAGCTGGCTTTACCTCAATCAAAATTCTGGTACCTGTTGCTGAAGATCTATATGCGTTATTTGATACCGTTTATAGCACGCTTGGGTTCGGGAAATAAGGAAACACAAATACTGATGAACTACTACTGGGATACCATGGCGCAGTGTGTTTCTTATCCTGTAATTATAGATGGACTTGAAAAAAGTGGTTTTACACAAGTTAATAGAAACGTGGTTTATGGCATTTTTGGTGAGTACATCGCGAGAAAAGCGTACTAGTACGAAACAACCCGCTATAAATCTCCTGGCTCCTGAGGCCCTCGCAACTCAAGTTTTGTGAGGAAGGTGTACTTCCTCTACAGTTCCTGCATTGGGGTCATTAAAAGTATCCATATTCAGTGTGCCTTCTGATCGGGCAACAATAGTCGTGATGGCGGCATCTCCGGTGACGTTCACTGCGGTGCGCATCATATCGAGCAACCTGTCTACACCTATAATCAAAGCAATGCCTTCAACCGGTAAGCCGACTTGGTTAAATACCATCGCCAGCATAATCAGTCCCACTCCAGGCACGCCCGCCGTGCCAATGGAGGCTAAAACGGCCATGCCAATCACGGTGAGATAACCCGTTAAACCCAGATCGATGCCGTACACATTGGCAATAAATACCGTAGCGACGCCTTGCATGATCGCCGTACCATCCATATTAATAGTGGCGCCAAAGGGCACAACAAAGGAGGCGGTAGAATTGTCTACCCCGATACGCTTTTCGACAGAGGTCAGGGTCACCGGTATAGTGGCATTAGAACTGGCGGTGCTAAACGCAAATATCTGCGCTGCACGCATTTTTTTTATAAAGATTAGCGAATTAACCTTACCCAGGAACTTAACCAGCAACATAAGCGTGCCACTCAGGTGTAATAACAAGGCGATGGCAACCACAGAGAAATAACTGATCATGGGCAAGATTAAACCTATTCCCTGTAACGAAAAGGTTTTGGCCATCAGCGCGAATACACCCAAAGGTGCAACATGCATAACCACCGTGACCACTTGCATCATCACCAGATTTAATTTTTCAGCACCTTCGGCAATGGCCCGACCCGGTTCCCCTATCATCAAAATACAAATCGCAAACAAAATTGTGAAGAAAATAATCTGTAACATCTCACCTTCGGCAAAAGCGGCCACAGGATTGCTCGGTACTAGATTGATAATAACGTCAGTGAGCGGCGGTGCAGGCGGCGGGGTAAATGATTGCTGTGCAGCACTTTCCATATCAAAGCCTTGACCTGGCCCAACAATAACCGCCAAGGTAATCGCCAGAGTAATAGCCAGTGCCGTTGTTAACATAAATAAGCCAAAGGCTTTGGCGCCCACCCGTCCCAGCTTACTGACATCACCTAAACCATAGACTCCGCAAATCAATGAAAAAGTAACCAGTGGCACTACCAACATTTTTAATGCGCTAATGAAAAGCGCACCGACCACATGAAATAAACCATTAACAATATAGTCTTGAATAAATGCAACGTCACTCGCAAAAGCATTAATAACACTACCGACGACAACGCCAACGCCCATCCATATCAGAATCAGAGTTGTGATGGTCTTCTTATTTGACATGAATGTCTCCGTTTTTATTTATAAATTCGATCTTTAGCCTCAGCGTTGCAGTACTTATTCCGCAGAGAAATATATATCGCCATAATACGCCTTTGCGCTTAACCCGCTGTTGTCTGTATCGGTCATAATTGCGACCACGTCTATTTCTGATATATCTGAATCATGAAAACGTTTAAAGTCTTGCGCTACATTTCGTTTATATGTCTTCCACTGGCCTTTACCCGCTTGCCCGGATTCGACTGAAACCATGTGCGCGTTGGATGTATAAGCATTTGGCCAAGAATCACCAACTGGCTGCTTACTTGACCAAACATAATTAAGCGCCTTGGTGTTCCATACAAACAAACCACCCGACGATACAACATAAACTCGGGCTACATAATCATCGCCTTCTTTTGTTTTTTCATCTATGCCTGATAGCACGTTGTCTACTTTCCATGTCCAGTTTATAAAAGGCGTTTTTTTAAGATCTATGCTCACTTCTTTAAACAAACCGGACGCTGCACCATTGCTTTGGGCTGCGAGCACCTGCTTACCGTCTATTGAAACAATTTTGTACTGCGTTTTTCCTTCAAATTCCTTTTCATCCCACCCCTGCAGTTTCTGTTTGGAAAATTCGGCAACAAAAATGGGAGATGAATAAACTACAGCTGGAAAAAATAACAAAAAAAACGCATATAAAAAATAACGAATCATTAACATAGATCACCCAAAATAGATTGTAATATTGATAAAGCAACAACAGCGGCGGTTTCCGTACGCAACACACGTGGCCCCAAATGTACCATTTTAAAACCAGCCTGTATCGCCAGATCGAGTTCCTCCTGGCTAATGCCACCTTCCGGTCCAATCAATAATATTATCAACAGATTTTCAGCGGATAACGACTTCACACAAGAAGAAATACTTTGCTGCGCCTCGGGATACAATAATAATTTAATGGTATTCACTGGAAAAGAGCCATCAGCGGAAATAGAACCATCGGCAAGATATGCGCCATTAGCCAGGTTCAACACACAGTCTTTAAAATTTTCAATCTGCTGCACCTGCGGCACAATATTTCGCCCACATTGCTCACAAGCGCCATTAACAACCTTTTGCCAGTGCGAAACCCGCTTTAAAGCCCTATCACCTTTTAGATTAACAACGGCGCGTTCCGTATTGATAGGCTTTATATCGGTCACCCCTAATTCGGTCGCTTTTTGCAAAGTATAATCCATGCGCTCCCCTCGCGACACGGCTTGTAGCAAAGTTACTTTTAGTCTGGATTCGACATCCTTGCTTGTAAATTCCGTTACCTCCACGGAAACTTCTTTTTTGCTTATCGTGTTTATGATAGCGTGATATTCACCGCCTTCACCATTGAATAATATAACAGGTGATCCCGCAGTCAGTCGTAATACCTGGATCATATGACGCGCCACAGGCCCATCGATCGTAATGGTTTTCGCTAACGCGGGATACGGTAAAAAAAATCGAGGTAATCGCATAGAGTCTATTACATTAAGCGGTAACTGGCAGTACAACATGTTAGTATATGGCCGATATGGCTATGCAATTGACTATCACACAACCTGACGATCTTCATCTGCACATACGCGACCATGCCATGATGGCGCTGGCTTTGTCGCATACTGCTCGTGTGTTTGCGCGCGCGATAATCATGCCTAACCTCGCGGCACCCATCACCACAACGGAAGCGGCACTTGCATACCGGGACAATATTCTAGTCGCTCTACCTAAAGACCGCAATTTTAATCCATTGATGACCCTGTATTTGACGGATAATACACCAGCCTCAGAAATCGAAAAAATCAAATCAAGCGCGCATGTTCACGCCATTAAGTATTATCCCGCTGGTGCGACTACAAATTCAGATTCAGGTGTAAGCGACCTGAGCAAAACCTATAACGTGCTCGAACAAATGGAAAAACAGGATATACCTTTACTTGTGCATGGCGAAGTAACGGATCCTCAGGTTGACATTTTTGACCGGGAAAAAATATTTATAGACCGGCACTTGACTACCCTCGTTAACAATTTCCCATCATTACGAATTGTTTTTGAACATATCACAACAAAAGACGCGGTCGATTTCGTCAGCGAATCCAGTGAAAATATCGGCGCAACGATCACAGCCCATCATTTATTATTAAATAGAAG
The DNA here is from genome assembly GCA_964654485.1 of uncultured Gammaproteobacteria bacterium. Lineage (GTDB taxonomy): Bacteria > Pseudomonadota > Gammaproteobacteria > SG8-11 > SG8-11 > JAADIM01. Next base: position 2,516 of record CAZZJI010000055.1, on the reverse strand, counting down.
TGATATGTTAGTCGGTGGTATTAAGCCACACCTATATTGCTTACCTGTATTAAAACGTGAAACTCACCGCGCATCCCTGTTGCAAGCCGCCACAAGCGCTAACCCAAAATTTTTTCTGGGAACCGACAGTGCACCCCATCCCATAAAGAAAAAAGAATCTGCCTGTGGTTGTGCAGGAATTTATACAGCACACGCTGCGCTAGAGTTATACGCAGAAGTTTTTGAGCAAGAAAAAGCACTGGATAAACTTGAAGGATTTTCCAGTCAGTTTGGCGCCGACTTTTATAAACTACCGCGTAACACGGGGAAAATTACGCTGAAAAAATCTCCTTATACAATTCCTGATAGCTACCCTGTTGAAGATGATGCGATATGTCCTTTGCGCGCGGGTGAGTCAGTTGGCTGGACCGTGCTATAATTGAAGAAATCAATAGACAACACTCACTTTGTAACCCTTTGCCTGCAGCAGATTTAATATTCCGGTTTCCCCTGGCAAATGAAGTGCACCAACGGCTATAAACGAATCACCCTGATCTAGTTGATTAGCCATTCTATCTACCATACGCAGATTTCTGTCTACTAGCAGTCGCTTCATTAATTTTTTAGTAATATTGGCATTACCTTCTTTCATGTATTTTTCATTTAGTGCAACCAAACCACCAAGATCCCGAGCAAGATAGATTTTGGTCATCTCTTCAATAATTGCCGGAAACTTGTCGTAATTTTTTATCGTATCTTCCAATAAAATAACCTGCTCTTTCATTGGTATAGTGTCAAAAATAACGAGCTGCTCTTTTGCAGTTTCCAATCCATAAATCGTTTTGCCGTTACTGACCGCTTCGTCGTATAGCACTTTATCCAAAAACTGTCCGCTTTTACTTATGGGTGTGCTTAAAGAAACAAACACCGCCCAAGGCTTGAGAAGATTTACCATCTGCTCTGGCATACCATAGCTTGCCATTAATGCAGAAGATTTAGCATACAATGACTCACCAAGTATTGCCTTTAAATCACGCCCATCCTTCAACGTCATCATCGATATTGTGTCCAGGGCAACCTGCGAATCCAACTTTACTTCCAGCGTAAAACTGGATGCCGCTGCAAATGTCTTTTTGATTACAACAGGCATTGAGATAACTCTAGGATCTTCTGTATGCATCGTGCCGAGTATGTAACTGGGTTTCGCCTTATCCGGCGAAGTATTATTGGACTCGATTTTCCACAACAAACCTTTTGTAAAGACAGGCGATGCGAATAGCAAACCAGGCAATAACAACAAACCTATCAGCAGCAGCCAGTTTGAATAGTTAGTTTTACGGTAATTCAAGGCTAAATCTCCCGTTTAGTTACCCGTTTAACTAAATGTTAATCGCATCTTATACAAAATTGCTTTATCCTGCTGCCATGACAACAACTAACGCATACACATCAATGACAAACCGATTCAGAGGGTTTCTCCCTGTCGTTATCGACATTGAAACCGGGGGATTTAATTCTGAAAAAGACGCACTTCTTGAAATTGGCGCTGTCTTGATAAAAATGGACACAAGAGGATTGTTGCACCCAGCGGACACCCTTTGCAACCATGTCCAGCCCTTTCATGGTGCAAACCTTGACCCGAAAGCGCTTGCCTTCAATAAAATAGTACCCGACCACCCTTTTCGTTACGCCATCTCGGAAATGGATGCCTTAAAACAATTATTCACATTTGTTCAAAAAGAAGTAAGCAAACAACGCTGCTCGCGCGCGATACTAATTGGACATAATCCGGCATTTGACCTGAGTTTTTTAAAAGCGGCGATAGAACGCTGCAAAATTAAAAAACACCCATTTCACTCTTTCAGTACATTTGACACTGCAACACTCGCCGGATTGGCATTTGAAGAAACAGTACTATCACGGGCCGTAATAAAAAGTGGCGAAGAATGGAATAATAGTAAAGCGCATTCAGCCATTTACGACGCCGAACAAACTGCAAAACTTTTTTGTAAGATCGTGAATTTGTGGAAACAAAACCAACCGATCAGTTAAGCACTTTTTTTGTCGCCGCCGCCTCTTGCAGCATCGTTTTTAATTCACCGCTTTGAAACAACTCCAGAGTAATATCACAACCACCAATTAATTCGCCTTTGACATACACTTGGGGGAAAGTAGGCCAATCCGCAAAACGAGGCAAGTTTTGGAAAACTTCAGGATCCGCGATAACATTTATGTAAGCAAATTCAACACCACAGGATTGCAATGCCTGCACGGTTCGGCTGGAAAATCCGCATTGTGGTAATTGCGGGGTGCCTTTCATGTAAATAACCACTGGATTCTCTTCGACTTGTTTTTTGATTCTTTCCAATACATCCATCTAAAACCACCTCACTTTAACAATAATTCTATTTTAGCAATATTCTAACGATATATTTGCTATATATAAAAAGCCCTGTTGATTCAGGTAAAACTACTAGCGTTATACTGGAGTCTAATAGTAAAGTTTCAAGATGAAAATATAACTTTAGTTATGCTTT
>CAZZJI010000054.1:0-24354 GCA_964654485.1 uncultured Gammaproteobacteria bacterium | reverse complement strand
ACAAACACCTATTCAAATCGCTGGCGCGGGACCGGCTGGATTGGCTGCTGCGATTACGTTGGCAAAAAACGGTAGGCAGGTCGTTGTGCATGAAGCCAGACATGAGGTGGGTGCTCGTTTCAATGGCGATTTCCAAGGCCTGGAAAATTGGACGACAGAGCAAAATGTACTGGAGTGGTTAAGTGATTTAGGCATTACAACACAGTTTGAAAAAATAGCGTGTTCGCATAGTATTGCATTCGATGATAAGGGAAGAAAGTATCAACTCAATACAGATGATCCGCTGTATTATACAGTCGAGCGGGGTCCTGGGCCTGGGGCGTTGGATACAGCATTATTGAAACAGGCGGAAGAACTTGGTGTAGAAGTGCGTTTTAACAGTCATTTGGCTCACCTGGATGATGTCGGGATTCTCGCGGTTGGCCCCAAGGCAGCAGATGCCATCGCCGTGGGCTATCATTTTGAAACCGACATGGAAGATGGGTTTTGGGTTATCTGCGATAATAATGTTGCACCCCGGGGTTACGCTTACCTCCTGGTTGTGAATGGTCGTGGCACCGTAAAGAGTTGTATGTTCTCCGGCTTCAAGCAACAAAAAATTTATGTACAACGTACTGTAGAGGCATTTCAACGCCTGGTAGGATTGCAGATGAAAAATCCCCGGCCGCACGGTGGTTCAGGAAATTTTCATGTGCCTCTCAGCGCGTACAGTGGCCAGAATCCACTCGTTGGCGAACATGCTGGATTTCAGGATACCTTATGGGGTTTCGGCATGCGATTGGCCATTATGTCCGGTGTATTGGCCGCCCAAAGCCTGCTTACTGATGAAAATTATGATGTTCTCTGGCAGCGCGAGCTGAAGCCACAAATGCAGGTCTCTGTAGTTAATCGTGTTCTTTATAGTTTAGTGGGCAATTACGGTTACCGCTGGTTTTTGCGGCGTATAGCGTCAAGGCAGGATTTACGCGAGCTGCTGCGACGACAGTATCAGCCGACGTTGTTGAAGCGTTTTCTTGGTCCGTGGGCTAATCGCCGCTATCAAAGTCAACGTAAAGACGCGAGCTGTGACCACATCGATTGTAATTGTGTTTGGTGTCGCCATGGGTGTGTTTGAACCTCGGACAGGCTCCTAGATAAATATAGTTTTGTTATGCGGGGTAGTTAACATGACCTTTACCGTATATGGCCCGGGTATTCAAGACCCAATTCATTTGGATACGCTGTTTGATAAGCGCAGGGTAGAAAAAACACTGGCAATTGATCGGGTTCACCCTGTTAGTGGAAAGGGCCATCAGGGTGATACGCAAAACAATGTGCAGAACAATGCGCAAAACAAGGCCAACGCAAAGATGGCTCATCTCGCTTATCAGTCTATCGATAAGCTTCCACAGGATAGCCCCGCGCTTTTTGCAAACCAGGTTATGATCTCGCCGGTGATTACATTAACGATCCAGGCTGCTATCAATGAAGCAATCAAACTGTTTCAGGCTAACCAGTTTCGCCATGTGCCTGTCCTTTCGTCTGAGGGTGCTGTTGCGGGAATGATATCAGAAAGAGATATTTTGCGTTACCTGGGCGGTGTGACTGAAAGCTATGAAAAACGCAAGACACAAGGTACTCCCAGCCAACGGGTTACGCAGCTGATGCAATCACGGGTGTTAACCGCCAGTGCGGATACGGACGTGCGCTACATCGCACGCCTGTTTGTTGATCGGCGTGTAGGCGCAATGCCCATCGTGACAGCGGGTAAGTTGGTTGGAATAATCACCCGCAGTGATATTTTGCGTGCAGTAATGCGTCACTTCGAATTAGAGCTGTGGGCGTAGCGGCTGTTTAGTTGGTTTTACTTAGCTCGACCGCGATACATTATAATAATATATAATGATAAAAAAAATATGGATTTGTTGCTCCAACGGTGAAACATTGCTGTGTTGGCGATACAGGATACAGGGTAAGCCGAAATGAGATACCGGCGGCTCATATTTATTTTATTTGTTTTTACTCCCCATCGTTCTTGGCATCATCCCAAATTTCTTGAATTAAATCGCTATCAAGTCGTCTGACATTGAGAATAAGTAGAATTTGCAGCAGTAGCTGAGCGCCCAGGATACCCTTGTTTATTTTTGATCTAAGATTGTCGGCTGTTTGGAGGATGCCAATGTGCGCTAATCGAAGGCTTAATTCCTTATAATCTACCGATTTTTTGCTCATTTCAGATCGGATAAACTGCTTAACAACCTTATTCCAGGCGAACGTGTTATCTTTAGCGCGCATAATGAAGTATTTCCCTGTTGGATATGATTTATAGGGGTTAAGGTTTCAAATGTGTATTATATTACACAAATGGCGATAATAGTTGACTTTTGGATGTGTTGATATTATCTTGTTTTTAATAACTGGTTGCAACCAGTTCGAATGAAAGTTTTGGGGGTCAATATGAGTTGGGAAATTAATACGTTATCTGAGCTGCTGAACAAGGTCGAGGACCTGGCAGTTTCTCAGGAAGGTGACTGTCTTTTTCTCACGAATGAACATGGCATTGATGCTTATATTTCTTTGGGTGGCGAGCAAATGATTGTCGAATCCTTGCTTTTCGCTACCTCTCAGGTGTCGAACACGGCTGCGTTGAATGATGCTGTAATGCGCACCCACAAAATATTTCCATTAACCACAGTGGGGATTGTAAATGTTGATGGCGTAGAATATTACGCCGCGTTTGGCGCGTTATCGATTAGTTCGAGTGAGGAAAACGTTTTGCTCGAGATCGATTTTTTATTTCAGAACGTCGAGGACATGCTCGATGCCTATGAAGAATTTATTAACTAGAATTTATTAACATAAGTAGAGAGGTGAATAGACTATGAGTGTTTGGAAAAGATTATTTTCTGCGGCAAAAGGCGGCGTTAACGATGCGGCAGAAGCCGTTGCGGACACTCAAGCCTTGCGCATCCTCGACCAGGAAATTCGGGAAGCGGAAAGTGAATTACGCCGTTCAGAAGAATCGTTAACAACCATCATCGCTAAACAAAAGTTGGCTAAGCGCAAGGTGAATGATCTTAATGCTAGTGTGGATGAGCATGAAAGTTATGCTGCCCAAGCGCTTGAAAAAGCGGATGAAAATCTGGCGCTGGAGATTGCAGAAAAAATTGCTGACCTGGAAACGCAGCGGGATACGGAGCAAGAGTTTTTGACTCAATTTGAGTCTTCGTCAGTGAGTTTGCGCAAATCAATCAAAGATGCAAGGATAAATCTTCGTCGCATGGAACAGCAAGTGGATACGGTGAAGGCAACTGCGTCTGTTCAGAAAGCACAAACAGCCGTTTCTTCACGGCACCTCGGCGCCAATTCTAAAATGAAAACGGCTGCTGAATCGTTAGAGCGCATTAAAGCGAAACAGCAAGAACGCACGGCCGAACTTGAGGCTGCAAATGAGTTAGCGAGTGATGAAAGTGGCGATGGTCTTAGCGCGAAATTAAAAGCGGCGGGCATTGTCGGTTCCACATCAAAAGAAGATATACTTGCGCGGATTCGAGCCAAAAAAGGTTGATCTTTTTGTCAATGTTCTTTTTATTAATGTACTCTTTACCAATGGCTCTATTACCAAAGTAAAGGCAATACTACAACAAGTACAACAAGTACAGCGGCCCCTATGTATGTACTGCTAACAGTTCGGCGAGCTTTATCGAAGTATTTGATGTCATTTAGTTGGCAAGCGGTTTTTATTGCGCTTGTCGCCTACATGGCTATCGCATGGGTATTACTGTTTTTTTCTGGTGAGCAGGAAATTATTGCCGCCAATACATTCTTGTACTGGATATTGGTGACTGCGTCCACCGTTGGCTACGGCGACCTATCACCCAGCACTACAGTAGGAAAACACGTGGTGGCATTTTTCGTCATTCCTTTGGGTATCGGATTATTTGCTGTTGTCGTGGGACGGGTCGCGGTATTTGCATCAAGTCAATGGAGAAAAGGTGTGATGGGTTATAAATCGTTGCATGTTCAAAATCACATTCTGGTTATCGGCTGGAATCAGCAACGCACTTTATTGTTATTAAATTTACTGTTGACAGAACTCAATCAGGGCGAAAAAAAACAGATTGTACTTTGCGCGACCAAAGACGTTGAGAACCCATTACCCGATATCATTGAGTTCATTAAAGTCAGGGTTTTTAATGATCAAGACGATATGAATCGAGCTTGCGTTGATAAAGCATCAACTATTATCATCGACACCCCGTTGGATGATGTCACAATGACAACGGCGTTGTATTGTTTCAAACAAAACCCGGCTGCCCACATTATTGCCTATTTCACAGATGAATCATTAAGCGCATTGTTAAAATCGCACTGCCCAAGTATTGAATGTACTCCCTCTGTTTCCGTTGAGATGCTCGCCAAAGCCGCAATGGATCCGGGTTCGAGTGTTCTTCATCAGCAGTTGCTTAATGCTGCTCGTGGCACAACGCAGTATTCTATTGTATATTCTGAAAATGGGCGGGCGACTACGGTGGATTCAATTTTTAACGGGCTAAAAAAACACCATAATGCGACACTGATTGGTGTAAAGAGCGCAGAATCCGGGGAAATGGTTCTTAATCCCGGACTGAATGTGTCTATCGAGCCCGGCTGTATACTCTACTATATATCTGAAACCCGCATAAAAAGTGTTGACTGGCAGGTATTGTATGTTTGACTTCTTTAAGAGCAAAGAGTGTAAGAACAAAGAAACTGACAAGAAAAACCCCCCATTGCCGGAGTTACTCGGTTTTCGTTTAGGGGGAGCGGTAGAACTGAATGAACTTAAATTACGCATAATAAATGGTCTGACCACGTTCGAGAATGTTGCTAAAACACAGGTAATTCAATCTGTTGGTGTTGTTAAACTCGATGAGCATGCGACCATTGTGCGTTATTACACAGATGATGATGGCTTTTTTCAATTGATTCTGAATGGCGGCATGACAGAAAGTCATATTGACGATCTTAAGTTATGGTTTTTTTATGACACCCAAGGCGTATCAAATGACGCTGAATGGGAAAAGCAACTTAAAAGCGGCTTAAGCAAATCTGTTTATACGCTGAATGAGCAACAATTTTATCGTGTCTGGAATGAAGTGGGCGATGATAGCCCGCCTGTGTCGATGACGGAAAACACCACTGATTCCGAGGGGAGTGAATCGACCACTGATCAATTTGTGATGCTCTATGAGCGCGAGAGTAAGGCCGATTTTTTCGAATTTTTATTGCTGTGCGGCGAAGAAAAAATTATCGAAAACCAACCGGAACGCTGCGTCGTCGTGAGTACCGGAATAAACCTGAGTCAAGCCGATTTTGAGATTATAAGTTAATGGAGTAGAATCATTTTCCAAATAACTTTATAAAAGGACGACATATGTTAGAACTTCAGCAATCTATTTCAGGGCTCCTCCCTTTTGCCATGTATTTTGGTTTATCCCTGTTGGCGTTGGTCGCCTTTAAAATGGTTTATACACTGATTACCCCTTACGATGATTGGCAACTGGTTAAGGAGCAAAATGTAGCTGCGGCCGCCGCGTTATCTGGCGCCATTATCGGGTTTTCAATTGCGCTTTCCAGTGCGGCATCTCAATCCGTTTCATTGCTGGATTTTTCTGTCTGGGCCGTTGTTGCGCTTCTTGCCCAACTTATTGCCTTTGCTTTGGTGCGTTTATTCTTGCCTAAAATTGTGCAACGCATTAAAGAAGGTGAAGTCCCTGCCGGAATAGTTTTGGGTGGGGTATCTATTGCCATCGGTTTACTCAACGCCGGTAGCATGAGCTACTAAAGGGAGGGGGCATGAAACGTACCAAGCAGATTAATCTTGCCGCTATACGCAAAAAAGCACGAAAAAAGTCCGCCTCGACCAAATCCATGGCGCTTACCGGAACGTTATTAATAGCGGGTTGTGGCGGAAATCAAGAGGCAGTGATCTATCGATCTGCCGAACAGTGTGCGACCGAAAACCCGAATACCCGGGTCGAATGTGAACGGGCGTATGACAGCGCGGTAGCAGAAGCGGAACGAACAGCGCCTAAATACAGTTCGCAACGGGCTTGTGATGCTGAGTTTGGTTATTACGGCCGGTGTGTACAAAGTCAAAGTAACAGCAGTTGGTTTATCCCTGCGTTGGGTGGCTTTATGTTGGGGCGACTAAGCGGCGGCGGTTATAACTATGGCCAACCATCGCCCTTATTCGGTTATCGTGACCGTTCATGGGTCGGTGCGGATGGAACCGCCTACGGCAGCCGTTCTTCTCGGCGCGTGAATGTGTCCAAAGACGCATTCAAACCCAAACCTGCGTCAACACGTACCATATCCCGCGGCGGTTTTGGTTCGAAAATTCAGGCGAAATCATCCTGGGGGAGTTCGCGCAGTCGCGGCTTTTCCTTTGGCGGCTAACCTGTTTTTATTATCTTCATGCGCTAATTTTCAAAAGCTGGATTAAGCTATGTTTAAGTTATGCTAAGAATATCCTGTGACGAACGCGCTCATTGGCGGGATCTGGCGAACGAATATGGGTTTAATTTCCACACGATGCATGGCGAGGCCTATTGGGATGAAACCGCCTATTATCAGTTTACTCTAGAGCAAATAGAGCGTGATATAGAGGAACCCACCGCTGAAATTCATCAAATGTGCCTGGCAGTGGTTGATCAGGTTGTGCGTGACGAATCCTTGCTGCGTAAATTTCAAATTCCGGAACCTTACTGGGATTTAGTTGCCACTTCCTGGGCCAATTACGAGCCAAGCTTGTATTCCAGAATAGATTTAGCTTACCATGGAAAAGGTCCCGCCAAGCTCTACGAAAATAACGCCGATACACCCACCAGCCTGTACGAAACCGGTTTTTGGCAGTGGTTGTGGCTCGAAGATAAAACACGCAACGGCAACATAGCCCGCAGAGCAGATCAATTTAATTCCCTGCAGGAGAAATTAATTGATCGATTTGCCGCGATGGCCCAACTGCACCCTGACGAAACCCTGCACTTTTCCTGTTGCAAAGATACGGACGAAGACCGCGGCACGGTGCAATACCTGGAAGACTGTGCTTCACAAGCGGGAATCAGTTGTAAATTTGTGTATGTCGAGGATATCGGTCACGGCGAAGGTGATTGGTTTACTGACAATGATGACCAGGTGATTAGTTGGATGTTTAAACTTTATCCCTGGGAATTTATGCTTCGCGAAGAATACGGGCCATTATTATTAAAAACTGATGTCAGTTTTATTGAACCGTATTGGAAAGCGATTCTTTCAAACAAAGCGCTTCTGCCGTTGATATGGCAGCAGTTTCCAAATCACCCCAATTTACTCCCCGCGTTTTTTGAAGAAGATATGAAGCGGGCCGGGTTAACGCACTACGTTAAAAAGCCAATTTTTTCTCGTGAAGGCGCTAACATTTCTATTATTGAAGATGGAAACGAAACCGCGTTTGCCGATGGACCGTATGGTGAGGAAGGTTACATATACCAGGCGTATTGTCCTCTTCCCGAGTGTGCTGGTAACTACACCCTGATTGGTTCGTGGCTTGTGGATGATCAACCCGCCGGTATTTCTGTACGAGAGGACAAGCAACTTATTACACAGGATTTGTCTCGTTATTTGCCGCATATTATCCTATAGCTTTGCCCGTTCCTTTGGGAGATAGTGTTATAGTTGTGATGTGTCAGGTTGAACATGTAATAACAACGTGATTAACAAAGCGTGATTGATAATAAGCACAAAGAACTTCTTGAATTAATGTCAGATGCCATTGTTATTGTTGATAACAAGGGATGTGTCGTATTTATAAATAAACAAACAGAAAAATTGTTCGATTATTCGCGAGAAGAGGTGATAGGTCAGCCGGTCGAAATTTTTATTCCAATCGCTGTCAGAGATGCACATCAGAAGTATCGCAATACTTATACCGGTTGTCCGGAAGCAAGACCGATGGAATTGCAAAAATCGCTGATTGGCATAACCAGACAGGGCAATGAAATATCAGTGGAAATTGGTTTAAGCCCGTTAACGACAGAGAATGGCATTCTTACACTTGCAACGGTGCGAAATGTTACAAGAAGAAGGGAAATAGAAAAGCAATTAAGGCATTCGAAAGAAATTCTGGAAAAACGTGTTATTGAACGTACAGCAGATTTGCAGGCTGCAAATGAAAAATTGCAGACAGAAATGTCAGAGCGGCGGATTATGGAGGAACGTGCCCGGCAACAGCAAGCTGAGATTACGCATGTGTCACGATTGAGCTTGCTCGGTGAAATGTCTTCCGGGCTGGCGCATGAGTTAAATCAACCGCTTGCTGCGATCAGCAATTATTCGCAAGGGTGCATTAGACGAATTCAATCTGGCACTGGAGAGAAGGCGTCGTTTGTTCAGGCGCTGGAGCGGATAACATCAGAAGCAAATAGGGCAAGTGAAATTATTGCTAGATTGAGAAAATTTGTTCGAAAAGAAGAATTACAAAAAACCTGCATTGATTTAAATACCATAGTTTTAGAAGTGCTGGATTTAGTTGATTTCGAGTTACGTGATCATTCTATTCAAACGAATAGCGCACTGGCTGATAATTTACCCGAGGTGTGTATTGATACAATTCAAATTCAGCAAGTATTAGTAAACCTGGTCTGGAATGCGATAGAGGCGATGGAAGAAAATACAAAAATAGACCGAATATTATCTATATGTACCCGATTGTTAGATGTAGATACTGTTGAAATAACGATAAGTGATAATGGTTACGGAATTAACAAAGAGACTGCGGACAAGCTTTTTAATCCATTTTTCACTACAAAGGAACACGGCGTCGGTATTGGATTATCAATTAGTCGTACCATTATTGATGACCATGGGGGTAAAATATGGGCAGAGTCCAATGTGGACCGTGGCACTGTATTTAAATTTAATTTACCAATAGCGAAAAATTAACATGCCAGAAAACGGAAGCAAAGTTTATATAGTCGATGATGATACAGCAGTGCGGGAATCACTGAGTTGGTTGGTGGAATCAGTCGGTTTAAAAACAAAAACTTTTTCATCGGCAAATGAATTTTTAGCGATTTGTGATAACGATATATCTGGTTGTCTGGTGTCCGATATTCGCATGCATGGTATGAGTGGGTTAGAGTTACAAGAACAACTTAATTTGAAAGAAATAAAAATTCCCATTATTTTTATTACTGGATTTGGTGATATTAAAATGGCGGTACATGCAATGCAGGCGGGAGCGGTGGATTTTATTACTAAACCTTTTAATGATCAGGAATTATTAGACCGGATACAGCATGCAATGATAGAGGGCGAACGTGCCTGGCAGCAGCAGATGCACAAAAAGGAGATTCAGTCACATTTTTCTTTGTTAACACCAAGAGAACATGAAGTAATGGCTAAAGTTGTTCAGGGAAAACTAAATAAAGTTATTGCGGCTGAGTTAAACGTGAGTAATAAAACCGTTGAAGCGCATCGCGCAAAGGTAATGGAAAAGATGCAGGCATCGAATTTAGCGGAATTGATGCGCAAAGCCTCCTATACAGGCATTATCGGGGATAACTAGCGCGTACGGTTCACTGTTTGTTGCTCGCAATGAATATTGCAAGCGAATCCCCCCGGCAATATCACATTGAAAGAGTATTGGTTTAATACACTGCACTAGGTAAAAGTTCTTAGTGTAAAAGTTCTCAGTAGGGAAATCCCTGATTTATATTGCTAGATGGCCCAATTTATTCACACCCCAATATAGTCTAAAATATTCCGAGATTTTCGTTAGATCTGTTGTTTTTTCCATATTTTGCATACGCTATTATTTTGGAGAAGATTATGGAACGTCGATTGTGTGAACGCTACTCGGTTAAATTGGAAGCGATTATTAACTATCCCGCCTTGGGGTTAATTCATGCTCAGGTTCGCAATTTAGGTCCAGATGGTTTGTATATTGAAACTGGAAATGCATTGTTGGATATTGGCAGCGGTATAGAGCTTGTATTATTGGGCACGGGGAGATTACAAAAAAATTATCAATTTAATGCGACAGTTGTGTTTAGTGACGAAAAGGGTGTGGGGGTGTTATTTTCCAAAGAGAAGTTCCCGAATAATTGTGAATTTCAGGAAATGATAAAATTCCTATTACTGTCTGAAGTGATGGTGGTCGGCGTTGCCACTGAATTTGAATAATATTATGAACTGAAAAAAAGTGGCGTTGCATAGTAAATCTGCCTGATAGGCGTCAGTCGTCACACAATTCACGACTATCAGATCAATATCAGGAATGCCAAAGGGTTAAGTTTATGCAGCTTGGCACGTATAACAGGACACAGAATTTAAGTTATAACCATTATATGTTGAAAAAGACAGTATTCGTCGTAGACGATGATGAAGCGATGCGAGAGTCCTTGAAATGGCTGTTAGAGTCAGCGGGGATGAATGTTACTTTGTTTTCATCGGCCGAAGAATTTTTAAAAAAATTGGAATTAGAAATTAGTAGTGAATGTGTTTTTGGCTCATCTTGCTTGGTAACGGATGTTTGTATGCCAGGAATGAGTGGCTTGGCTTTGCAGGAAGCGTTGATATCCAAAAACATACAATTACCCGTTATCGTTATCACTGGTTATGGCAATGAAGCAATGGTGTCTCAAGCAATAAAGAAGGGCGCTGTTGATTGTATTAATAAACCTTTTAGCGATGAAGTTTTATTGGACAGAATACAAAGCGTACTTGGATAACGCGGAGATACATTTGCCATCCTTAGACGGGCAGCCATTCTTTTTCATATCTCTTTTTTTATTTTATTTTCCCTCATATTTCAAACGTTATAGATAGCGAATTTTTCTATAGACACACTGATATATTTATATTTTTTATTCAAACTAAATTGTTATTGGGGTAACCTCTGTACTGAATCACTGGAAATCCGTATTTATAATTGATTTTGTACTGCGTAATATTAGTATTAGGTAACATATTAAATTTCTTCTTAGTATCGCAGTAAAAGGAGGATGACAAAATGGACCATATGGCGTTTTTAATGGGACAGGATTTATATGGTATCGTGTTCTGGTCAATTATTGTCTTTGTGGTGTTTGTTTTAATTAGAAATGTATTAAAGCACTAACTATTTACAATAGGTTCAACTGATGTGCTAGCTTAAAACAAGCGTGTTTAACGCTGGGTTAGGGAAAACCCCTAATTTGTCTTCCGAAAATCCTGATTTATTTTATTTTTTTGTCAACTATAGTTGTTTCGAAGCAAAGGAAAATACAAACAAATAAAGTCCAAGTTGGTCTGCGGGAATGTGGAAAAATAAGCAGGCAAAATGATGATGGAGACGATATTGCTTGGGGTGGCGTTATAGTAGGCTCTTTTTTTGCAATCAAGGTGATTATTCATAGCGCAGTGCGCAACGAAGATAAAAACTAGTGGGACATTAAATCAATTTATAACAACATTAGAGAAAGACAAAGGAGGATAGTGTATCGCAAAAAAATGTGACTGATGGCGTTGACTATATAACAGCCCCCCCTCATGCCCTACACGCCCTCAACGTTAGATAGTCAGCGCCAGATGTTTATATATAAAATTAATTTTTCATATTACTCCCTCCTGTCTTATTATATTTCTCCTCTTGCCGTATAATGTCATATCGTTAAATCCGATTATTGCTGGCGTTGCGATGGTAATACCGTCTGTTACAGTTTATGTCAAATGCAAATATGAAAAATGAATAAGATATAAAAAATAAAAATAGGAAGCTACACAATGAAATTCAAAAATGGTCTGCTCGTATTGTCGGTGATGTTTGCGAATCTGCTGGTAACTGCTTGTGATAAACCAAGTCCGGAAGAAGTAAGAAAACAAACTTTTTTACCACCAGTGGGATTTAAAAAAGACGCTGTGAAAGGCGATAAGTTATTTCATGAAAAATGTTCAGAGTGTCATGGAAACGGTGCCATGGGCAGTGATAAGGGGCCGTCATTAATTCATAAAATATATGAACCTAGTCATCATGCTGATTTATCTTTTTATCGGGCAGTTAAAGATGGGGTTCAGCGACACCATTGGCAATTTGGGGATATGCCGCCAATTAATGATATTACCCCAGAAGACGTTGCGCACATCATAGCTTATATAAGAAAACAACAGCGCCGTGCGGGTATTAAGTAGACTGAGAGATTGCCTTTATTCGTGAAATGTGAGCATAGTCACATTGACGACATAGAAACGAAAACGCCAGATTCGTTGGATAAAGACGAGTCTGGCGTTTTTGGGTCTGTAAAAGCTGGGTCTGTAAAAGCTGGGCCTATAAAAATATTGTTGCTGCTTGCAATTTCAAATTTAGCGGTACAAATGTTAATGAACAATATTTGAATTTTGTTTTTTACTTTTCTCATACAGTAACGGTTTTTTCAGTTCCTTGTTTTCAGTGGTGCTTTTCTTGGCATGAGAGTCGCCATGAGAGTTATCACTAGAGTTACCGTTACCACTAGAGTTACTTGCAGAGTCGTTGCTAACCGCCGTGTCGCTTTCTTTCGTTCCTTTTGTAAGCTTTGTAGTTTCATCGCTTGAGGTATCACTTGCAATATCGCTTGTTGAGAAATTTGCAGCGATATTTATTTCTTCATCGCTAGGTGAATCCTCTGATCTTGCGTTGGGTGAATCAGATGATGTATCAAGCTTTTTACTGACGGCGCTTGTTGCGCTCTTTGCATTAGTCGTATCAGTCGATTTGGTTTTAGTTTCAATAAGTTTAGCTTCTGGGATGTCCAACTGATATTGGCTGGCAGGGCTGTCAAGCAATGATTGGCTGCACAATGTTTTCGCACCATCACTCATATGATCATAAATAGCGCGGTAGCTGTCAGTCATGTTGTTTATCAGGTTGGATGTTGTAACAAAATGATCTGTTACGTTTTGCTTGTAGCCAGACATTTGATTTTCTGCTTCTTTTAGTTTGGCTTCCAGTTCTTGGAGCCTTTTTTTCTCGGATCCATTGAGAATAGAAAAATAGAACCCAGCAGCAATGCCAATAAGTACGCCGATACTTAAATACGCAACCCAACTAATCATATTTTGATCCCCCGTCCCCTGTTTTAGATTATGTTTATGGAAAATTATTAATTGAATGTCAGTAAGAGTTACTAATTGTTATTAAGTTTTAATAAAAAATCAATTCGCATAACAATCCGCGTAAAATTTGCGTAACGCCGTAATCGTAATGATGCCAAGTTTACCAGAAATTTAGAATTGGGGAGCTTTTAAATATAGAGACAAAACACGAATTTGCTTATTTGATTTTCGACAGCTTTGCTAGGGAGAAAGCATCAGCAGGTTTAATCTAACTTGTTCAAAAGTCGACTATTTTTACCTAATTGTGATTTAAGAAAATCCATTTGATCGCTAAGAATTTTGCGATTGGTAAGAACCAGATATTCCGTCCAGTTAGGCTCAAAAGGTACCGCTAGCAGCGGCATTTTTGCTTCTTCGGGTGTTCGCCCCCCTTTACGCGCGTTACAGGAGCGGCAGGCTGTGACCAGATTCGTCCAGGTATTCTGGCCGCCATAATACAAAGGAACAACATGGTCACGTGTTAGTACACGTGCAGGGAGTTGTGACCCACAGTACATACACAAATGTCTGTCTCTGAGGAAAAGCTCACGATTAGAAAGAGGAGGTACTGCTTTGCGGGGTCCGATACGTAAATTTGAGCCTCTTACTGCAATAATCGAGTTAACTGAAACTGAGGATTGTTTACCGGTTAACCGTGATGTACCGCCAAAAAACTCAAATTCAGTCTTTCCGGCAGACCAGACGACTTTTTCATTGGCGTACAGGCAAACTGCATCTTGCCAGTGAGTCCAATCAATGGGCCTACCTGTTACATCTAGCCTTAAAATCATCGGCGTTGCTTTTTTCACCGCAAACACTCCAGTTTATAATTATTATCTATAATATGTTACTTCGTCCTAACGCCCTGTTAACTTGAGTAGAACTTGAGTAGAAAGAGCGGCTTACAGCGTTGATTAAGAAACTGGTCGCCACACTTAATATTGACGGGTGCATGATATTGCCTTCGTGCCCTGTTTACATTATTAGCACTAATATGCATATAATTCAACAGGTTAATATAATAAAATGGGTTGCAAAGTGAGTCATCTGCGCGACCAGATTCAGACGATCGCGGTATTATTATGCAAAGTCGTAGTGTTTTTTTACATCGGCGTGAATTTCCCAGGTACAGGTTAGCCCTTTGGGGAAACTGACTAAATCGCCTTCACTCATGGTGATTATTTCATCATTTTCGCAGGTAACGGTCACATTGCCTGCCAGGAAATAACAGGTTTCCGTGCTGTCGTAAGTCCACGGGAAAGTGGAAATTTCTTTCTCCCATATTGGCCAATCGTAGACGCCTATCACTTCTAATTTCGCGGGTGCTGGATTGTGCTCTACCTGTATTTTATTCATCGTTTTCATACCCCTTCAGATTTGAGTGCCACGCTGTTTTATGCGTATCTTGTTTGCTCACAAGATTGAATAGTTTTATATATTGCATATATCCTCACACAAAGTTAATTATTTCAGTCATTTTGCAGTAGATTGTCTTACTGTTTGCGTACAGGATGATATGGGGCATATCTAGTCTATCACTAGGATTTCTATTTCGATAAAGCGCTACACTAGATAATAACTTGCCCTTTGCAAGCTCTAGAACAGAATGGCGTTCATCATCTAATCCTAATTTAAGTCACTTACTTAATACTCAATCTTATGGGATTATATTGTCAACTAGAGTTCTACATGCAAAATACCCTGCTTTCTATCAGTTATGTCTGAACCAGTAAAGCTATAACATGAATATACCGTATTACCGGATTGACGCATTTATTACGGACCAGCCCTTTTCTGGAAATCCTGCTGGTGTTTGTATTCTGGACGAGTGGCTACCTGACGACATCCTTCAGAGTATTGCCTTCGAGAACAATCTTTCTGAAACGGCGTTCATCATTGAAAACCAGGATCATTTCAAATTGCGGTGGTTCACACCCACCTTGGAGATGGATTTGTGTGGACATGCCACCCTCGCCCCAGCTTTTCTGGTTATGAATATACTTAGTCCCAATCTGCACGAGGTAATATTTGTATCAAACTCAGGTGAATTATTTGCCAAGAAAATCGGTGAATTTACGGAAATCAATTTTCCGTCACGCCCTCCTGAGGAATGTGACCCGCCTGATGGACTTATCGACAGCATGGGTGTTAATCCAGCTGAGGTTCATAGGTCGAGAGATTATCTTCTGGTTTATGAAAATGAAGAGCAAATTAAGTCACTTGATCCTGATATGACAAAACTGGCTAATGTTAACTGTTTTGCGGTCATCGCATCTGCCAAGGGCAAAAAATGTGATTTTGTTTCTCGTTTTTTCGCACCGGGGGGAGGGGTTCCAGAAGACCCGGTTACAGGCTCGGCGCACAGTACTCTGATTCCATTCTGGTCTAAGCGATTAGAAAAGAACGAACTCCATGCACTTCAACTTTCAAAACGTGGCGGAGAGTTGTTTTGCAAGAATGTAGAAAATAGGGTGTTGATGGCAGGAAAATGCCACATGTATTTTAGCGGTGAAATATCAATATGAGTTTTAACAATAAGCTCAGGGGGTAAATGATTTATGCCTTTTATAGCATTTGAATCAGGGCAACTATCTGATGAAGTTAAAAAACAGTTAATTGAAAAATTGACAGAAGTTTCAGTTGAAATAACAGGAATACCTAAAGATCTTTTTTTTGTGGCAATTAGAGAGCTGCCTGATGTAAATATTGCAGTTGGTGGTAAGACCGTAAAGCAGCTAAAAAGGGAGCTTGGAAATTAAACATGACAAGGCAAAAGAGCTTGCAGGGTAGCAAAGTTGTGCGTCAAAGCTGCGTTGAATGCTCTGATCACCGTAGAACCAAAATACGCACTGCCGCTGAACTTTAGGTTGGAAGTTGTAGAAAAACTAAAAGCGATATTTTTATGAAAAAAATGGCCTTCTCAGAAACGCCGTATGCAACGCTTAATATGGAGGAAGTATGAGTAGAAATAATACTGAGTTGTTGGATGATTCTATTAAAGCGCTGCAAGATTGCAGTAATATACTTGATAATATTTCTGAAACTTGCTGTATGCCTGAACGTAGTTCAAACATGAAGGAAGCTCAATCGTCGTTAAATAAAGTGATATCTGCTGCTAAAGAATCCTACAATAATAAGCAGCATGCCCAAAAATGTATTGAAAGTATTGGGGATTTTGGAAGTAAGATTGGGTTTCTAAATGCCACCTGTTGTACACCCACGAGGGAGCTTATGTATCAAAGTATTTTCAAGAATTTAGTGGTGGCACATGGAAATATGTGGGAAGTATTAGGGCACTCACATTAGATATAATCATAAATATTCAAGTTTGCAGTAAATTGTTTAAGGTAAACGCTAAAAAATTTCAAAGATTAGCGGTAAAAGCACCATTTGTGTCCAGGCCTCCTATTTCCTATGAGGGAAATGGGGGGCCTGATACCTGAAACGTAGTTGCTAGGCATATTTTTCCTGAGTTCCACAGGCTTTCTGGTTTATTGGATTTACTAGTTAAGCTATCATTCCATTTTTGTAAATTTCGAATAATTATTGTAAAACACGGTGTGTTTCGTCAACGTTATCATTCTATTTGTAAACCACAAATTTTATGGCAATGTGTCTCTAAATAATACTGTGTTTTTGCTTAGCGAAGGATGACCGAAAATGGCTGAAAAAGAAGCAATAACTAAGCTGCAAGCCCATATAAATCAAAAGATAGTCGGGCAAGCTCACTTAGTTCAATCTATGATCATTGCCTTACTCGCGGATGGCCATTTATTAGTCGAGGGTGCCCCTGGACTCGCTAAAACAACGGCCATAAAGGAATTGAGCTTAGGTGTTGAGGGTGCTTTTCACCGAATTCAATTTACACCGGATTTATTACCTGGCGATGTCACCGGCACTGAAATTTACCGCCCTCAAGACAGTTCATTTGCGTTTCAGCAAGGCCCAATTTTCCATAGTCTGGTACTGGCCGACGAGATAAATCGAGCGCCGGCGAAAGTGCAATCCGCATTGCTGGAAGCAATGGCGGAAAGGCAAGTAACAGTGGGCAGAAATACCTACCCTTTACCAGAGCTTTTTTTAGTGATGGCGACACAAAACCCTATTGAGCAGGAAGGAACCTATCCGCTTCCCGAGGCGCAACTTGATCGGTTTTTACTGTATATCCGCATTGACTATCCGGATATCGAAGCCGAACACCTCATACTAAAGTTGGCCCGTGAGCGCGCGCTTGGTAATGAATTTTCGTCAGAGAGCTCTTCGCAACAGTCCAACGAGTTTAAACCGGTGACCCAGGAATTAATTTTTCAAGCCAGGCGAAAAGTATTGGAACTTCATATATCGCCTGCGCTCGAAGAGTATATTGTACAACTTGTTGTCGCGACCCGAGATCCATCACGTTATGGTGATGATCTTAAGTCGTGGGTAAATTTTGGTGCAAGTCCACGCGCAACAATTGCACTGGATCGCTGTGCAAAAGCGCATGCGTGGTTAAATGGCAGAGACTACGTGTCGCCGGATGATATCCATGCTGTGGCGCCTGATATTCTAAGGCATCGGGTATTGTTGTCATTTGAGGCTGAGGCCGACGCGGTGAGTTCTGATCAATTTATCTCAGAATTATTACAACGCGTACCCGTGCCTTGAAATGACAAAATAGAAGCCTGTCGGACTATATACATTCTACAGTTGACCATGACCAGCAATCTGAAATTAAACAAACATATCTCGGTTTCTGTTGAAGATCTTATAAGACTAAGATTTACTAATCGCAATAGCGCGTTTTTTTCAGGGAAAAAACGCAATAAGAAAATATTTTCTGCAATCACCGGTAGTTATAGTTCAAAATTCCGCGGGCGCGGTATTGATTTTCAGGAAGTGCGTGCTTATCAGCCGGGCGATGATATTCGCAATATGGATTGGCGTGTAACCGCGCGCACGGGTAAGCCGCATACCAAGTTATTTGAAGAAGAGCGGGAAAAACCTGTTTATATCATTGTTGATAATAGTGCAAGTATGCACTTTGGTAGTCGTGTGACCTTTAAATCTGTCATCGCCGCGAAAGCGGCGGCAATTTTGGCCTGGTTGGCTGTAGCCAATCATGATCGTGTTGGTGGGATTGTCTTTTCAGATGTTGCTTTGCATGAACTTCGTCCGCAGGGTGGAAGTCGTGGTGTACTCCGCTTTTTAAAAGTGATATCGCAAACGCAATGTGATTCCGTGTTGCAATCAACCCTTCATTCAACTTTTCAATCGACTATTTATTCGGGAATGCAACCAACAAAAAGCGCGTCGAAATTTTCAGACAGTTTTGTTCATTTGCGACGGGTGGCACGGCCCGGTAGTCAGATAATAATACTAAGTGATTTTTTTGATTTGAACGACGAAACGATGCGTCATACTGCGTTGTTATCCCGGCATAATGAGATTGTTTGGGCATTTATTTATGACCCATTGGAAATGAATCCACCACAACCTGGTAGCTATATAATCGGTGATGGTAATAAATTATTTACCCTGGATACCACAGATAAGAATTTTAATAAAAAATATCGGCAGCGTTTTCAGATAAAGCTGGAAAAAATAACGGCTACCTGCCGGAAATACGGTATTCATTTTCTGATGTTGGCAACAAATGATGACGTTGGTAAGGTATTAGGGCAGGGGTTTGCAGATATAAAGTCATTAGAAAGATGAATCCAACAGACAATCCTTTAGACAGTTCATTAGACCAGTTGCGAGATATACATTTACCCGCGCCCGTTTCAATTTGGCCACCTGCACCTGGTTGGTGGATGCTTATTATATTAGGGTTTGTTTTATTATTAGTGGGATTTTGGATATACAGACGTTTTATTCGCCCAAATGTGCGTAAACAGGCACTGCAAGAGCTTATTCAACTTAATCAGAGCTTAGCAAGCGAGCTAGATGGCGGAAACGGTACCAAGCAGTTTTATATTGATGTTTCAATTTTGATTCGTAGGATAGCGATCAGTGTTTTTGGATCCAGGCGGGTAGCCGGTTTAGCAGGTGAATCCTGGCTTAATTTTCTGGATGAAACCAGTAAAACGACATTTTTTACAGCTGGAAATGGGCGCTTACTCATTACAGCACCCTATAATAATAGTCAAAATAGCAGTAACGGTTCTAATGGTAACGATCTGGGTAGCGAAAACGCAGAAAATGAACGGGTAGATATAGAGCAGTTTAGTAATGAAATTAAAAATTGGGTGTTGAAAAACACATGATAAATATTGTTTGGCCCTGGGTGTATTTATTAGCGCCGCTACCGTTTTTAGTACGCATGTTGCCGGCTAAAGAGCAACAGTCGGGCGGCGTGTTGAAAGTACCTTTTTACGATGAGTTAGTTTCTTTAGGCGGGCGTTCCGCGGTCAATGTAAAGACATTTGATAAAGGGTATTTCTTTTTTTTACTGATCTGGATGTTATTGATAATAGCTACATCGAGGCCGCAGTGGATGGGAGAGCCTGTTGCATTACCAGTGACCGGCAGGGATTTAATGTTGTCAGTTGATATTTCAGGAAGTATGGAATTACCGGATTTAGAACTCAATGATGAACCGGTAAGTCGTTTGCAAGTCGTAAAATTTGTGGCAGGTAAATTCATTCAACGACGGGTGGGGGATCGCCTTGGGCTTATTTTATTCGGGAAACGCGCCTATATTCAAACACCGCTTACTTTTGACAGAACAACCGTAAACACAATGCTTGACGAGGCAGAGATCGGTCTGGCGGGGAAAGAAACTGCGATTGGAGATGCCATCGGTTTGGCGGTAAAAAGATTACGAGAGCAAGCCTCTAATGATCGTATATTGATACTGCTTACGGACGGTGCAAATACAGCGGGAGAAATTGACCCTAAAAAAGCAGCAGAACTTGCGGCGGCGGAAGGTTTGAAAATATATACAGTCGGTATTGGGGCCGAATCAATGGACGTACGTAATGCGTCTGGTACGACTGCGCTGAACCCGTTTGCGCTATTCGGAAACCGTACAATTAATCCTTCAAAAGATCTGGACGAAGAGACATTAACATACATCGCATCCAAAACAGGAGGCCAGTACTTCCGCGCAAAAGATACAGAAGCGTTGGAAGAGATATATCGAAAACTGGATGAGTTGGAGCCAACTGTTAAGGATGAAAAAACATATCGCCCGATAAGCGAGCTTTATTATTTGGTTTTAGCCAGCGCATTATTTTTTAGTGTTGTTTACCTTGTCTATTTTACTGTCGGTACTTTGATGACGCGAAAAGATGACGCGGAAAAATAGATGATTCGAAAAGATAACGCAAAAACGAGAGTTTTCTGATGGGAATGTTTCACAGCGATCATCGTTACATGATTTCAGAGGTCGGTCTTGGTGATTGATTGGGCGATGTTCCATTTTATCAGGCCGATGTGGTTGTGGGCTTTGTTGCTCATACCGGTATTAATCTGGTTGTTTGCAAAAAAACATTCGATTAACAGTTCCTGGCGTAGCGCAGTTGATTCGCATTTGTTAACGCATTTATTGATAGCTGATGAGAGTCGACGACGATACCTGCCGATTGTAGCGTTAAGCATTGCACTGATTATAGCTGTTATCGCATTGGCTGGGCCGACTTGGTCTAAATTGCCTCAGTCAGTATACCAGGCAGAAATTGCGCGTGTGATAGTGCTTGATTTGTCGCGCTCAATGGATGTGCCGGATGTAAAACCATCAAGATTGGCGCGCGCAAAATTTAAAGTCCTGGATTTGTTAAACACAATCAAAGAGGGACAGGTTGCCCTAATTGTTTATGCTGATGAACCTTACGTAGTATCGCCACTGACAGAAGATGCCGCAACCATTGCCGCAATGGTGCCGACCTTAATCACACAGCTCATGCCTGCCCAGGGAAGCCGCTTAGGTTTAGCATTATTAAAAGTAGATCAGTTGTTTCAGCAAACGGGTGTTAAAAAGGGCGATATTATCGTCGTGACGGATGGATTACCAAATGTGCCTGGCAAAAGCGGTGCGATGGATGTGGCTGCTTCATTAAATAAGAATGGGCACCGGGTGTCAGTATTAGGTGTTGGTACCCCTGAAGGGGCGCCTATTCCGCTGCTCGGTGGTGGTTTATATAAAAATAAGACAGGCGGTATTGTCATACCAAAGTACGATGCAAATCGACTTAGGGAGCTTGCGCAGGTCGGTGGTGGAATTTATGCTGAACTCTCGTTAGATGATACTGATATTGAAAAATTTTTATCTTTATCTGATGCGACCCGATTTCAGGATAACAAAAAAAATCAACAAACAACCGACATTTGGCTCGATCAGGGGTTCTGGTTACTTTTTTTATTGTTGCCTTTCGCTTTATCAGTATTTCGTCGCGGTGCGTTACTTATACTTTGCGTTGGTATTTTGTTACCGATATCGAAACCATCATACGCATTTGAATGGCAAGACCTATGGTTACGCAAGGACCAGCAAGCCGAAAAAACAATGCGAGAAAATAAATATCAGGAAGCGGCGGAACTATTCGAGAATCCGAACTGGAAAGGGTCAGCTCATTATCGTGCGAATAATTATCAGAAAGCAATTGAGCAATATTCAAAAATCGATACTCCCGATGCTAATTATAATCTCGGTAATGCCATGGCTAAAGCGGGTAAAATAGATGAAGCGATAAAAGCCTATAATCGCGTATTGGAAACCAACGCTGAGCATGAAGATGCGATATTTAACAAATCATTATTAGAAAAAATGCAACGAGACAATCAGCAAAACAGTCAGCAAAACAATCAACAACAGAATAATCAAGAAGACCAGTCGAGCGAAAGTAAAGATAATAGTCAATCAGGTGAGAGTTCTAAAAATGCTCAGGAATCGGAAAATTCTGAACAAGAAACGGCATCTGAAGACAGTAAGGGTGAGGACGGAGAAAATCAAAGCGCAGATTCTGTAAATCCTGAAAAAGAGCTTGACAAAGAAGCGCTACAAGAAGCAATGGAACAAGCTAGCCAGGTCAATGAAGATGACGGCAAGAACAATAAAAAAGACAACATTAAGGAAAAAATGACAGCAGAAGAAGAACAAAACACAAATGAGATGTCGCAAGAAATTGAGCAGTGGCTAAGTAAGATAAAAGATGATCCTGGTGGATTATTGAGGCAAAAGTTTATAATGGAATACCAGCGGCGCAGAGCACAGGCGCCGCAAGGTTCTTCGTCAGGTGAAAAATGGTGAGCAAAAATACGCACAAAATATTCGCGTTGTTGATTTGTATGTTTTTTTCTGGCGGTGTGTTGGCGCAAGTATCTGCTTTTGTGGACCGAACACAGGTAAGTGAAGTGGATACCATTAAATTGGTACTTGCTGCAAAGCAGAGAACGGCGGAGCCAGATTTGTCTCCATTGTATAAGGATTTTGATGTGCTAAGTAAGTCTACCAGCAGCAGGGTCAGTTTTGTCAATGGAAAAATGGATTCAACCTATGAATTGACGGTTATATTAGCACCCAAACGATTGGGAAAACTGATGATTCCTGCGATTAGGTTTGACAAAGAAACGACGGACCCTATAGAAATTACCGTTAAACAGCAGGGTATTGATTCGGCCACTTCAAAAGATATATTTTTAGAAGCGCAAGTGGAACCGAAAAATCCCTATGTACAAAGTCAATTGGTTTATTCGATAAAACTTTATCATGCAATTGAGTTACAGGAAGGTGGTTTGTCATTACCCAAAATTGATAAAGCGCTGGTTGAACGATTAGGCGATGATAGTTCTTTTATTGAAACCGTTAAGGGGCGGCGTTATCGTGTCACCGAAAGACGCTATGCAATATTTCCGCAGCAGAGCGGTGAATTAACAATCCCCGCTGTGGTGTTTAATGGCCAAATATTCGATAGCAGTAAAACTCAGTCTTCATTTGATCCCTTTTTTGGTGGAAGATTTCAATCTACCCGGCCTGTACGTGCTCGTTCGAAGGAGATCATACTAAATATCTTGCCTAAGCCCAAAAGCGCGAAAGGAAAATGGTGGTTGCCTGCTAAAAAATTAACCCTGGCCGAAGAGTGGTCACCAAAGCCCCCTCAATTCAGGGTGGGTGAGCCGGTTACTCGCACCATTACACTCAGTGCTGAAGGATTATCTGATGCGCAATTGCCTGACATCGCGGTGGCAGATACAAAGGATTTCAAACTTTATCCAGATCAGGCAGAAAAAGAAACGGCGTCAAAAGAAAACGTAATTATTAGTCGCAAAGTGCAGAGTGTGGCGTTGGTGCCTACCCAGGTTGGTAAAGTCGTTATTCCTGAAATGCTTGTTCACTGGTGGGATATTAAAAATAATAAAGCAATGAAAGCAGTCATTCCTGCAAGAAACATAAATGTGTTGCCTGCGCTATCCGCTGCTCAATCAACTAATGTAACTAATACAACAACTAATACAACAAATAGTATTTTGGAAAATAACGTATTAAATACTACGCCAGAAATAACAAGAAAACTGGATATAGACAATGATGAGAATATATCGGTAAATCAATTAAATGGCACCTTGTCCGCGGTACGTTCTGCGGGTTGGTTTACGTTGCTCTTTTTTATTTTGTGGATTATCACTTTAGTACTTTGGTATTGGTATGCGCGTACGCGTAGAGTGGCTTACAGAAATGCGAGTACTGACAACGATGATCAGGCTGATCGAAAGGCGTTGTCAAACCAAAATCGAATGCGTGCTATTGGTAATGTGAAAAAACAAATTAAATTAGCGAGCTTGTCTAACGACCCGAAAGCGGCTCGGGAACAGGTTATTCAATGGGCGCACCTTGTTTGGCCTGACAATAAAGTCAGTAGCATAGGTTCTGTTATAGCGTTGCTTAAACAGGACGCGGTAAGAAACAGTTTAGCCGAGCTGGATCGAGTGCTTTATTCTAACAACGTTAGCGACAATGCGGATTGGGACGGAGAGGTTTTTTGGCGCGAATTTTCTGGCGTCGACATTGCTGAAATTGAGACAAAAAAGGTACAGAAACAGCCGTTAAAAGTACTTTATTCGAGTAATTGAATCTATAGCGTTTCCAGGGTTACAGGTAGCGTTGGTATTTATGGTAATTTTTAGTCAATTTAATCTTCACGGTATTCCAGGGGGTGCGCCATGCTAAATTATCCCTCATTAGCGCATGGCAAAGTTTTAATTGCCCTTTAATATCGTCGAGATGGACAAACTCTGGGGCAGGCCCATTTGGTTTTTTAC
>CAZZJI010000053.1:21571-24365 GCA_964654485.1 uncultured Gammaproteobacteria bacterium | reverse complement strand
AGCGGGGGCAGGATTTGAACCTACGACCTTCGGGTTATGAGCCCGACGAGCTACCGGACTGCTCCACCCCGCACCGGAGACGGGAGTGTTACAAAAAATGGGTACATTATCAAGCGCTGATATCGCTTACTGTATTGAAAGAAACTGAACTGATGAAATATCACCCACACTTTAGCTCGAAATGACTATTTTATTCTGCTTTCATTAATGTCACAAAGGCGATGGCATACTCGTCTTCATCTGACAAACTAATGTGGGCGTCACCGATACCTAATTCTTCTTTTAATTTCAAGGCGCTGTCAAGATACCCCATCATAGGTTTGCCGTTCTTGTCATGCATTATCTCTATCTTCGTCAAACTCAGTCCGTTTGAAAACCCGAATCCCATTGCTTTTGAAATGGCTTCTTTTGCGGCAAATCGTTTCGCCAGAAAATGTGCTTTTTTGGCTGCTTTGTCGAAATCTTTCAATTCATTGACGCTGAGTATGCGCTCTATAAAGCGTTCTGCATGCTTATCCAGGTTTGCCTGCATTCTGGAAACACGCACAATATCAGTCCCAATGCCATAAATCACAATCGCTGCGCAGCCAACATCAAGCGTTTCATCTCCCTTACTGCCTCCTGTAAGCCGGTAAATACCGAACGAGCAACAATGGCATGGCCTATATTTAACTCACGAATCTCAGGAATCGACGCAATCGCAGAGATGTTGTGATAATTCAAACCATGACCGGCATTCACTTGCAAACCAATCTCGTTACCATAGTGAACCGCAGCAATAATTCGCTCTAATTCCGCTGCCCGTAAATTTGCATCCGTAAGATCAGCATAATGGCCAGTATGAATTTCAATGACAGGTGCACCCACTTTGACGGCAGCATCCAGTTGCGCGGGATCGGCTTCGATAAATAATGAAACCCGAATGCCTGCGTCGCGCAGTTGCGCGCACACGTCTATCAGCCTGTCTTTGTGGCCAATCACGTCAAGCCCACCTTCAGTTGTTAATTCCTCACGTTTTTCCGGGACCAGGCAACAATCCGCCGGTTTAACTCGTTCTGCAATGGTGACCATGGCATCGGTTGCCGCCATTTCCAGATTCATTCGTGTCGCCAACGTTTGTTTTAATATGTCCACATCGCGTTGCTGAATATGGCGCCGATCTTCACGTAAATGCAGTGTAATGGCATCTGCACCCGCCTGCTCCGCTTCATACGCCGCCTGAACTGGATCAGGGTAAGGTGTGCCACGCGCCTGACGCAGCGTCGCCACATGGTCGATATTCACGCCGAGTAACATTTCCTTGTGGTTTGTCATCAAACGCTCCTCGATATGGCCGTGGATTGTGTTAGTTTAAACATATCTCTACTATAAAGCGGTTTCGAACCCAAATAGCGGGATAATACGGCGCGCATTAATCGTTTGGTTTCTTGTAATGATACGGTATCGTCAAGTTTGTCGTGCGCCAATGACAGTAAACTAGCCCCTTTTAGCGTCAATCTTACCGTCAATGCGCTCGCATTGGTCTTGTTTACCAACCCGTGCGCCATAGCGTTAACCGAACCGTTTTTTAATAGCACCGGTCCTTTTTCCAGATGATATTGGTAATTTTCTTCATTTTCAACAGGCTTACCAGACTCCGCATCATGGTCAAGCATCAAACCGTAGCCCAGTTCTGACAGCAGATATTTTTCAAATAACCGCAATGCTTTTTGATGTTCATTTTGTATCGCCTTATTTTGTTCACTGCGCGCTAATTGGCATAATGTCCTTAACGTGTGATCATAACGATCATATAAATTCACGTGTGGATCATGGCGTATTGTCAGACGCATCAATAACTCATTTAAGTAAAACCCACTCGCCACCCAGCGATGCGGTAACGTCAGCGCGAAGCCATTGGTTTCAACCGTTTTTAATGTCTGTAGATCCCCTTTGCCAACCCAGGATAAAAGCAACGGCGTAAAGGGCTGCAGCAAGCCTTTCATTTTAGATTTTGATGATTTTATTCCGCGCGCGACCAAACCAACTCGACCATGTTCTCTGGAAAATACTTCAAGCAGCGCACTGGTGTCTCGATATGCCTTTTGGTGTAAGACATAACACGACGCTAAATCAACATTGTTATATTTCATCTCTATAACCCCGGCTCTAAGGGCATTTAAAGCCTTGCATTGAAACTAAGGGATTTACCTAATAAGCCAAAATACCACAAATTCGCTGTTCAACTGATTTTCTATATGATTTTCATCAAGGGCTAAAACAAAAATTTTTGGTTAATTTATACCCTGATTAATTAGGGAATTTCACCCCAGAAAGGCACTATTATTCTGCAATTTGTGATAGCCTGTTCTTGTTAATGGAGGGTAATGAATGACGTACCTAACTGAATTATCCATCTAATCAAACAAATTACACGCTACAGTCAATACACAATACGACGCGCTTCAAGATAAATGCGTGAATAATAAACATACAATGTCGTCACCAATATCGCCACCAGATGTCGTCACGTATATTGGCCATAATAAATATGCACAAGATTAGTCGAGGGAAAAGCATTTGGCAACGGATCTTTTCTATGGCGTACTTTCAGTAGCTGGACAATTCGCCAGCGTGTTACGCGAGCGAGGTAAAGAATACCGTAAGTCGGAAGAAGGACAAATGGTGCAGCACACGATCGAAGGGTTATACGCCAGTTTCAACGAGCAACAAAAAGAAGTGTTGAATACGATTGTATCAACCTTAGATAACGTCGAAAAAATGGTGAAAGAATACGAGGAGAACATCAATTCAG
>CAZZJI010000053.1:17237-21471 GCA_964654485.1 uncultured Gammaproteobacteria bacterium | reverse complement strand
ACCTTAGATAACGTCGAAAAAATGGTGAAAGAATACGAGGAGAACATCAATTCAGGACAAGGTGGAAATCCTAACCACCGTACTGGGAGCAATGGTTTTGGAAATAGTGGCTCTGGGAACGATGAATCTCAAAATAATGCTTCCGGAAACAACGGTTCTGGAAAAAAACGTGAACTCTGAGCATTTAATAGTAATAGCATAGTAACAGTTTTGAGGACAATGACGTTGAAAACAACAGGTTACGATAATGAGTATGCTACTAAAGATTAAACTGGGTCCATTTGTCGCTTTTGAAGTCGAGGGAGAAAACTGTAAAGAAATTACCCACGCGCTGGAAGACTTCGAAGAACTCAACCAACGCGTCGATGCAATGTGCAGCGATTTAGCCAACCGTGTTTATCCTGAACCTACAACAGAACGTACACATGCTAAGGAGGAAAAATGAAATTCGTCTCCCGCGCCGTTATGGAGGGCAATCCGGAGTTCAAAATTCAAATGGAATCAGGGCCCGTGGCTTTCCAGTCCAGCGCCACCGGTGCATTAAAAGCCGAAGTAAGTGCGATTACAGCCCGCGTTGACGAAATCCCGATTCGTGTCAGCATTCCTTTTTTACCCCAACACTATGGCCCACAAATGGTCGCCGCGATCGGCGGGTTTGGCATTAAAGTGAATCCCTTTTCCGTCGCGGTGGAAGCCGCCAGTATCAATTTTGAAGGCGTGTTGGGCACCGACGGTGTCAAGTGCGATTTACAGGCCAGCGTCGGCTGCAAAACCACCATAAAAATGGACGGCAAACTGTTTGGCAAAATCGCCAACATCGCCCTAGAGCTACCCGAAGAAGATTTTGAGCAAGGTGTTGAATTATAGGAACACTCCAAGCGCTCACAGCGCCCCAAAAATTCTCTTTATTGGGTTTTATTGGGTAGCGTGGGCACGTTTTTTATCTTCATGCAGACAAACCCCATGAGACAGTCCACATGACCCGCGTGAATAGTGAAACTCAAACGAATTTGAACGTTGGCGATTTATTTGCCCTTAAACTGCAACAGCTTTGGACGCAAGGTGATGTTGACGATAAACAACCGTTGTTGAAAATTGATTACAGGAATGCGGCGGCAAAAGCACCCTTTCAATTTGACACAGTACGCGCCACCTTGCACCGCACAAATTGCAGCGCGATACCACAAGATTCAAAATCGGCCCTGTTCGCCCGTTGGCGAATTAACAACGATGAAATGCATCTGCTTTGTAATAAGTGCCAACCTACGCCGCTGTTGGGTAGGGTGCCGCATGAACGTTTGACTTCGGATCTTTTTTATGGCGTACTTTCCGTAATTAGCCAATTCGCAAAGGTACTGCGCGAGCAAGGCAGCGCCTTCACTGAATCAGAAAACGGACGCTGCTTACAGCTTAGCATCGAAAAATTATACGCCAGCTTTGATGAACAACAAAAACAGCTAATGGACACAATCATATCGACGCTGGTTAAGTTCGAGGACAGCATATCCGAATACGAGGCAAACCTGGATGCCAATAGCAATAGTGATACCAAAAATTAAACTGTGTGCCACGCATGCCCGTCACGCCCGGAACGATCGCCCGGCTCATCAGGCAAATGGCGCCAGCAACGCAAACACGCGGGATAAATAAACAGTGGCAGCAAATATGGTGTTAAAAGTAAAGCTTGGTCCCTTTGTCGCCTTTGAGATTGAAGGCGAGAATTGCAAGGAGATTACGCAAGCCCTGGAAGGATTCGAAAAACTAAACCAGTGTATTGATGCCATGTGCAGTGATTTAGCAACCCGCATTTACCCCGAACCCACTGATTGCAAAACGGGTGAAGCAGACTGATCACTGCTGCATTGGCGTTAATTTGATTGGATTTATACAAAAAGGTGCTATGTTGAACAACCCCGCTAAGCATGCAAGACACCGATATACACCGCCGCACTGCCGACCGCGACACTATGTGCACAATATCGTTTGCCAACACCAAATTGGCGTTGAAGTATGGCCTGATAAAGCCGAAGTTTACTTCCGTGATGAACGATATAGCGACCCGGTGAATACGCAATTGCGCTTTGACGCCGTGATCTATAACGCGCCAAGCAACAAAATTGCCTGGGAAGTACAAGGCGTCAACGGCGCTTCGGCTGCAGGTTCCATTGATTCCACCGGTTTGTATCAGGCGCCCCCCAAAGGCGGCTTAGCTCACGGACTGACGGAAAAGGTAGTAGCCACTTCGCTTGATGATCCGTTACGCAGGGCCTATGCGCTGATTACCTTGGTCGGCGCAGGACCAGCGCCTGCCCCAACGCCGCGCATCGATTTGTTGCCAAAACAAGTATCGCTGTATTATCAACAACAACACCATAATGCGTATATCGACAGCAGCAATAAAATGCAAATGTTCCACGCCACGCTGCGAAACAGTTCAACTGCAGACGTCGACTGGTATGTGAATGACGCCCCGGTTGGTGGACCCCAGTCGGAGTATTTATATCAAGCGCCGCTTAGCTCCGGTGCCACGCCGCTACCCGTTATTGTAAAAATTCGCGCGCATATAAAAGCGACGCCTTGGATAAAAGACGAAGCCAACATCATTCTTAACAATTATGCTTGGCCCGGACTTTTGTAACGCTCACAAGCAAACACTAACAAGCAATGAAAAAAGGACAGTAAATCAATGGGCAACGTTAATATTAAAGAAATTAAATTTAAGCCCGGTGATAAATTATACATCGAAAAGTTAGGCTCGATTGATCAAATTAAAAATATCGCGCCCGCTGCAGTTCACATCAAAGAGCTGAATCACATCGACCCGATTTCGATCGAGTCCTTAAGCGTCAGCGAAGTTCGAAACCTGGACCCTGTTAGGATCGAACAACTCGATATAACCAATTTACCGACGGTTAATTTATCGGTACGACAAGTACCGGCCGTTGATCTTAATGTGCGCCGGGTACCGCCGGTATCGATCGGGCTGCACCAGGATATGTGTCTGCCGTCAAGTTACACGTTGCGGGGAAAATTGTTGGGATTTGAACTGTTTCGGCTCTACATTGACGGCCACACCTCGTTGATCCCCAGGCAACGCGCTAAGCAAGAGCAATCCAAACCCCACAACCAGAGTTTTACCACCGTCGCCACTGCGGGAAATCAGGGCATTCCTATCAAACACCTCGAAACCAGCGTGGAAGCAAGCACATACGAAACGCCGATAACTGCAGCCCATCCTCATAGCCGCCAACATCAATCTCATGATGGTCGTTATCGCAATAAAGACGTGCCGCTACCCGGCCCCGGCCAACCAAGACTCTCCAGCCACGCAGCACCTGCGGCATCAACGCCGATGGACACATCATTAAGTTGGGGCGCACCGGCGTTTAATTTTTCCGTCGCGGGACCGAATGCCATGAACGCCCCCTCACCCGATGCCGACTCTTTTGTAAGTTCAGCCGAAAATACAACCGCAAGTTCAGTTAACAGTGGAGATAACTAATCATGCCGCACTCTATACCACCCGGACAACCCCCACATTTAGATCCTTCTACCGATCCGTATTTATATCAAGACGACACTTACCGCCATTATGACCCCTATTGTGACCCCCATTATGACCAAAAGTATTCAGGCGCTGAAATTATCAATGCAGTGGGACAAACCATGGGTCTCGCAGCGTCTGGTTTAGTCAACGGCGCTACGCTGCTTAAGAGTTTCACCGAAAGTCTTGTGTGGCGCGCCGATGCGTATTACCACGCCGACCCTTACCGCGATTGTGGCTGCCCCTCCTGTAACACTTACCATCATTACAACATCGTCTGTGAACCGCCCTGTGTAAGTGGTTGCCGGCATTGTTGTTAACTAGTTTATTATTTATTATTAACCATTATAGTAAACCATTATTATTAACTCGCACGGAGTGATCAGTTTATGAGTGGAGTTACCCAACGGCAGACAAAAAAAGCCGCCGCCAGCAAAAAAAGCAGCACCAACAAAAAGAACCGCTCAAGCAAAAGCAGCGCTGCCAAGCGCACCACGCAAAACCAAAGCCCTAAACGCAAATCGGCGAGTACTAAACGCAAAAGCACCAGCGCGCAACAACAAACCCAAACCACTACGAACGATGACAAGCCAAAGCCCGGCGGCAAAACCAAACAGAGCGATTCAAACACGTCAGGCGGCAGCATTAATCAAATAGGTAATATCGTTGAAAAAGGTTTGGATCTTGCCG
>CAZZJI010000053.1:0-17137 GCA_964654485.1 uncultured Gammaproteobacteria bacterium | reverse complement strand
GGCGGCAGCATTAATCAAATAGGTAATATCGTTGAAAAAGGTTTGGATCTTGCCGAAGCCGGTTTAAGTCTAGGGCTCACCTTAGTGACACGCGTAGGATCGATTGCACAGGAAACCGTCGACAATATTGGCAAATCTGCGACCACACGTTGGCAGCAGCCTGCACCAGACAGCGTACAACCACCGCCCACAGACACCGACACCGCGCAGCAACATGAACACGAGCCGCACTCCCAAGCAGCCGCTGAAGTGTCGCCCAGTGACACCCAGGAACAAGTTTATTGTGTAATGAATCGCCTAGCGTTGCACCCCGGTCAAACCGTAAATGTATCATTTTCCATTAATAATGATTCAGCAACCCAGCCTAAACACATTGCATTAGACGTCGAGGGTTTTTTGGGTGAAATAACCAGCACGTTATTTGCCAGTAAGGATTTCAGCGTTAAACCGGCCAAAAAAACCATCGCACCGATGGATTTTGAGAAATTCGTGCTCAAAGGCAATATTCCCGAGGGCATCGAACCGGACATCTACCGCGGCAAAGTATTGGTATCATCTGAGAACCAGTTTGAGATATTGGTGCGACTGGTTGTTACCTCAGCGGAGAGGTCAAGCACTTGATCCATGACGTAATTGTCGTCGGAGCCGGACCCGGCGGCAGTAGCGCCGCGACGTTTTGCGCACACAATGGTGCGTCCACACTGCTGTTGGACAAGGCCAAATTTCCCAGGGAAAAAGTCTGTGGCGACGGGCTTACCCCGCAAGCCATTTATTGGCTTGATCAATTAGGCTGTGTCGAAGAAGTACTGGATCAAACTAACTCGTGTATTAAAAAATGCGATCTGTATATCAATGGCGAACACGTTTTGACTGGCGGTTTTCCCAAAAACACAATATACCCGGATTTTACCGTATTGCTGGATCGCTACCGCTTCGACGACATATTGATGCGAAATGCGCTTAACGCAGGCGCCCAATTCAAATCCTGCGCCACCGTCAAAGCCATACGCTACCATG
The DNA here is from genome assembly GCA_964654485.1 of uncultured Gammaproteobacteria bacterium. Lineage (GTDB taxonomy): Bacteria > Pseudomonadota > Gammaproteobacteria > SG8-11 > SG8-11 > JAADIM01. The sequence continues at coordinate 16,120 of CAZZJI010000053.1, read as the reverse complement.
CGGACTATGCAGTGGTGAGCGCAATGATGCCAAACAAAAAAATCGCCGAATTTAAAGGGCGAATTATTATTGGCGCCGATGGCGTGAGTTCCGTCATATCGCGCGCAATCGGCAATGTGCTGAACGCCGGCGCGCGGGCAATTTCGCTGCGCACATACTTTCGCGGCGTTGCCAAACGAGGCTCACAAGTTAAGGTTTATTTTGATGAGCGTTTTTTCCCCGGCTATGGCTGGTTGTTTGTTGATGACGCCGGATACGCCAATGTCGGCATGGGTTATGCTTGCGACAATAATTTCCCCATGCCCGGCAAACTACGCCAGATGTTTTTGCAATTCATCGCCACTGATCTGCAGCCGTTGCTGGGTAATGCTGAACAATGCGGCGATATATCCGGAGGCTCTGCGTCGTTTTACCGGCCTACCGCGATTGTGGCAGACCGGGTCATGCTGGTGGGCGACGCCGCTAATCAGGCAGACCCGCTCAACGGGGGTGGCATCCACAAGGCCATGGAAAGCGCCTATATCGCCGCCCACACGGCGTCTCATGCATTACAACAAGATGACTTCTGCGCATCGACCTTAAGCTTGTATGAAGATTTATGGAAAGCACGGCACGAACTCGATTGGCGCACAGCGGAAATATTTTTGTCCGTCGCCAAAAATCCGAATTTAAAGGAATTTTGTTTATTTTCGCTGAAAAATATCGCGCATCTCACCGCCAATGATCCGCGCTTTCATGATTTTTGCAGCGGCGTGTTCAGCGGTGTGATCTCGCAAAGCGTGTGTCTATCGCCGAGCGCGTTATACCACGCGTTTCCCCGGGATCTGCACGCGTGGCTGGCGGTAGTCAAAAGCGGCGAGAAAGGGATTATATCAGGGCCACTGGATCTATTGACATCAGCGGCCAGAGTGGTCACAAAAACAACACGCGGCGTGGTAAGCAGCCCGTTACGCAACCTCAATTGGGGGCTGGAAGTGGCGAGCAAAGCCACCCGTTTGGTGGAAAGCCAGATCGCGGCGGGGAATAAATAATAGTGTCCGCAGGTAGGCGAATAGCATAGAATAAATGCTGCACAAAACGATTTAGTGTTACATTCGGTGCTACAATGGAAGTAGATAAAGAGTAAAATGGTTTGCATCGCCGTGCATTCGGAAGGAGAATTTCATGTCACTGTTCGGATCTATTAAGAAGCTTATTAATCAAACGTCTACAGAAGTTATCAACCACCAGATTCCGAAAAAAGTTTCGGACTTAATCACGACGACCATCAGTTCAGGTTTTCAGGTCGTGGATGATGTACTCGACATCACCAAAAAAATCACCCAGGAACCCAAACCGGAGTCCAAACCAGAAACCTAAGGAGATTTGGTTATGCATTACTCACGTGCACACTGCCACCCACCCCCCTACTATCCTGTACACAATGCCTGCGGCTGCGGTTCTTATCATCAGGGTGCAGTCTATGCCTACCCCAGTTTTTACTACCCGGCCTATTCTTGTACACCACACGCTGGTTCTTATGCGCCACATGCCAAAGAAAGGGTGGTAGAAACAGAAGAAATATCCGCGGACAGCACCACAACCAGCGCTAGCGGCCTGATTGGCGGCAGTTCGGAGGTGCATTTGACGCTCGAGTATATATCGAATTCACCACCTTCGACCCCCCCGTCAGTGAAAGTAACTATTACCACTGACGGCGCCACATCAACCTGGGAGGAAACAACCATCCCGGATGGTTACCACGTTAAGTCGGATTTCATTGCCGTTGCCCCAGGTTCTAAAATAACGCTGGAAGTCAACGAGGCCACTGCGCGCCTACGATGGTGTGAAACATTGTGTTGCTAATATATAAACTTGGGAGGAGCTAAATATGCATACCATGAGGTACGCAGGATCTTATTATTCTGGTGCGCATATGCACCCTATGATGCATCACCATCGCCAAGAGCACGGCCATGGACACGGCTTTTGCCATGGGTGTCATCATCCGGTTGCAAAATGCAGTTGTTCACGGCGTGACTGCCGCAAGGAAAGCAAAGAGTTGTTAGTCAAAGCGACTGTCGACCTAAATACCGGCGACTCACGAAATTTTTCTTTTCTAAAAACCGGCAACTCGCAAAATTTTTCTTCGCTAATTGGTAGCTTCTTACCTTTTTTGAGCAAGCTTAATATGGACGCATCGACAGCACAAGATGCTGATACTGGCTCCAAAACAGGCTTGGCAAAGAGCATTTTAGCGCAAGACAACAATAGCATGAAAGCAGGGACCGGGGATGCGTTTATCGGCGGTAGTTGCTGCGCTCACCTGTCGATAGAATATACTCCCACTGCGGACCTGGCGTTGGTCGGCGTTATATCACAAGAAGACGATGATACGATGCTCTTATGGGCCAAACAAGCCGATCAAAACGCCGGGTATCAAATCAAAGAGAATATTATATCAACAAAACCAGGTGCCCACTTGACTGTTATTGTTGTCAATGCGACCGCACGGATCCGATGGTGCGAAATTTTTAGTTGTTAATATTAATTATTAATTCAGAACAAGGGAATGAATCAGATGCCCACAAAAAAGAAACAAGCGGATAGAAAAAAAACCCATGCCGCACTACCCGAAACTCCCGCACGCGCCGCATTTCGAGAATTTAAACAAAGCAGCGCACATCCAACAGCGCGCACCAACCAACCGATGCAAACAGCTCAAGCCGCGCCCTATACCGCAGCTGCGCAACCTGGGGCTTATGCCGCACCCGCGTTTGGTATCCCCATCGCAGCCCCTTTCGCACCAGGCGCACCCACAGGTGCTGCCGTTGCGGGTATGGGTATGCCCATGATGCCCGGCGGCGGCGTGCCAGTGGACAGCGGCATTGTGAACGGCATCGGCTCTACGCTAAAGCTGGCGATTGATCTGGTCAATGCCGGACTGGCCAACGGCCTGCAATTACTCAACCAGGGCGCCTATCGCAGCGGTTATCACGACTACACGCACCATGGCTTTATTATGGACCATCATGCGCAATACCCCGGCGCTCATCACTCTCACTGCTGTGATGACGCGCATCACGCTCAGCAGTACGCCCATCACGGCAACCATTATTACGACTCCCATTGCCATGATTGTTGTGAGGTACTCGGGGGGTGCAGTTGCGGCTGTTCAAGCGTAGGCAATTGCTGCTAACGGTTTTAACTTACATCAGACGTATCAGAAAATGTGAGGGTCATTAGCGGGCCAAAATTCCGCCCAGACGCTGAATGGCTAAGTGATGCGGTTATTTACCAGATATTTCCGGATCGCTTTTACAGGAGTAAAAACTGTAACGAGGGTTTTGTATCCTGGGAATCACAACCCACCGCGCACCACTTTATGGGCGGTGACCTGCCGGGAATCGTATCGCGTTTGGATTATTTACGGGATCTTGGCGTCAACCTCATCTATCTCAACCCGATTTTTTGGTCCTCTTCAAACCACCGCTACAACACCTACGATTACTACAAAATCGATCCACGTTTAGGGACCCATGCGGACTTCAAACAACTAGTGGACAAAACACACGCCAATAATATCCGCATTGTTATCGACGGCGTGTTTAATCATTGTGGGCGTGGCTTTTATCCCTTTTTGGATGTAATGGAAAACGGTATACACTCTTCCTACAAGAACTGGTTTCATGTCAAAGACTTTCCGGTTAACGCCTATGGCAAACACAAATTCCAAGGTTGGCAGGATAGACCATTAATGCCTATTTTTAACCTAGCCGACCCACAATGCCGCCAATATTTACTTGATGTAGCCCTGTATTGGACCGCCCAGGGCATCGACGGCTGGCGCCTGGATGCGGTCGGCGAAACCACCCAACTGGATTTTTGGGAGGCATTTTACGCATTAGTCAAAAAACACAACCCCGGCGCCTATCTGCTTGCCGAGATTTGGGGTGATGGGCTGTCATGGATGAACAAACAGTGCTTCGACGGCATGACCAATTACCAGTTTCGAGATTTGACGCTTGATTTTTTTATACATCGAAAAATTCACGCGGCAACGTTTGTCAAAAATATAGAAAAATTGCTGCAACACTACGCACCGAACAAAACGCACGCTATGTGCAACATGCTGGGCTCGCACGATACTGAGCGTATTATTACCCTCGCGAAAGGCGATATAAAAAAGCTGAAACTGGCGATTGTATTTCTATTCGTGTATCCAGGCATACCGGCGATTTATTATGGCGATGAAATTGGCATCGAAGGCGGTCACGATCCGGATAACCGGCGCGCCATGCAATGGGACTGCGCGCATTGGAATCACGGCTTACGGGATTTTATTAAACAAATGATCAAGATTCGCCGCTCGCTCAACGCGTTACGTTACGGTGATTGGCAAACCATCGCCTGCACCAACCATAAAAATACGTGTGCCTTTATGCGGCGTTCATCAGCGCAGGATTTTGTGCTGATTATCTTTAACAACGGTGACCAGCCTGCATCCATTACGCTGGACTTAGATAATAAAATTGCATCCAGCAGCGGCCAATTTGTAGAATTATTAGGTAATGGTGAATATCAATATCGCGCAAATTTGCTCGACGTAAACAATATAGCGCCGCACTCGGCCGCACTGCTAACGCCGCTTTTACCCGATCTAATGAGTAATCAATAGCCATGCACGCGCCGTGGCTACCCAACGATGAAACTTTGGCGCACGTGGATGAGCTAATTTCACGTTACCGGCGCGTCGCCACCGAGTGCCTGGAGCCGTTGGTGTTGGCATATTACCCTGCCCTAATCGATTCCCCGAACAGCGAATACCGTAAAATGTTGGAATTGACCGCAAAAATGGCCGTAGTCGGACATGCATGCACGGAAATCGCGGGTTACCGCTATGACAGCCGTTGCCAACACATCGCAAGTTTATTCGGCGGTTGCTGTTTCCTCGCTGACAGTTTTATTGACGATTTCGGTGATCAGGCAACCGAGGAATACATCGAGCGTTTCGAATTACTGCTGACTAAAGGTTGGTTTTCGGTTCGCAATGAACGCGAAAAATTGTTCTACTTGATCATTTCCAGGTTGTTCGCACAGCGCGATGTGTTTAACCCAACGTTACGCCAAGCGATTATGCTGTTGTTTCAAGCACAAAAAACAGACGTGGAATTACGCCTCAACGCGAACCAACTTAACCAGCAAACCACACGCAAAAAATTACAAACGCTGAAAGAATGCGCACGCAATAGAAGCGGCACGGCGATTATCGTGCTCAGCGGTTTTCTTGTGCCCGACTTGCCGTTGCAATGTATACACATGCTGTTCACCGCAGGCGCGCTAATCATGCACATCGACGACCACGGTGATTGCTACTCCGACCTATATTACAACCGCCTTACTTATATGAACCAAGTTAAAAATTCCGACCGGACCTTAAAACATATTTTTGAAACCCATATCCAGCGTTTGTATAACGGCTTACCGCAAAGCAATGGTCGCGATCTGTTGATAGGTTTTTTATATCGCTATTACCGGACGCGAATCGTCAAACACAAGCTGCAAAAAGGTAAACAAGAGTATGCATGGGCGGTTTATGAATAGGCGGCACATAAAGACGACATTTCAAATACCATCCTTATACCCCAAACTCTGTAACGCTCTTGCGTCATTTGACCAGCCTTCACGGACTTTAACCCAAAGCTCCAAATAGACTTTTTTGTTAAAAAACTGTTCCATATCCACACGCGCCTGCTGGCCGATCATTTTTAACTGGTCACCCTCTTTGCCGATGATCACTTTTTTTTGGCCCTTACGTTCTACCCATATCAAACCATTTATACGCAGCAGGTTATCCGTTGTTTCAAATTTTTCAATTTCGACTGTAAGCGCATAAGGTAATTCCTGATTTAATTGCCGCATCAGTTTCTCACGAATTATCTCCGCGGCGATAAACCGTTCGCTTTTATCGGTAAACTGACCTTCAGGAAAAAAGGCATGTGACCGCCGAGGCAATATTTCCAACACCTTTTCTTCCAACAATGCACTGCCTTCTTCTTTTCTTGCCGACAGAGGAATCACTTGCACCACGTCCAGTTTTTTAGATAATTTATCGATATGGGGAAGCAATTTGGTTTTATCTGCAATTAAATCAATTTTATTGATTACCAGAATAACCGGCACAGCAGAGCGCTTTATTTTTTCCATCACATATTGATCTTCTTTGTTCCAGACCAAACGCTCAACGACAAAAACGATAACATCAACATCATGTATGGTGCTGCTGGCAGCGCGATTCATATAACGGTTCATTTCCCGTTCCTCGTTTAAGTGAAGCCCGGGAGTATCGACATAAATCGCTTGAGCGCTCTTTGTTGTTTTGATACCGAGTATACGGTGTCGAGTCGTTTGCGGTTTATGCGACGTAATGCAAATTTTTTGTCCAATAATTCTGTTAAGCAAGGTAGATTTACCTACATTTGGACGACCAATAATCGCAACGTAACCACATTGAAATTTCTCACTGTTTGTCATGTTCTATTTCTAATAATACTTTTTCAGCTGCATTTTGCTCTGCTTTGCGACGATTATTGCCTTCACCTTCTATTGATTCCATCAATAACGAAACTTTGCACGTGACCTTGAAGAGTTGTTCATGTGACTTGCCCGCAACATCGACGACACTGTATTCCGGTAATTGTAAACGCCGAGCCTGCAGGTATTCCTGCAAACGTGTTTTTGGGTCTTTATAGCTCGAACGCTCTGAAATCGACTTTATTCGTTCTTTATAAACTTCGCGAATAAAGTTTTCGGCAATATGCAGTCCGCCCTCAAGATACAGTGCACCAATAATTGCTTCAAATGCGTTCGCCAGAATAGAATCTCGGCGAAATCCGCCACTTTTTAATTCACCTGGTCCCAAACGAAGAAAATCGCCAAGATCCAGTTCACTTGCTAAAATAGCTAAAGTTTCGCCTTTCACCAGACTGGCGCGATAACGGCTTAATTCACCTTCTTTCGCATTAGGAAAAAAACGATAAAGTTCTGAAGCAATAACAAACCCGAGAATGGCATCACCCAAAAATTCCAGGCGTTCATTATTATCTGCTCCGATGCTACGATGAGTAAGTGCTTTTTCTAATAGGGACTGATCGACAAACTGGTAGTACAAATTTTTGTAAAGCTTATCAACTGGCTGAGTCACCTGAGAATCTCTACTTGCTTTTCAAAAACAACAAGAAGGCTAATATTACTAAATAAAGGTTGCACCACTTCATAATCGACATAAACAGTCACACCGGTCTTCGATTTCTCTATACTGATTTCTTTTTTTGTAACACTTTCCACATCGTCGATTTGCAGTTTCTTCAAAAGTGATTTGACAATTTCACCAGTCGGTTTTTTCCCTAAATCAGCTTGTGACTTTAATGAATCAAGCGCACTATTCACCTTAAAGCTTTCCATATAAACAGGAAATATCTTCAGCCCAATAAATACAAAAAAACCAATCACCAGTAAAATCAACATGACGGCAACACCGGTCATGCCTGCCTGTTTTTTTCTAGACCCAGTTTTATTCTTTGTCAAAAAGATAGATTTACTCATGTATGCACCTCTATTTTATTTGAGAACCTATACGGTCCCATGCCAATCCATCACCTGCAGAATCCCAATTCATCCAGATTAAAAATGCTTTTCCAACCAGATTAGCTTCCGGTACCGTGCCCCAAAAACGACTGTCGTTGCTGTTGTCGCGATTATCTCCCATTACAAAATATCGACCCTTTGGAATTTCAAACTTCATGTCACGCATGAGTCGCCTGGAGTTGACTAATATTTCATGGTCCGCTTCATCCAGGTGTTCTGTTAACAGGTTTGCACCGGTCATCACAATACCAGAACCAACACCTTCGTAGGTGCCCTTAAAATCCTGCTTGACCAACACGTCATTAATATACAACTGTTTATTTTTATATAAAATTTTATCTCCGGGCAAACCGACGACACGTTTAATATAGTCTATTGATGGGTCCTTCGGGTAACGAAATACAACAACATCGCCACGCTCCGGCTTACCTATTCCAATTACTTTAGAATTAAGCACGGGTAGCCGAATACCATATGAAAATTTATTTACTAATATAAAATCACCGGTTAGTAGCGTCGGCATCATGGAATTAGATGGGATACGAAATGGCTCAACGATAAATGAACGTAAAATTAATACAATAAGAATGACCGGAAAAAAAGAATGCGCATATTCAACAATTTTCGGCTCCTGGGTCATTTCAACGGTATCACTCCGGTGTGCGCGATAGCCCGAGCCACGCACAGAATCATCCGCTTTTGCGCGCCGTTTAGGCGCGAAAACGAAGACGTCAAGCCCCCAGATGGCGCCCGTGAGAAAAGTGAGAAAGACCAGTAATGCCGAAAAATCAAAATTCATATTCTTGTTCCTACTCTTTATTGTTTGCTACTTGTTTGCTCAATAGTAACTGTCAATTTATTTTTTATTTTTTCCCTACTTGCAAAACCGCTAAAAACGCTTCTTGTGGAATCTCGACTGAACCTACCTGCTTCATGCGTTTCTTACCTGCTTTTTGCTTTTCCAATAATTTTCTTTTACGCGAAATATCACCGCCATAACATTTCGCAGTCACATTTTTTCGCAATGCTTTCACATTTGCTCGCGCAATAATATGCGAACCGATCGCCGCTTGAATGGCCACATCAAACATCTGCCTGGGAATCAATTCCCTCATTCTTTCAACCAAATCACGTCCACGATATTGTGATTGCTCGCGATGCACAATAAGGGATAAAGCATCAACTTTTTCGTTATTGATAAGTATGTCCATTTTCACCAGATCTGCTGCTTGAAACCGTTCAAACGCATAGTCCAATGATGCATAGCCACGACTGATTGATTTCAAGCGGTCGAAAAAATCCAGTACAACTTCATTCATCGGCAGTTCGTAGGAAAGAGAAACCTGATTACCCAGATACAACATCTTTTTCTGTACACCGCGTTTTTCTATGCATAGACCAATTACATTACCGAGATACTCTTGCGGCAATAAGATGTTGGCTGTAATGATAGGCTCGCGCAGTTCTTCAATTTTGTTTATTTCAGGCAGTTTAGCCGGATTATCTATATGTTGCAGGTCTCCATTTTTATCTAGTACTTCATAAACCACCGTGGGTGCCGTGGTAATTAAATCAAGATCATATTCTCTTTCCAGGCGTGCTTGAATGATTTCCATATGTAACATGCCAAGAAATCCACAGCGAAACCCAAAACCCAATGCCTGAGAGGTCTCCGGTTCATAAAATAAGGCTGCATCATTGAGGCGCAGTTTGCCGAGTGCGTCGCGTAAATCTTCGTAATTCTCGGATGAGATCGGAAACAAGCCGGCGAAAACTTGGGGTTGCACTGGTTTAAAATCAGGCAATGCCTCTTCTGCAGGTTGATTTGCCAGTGTTAACGTATCACCTACGGGGGCACCTTCTATATCCTTGATACCTGCAATGACATAACCCACTTCACCTGCTTTAAGCTCACCTGTATCGTGTCGTTTGGGCGTGAATATACCGACATTATCAATTATGTGACTGATACCGGTGGACATCACTAAAATTTTATCACCCTTCTTTAAAATCCCATCCATGACTCTGATCAATGACACGACGCCAAGATAATTATCAAACCAGGAGTCGATTATGAGTGCTTTAAGCCGGGCATCAGTTTCGCCTTTGGGTGGCGGTACTGACTTAATTAACTCTTCAAGTATATCTTCAATTCCCTCTCCGGTTTTAGCGCTGACCCGCAGCGCGTTTTTTGCCTCTATACCGATAATATCCTCTATTTCATGGATTACTTTATCTGGATCAGCTGCCGGTAAATCAATCTTGTTAAGTACAGGCACAACCTCAAGCCCCTGTTCCAACGCGGTATAACAATTAGCGACACTTTGTGCTTCAACACCCTGTGAAGCATCAACCACTAACAATGCACCTTCACAGGCAGCAAGAGAACGAGACACTTCGTAAGAGAAATCGACGTGGCCAGGGGTATCGATAAAGTTGAGTTGATAGGTAATTCCATCACTCGCAGTGTAATTCAATGAAACACTCTGCGCTTTTATTGTAATACCGCGCTCACGTTCCAGATCCATCGAATCCAGCACCTGTTCATCCATTTCACGATCGGATAAACCACCACATAGCTGAATAAAACGATCTGCTATCGTTGATTTACCGTGGTCAATGTGCGCAATAATTGAGAAATTACGAATTAATTTCATATATCCTAAAATAAGCCATAAGCAAAGTAATCGACCTTATCGACAGGCAACTTATCTACTCTACAGACAAAAGTCGACTGGCAAAAAAAGAGGCGCCATCTCTGGCGCCTAGATTCTATCAAAATTAATCAATATTTACTGAAATAGTAGCCCTCTTTTAGTTTAAAGCTAGTTCGAAGTTAGCTTAAAGGTACGTTAATCTTCCGTGATTTTCAGCGCAAGGAAAACCGGTCCGCCGCGGCGTTGAACCAAAATAGGGACAGATTTGCCTTTTTCCAGGCCTTCTACAATCTCCTTGAAATGAGACACATCCTTAATTTGTTCATTATTTATCATAAGAATAACGTCCCCTTTGCGCACACCAGCCTTGGAAGCGGCTCCATTTTTAATGCCCTGAACCAATATTCCATTTTTCTTCAAGTCTAGCTTTTCTCTTTGTTCTGCCGTTAAATCACCGACAATGACACCCACACGGTTGTTAGTTGTCGCTCGCGACCCGGAAGAGCCTGAGACCCGCAATTCTTCTTCACCAGGTAGTTCACCAATCGTGACTTTGATATTTATAGTTTTCCCGTTACGGATCACCTTTGTATTAACGGCTTTGTCTACCTTGGTGATGCCCACAATGGGGGGCAAGGATGATGACGTTGTCACGTCTTTACCATTAAACTCGACAATGACATCGCCTACCTGAAAACCGGCTTTTTCGGCCGGGCTGTCCGGCAACACCTTCGCAACCAATGCACCTTTGGGTTTTTTCATACCAAATGATTCAGCCAACTCACGGGTGACATCCTGTATCAAAACACCCAGCCAACCACGCGATACGTGTCCGTGGTTTTTTAATTGATCCACAACATCCATCACCATGTCGATAGGTATTGCAAATGACAAACCCATAAATCCGCCCGTGCGACTATATATTTGCGAATTGATTCCGACTACTTCGCCATCAAGATTAAACAAAGGCCCACCGGAATTACCCGGATTAATTGCAACATCGGTTTGTATAAAAGGCACATAATTTTCACGTGGCAAGCTACGTCCTTTTGCACTCACTATTCCCGCAGTCACGGAATGATCAAACCCAAAGGGAGAACCAATTGCTAACACCCAAGCACCGACTTTTAATTGATCCGATTTACCTATTTTCACTGATGGCAAATCTGTCGCGTCTACTTTGAGTAAAGCAAGGTCACTGCGCTCATCTGAACCGATCACTTTCGCAGTTAACTGACGTCGATCAACCAGCTTGACAATGATTTCTTCCGCGCCTTTTGTTACATGATAATTTGTTAACACATAACCGTCTTCGGAAATAATAAAACCCGAACCCAACGATTGATTACCAAAACGCTCGATTTCTTCGCCGTCTTCGCCGAAGAAATGTTTGAACAAATCTCCAAAAGGGCGCTCTTGAGGATTTTTGTGCGACTTATCTTTTGGCATGGCCCGAGGCAACGATCTAGGTTTGATTTTCTGGCTTGTGCTTATATTAACAACCGCGGCACCGTATTTTTCGACAAGCTCGGTAAAATCAGGTAACGAGCGTGCTTCAGCCGCAACAAATACCAACTGCCCAATCGCGAATAAAAATAACCCAACAACATATCTGCTGGCTTTAAATGTTTTCATGCTCTCTCCTGTTTTTGTATTTCGATCTTTCAAACCATTTTTTAAATTGCAACAAAAAACTGAAACAAATGGTTGAAACAATTTCTCGAAACAAATAACTTCTAAACGACAACTCACTAGACAGCCGTTTTTCGAATAAGTTAGTGGTAAGTGCTATTTAAAGTTAGTTTTAATTTTTTAAAAAAACTTAATCAGACGAACCTAATGATATTACTTTAAAATTATTGCTCTAAAATCATTGCCCTAAAATCAAAGTCGTTATTTATTTTTTTTGATACATATTTTACAAAATAGAAACCTAACGCCAAACCCACAAAGGCGAAAATAACCGTCAGACCTTCAGCATTAAACAGTATCGAATTGAGAGTCGAATTGACAGCAGAGTCAATAGGCCCAATAATTGTAGACAGAAATTGCCCAAACAATGAAAACCCGATCATAAATACAAGCGGGAGCAAATAAACCAACAACGAACCTTTTATTAATGCGCGTTCCTGCACGCCCACAATAACATTATCTCCTACCTGAAAGTCTCCTACCTGAAAGTCCCCTGCCCGCATGCCCTCTGAACGAACAGACACCTGCCCAACATTGTTGTTAAAATAGTCGCCAAGCAATGAAACGCCACATCCTTGATTTGCTGCACAGTGTCCACAGGCGGTTTGTCGGGTTGTTCTCACCCATATATCCTGATCATTAATTTTCACAACAGTTGCTGTTTTTTTTAACATCGTATTCGCTGGTTTAGCTTTTTACTACAGTTTTGAGGGTTTTATCTACAAACATCATTTTAACGTAAGAAAAACAACGCAGCAATTATTGATCTGCAACATATTGTACCGAACTGGCGATCAATTTAACCGTGGATTTCGGCACTTCGCCCACGACCGTAACCTGATGATTGCTTACTACAGTACCATAAACATTAACCGCACCCATGAAAGAAGTGCCAATAAATTTACTGCTGAACTCAGTCAGGCGCTCAACATACACAGATACGGAAGCAATTCCATCCGAAAGCAAAATATGCTCGACAGATGGCTCAGTAGGCGCCCGGCGCAAACGCAGGTGATGTTTTTCAGATTGAAACCCTTTGGGCATTTTTTTTACTTCCCACTTCGTTACACTGCTATCATCGCCCTCATTCGATAAATCCCTATGCCAGGTAAACTCTTTACCACTCACCGTTGGCTTTAATAAAAACGAGGGAATACTATCTACAACATTTATCTCGGTAAACATGACACGCTCGATGGTGCGATTTTTTTCGTCTAGCAACGCTGAGCTAAGTAATAAACCGGTATCTGTATCTATCCACAATTTGCGCCCATATCTATAATTATCTTTTGGCTGCACTATAACTGTTTTCGATAATCTGCCAGCTATTCTGTCATCTTTACCTAATATAAATCGATAATAATTTTTCAGAGAATCAATATTTTCCGGCAATAATGAAGACAACACACTTTGACCACCTTGATCATTATTGACTATCACAGATTTATTGTCGGTTAATATACACGTCACGAGGTTTTGATCGCGTATAATTTCTCTGGGGCTGCCATTTAGGTGAAACAATCTTTCCTTGCCACCTTGCGAATCCGCACTATGAAAAATTTTCATGGACTCGATTTTACCATCGTGTGAATAAACAAACGTGCCCTGATAATTCAGTGTTTTAGGCGCAGCATACATTCTCTTCAATAGCTCAAGCGCTTCAAGACTGGAATCACTTGCCCAGGATACTACAGGAATAACCAGGAAAAACAGCAACTTATAAACAGTATAAACAGAATTCACAGTATCAATTTATCACTTTCGTTGAGAGTTAGATTGCGGCTGAAAGCGAGTCTGGGGTTGATTGGATGGATTGGATATATGCCCGATTATTCTGGCATAAGGTAATACACCTGATACTCCGGATGCATATTGGTTATGATTAGCCAAGTATCTATTTAACTGGTTTTGAAAACTGGGGGGAAGCGCTGTCTGCGGCTCGGACATCCTGGCAAACTGTTGTTTGGATGGCATAACCGGTTGCTTGGAAATCATAACCGATGGCTGCTTGGCAAGCATAGCCGGTGGCGTGGTTGGCGATATAGCCGGTGGCGCGGTTGGCGACAATGTGGCTATTGGTGGTGCTACTGGGTTCGGGTTAACACCGTCATTCGTAGAAAAAGTCTGTGACACCAATATCGCAACCACCATCACAGATGCCGCTACCGCCAGCCCGGCAATTTGTTTAAAGATTTGTCTCGAGGCAGGGGGGGAAACGGAGGGTGGCATTGCAGTATTCTTAGTATCGGTTTGAGTATCTTGGGCAACAGCTGAAATACGATTCGGCGCAAGGATAACGGGGTCATTTTTCAGCTCGGACATAACGCGATCGGCCAGACAATAGTCCATTTTTTCTGGCAAATGTTTTTGCAACGCATCGCTAATTATATGATAACGTTGCCATTTTTTCTTTAAGTCACTATTTTTTTCTGAACCAGTTTCACCTGAGCCGTTATCTGAACCTTCTTCAGCTAAACCTTCTCCATCTAAACACAGTGCTGACACCATCTCCTCAAGCTCGGACCGGCCCAACTCATCGTCTATCAATGCAGAAAATTTCTCGTTTCTCTTATCTAACACAGTCATGTCTGACCCCGCCATATTCAGCCCCGCCTAAATTATTGCTTTTGCTAAATCGATGAAAAATCTCTGATTATACTAGCATTTTTCAAATGGTTAATTCCATATATAATCATCAATCCCGCTACATTAGTTTTATAAACACTGCTAAATAGCACAAACAAATAACCTCAACACTCTTTCTACGATCTTCTATGGTCATTCAATCAATGGTTTTAGTTTTTTGTCAATTGCCTCCCTGGCTCGAAAAATCCTTGATCTGACAGTCCCTACGGGACAATCCATCGTTTGTGCTATCTCGTCGTAACTCATTCCTTCAATTTCTCTCAAAGTAATGGCTATTTTTAAATCTTCCGGTAATTCCTCAATTGTAGAAAACACTGTTTTTTCAATATCATCTCTCAGTAACAATCTTTCCGGTGTTTCGTAGTCTTTAAGACTGGTTGTGCCTTCAAATTGTTCCGCATCTTGTACATCAACATTGGATAATGGAATTCGTCTGCTTTGCGAAACTAAATGGTTTTTAGCTGTATTTATCGCAATGCGGTACATCCAGGTATAAAATGCGCTGTCACCTCTAAAATTTGGCAGTGCCCGATACGCTTTTATGAAGGCCTCTTGAGACACATCAAGCACTTCACTTGAATCACGCACATAACGGGATATCAAATTGGCCACTCTTTGTTGATACTTGCGTACCAAAATATCAAATGCCGTTTTATCTCCGTTCTGTACTCGGCGAACAAGTTCACGGTCTATGTCTTGTTCGTTCATCCCGGCCTACCTTTATCAATTCCTAACCCCTCGAATAGGCCTATATTCATAGACCATACAGGTACAATATAGTTCGTCTAACATATTAAAATAGTTATATATTTTGTTTAACGTTGTCAGTAAAATTGCCAAATCACAACAACGTCTAGAGTATAGAAACTTTGTTTTGAACTCAACTTATTGATTTATTGAGGAAACACTCGCAAATGAAACCACAGTATCAGTATCAATACGACGTTCTGGTGATTGGCAGCGGTGCATCAGGTGCAAGCCTGGCGTTGAAACTTGCGCCGTCCGCCAAGATTGCGGTCATATCTAAAAAGGAACTCACCGAGGGCTGTACATTATATGCTCAGGGCGGCATTGCCGGGGTATGTAAAAACGCCGAAGATTCAATCCAGGCTCATGTCGATGACACTGTTAATGCCGGGGCAGGTCTCTGCGATCCTAATATTGTCCGGTTTGCAGTAGAAAACGGCGAAAAACAAATTGAATGGCTTATCGATAAAAAGGTCCCCTTTACCCAGCAAACAGCAGCCAATGGCGAACAACACTACCACCTTACCCGAGAAGGCGGCCATACTCATCGCCGGGTATTCCACGCTACAGATGCGACCGGCGAAGCAATTGAAAAAACCCTGGTAGATAATATTATTGGCCGTCAAAACATCGATATTTTCGAGCACCATATCGCCATTGATCTCATAATGGAAAGCAAAGTATCCGATGTACAAACGCAACAACAAAATAATCGTTGTGTCGGCGCCTACATATTGGACCGTAAAACCAAC
>CAZZJI010000052.1:11975-24544 GCA_964654485.1 uncultured Gammaproteobacteria bacterium | reverse complement strand
TGACGCCGGAACAAGTTGCCAATATCGTTTCCTATCAAATACAGGCTAGGGACCAACAATAAAGTAAGCGGTGTTGCGAAGAGTAAACCCCAACCTAGCGCCAGCGCCATAGGCCCCATAAAAGGATCTGAACCACCAATACCGTAAGCCAGTGGCAATAAGCCAGCGACCGTTGACAAAGTTGTGAGAAGAATCGCGCGCAAGCGGTCTGCCGCGCCTTGTGAAACGATCTCTCGTAGACCCAGCGTAGGACTTCGTTTTTTCAATTCGTTAATATGATTAACCAACACCAACGAATCATTTACCACGACACCAGCCAGGCCGATTATGCCTGTCATCGCAAGAAAACCTAACGCCTCACCGTGGATCGAGAAACCCACAATCACACCAATGATGCCAAAGGGGATCGCGACCATTACCATCAACGGTTGCCAAATGGAATTGAACAGCAAGACCAACAAAAAGTAGACGCCGACTGCTGCAATGCCAAGTATCACCAATAGCTCATTAAACGATTTTTCACTTTCCTCTGCTTCGCCACCAATGACCAAAGCCATTCCGGGATAATCCTTATCGATATCAAAATGCCGTTTTACGGCATTGGACACCTTGAGGGGTGTGGTAATTTCTTTATCAACATCGCCCGAAATGGTGATGACACGGTCGCCTTTATAATGGTTGAAATTAGCGGGTCCTGGTACTGTCTGAAAACGAGCGAGTTGACCTAGCGGCGTCAAATTGCCATTCTTGTTGGGTAAACTTAATTCTTGAAGATGTTGTGGGTCTTTACGCACTTTTTCCGAAAAGATAACACGAAAATCGACATCTTCATCACCATAACGCACACTGGTTACAACTTCACCGTCATAGGCAATACGCACATTACGCGCTACTTCCGCGACCGTAATACCGACGCGGGCGAGCTGGTCATAATCGAGTTTTATTTCAACTTGTGATTTCCCGACCTTGTCATTTCGATCGATATCCTTGGTACCGTCTATGGTCTGCAGATATGCGACGATATTATCCGCCAGACGTTTTCTCATTTTGTCATCTGGTCCGGTTACCCGCATCATAATGGGGCGCCCCACGGGTGGTCCCCCTGCATCAATGTTATAGCGGATTCGGCTAAACCCCGGTAAATCTTTGGTTTTTTCGCGCAAGCTCTCCACAATTTGATCGGCAGTGCGCTCGCGGCTAGCGAAAGGTGTCAGGCTGACAAATATCGCCGCGTTGTTTTCTCTCTCGCTGGAACCAATATCACCGAATGTGCCTATTCGTGTTACAAAGGAATCCAACTCTCCGGAACCCAACTCGGAGATAAATTTTTCAACCAACTTGGTTTTGTCGGAAGTCGCTTTAAGAGATGTACCGGCGGGTGTTTCCACTAATACCAAAAAACGCTCTGCTGTGGAAGATGGAAATAAAACAAAATCCATATATTTGACGGCATATAATGCAGCCCCGCCCAATACACCTATAAACGCTAAAAACATCACATAACGAAAACGCAATAATGAGACAATCGCACTTTTATAGCTTATTTTAAGTTGATCAAAGCCGCGCTGTGTTATCGATGTAGCATCACCTTTGTTTTTCGCCTGCGCACGTAATCCACCCGCGATATGCGCTGGCAAAGCCAATGTAGACTCGATCAGCGAGACCAGTAAGGCCAATGAAATGACCAAGGGTATAACATAAACAAACTTGCCTAACATGCCCGGCATATAAAACAACGGCGCAAATACCACCAACGTGGTGAATATCGTTGTCAGCACAGGTTTAAACACACCACTGATACCTTGCACGGCCGCTTCTATCGGCTCAAGCCCCTGTTCATGTCGTTGATAGATATTTTCCGAAATGATTATCGCATCATCAACAATAATACCGAGCACGATCACCATTGCGGTCATCGTGACAGTATCGATGAAACCGCCGAAAACGGGCAATAAAAAAACCACTCCGAGCAATGACACGGGAATCCCCAGCGCAACCCAAAAAGCGACACGAATATTGAGAAAGACAGTCAACACCAACATCACCATCGCCAGGCCTAATGCACCGTTGGTCGCAACAATGGAAAAACGTTCACTTACATAAGTCGATTCGTCATTGGATATCACGATGCGCACACCGTCTGGAAGATATTGCTTTTGTTTTTCCACCATCGCGTTAATGGCACTAACGGTGCGAATGATATCCGCTGACTCGGACTTATACGCAATGAAAGACAGTGCCGCTTCACCATTGACGCGAGACTCCACTATTTCTTCTTCGAAAGTATCTTCAATAATGGCCAGATCTTTGATCTTAATCAACGGACCATCAAACGTCGTGCGGACGATGACATCACCGACTTCTTGTGGTTCACGAAATTGTGCAAGCGTGACAATGTTTTTTTCGCTGGTATACGATTCAAAATCGCCGCCAGTGGCCCTGATATTGCGTCCCCGGATCGCCGCGATAATTTCCCCGAGCGCAATTTCTTTATTATCGATCGATTCTGGAGAAACCTGGATCTGGATTTCTCGCGCACGATAGCCAAAGCGTTCTACTCTGGACACGCCTGGAACATTTTCCAGTTTTTTCTCAAAACGACGTGCCAGCTCGCGTATTTCACGGTAAGGTAAATCACCCGTCAGGCCGATTTCTATCATTGGAAAACTGGATGTGCTTAGCTCTGTGACCAATGGTGATTCAGTTACCTCTGGCGGTAAATCAGTTACACGGGACACGGCTTCGCGTATTTCGCGAATTACTTTATCTTCATCTTCTACGTCCGAATCGATGACGATATGGATACTGGAGATATTCTCCATGGACCAGGATTGAAAATGTTTTATACCCGTCACTTCTTTGAGTTCGTCTTCGATTTCATTGGTTACTTTTAGCTCAACATCTTCGGGTGACGCACCCGGATAAGACGTGGTAACCAGCACTTCACCGAATTCCACGCTTGGAAAGCTGTCGCGTTTAATCGTCAATAAAGTGGACAGCCCCAACAATATAATGATGAGCGTTATCAAATAGGCTAATAAGTGGCGTTCAACAAAGAATCGGAAAAAATTATTCATGGTTTTATCCCCTTAATCGCAAGCTCTTAAGTCTGAATGAATCATTGTTTCTGATCCGCATCGGTAATCAGCTGATCGGTCAGCGACAAATATTCAAGATAAAGTTTTTGATAGGTCGCCGCATTCTGCGCATAAATCAATTTGACAAATTGCTCATTGTCACGGCTTTGAATTACAAAGGTCAGTTCATTACGGCCCTGGTTATGGCGGCGTAATTCTTGTAGTGTTTTTTGTTGTGCCACGTTTATTTGCTGCTGATTAAGCGCCATGATTTTTTCCAGCTCTTTAATTTGGATTAGAAGATTCTGTAATTGCGCCTCCAACTGCACAAATGTACTGGCGCGCTCTGCAGCGAGTTGCATTTTTTCAATTCGCGCTTTACTGATATCCGCTTTGTTGGTGGTTTGCCCCAAAGGGTAACGAAACGCTAAGGCGACACTGTATTGCGGTTGGTCTAAACTCATAGAGCCACTAAATTGCACATCTTCACCACGCAGCCCACCGCTGACAGTAAGATTAAGTTCCGGCCTGGATTCGTCGCTCAGGCCACGTTGCTCATGCGTTAATTGCGCCAGCTTTAAATCCAGCAATTTTAATAATCTGGATTGTGTCTGCAATTCTGATCTTGCCTGTTTAATTGTAGCCAGTTCTTTAAACGTATATAAATCAACGTCTGGCTCTGAGTTAATAAGTATTGTATCGCCAGCACGCACTGACAATTCGGCGCGCAGCGCTTTGTATTGTGACTCAAATTGCATAAGGTTTTGTTTGGCATTGAAAACAGCATCTTCGGCGCGCAGAACATCAACCTCGGCAGCCAGGTTGGTGCGATGCTTCTTTTTTGTCGTGGCGAGTTCATTTTCCGCGAGCAGCAAACGATTTTTAGAAATATTGCGCTGCTCGGTTAATAATGCCCAATCTATAAACCGTGCGCCTGTGTCTGCGAGAAAATTTTCCTGGTTTTCCAAACTCGTTACCTCTATCAGGTCGATACTATATCCTTGCAGCTCGTAACCCAGTCGGCTCAATATTCCACTACTGTTTTTCATCAGTGGTATCGAATAATTTACATTGACACCGTTGCCATGCAGATCTTGAGATCCAAATGGCGCAGCGAATGTTTGATTTGATCTATTGTAATCATAACCGATAGAGATACGACCGCCGTTACGCCAATAAACACGCTCAATACCAGAGTTAAAGCGAAACTGTTCATCTTCTCGTGGTACAAAAGTGCTTGCCTTGTCAC
Source organism: uncultured Gammaproteobacteria bacterium (assembly GCA_964654485.1). Classification (GTDB taxonomy): domain Bacteria; phylum Pseudomonadota; class Gammaproteobacteria; order SG8-11; family SG8-11; genus JAADIM01. The sequence continues at coordinate 20,218 of CAZZJI010000052.1, read as the reverse complement.
CGCGTTCTTCATGGCTAAATCTTGGGTTTGCCGTTACAACCCAATCTTGATCGCCTAGAAAACGTTTTTGTTGTTCGTGTTCGATACCGGCGGACAGTTGTTCTTTGTTAAAAAAAGGGTGGTTTGTTTTTACTTTTAGCAGGTACTGTTGTAACGTGATTTCCTGTGCATTTACCAAACCGGGCAATATTGCTAGTATCATCAGTATAATCCACTGGTTCTTAATCATTTTTCATCTCCGTTGTTTTTTCTGGAATCAGATTAACACCCGACAATGAATATGCAATCACCCTATTGGGCGATTGGCGTGGGTGATGTGGGTGATACACCTTCGATACGCGCTTTCAATGCCTGATTCATCGCCACAAATCCCGCCTTAGTTTGCTTGCCAACCAACTTGAGTATGATGGCAGATAATAGCCCACTAAATTTTTCGGAATGCACCAGTTTCACTTTGTTTTCCGCAAGTGTTTCTATATCAAAGCGATGCTCACCATCAAACAAACCCGCGAACAACACACGGCCTAGCCAAACAAAGCGCTTCGTGGGTTTAATCTCAATGATGATGGGATGAAATACTATGGATTTTCCTTGCGGCGGCATTAGATAAATCTGTAGTTCTGCGCCTTCATTCAGTTTCCCAGAAATTTGTCGGATAAAGGGGTTCCATTGCGGGTAATTTTTAAAGTCTGTCAGTTCCTGCCAAACCCGTTCCGGCGAGGACTCTATTTCAATTTCTGTTGTGATTAGCTGCGGCATTGCGCTACCTCCTTCTGGGTCCAATATTATTTATTTCCTGGCATAACTACAGAATGGCGTGAACATGCATAGGAAACATCACCCTTTTGGGTGATTAGGCAGGGTGATTTTTATATGAATAACTATTACTTGCAGTTACCAGATGAAATTATCAGGGGCTTACCTTTGGAAATGGCGTCAAGCCGATTATTTACCCCCATTTTCCGATAAATGTTTTTCACATGCGTTTTTACTGTATTCGGCGACACAAACAATTTCTCGGCAATTTCCTTGTTTGATAACCCAGCAATTAAATGTTCAAGCGTTTTCATTTCCTTGGCGCTAAGGGGTTCAATCTGATCTGCTGTTGCGGTTTGTGAATCTATTTCAACACGAATTTGTTGCAGCAAATATTGAGCATAATCAGCATGTGGGCCATTAAGCGACCGTTTTAACAATGCGGCCATGGGGGCGCCTTCATTGACAAAAAGTCGTACATAATGTTCGTCGGCAGCGCTAGCCAAAGCACGTTGCAATGATTCAATAGCCTGCTGCGTTTGTGTCTTGGCCTGGCGAGCCAGTGCCTGGAGAATGAATAATTCAATAACACGCTCATAGCGGCGACCGCGCTGCGCATCCAATAATAACGTTGAAATCAACGTCAATGCCTGCTCAGGTTTGTTCTGTAACAATAACAACCTTGCCAAAAGAATAGAGCCATTCTCCGTTTTAGGGGGTGTGTTTTTGTAATCTTGCAGGCTAGTACGTGACAACCATTGTTCTGCACCGTGCAGATCGCCTTGTGCCAACAGCAACGCGAACATGTCATCTTCGACACTGGGAAAGTAATGTAGTGGCGCAGGTTTCAAATCCAGATTTTGGATTGTTTCAATACACGCATGAAGTGAGTCTGCTTCGCCGCGTGCCAAAAATATTTTTGCCCGGCGTGTTTCTATCATACCTGGCAAAGCATTCTGTTTGTCGTTTTTTGCCACCTCGTCGGCTAATTGTAGATATTTCATACTGCCATCAAGTTCGTTGCTTTGATATAACAACCCGCTAAGTGTGAGATAAACCCAGGCAGTATCGACTAAATATTGGTCCCAGCCCTTTTGCTGTAAACGAGCCAGGTCATCTGTTATACGCGTGCGTGCTTCTCGCAGGCGACCTTGACGGCTCAATGCCAGCGCGTTACCCGTTACTGCAGCATTGATCGTGATAAGAAATTCATTTGTGTAGCTGGCTTCAATAATTTGACTAAACAGACTTCGTGCTTTTTCCAGTCCGCCATCGATCAAATGCGCTGAAGCCAATAATAATCTCGGCGGGAGGGCATCATACATATCGACTACCTGACAATATTGTATGGTCTGCTCTGCGTAATTGATTGCCATCTCAGTATCGCCTTTTTGCAAAGCCAGAAACCCTCCCATTAAGGTAAGATCAATTTGTATACGCACTCGTTGTTCTTCTGCGATCTCGGCATTTTCTGCGCTGGCTGAAGATTGCAACTCTTCCACCAGCTCATGAAGCATTTCGCCACAACCCAAATAATGGCTCCACACATAACGCAACGCATGACAAGGGTCTGCTCTATAAACAGATTCCGGCAATCGTTTATACCACGCCATCAAAGTAGGTATCTGCCCCTCTTCAAACAAGCGTTGTCCGTGTTTCGCCAACACATTTGCCACTTGCTCAAAATCCTCAACTTCAAAAGCGTGGTGCACAGCTTCATGTGGAAAATTATTTTCGCTAAACCATTCGCTGGCCGCACGATGCAGTTGTTGTCCGCTGTCCGGGTATTGCTGGGCAAGTTGGTTGCGCAATAAATCGGCAAAAAGGTGGTGATAGCGATACCATCTACGTTTGCTATCCAGGGGGATGATGAACATGTTTAAACTTTCCAACATTGCCAGACGTTCAACACTCCCCGTACTTCCTGTTAGCTTGTCACACAAAGGTCCGCAAAGTCGATCCAATACGGATGTCTGTAATAAAAACTGTTTTACTTCTTGCGGCTGGCGTTGCAACACCTCGTCGGTAAGATAGTCGATAATATAACGGTCATCACCGGCGAATGCGCGGATAAACGATTGCTTGTCTTGCTCTGATTCCAGGGAAAGCGCAGCCAATTGCAAACCGGCAATCCAACCTTCGGTGCGCTCCTTTAGCATAGCGATTTCCATTGTTGACAAATTCAGGCCAGATACTTCATTCAGAAACAAGCGTGCTTCTTCATCATTAAAACTCAGATCCTCTTCGAACACTTCTGCCAATTGCCGTCTGACGCGTAAACGCGGCAAGACCAGCGGCGGCATAGTCCGACTGGTAATAGCAATATGCAGTTGCGCCGGCAAATGATCCAGCAGATAATTTAGCGCTTCATGGATCTCAGCATTGTGAATAACGTGATAATCATCCAGGGCAACGATCAGATCATGTTTAAAACGGTCAACCTCATTTAATAGCTTGCTCAGTACAGTAATAGTATTAACCGCTTGTGGTAGCGCTAATATTTTTGCTGCATCGTGTGCAAACCCAGGTTCAACTGTCTGTATGGCTGCGACCAGGTAACGCATAAACTGAGCAGGGTCATTATCGCTGTCATCCAGCGACAACCAGGCAACAGGCATGTCGCGTTGTTGTAACCAACTGATCAACAGGGTTGTTTTACCAAAACCTGCGGGTGCACAAACCAAACTTAATGGGCGCACATCGCCTCCCAATTTATCTAACAAGCGTTGGCGACAAACAAGCCCTGCATGATTTCGCGGCATGCTTAACTTTGTAGTCACCAACAAGTTGCTGTCACCTGAATAGCCATTGGGTTGCGCCTGGGATAATACGTCAGCACTCATAGTCAGTGTCGCCCTGTTACGAATAAAAGGAAGGGGTTATTTTAACAAAAAATCACTAAAATATATTTTTTTTAAGGTTAAATTTTAATAATCACAACGTTAATAATCAATACCAGGGGAGAGCCACTGTGGAAGCAGCAGTAATTTTCGATGGAGCTTTTCTGGTTGCAGCATTTATCCTTTTGCCAATTTCTAACAACTCACCTCCTATTATCAGTAAATTCTCAGCGTTTTCTACACTAAAAAAATGTAAAGCTACGGCCAAGAAATAAATAAGTTTTTGATCGCCCACCTTGACCAATACCTTTGCTGAGATAGAGTGGCCCCACCGGCGTATCAAAAGCAACAAGAAAACTACCTGCCGCCAACAAAGAATCGAATCGGATATCATTCCTGTCGTTCCATACGTTACCAGCTTCAACTGAACCACCAATATAGAAAGGTATTTTCAGTGCTGATTGACTACCACCAATTTCTCTGAAATAAATCAAACGCAGCACACCGGCATAACGCCCCACAAGTTCGAAATTTTCAAAACCTGATAGACTAAAAAACCCACCTATCGCATATCCGGATTGAGTTGCTATTTCGCTGTTCACCACACCACCCAAACCAGTCCAGGCTATCCATGTATTGCTGCCCCAGGTCGCAGCTCGAAGCAGGGATACATTTAATGTATCCTGCTCAACGTCAGAACCAAGCCATTCTCTATCACTCCTCCAGGAGGTATTAAACAGCGTACCGTTTTTTGGAAAATTCAAGCTATCAAGTTGATCATAAGAAAACTGTACGAACCACGCCCCGTTGTTAACATCACTTTTATTAACCGATAAATCGCCTATAACGGGCTCTGTATCGATTGATCCAGCGCTTATACCAAATTCTAGCGACCCCCAATTTCCAAACAAGCGACCAGCACCAAATCCAATTGTCGATGTCGTGGCGATATAGTCCGCTGCCTGCCTACCGGCCTCAAATCGACCAAAATGTAATTTAGAGTATGTGGCCCATGTCTTTATGAAGTAGCGGAGACGATTATCCATCGGTTGATAAAATTCGGTGAAAAATCGTTGATCATAACCGAGCTGAAGTTCTGTTCGCCATTCGCCACCTGATTTATTAATTGGCGTATTGGTATAACTGGTCGCAACATTAAATTTACTTGACCCTGCAAAATCACTTTCCAGGTTCATACCAAATCGAATATAGCCAGGACCCCAATCTTTTTCTTCAGCTTTAATAACCAACTTGGTTCCTTCGGGATCTTGATCTACCTGATAATCCACATTCTTAAATATATTGATCCCGAATATTCGAGCTAAATTTTTTTCCAAACCAGGAATATCCAATTGTTCCCCAGGTTCTGTTTCGATATGCGCCTTTATTACATCAGTTCCCAGTCTCGATTGATTGTCAACGACTATTTTATCTATACGAGGCGTGCTTTGTATTTTTTGACGAATTGATGCCAGGTAGGTTTTATATAAATCTTCAGATAAAGAAAGTTGCTTGAGTCGCGGCACTAAAGGTTTTGTTGCTGCGATTCCTCTGGCCACCATAAATTTGGATTGGCCGAAAGCAGTGGATGAATAATTGCCCAAATCGGGTTGTAACAATATATCTTGCGGGCGCATCGCGCTGAGTTGTTCAACGCTATTGCGCAATATCTGAAACCCCAGGGTCTGGTTTAATATACTTAAAGGCGACGATAGTTCATCACGTTGCCGAGGTTCACTACTCAAATCTACCACAATTAGTATATCTGCCCCCAGCTCTCTGGCTAACTTTACCGGGATGTTATTGGCGAAGCCACCATCAACCAATAAACGTCCATTCCATTCAACGGGAGAAAATACACCAGGTATAGACAGGCTTGCGCGCATGACCGTCGCCAGATCGCCTTCGCCCATAACAACCGCCTCACCCGTCTCGATATCCGCAGCAACCGCACGAAAGCGAATAGTAAGGTCATCGAACTGTTCGGGGGCAGATAAGGTAAGCGACCGCAACAATAAATTTAATTTTTGTCCCTGCACCAGCCCTGGAGGTATGATGATATTTCCGTTTTTTAAACCAGACTCAAGCTTTATCAGAAAATTATTGTCATCTGATTTGCGACGGAAATTAAGTAATGAACGTCGTGGCTTATCGATAAAAAGCTTGTCCCAGTCGACATCATCAAGTAATTTTTCCAATTCAGTTGGCGAATATCCGTGGGCGTATAAACCACCCACAATGGCACCCATGCTAGTACCGGTGATAATATCAATCGGAATTTGCATTTCCTCCAGCACTTTGAGTACACCTACATGCGAGGCACCCCGCGCTCCACCCCCACTTAACACAAGCCCAATTACCGGGCGTTTCTTATTATTTACGCCTGTTAGCTCATCACTGGCGCTGGCTTTTACAGCGCTACACATAAGTATCAACGTAGCCATAGACACAAGGAAGATCTTCATACCTTGGCACCCGCCATAATAACAATATTATTTGTTATTAAGTCTCCATAAATAAACCCTATGCTATCAAATTTTCATGACTAAACGGAAATGGTGGGTTTTGATATAAGAAATATGGGGCTGTCTTGCGCTAACCTAAATTGAACGACTCACAATAATGCCACCCCAAACGGGTTTGCGAGATCCTGGGCCAGATTTGATTTCCGATGATTGGCCGCGCAAAAAATAACTTAGTCTTAATCCGCTATCCAGTTCACTGGTGACCCCCACCCAAAGCTCGCCCACAACGTGATTAAGCTCGTCTCTGTCATAGGTAACGGCACTGTCTCTAAATTGCCCCTGTATTAACGCATTATACGCTCGCAAATGAACACTCAAACCTGCCCAAAAATAAAATTCATTTTTAGGTTGATTGTTTAGATCCGCCAAAGGTAAGCCTTTTTCTGCATATGCTGCATTTTGTGGATTGAAGCTTGACCAGGGAGTACGGATTTTCCCAAAACGACCACTAACGCTCCAGGTAAGGTCCGTTAAGTAACCAACATTAACATTACGAGCCGTTTTAATTTCATAGTTATAACCCGGGGCGCTGTAATCAGCCCAACGGACATATTGCTTCGAAAGGCTATAACGAAAAGTAAGTTCACCCCCGTCTGAAATTTGATTACCCCAACCCTGTGCCTGCGTGGCATCAAAGATTTTATGAAGCTTATTTTGAAACTCACCCGGAATATTTAATCCCAATACACCGATTGTTAACGATGAAATCACTGACGACCTGTTTTTATAGTTTACGTTCTGGCGCGTGTTTGAAATATATATCAAACCCGCGTAGGGTCTGTCGTCAAATAACGGCACAGCCAGATCTATGTTCTCTGGGGTAAACGCGGTTAAACCAAACTCGAAACTATTTAATATTTTATCTCCAGAATTCCCAACACCTAACCAGCCGTTAACAGCGCCTAATACAGGGTCAACCGACAAAGTATACGTAGCGGCTTGTGGCCCAGAAAGTGTGAAGGACACACCGCCAGTGTAGTCACGATCCCGGCCAGTAGACGCAAACAGGTCGTTGTCAAAATAAAACGCCCAGCCACTGCCTCCTTTTTTCTGCTGTGTTTCATCGGTGAATTCAACTTGCAGACGTTTCTCATCTTCAATCGATGCGGCCAGCAATAAGGGGCCGTCATGTCGCGGTTTGCTGTCTGCGCGAGACATGGCGATCGCATCTGAGTCCGTTAAAAACAACGTGGCCACTAAAACTATGCCTACTGTCACATCTACCAATGAGCGGTTTAAATATATTTTTTTATCCATCTCCATACCCACCTATTAAATGACCGGTCGTTTATATTCTTTGTATTCAAAAAGCCAGCTCTCTGGCTTCAATAATAAGACGACCGGTCACTTATATTATTACAAAAATAGATGCTCGCAAACACTTTTTTTTAGGAACTATCAAAGATACACGTCGAAATTACGCTTTATTCTGTTGTTATTAATAGGGTTATTAGGCCCCCTAGGACCCCCAGGGGCGCCAGGCTCCTAGACGCCGCATTCTGTACTATTGTTCTAATTAGAACTATTTCGTGATAATATGACTTTATCGAAAGATATTCGTAGATTCCTATTTATCCGGAGCAAAAAGATTGGATACGCCCAAACTGAAACTTATCAGTCACTTACTTTGTCCCTACGTACAACGTGCGCGCATCATCTTGCAAGAAAAACACATAACACATGAACTTGAGTTTATTGATTTAGATAATCCACCTGATTGGTTTAATCATATTTCTCCGCTGGGTAAGGTGCCTGTATTGCTCGTCGATCAACAGGCGATATTTGAATCTGTCGTTATTATTGAATATTTAGACGAAATTTCAGCTGGCTCCTTGCACCCGGACAACGCATTACACAAAGCGAAAAATCGTTCCTGGATTGAATTTAGTTCGGAAATCCTAAATACGATTGCTGCGTTATATAACGCCAAGGATAAAAAAAATTTTGAGGAAAAGATCACTTCTTTACAACAAAAATTTAGTGCCGTTGAATTAGTACTTTCTGATGGTCCCTATTTCGATCAAAATACATTCTCTATGGTAGACGCAGCGTATGGCCCGGTTTTCCGTTACTTCGATGTCATTGACAAAATAGATGATTTCAATATTTTCTCTGCTATACC
>CAZZJI010000052.1:9494-11875 GCA_964654485.1 uncultured Gammaproteobacteria bacterium | reverse complement strand
TCTGCTATACCAAAAGTGCGAGCCTGGCGCCAAGCGTTACAGCAAAGACCCTCAGTGCAACAAGCTGTCATAGCAGATTACCCACAACGTTTATTGAATTTTTTTAAACAGCGTAATTCGTATTTATCAGAGTTGATTCGACGTCAGGACGTTGCGTAGGGTGTGGATATATTATATCCCCCATTCCATACCCACTATAAACCGATCACTTGCATCATATTGACCAAACAAACCATCGGCCTCACCATAAAATATATCAAAACCCACCCAGACACTGATACCGTCCTGCCATTGGTACTCTATTTTCGGTCGAACTAGGCCGTCACTGTTTTCTAGGTTATGGATTAATAGCGTCTCAAACTCTAATGTTTCGTTATGAAATTGCTGCCGGTACAATAACGTAATACTTGTCTGCAACGGGTCTCTGATCAAACCCGGGTCATCATTAATCACATACGACTGGAATAGTTGCAAACTGAGGAATGTATCTTCTATACCTTGCCAATCAAAGCCCAATACATACGCAAACTCGTCCGATTGAAGCACGCCGTCCTTGTTCGTTATGTCGTTAATAGAGAAATATCGACCAATCGAATACGCTACTTCACCTCTTAACGTTAGACTGTCGAACGCATTACTGAAACTGCTGCCTAGTAAGTGAGTGCGCCTGTATTCTGGTTTAATCGTCACAACCGGGGTGGCCATAGATAAATCAATCTCGCGAAAAAATACGGGTGTGTCGTCATATTGATATAAATAGTTGAAGGTGATATCCCATCCATTCAAAAAACTGGCAACCCGTATCGCCATATCCGCATCCTGCAGGACACGGTCAGGTTCCTGTGGGCTCTGCATCACGACAGTGGCGCCTTTCGGTACGGTCGGAGACACTAGCGGTGAGGTAAAACTATATTCTGCGCCCTGTTCGGCAAATTTGTGATATGTTAGGTCGGGTATAAATAGCAATTGCAGCACGGTCTCACCGAAGGGTATTTCTGCATTGATACTCCACAATGGAATACGCGAATCATCAAATTTGTCCAGGATAAATTCACGGAAATCCTGAGGATTGATCACGTCCAATACTTTTAGTCCGTCTGCCTTACCCCAAACAACCTGTTGTTTCCCGATGGTCAGGAAAGTTTCGCTTATGCTTGTCTCTAAATAAAATTCTCGTAGTTCTGCCTTGGATTGATTACCTGGGCTAATTTTGTCCTGAGCATCAGCGCGTATCCGACCCAGCGCCGTTAATTGCCATTTATCTGTTAAATAAATATTTAACTCTGGTTTAATTTGTAGTTCCAGTTTTTGTGTATCACTACTGTCTAGTCCGGAAGCCATTTCAAGTTCTGCAATAACACTTGGCTTAATGCTCTTTGCTAATACAGGAAATATATTGGCATGCACATTCATTACTAAAACAACGTTTAGTACGCTGCTTGTCATATACAATGCTATTCGCCTATTCATTATTAAAAATCAACCCCCCGCCTCATTGTAGTTATAAACGTAATTCCAACTTACAAGAATGTTTTCCGCATCCTCCTTTGACAGAGACCTACAAGCCGCGTCGCAAGGTACGCTTAGTAAACAGCGCATCTTCCACGGGTGATTCATAATTTACGTCACTAAAAACAAAAATTGTTTGATGCTTGGTTTTATGGTTAAGTGCTTGCAGACGATGCGTTGTCCAGATGCCCTGCACCTGGCGTATGTCAGTTGAATTGATCGTCTTTAGCGCCTTGCCGCGAACGTCCCAAAACTCCGCTTTTCGAACTATCCAAATATTCGCATCCACCCACTGAATCACTTTGCTGTAACCCAGTTCTTTAGCAATTTCTTCGCTTACTGGTGTGGACTCGATCACGAAAACACTGTGACTATCAATAACGTCTTTGCGTAATGTCTTGCGGCTGTAGTCTTCAATAGTGACTTTTGACTCATTTTTGATATCTTCATAGGTAAAATCCGTACCCAGAAAATAATCACCCCGATCAGATGCAGAAATACGGCGTACTTTACGCATCGCCGGCAAATACAACCATTGGTCGTCATCTATATTCGCTTGCGGGTAGTCATACGTCATAAACGCTGTGTCTTTTACATTTTTGGGTGTCAGATAAAAAATAATAGTGCGTTTTTCATCGCCACTCTCGCGAGGAAAATATTTACGGAAACTACGTGTTTCACGTACACGCTTTTTGCCACGTCGGTCGATCATTTCCATCGTCAGGTTTCGGGAAACAGCCAGGCCTTCATCTCGATCATTAATACGCTGCGCGACTTGCAAACCCGTTGGCAACGCATTTTCTGCCGAGTTGGTGAACTGCATTGGTAGCATTAACAGTGCGGCACTACTGATGCTGGCAAATAGGTGTTTA
>CAZZJI010000052.1:4237-9394 GCA_964654485.1 uncultured Gammaproteobacteria bacterium | reverse complement strand
GAAATTGAAGAAAAGTGCTCGTCCAGTAGTGGGGTACAACGCTTCGACAGCTTCATCAAAACTGAGTCGTTGGTCGCGCAACAATACTTGCAAGCGCTCAACGGTGTGGATCGCAAAATCAACGCCAAGGCCAATTGATATGGCAGCAAACATGGACGTGCCCACCGCTAGCCAAATACCTGATACGCCCATCACAGCATAAATAAGTAATACTGATATTGCGACAGGCGTAACCGTAATCACGCCTGCCACGGCAGAACGTAAACTCAGAGACGCCATAAGCCAAACCAAAAACAATGCCACACCGACACTACCAAAATGGCTTTCACCCAAGCGCTTGATCCAATGATAATCGACATTCACACGACCACTGAGGTTTGCACTAATACCGGGTACGTTGAAGTGCGTATCTATATATTTTTGCGTTGCTTCGATAACAGTCTTTCTTGCTGTGTAAAGCCCGGTGTCCATTCGAACGCGCACATTCGCTAGGCGGTAATCGTAATCAACTTGTTCTTCAAAATCAGAGGGGTCGCCACTAGCGGAATAAAGCAGAAAATATTGCGCCACCAGATTTACATCATCTGGTAATTGGTAATGCTCTTTACGGTCTTCGTTTAAAGAGCGGTTCATTTGTTTGAGGTAATCCGCAATCGATGTAGACCCTTTTACGTGCGGCAGCGTTTCAACATAAGACTGTAAATTTTCAATGCGTTTAAGATTTTCAGGATTAAACAAACCTTCAGCGTCAGGTGTCTCGATAACGATGTCAAGATAGTGAATACCATCGAGCTGTTGATTGATTACCTTATCAGCCAAAACGATAGGTTCATCTTTTTGAAAGATGGTAATGCGATCTTCATTCAGTTGCAGCTTTAAAGCACCGGTAATGCCGCCGACAATGACCACGGCGCCTATTGCAAGAACCAATATGTGATGATTGTTGACCCATCTGCCGAGCGATGTAAGGGCGCGACCATATATGTCAGGACAACCGTTACGTTGAACATTGTCTGCAACAAAGGCCTTGCTCGGTTTTATTTTAAGCAAGCTCAGCCCAGCAGGTAACACAGTAATGGAATATAACCAAGCCATAGCCACACCGATTGTTGCGAATAAACCGAAAAATGTCATCGGCGGCATCACCGAGGCGATACTAAGCCCGATAAAACCCGCCATCGTAGTAACCGTTGTCAATGTGATGGGGCGCCACATTTTAACCATAGTGCGTATCACGATATCGCGTGACGCATGCTGTGGGTTGTGTGAAATTTCTTCGTAATACTGACTCAACACATGTATAGAATCCGCGACAGCAATGCCGATCAATACCACTGGCAACGCATTGGTAATGACGAAAAAATTTATATCAAACGCTGCCATGCTACCTAATGCGATACCCACTGTGGCCAACACAATAAAATTGGGCAATAACATACCGCGTACAGTTCGAAAGGCAACGAATAATATCAGTGTGATGATTAACGCCGCGATCGGGTTTAATCGTTTTGCGTCAGCATCGATATAGGCACCCATATAACCACTAACCGCACCTTCGCCTGCAATATAGATGCGCTCTCCCTCTGCAGTTGGCGCCTCATGCGCCAGCGCCAATAATTGTGCATAGACTTGCTGCGCTTGGGATTGATCAACCAGTTCTGCAACAATTAATGTTGCCGTCGCTTCTCGTGAGACCAGGCTGCCCAGATAAAGGGGGAAGTCCATCACCGCAGCACGTACTTTATCTGACTGCGCCTGAGTTTTTGGTGGTGACTCAAAAAACTCCTCTACCAACATACCGTCATCAGTGCCAATAATATCGTTCTCCGTCGCCAGGCTGGTTATTCGTTCTGGGTCGATGTTGTCGATATCTTCAACGCGTTGAGTCAACCAATCGACAAGCGCCAAGGTCTGTGGGTTGAACACGCCGTTCGGCCCTTCGTTAACAACCGCGATGACCATCGGATCCTGTAGACCAAAGATATCTTTTACCTTATCGCGGTACACCAGCGCCGGATGGTCTGCCGGCATAAACGCATCAGAACGGGTATCTTTAACCAGCGTGGGAATGAATGACGCTGACGCAATAATTAAAACAAGGCCTGCGAGCAGAATTGTTTTGGGATAAGCAGTGACGGCACTGAAAAAACGAGTCGCTCGCGATTGTCTATTTGTTTTCATTGCATTCCTCCAGTAATGTGTATATACACATAATGCTTTAAAATTGTTATACAGCTTGGTGAGATTTTTCTGCGACCCGGGAATTAATCTCATGTCCCCGTTTAAACAACCAGACAAAAATCATGGCATGCGTCACCAAGAGTGCTGGCACCCCGAAGGTCGGAATAAACCAGGTCGCACCCAAATCCGGTACTGCATCGGCGTGGCGCAATGCATTTAGAAGGTCCGCAGTGCCAACAATATTGAAGAGCCAGACTAACGGCAATGCCAAGCCCCAGCGTTGTCGAAGCGCTATCAGAGACAGTAACGCAAGCAGGCCGCTGACTAAATCCCCATAGGCAGCGGTGTAAGCAAAAAAGGTCGGCAAAGGTTGAGCAACGACCCCTGGAACAAAAAACGTCATCCCTATATGTCGAAATGCATGGGGAAAGATCAACACAATCAATGCCAAGTGGATTGGTTTCGTCGATAACCATGGCGACACGTACCACTTCGCGATAAGAGCGTATACGATAAGGCTAAGGACTAGTTGCAAGCCAAAAATTGCTAACGTATCCATCGTATTACCTCCTGCTTTATTGCAACTGTAAAACCCTTCTTACTGGTAGCATTGTTCACTAGTATTTTTGTTTTCATGACGATTTCCTTTTGGTGAAAATAAGTGTATATACACCTTTCTGTAAAAAATATTACACGCGTTTATGACTCGTTGCCGCAACCCGTAAGTCGCTAATAAATTGCCTGGCATTTGATTTACCCATAAAATTAACTATTTTATCTTGCGCCTTTTGCCAATAAGGCATTGCAGTTTTTTGCACTTTTTTCCCTTTGTTGGTTAATTTAATACGTCTTGAACGTCGGTCTTGCAAACCCGGCAGGATTTCTAAATAGCCATCTTTCTCCAGCGGTTTTAAATTCCGGGTCAGCGTGGTTCTATCCATGACCAGAAAATCCGCTAAATCAGAGATTGTTAATTCATCCCGCCTGCTTAATACCGTCAAAATGGTAAATTGGGTACCGCGTAATCCTGAAGGCGCCATAATTTGGTCGTAATGCTGAGAAACCGCCCGCATAGCTTTGCGCAAATTGAAATTGACACAACTTGGGCAGTCCGATAAATCTATTTTGGTGGTTTTTGTATTCATACATATATATATGTATATACACCTATATTCTGTTTTAGTCAATGCGGCGAGTTAACTTTTTGACGTTACGATCCTGCTCACAAATACCGTGGACCGGAATCAAATGTCATCGCTTTTACTGCGGCTGCTTTACCAAATTTGTCCCGACAGTCTATTACTGTCGAATCCTTTGATACTAAGCTTGTTTTTTTCTTTGATTTATTCAACCAGTTAAATAATGCTCCCAGTTCCACCCGCTCGGACTTGGTCTCACTTGGATCCATTTCAACTACACCCCGGCCTTCTGCAACCGCCTGAATATATATCTCGGAATCCGTCAAAACCGCGACAAATGGAATCTTCAGCGAATTCAAAAATTTTTCAAGCGGCTTATATACGGGCACACCGTTACGTACTCGGTTAGCGATTACAGCGACCCGTGTTTTGTTGGTTCGCACTTTACCGACCAGAAATAAATCTTTGATGAAATCAGCAGTTGCATGAATATCAATTGCAGAAGGCGCAACCGGAATAACAATACTGTCAGCAGATCTGACTATTTCCTGCAACACCAGACCTTCAACACCGGCGGGTGCATCGATGATTAAACGGTCAGTTTTGGTCGGTACCCTCATCTGCCAGCTACGCAACAGACCGCCCTTATGTTTTGCCGCATTTGCAGCGTGGATCAGTTTTTGCGTGCGTGTTCTCAGCTTTAACCACTGAAGACTGGAGCCTTGCGGATCGTAATCCATTAATGCTGTAACGTAATCGTTGTGCGCATAATAGCTCGCCAAATTGGTGGCAACGGTCGTTTTGCCACTCCCCCCTTTTGAATTCACAACCAGAATTGTTTGCATATGAATTTCCAGATATATATAGCCACCTAAAATACTAAGATAAAACAAACAGCGTATCTAATATGAAAACCTCACACCATTAAAAATGCTAAAGCCAGTAATACGAGCAGGTGCTCAATGTACCGTATTCGCATACAGGGAGAATGTGAACTACACCCCAAAAACATACGTTATGCTTCAAGTGCCTATTAAATTATATGTAAAATGGCCACAACCCTATTTTAAAACAACGATGGACTTTGTTAATGTATGCTTTATAGACAAAAAATGTGGTGAACAGCGATTCAGTCGCTATCGACTTTGGCGTAAAAGGTTTTTATTTCACAAAGGATAAAAAACGAACAGAAATGATATTTCTAATTAGGGCTTGGTTTCGGTGTTTTATTTAAATAACAAAATGGACAAAACGAACAGGTCAATGTCACCTGGGGGACTTTTTTATGCTTTGCCCCTGAAATTCAGCATATTAAAATTAACAAAATAGAAGTAGAGCAAAAATAACACCATAGCAGCTATCGACATAGCGCCTATCGATCCGCTACCACCCTCATCTGTGGCGGCAACAATGGCGGTATTATTGGGGGCACTATTGTTGTTAGCTTCACCTAACCACAAAAACCCATCACTGAGTGATTTTTCACTCGACTCGCGACTTTCTGACCCCTCTGGTCCGGCAGGACAAACATCGCCCAAGCAAAGCCCAAAATCCAGCATGTGTTGTGCTCCCTGGATAATGTTGAGCGAAACTTTTTGACTACATTGGGTTTCAATTAAACTAGGTAACCCTGTTAAGTCTGTAGGGATTGCAACATTATTGCCGAGTTGCTCACACAATTTCGTTGCTTGTCGCAGCGGCACCAAGTCATCGTCGCTACCTTGTAGAATGGTTAGGTCTAAATCGGTAATTTGTAATCGATGAATAAAAGACCCTTCCACTATAAAATCGGCCAAATCCTGCTTTATGCACGCGAGTAAACTTTCTGGCGGGTTTG
>CAZZJI010000052.1:0-4137 GCA_964654485.1 uncultured Gammaproteobacteria bacterium | reverse complement strand
AGTGCATCATTGACATCGCTGATAATATCGCGCCACCCTGCATTATTACATTCTATATTACCGTCGCGCGCTCCTGCTAATCGGTAAAAAGGCACAAATACGACAAACCCCTGGTCAACTAACATCGGGACAGTTGCCTCCAAACCGAGAAAAGCAAACCCTCGACTGGACCACGTGCCCCCATGTAGCGCGATGATTGCGCGTTGATTTTCTGCATTAATCGTCGATTTATAGATGCGCATTTCTAGTTCACAAACACCACTGCCCCTTCCGGTATCTGTGATCGTTTTATAGTTTACCAGTTTCGTAAAAGGCTGCTGTAGTGAATCTTTAGGTAAAATACCAATGTCCAAACGCGTAGTAAGTATCGTCGTCCAAGCCTGGCTTTTTATACTGGGTATGGGGTCAGAAACTTGTGTCTCTGCTGGCCATGCCGCTGCATTGCCCAAAAGTTGTTTTGATTCTGAACTTATATGGGTTGCACAATATTCTTCAGTATCCTCCGGCTTAAACGCAATTTCCTGAAGGCAGTTGCTATCCGTAAAATAGCGCCCTGGGTCTGCACCAAGCCCAGTAGTGGGTGTAGTGGATGCGACTTCACAGACGTCATTATTTGTCGTGTACAACGAAGCCGTGTCCAAAGGTAACTCTAAATAATTTTTAACTGCCGCACACGACAATAAGGAGCCGAGTTCCGCTAATGCCTGTTTTCTTTCTTCGCCATCTAACGCCAATAAGATATATATCACTTGGCCTGGCGTTTTATCTAAAACATTAAATATAATATCAGGTAAGCCGAATTTGTTAATCAGTAAATCTGCAAATCCTGATTCATTAATCTCTGGGGGTAACTCAAAAATAGTTTGACCATTAAATACGTTGGTGATGTTTGGGTCAGACACACCATTGCTGTCTAAGCCGTTAAGTTGATTATTTGTTTCCCTGATGAGGTCCGTGATTGCGCTGCTCCCCTGCTGCGTGAAATTTTTTATTAACGCGCTTTCAGTGGCTTCTATCAACAATCCCGTCAGATTAATTCTGCCAAAATCACCGTCGATATCAGTACGGCTAAAGTTTACACTGCCACTGATCTGAGCTTGCTTATCAACCACCAGCCATTGATTGACTGCATCGTAAGATGGAACCAGGTTTACATTTATGGTCAAGTTAAGGTCGAAATTTGTCTTTGCTAATAATATACCGCTATCAGAAGCAAATTCCCGGCACTTTCCAGACAACTTTGTGCCATAGCTAACCCGAGTATTGGCAGACAACGTGATACTGCCAGTTAAATTGGCGTTAATGGCGATATCTTTAATGCCATTTAAATCCAGATTAAACGCGGAACCACCGGCTAAGCGCAAATCCGCTACCGCAGGATCAACCGTAACAGTCGCCGCACAGCCACCACTAGTGATCTCTGGTGTCGTAAACTGATTTAAAAGTTGATTGTCTTGCAGCTGTATCCCGGATTTATCCAATTCATCTTGCAACAGTTGACGCATATAGGCGGCAAATGGGTCACTGTTTTCTTGGTCGAAATTACCCGTCAAATCAGATATCGGGATCGATACTTGATTTGGAATTGCGACACAGGTTGCGGAATAAAACAAAAGCAACGCAAGAACCAATTTAACTATTATAGAAGGGCTAAAACTAACAGGTGATGTGATAGTAAACATTCTGAAATCCTTGTCAAAATAAAACTTTACCGGAATACTATTATATAGATAGAGTATATACATAGATGCGTGAATATTACATAGATAGGAAGGTTTTTTAATAAAATAACCTTATTTTTAGGGAAAAATGGTCTAATTAATGCCAAGTATTTATGTTTTCTTAGCGTATTTTTCTATTATGTCAACAAGCTGTGTTGGTGCGAACCCCAGTTATGTCAAAGGCTGCAGAATTATTTTATTTAGGTCGGCTAGAAACTCGTATCCATTGAGCCCTGTCTAAAAATCTCAAAACGCCTGGCTGACGATCAATCCACCCCACAACGGATTCCTCGATCCTCCGCCACGTCTGATTTCTGATGTTTGTGCACGCACTAAATAGCTTACTCGCATGCCATTAAATATTTCTGTTGTCACACCAAACCAAACCTCCAGAATTAAATGATTTAGTTCATTACTGTCATATGTCACCACGCTGTCTTTATTCTGCCCTTGCAGAAATACATTGTAAGCTCTTAGATGTACGCTCAATCCAGACCAATAATAAAACTCACCGTCTTTTTTGGAACCAGATGCAGAACGTGTTGCAGCTAAGGCGGGCGAAGATTTTTCGGTATACTCGGATGTTTGTGGATTGAATGTCCACCAAGGTGAACGTATATCACCCCAACGACCACTAAGACTCCATGTTACATCGGTTATATACCCGATACTGCCCCTTATCGCAGTCTTGATTTCATATTTATCTGCGGTTGAATGGTCGTACCAACGCATCGTTTGTTTGGAAACGCCATATCGAAAAGTTAATTCACCGCCATTGGATATTTGATTCTGCCATCCGACGGCGTCATCCAGATTAATCACTTTGTGCACCGCATTTTGTAAATTACTCGCGGTTCTCAACCCAAGCACACCAAGGGACAATGTTGAAATCACAGAGCTTTTGTTTTGCAAATTCACGTATTGGCGGTTATTTGCGATATAGACCAAACTCGCATAGGGTCTGTCATTTTGTAATGCAAACCGTCTTTCTGTCTCTTCCGGTGTAAATCCCGAAATACCAAACTCAAAACTGTGTAACTCAAAGTCACTACTCTCATTCAATCCAGGCCAACTGTCGATCACGCCAAGCACCGCATCGATTGACAAAAAATGTTGCGCTGACCCGGCACCAGTAAACACAATCGATAGTCCAGCCGTGTAATCCCGATCCTCGTTTGGCGTGATGAATAAATCGTTATCCATATAAAAATATCCGCCGGAGACATCCCGTTCATCTGCGTAAACGTCTTGCATAGATAACACAAACCCTGACGTAAAAATTAACGTCATGAAAAATACGGTAATAAAATTATGTGTACTTAGGCTCGGTCGTAGCGATTTAATATACAATACGTCAACTCACACTATGGCTTTGTCGAGAACCTCTGATCGAAGCATGAACACCACGTTTGAATCAAAAATTGCCGACAACAGCATTACAAATTTCAGGCCACGCAATAGTCCCACTAGGCTTGCACAGATGCAAATAAAACCCCTGTGTGTCAGGATAGATATCATTGAAAAAAGATTGAAAAAAGACAAACACCCATAACCTGAAAGGTGATAGGGCAAGTTAAAGCATGGACAAATTTGATCGTATATATGCGCTGCATACTTTACTGACGAGCGCACGGTTACCCGTCACTAAAGCAAAAATAGAAGAGCAGATGGAATGCTCACATGCAACAGTGGAACGACTAATCAGGGACATGCGTTTACACCTGGATGCGCCCATCGAGTATGACCGCGAGGCCAATGGTTATTACTACGACAAAAACGCGAAATACAAATACGAACTGCCTGGCCTCTGGTTTAATGCCTCAGAACTCTATGCTCTGTTAACGACTTACCAGCTATTATCATCCGTTGAACCGGGTTTGCTAGACTCCCATATCGCACCAATTAAAAACAAAGTAGAGGAATTACTGCGAACCGATAAAATACCAAAAAGTGAATTAGCCAACCGCGTTCGTATATTAAAAATTGCATCCCGCAGACCCAACCCAAAACATTTCAGCCTTGTCGCCACATCGTTACTCACCAGAAAGCGCTTATTTATTGAATATCAGGGTAGAGAACGAGGCAAGCAAACAAAACGCGAGATTTCACCACAACGCCTGGTTTATTATCGGGATAACTGGTATCTGGATGCCTGGTGTCATGTACGAAATCAACTTCGCAGCTTCTCCATTGAACGAATCGATAGCAGTAAACTTATCATCGAAAAAACGCTAGACATAGACAATAGCAAGCTCGACACACACTACGCCTCATCTTATGGCATCTTTGCCGGCAAACCCACCCACATCGCCCTGCTCAAATTCGACAAAAAGGTAGCAAGATGGGTCGCGGATGAACAATGGCACCCAAAACAAAAAGGACAATTCGCCCTGGATAATAGCTACGAACTGGAAAT
>CAZZJI010000051.1:16355-24677 GCA_964654485.1 uncultured Gammaproteobacteria bacterium | reverse complement strand
CGCAACGGCGGCACAGCCAATCGCGATAGCTGGTACGATTGAAGCCTGCCACTGCTTCAGGTTGCTGGAACTTGGGGTGCTCGCAACGCCAACGGCTTATTGCCCTGGTGATCTCAAGCTGCAGGTCTCCGGGTGTGTTGAAGAGACGGTGTTGACGCCCATTGGACAGCCATTGTCTAAAGTTAGTGAGAGAGGTCTGGTTGCGCTCAATTTCGAGGCCAAGTTTGGCAAGTATTCCAAAGTTGCCTTGATCGGCAGCGGCTGTCAGGCGATAGTTTTCAGTTTGTTCAACAGGCCAATCGGTCTCATCATCAACGAAAAAAGGAATGATAGGGATCTGCTGCTCGAAAGCGTGTTCGCACTCCAGGCGAGTGATACTTTTGCCTTCGTCGGTTTCTTGGTCCGCAGGAGTCCAACCATGTCGTTTTGCAACAACTGCGAGCACCAGGTCGCAACTGTCCACCCGTTCCAGGCATTCCTGCAGTGGTGGATTGTCAGCACCTTCCCAGTATTCAAACATGACGGGGAAGCAGTCATTGCTGAGCAGTGTTGTCTCTACTGCTGCCCTGAATTCCTTGAGGTCCTCTGCGGTGGAGGAGATGAATACTCGAGGGATTTTGTGATCAGTGGGCATTGCCGTTCCTTGTTCATTGCCGAGTTGATTGATTAAAGAAGGTAGTCCGAAATCGTACCAACATCAAGTTTGCGTCTGAATGTAAATAGTTTATATGGCCCGTTTATTACCGCCATCAATCGGTACTTGCGTACCGGTTGTTTTTGCAAACACAGGGCCACACATTTCAAACACTAATTCAGCTAGGCGGTAAATTTTTGTCCTTTCTCCTATAATGTACCGTACGGTACAATTACTACTCTTTTTGTTTTTAGTAGTTTAATATTATCACGTACATGACAAATATATTGAAATATTGGTAAGATATTGCTATATTTTACCGTACGATACAATCATAAATAAGAGATTGATATGAATGAAAAAATAGCCCTCAAACGCATCCAGACAGTAGGAGATTTGGGTCAGTTGGTGCGTGAATACCGCAAACAAAAACACCTTACCTTGGAAAAAGTATCGGGGTTAGGGAATGTGAGCATGCGTTTTTTATCCGAATTTGAGCGGGGGAAGGAAACAGCAGAAATAGGCAAGATTCTAAAAACGTTAAAAGTGCTTGGCCTGGATGTGATTATTAAGCCGCGTCCTGCTGCCACACTGACTGACCGACATAATCAAAACTCAGGGCCAGGCAAATGGATTAAATTATGACTGATCCTGATGCTCTCAATGTTTGGTGTGAAGCTAAGTTGGTGGGATATCTCTGGCGTAATGCGGTGGGTTACATCGGGTTTCGATATGAGCCTGAGTGGATCGCAAATGAGGGGTTTGCCATCTCGCAACAATTACCCTTGAGAGAAGAACCGTTTTCAGAAGAAGGCGGCATTGCGCATCGATTTTTTGTTAACTTGTTGCCTGAGGGAAATGCCAGGGAGCGTCTTGTTCGAAATCGGAAAATTCCGAATACTGATTTTGAATTATTACGTGAGATTGGTGGTGAGTGCGCTGGTGCGTTGACCATCTTGCCCATAGAACAAGATGCATTTATTGGATATAGTTACTGGCCTATAACGGATGAAGAGTTAGTTAATCTAGTTGCCGGGCGTGGTCAAATTACAACAACTATGCCAAAGGAAGATAAGCCAAGGCTATCTTTGGCTGGTGCTCAGGATAAATGCCCAATTCTGATTCAGGATGGTCAGTATTTATTACCTCTTAAAGAATCGCCGAGCAGTCATATTTTGAAGTTTGAAGTTTCAGATTATCGTCATGTGCCCGCCTATGAAACATTTCTGACCTACCTGGCGCGAAACATTGGATTGCCTACTATTGATGTTAAATTGAGCTGCAGCGGGGAAAGATATTATATCGTGATAGAACGTTATGATCGGGTGCGTGATAAAGAAAATAAAATTCACCGTTTGCATCAAGAAGATTTCTGTCAAGCATTGGGGCTAGGGCATGAAAAAAAATACCAGGAGCATGGCGGACCTACTTTTGCGCAATGTTTTGAATTGGTTCAAAATGTCTCAAGTGATCCGGCAGTCGATGCAGAATACTTACTTCGATGGCAGATCTTTAATGTGCTCGCAGGGAATTCCGATGGACATGCAAAAAATTTGTCTTTTATCTATTATCCGGGAGGTGGAGTCAAATTAGCTCCATTTTATGACTTAGTTTGTACTCGGGCTATTAAGTATATTGATTCTAATCTGGCATTTTCAGTTGGAGGTGAGCGAAATCCGGGGCGTGTCATGCAAACACAATGGAACGCTCTTGCAAATGAGTGTGATGTGGGACAAAAGTATTTAAATGGGTTAGTAAAAGAAACCGGGGAAAATCTATTAGAAAATATGAAATCAGCAAGAGAACAATTTGAGCAACAATATGGTGAATATGCCGCGCTTCAGCGAGTAGAAAGCGTTGTTACACAACAATGTCAACGTAGTCTGAGGGATAAAAAATAGGTTTTCTTATTACTATTTACCATCTAAGCCTATACTCATTTGTAATCCGAAATCGTACCAACATCAAGTTTGCGTCTGAATATAAATAGTCTATATGACCCGTTCATTACCGCCATCAATCGGAACCTGTGCACCGGTTGTTTTTGCAAACACAGGGCCACACATTTCAGACACTAATTCAGCGACATCGTGGCTTGTTATTTCAACAGACATGATATTTCTTTTCTTGTATTCCCCAACACTCAGACCGTAAGATTTTGCTCGAGATTGAAGAACTTCATCAGTCCAGATCGCTGTATCAAATACTGCATTGGGATGGACCGTGTTAATTCGAATTCCATGCGGCCCCCATTCCATTGCCGCAACACGCATCAATTGGTTTAGGGCCGCTTTAGACGCAGAATAGGCTCCTGCTCCAGGCCCTGGTGCACTCACATTCTTGGACCCCACAATGACTACTCGTCCTTTATTGTATGCAAGTTTTAAAAACGTATATGTCTTCTTCATCACCAAAAGATTGGCAGTAAGATTGATATCCATTGTTTTCTGCCATTCATTACTGTTCATCTCATCAATGCGGGAGCTTGCAGGAAAAACACCGGCATTGAGAATTACCATATCCAGACCACCAAATTGACGCACACCCTCTTCAATGGCGTTATCAATACTTTTCTCATCCGTTACATCACACACAACGCCCAGGTAATCCGCTCGTTGATGCATACGGGTAACAGACGCGTCTATATCAAGACCTATCACGGCCGCTCCACGGCTCAATAGTGAATCAACACACGCTTTCCCTATTCCGGATGCTGCGCCTGTCACAATAGCAACTTCGCCAGAAAATAGGGGGTTGTTTGCATTTTTCCCTAGTTTTGCCTGTTCCAGGTCCCAATATTCCACACTAAAAATATCATCAGCCGGTAATGCCTGGAATCCACCTAATGCAGTGGCCCTTTCAATGATGTCCATTGTATGTATATAGATATCACGCACAATGCTTGCGCCTGTTGCATTGCGGCCTACAGTACACATCCCCATTTCAGCATCAAGCATCACTCTTGGCGCAGGATCCAACATATCAAGTTGGTTTTCAGATTTGGCCACGTGCTCCGAAAAGTATTTTTTGTATTCTTCAACATACGATGTTACATCTGTCCCCAGCATTGGCAGGCGCTTGGTTCGAATAACATGATCAGGGGTTGCCGGGCCTTGTTGTGAAATGACAGCCAGATCATCTCTATTTGAAAAACTCAATGTTCTCGCATTACATTCAGTATTGATAACAACAGAAAATCCGGCGGCCTGTGAGACATGCTTTCTTAGTTGTGCCAGCTTGTTACGCAATGTTTTTTCTTCGTGCAATACGGTAGCGGTTTCCAGCTCCCAGGCTTGTTGCTGCTTTAAATAATCTTCACAAAGACCCACTAGATAAATCATGCGTTCATAAGATTCTTTTGCGCTATCGCCGAAAGAAAAGATGCCGTGATTCATTAACACCATGCCAATGGTTTCATCGCCGGATTCTTTCTCGTATATTTCAGCACACACACGCGCTAGATCAAACCCGGGCATAACATAGGGTATGACGATTACCTTGTTTGCATATATTTCCTTTATTCGCTGTAGGCCATCAGCAGTATTTGTTACAGTAACGACGGCATTTGCATGGGTGTGATCAACAAATCTGAAAGGAAGTAGCGCATGCAAGATGGTTTCAACAGAAGGTGTCGGTGCTGTCGCGTCAGTCATATGTGTTCGCAACTCATTGACCATTTGCGGGTCAGACAGCTGTTTCAATTTCGACAAGGCAATTAAATGATCTAGCAAAACAGGTGAAAAGCCAGGTTTTTCGATAGTTTCCAGGTCCCAACCGCTGCCTTTGATGTAAAGCAGGTCTTCTTCTTTACCCAGCAGGTTCTTTTGTTTTATCTTGACGGAGGTATTACCGCCCCCGTGCAAAACCAGTGATTTCTCCCTGCCTAGCAAACGTGAAGTATAAACACGCAAGTCGAGATCATCATGGCATTCATCTGCTTGCTCGTCGTCCCAAAGACTTTTCATACCTATGCACCATTTCTGGATAAAAAAGCTTATAGTAACTTTAATAGCAATGAAGTCAACACGATAGGGGAAACAGGTTATTAATCTACTCCCAACCCTCTACACCTTTCATATCAGGAAGTAGATGCGCGATACCTTTGTGGCAATCAATACAAGTTTTTTCGCCATTTGCGAGTGAGGTGGAGTGTGCGTTAGCCGCTCGCGGACTCTGAGCGGTATAATCCATAAAATCAAAGTGATGACAATTTCTACATTCGAGCGAATCGTTGGCTTTAAAACGTGCCCATTCATTTTCCGCAAGTTCTCGGCGCTTCTCTAGAAATTTTTCGCGTGTATCAATACTTCCCAGCATTGTTCCCCATAATTCTCTTGTCGCTTTTATTTTGCGTACAATCTTATCTGTCCAGTTATAGGGTACATGGCAATCAGGGCATTCAGCACGCACACCTGAACGATTGTTGTAATGGATAGTACGCTGTAATTCCATGTAGGGATTATCACGCATTTCATGACAGCTAATGCAAAATTTTTCTGTATTTGTTATTTCAAGCAGGGTGTTAAATCCACCCCAAAATACTATTCCGGCAATGAAGCCACTCAATAACAGAACACCGATGCTGATATACGCACTGGGGCGCCACAAGGTCGCCCAATATTGTTGAATAATATTTCTCACGTTTAAATCCTATTATTATTTTATCGTTTTAGTAGTTGATCCATATCAACAAACTTATTATCTATAAGCAGTTTTGCACTGGTCTGTATAACATGACATTGCAGGCAAAAATAACGACGTGGAGATACGGTTGCGAGAAAATTGCCGTCTCTATCCATAAAGTGAGTTACACTAACCATCGGTGCTTGGCTGTCTTCAATGCGAGTGCGGTTGTGGCAGGATAAACATTTGTTAGTGTTTAAATCGATTTGATAATTATAAATTTTGTGAGGAATGGTTGGCGGTTGCATAGGATAGTCTCTTTTTCTCCGCAGATCGGTGTTTAAAGTTTTCGGAATAGCAGGTGGTACGGATTCAACACTTAATGCCACCCCCTTTCTCAATGTTGCTATGCCATCACTAGCATGAGTGGTGATTGTCAGTAGCGGGAATATCATCAAACTAATTAGTAGTTTTTTCATCGTAATTTCCTTTCTGACTTATGTCTTAATGATTTTTACGGCGCATTTTTTGAAGTCGGTTTGTTTTGATATTGGGTCAGTCGCATCAAATGTTACTTTGTTAATCAGCTGACTGGCATCGAACCAGGGTACAAACACCAGGCCTATCGGCGGTTTATTTCGTCCTCTTGTCTCAACGCGGCTAATGATTTCGCCTCGCCTGGAAATAATTTTTACGGAATCCCCTCGGCGTAATTGTCGTTGACGGGCATCGTCAGGATGCATAAAAACGACGGCATCAGGAAAGGCGCGGTAAAGTTCGGGAACGCGTTGTGTCATTGAGCCAGAATGCCAATGTTCTAATACACGCCCGGTTGACAACCACATATCGTATTCTTTGTCCGGCGACTCTGCAGGTGGCTCATACGGCAAGGCAAAAATAACGGCTTTGCCATCTTTTTTCCCATAAAACTCAAATCCTTTCCCTTTTTTTACATACGGATCGCTGCCTTCTTTAAATCGCCATCGCGTTTCTTTTCCATTGACAACTGGCCAGCGCATACCTCGCCCGCGGTGATAATCATCAAAGTCAGCTAAATCATGCCCATGGCCCCGACCAAAGCTCGCATATTCTTCAAACAGTCCCTTTTGAATATAAAAACCAAAATCCTTTGCTTCATGATTTATTTTCCCCTTTTTTAAATCAGATAAAGGGTATTTGTCTACTTGACCATTTGCGAATAGTACGTCGTAGAGGGTCTTGCCTTTGTACTCTTTATTTTTTTGCAAAATTTCTTTTGGCCACACTTCATCAGTTTTAAACCGCTTGGAAAATTCTACTAATTGCCATAAATCCGATGTTGATTCCCCTGGAGCGTCTACCATTTGATGCCAGAACTGTGTTCGTCTCTCAGCGTTTCCGTACGCGCCTTCTTTTTCAACCCACATGGCGGTTGGTAGAATTAGATCTGCCGCTTGAGCTGTGACAGTAGGATAAGCGTCAGATACAATAATAAAGTTTTTTGGATTGCGATAACCGGGCAATCCTTCTTCATTCATATTTGCTGCAGCTTGAATATTATTATTCACCTGAACCCAATAAACATTAATTTCACCATCTTTCAGTTTTCGATTCTGTAATACTGCATGTGCGCCATTCCAACCGGGTAAAATTCCTTTCGGTAATTTCCATTTTTCTTCTGCAAATGCGCGATGTTTAGGGTTTTTAACCACGAGATCTGCCGGCAGTCGATGTGAAAAAGTACCGACTTCACGTGCTGTACCACAGGCAGAGGGTTGGCCAGTTAATGAAAAGGGACTGTTTCCCGGCGTCGAGATTTTACCTGTCAATAGGTGTATGTTATAAATTAAGTTGTTAGCCCATACCCCTCGTGTATGTTGATTAATACCCATTGTCCATAACGACATCACTTTAGTATTCGGATCGGCATAGAGTTCGGCAAGTTTTTTTAACTTGGATTTAGACACGCCGCAAAGCTTGGAAACGTAGTCTGCATCATATTTTTTTACAAAGTCAGCGAATTGCTGGAAATTAGCTGGTTTTGAACCAGCCGCTTTTTTATTGTTTTTCGCACGTTTTTCCAACGGATGTTCTGGCCGCAATCCATAACCAATATCGGTATTCCCGATTCGAAAATTTACGTGTTTGTTAACAAAATCGTTGTTCACTTTATTATTTTGAATGATGTAGTTGGCGATATAATTCAGAATTGCAATATCCGTTTGCGGGGTAAATATGATAGGAAGATCCGCTAGCTCAAATGACCTGTGTTCAAAAACGGATAACACAGATACTTTTACATGAGGTGCGCTCAGTCTGCGATCTGTAATTCTTGTCCAAAGAATGGGGTGCATCTCTGCCATGTTGGAACCCCAAAGCACAAATACATCTGCGTGCTCAAAATCGTCATAACAACCCATGGGTTCATCGATGCCGAAGGTTCGCATAAAGCCACCCACTGCTGACGCCATACAGTGACGTGCATTTGGATCAATATTATTGGAAAGAAAACCCGCTTTCATTAATTTTAAGGCAGCATAACCTTCCCAAATCGTCCATTGCCCCGAACCAAACATGCCCACACCCTTAGGTCCCTTTTCTTTTAAAGCAGCCTTAAATTTTTCCTCCATAATATCGAAAGCTTCATCCCAAGAAACTTCAGTAAAGTCACCATTTTTGTCGTATTTTCCATTTTTCTTACGAAGCAGAGGTTTGCTTAAACGATCTTCGCCATACATTATTTTTGTCAGGAAATATCCCTTTACACAATTAAGACCTCTATTGACGGGTGACTTGATATCCCCGTGTGTTGCGACAACACGCCCATCCTTAGTAGCAACATTTACGCCACAACCAGTACCACAAAACCGGCACGGTGCTTTCGCCCATTGTAAACGTGTCTTGTCTTTCATTGTGACCAAATTGGTCGCGCTAGCGGGTAAGGATATACCTGCGGTTGCAGCAGCAGCGATTGCAGCATTCTGTTTTATAAATTCTCGGCGAGTTAGTTTCATTGCAGTTCCTTTTATAATTCGAATTATCAATCCAGCTCGTGATAGACCATTGTTACTGTAAGAACACCTTCA
>CAZZJI010000051.1:0-16255 GCA_964654485.1 uncultured Gammaproteobacteria bacterium | reverse complement strand
TTCGAATTATCAATCCAGCTCGTGATAGACCATTGTTACTGTAAGAACACCTTCAATTGCTTGTATTTGATCGATTATGGAAAGTATGTCCCGTTCTGTTTCGGTTTCAAGCACCACAACAAGTTTGCCTGAAATATCATGAGCTGCGACATCGACGTTTTCGATGGTTGTCGTATAATCTATAATGGTAGCTAGTTTCTCTGGAAGGCAATGAATAACCAGGCTAGAGATATGAATATTTT
The DNA here is from genome assembly GCA_964654485.1 of uncultured Gammaproteobacteria bacterium. Lineage (GTDB taxonomy): Bacteria > Pseudomonadota > Gammaproteobacteria > SG8-11 > SG8-11 > JAADIM01. The sequence continues at coordinate 16,013 of CAZZJI010000051.1, read as the reverse complement.
TCATATTAGTTGATATTAATATATCTTTTGGATTGTTCTTCGTTTTTGTTTGTAACTATTTCTATAGCAAAACTGGGGCAAGGTGATACACAGGCGCCACAACCTGTACAAAGCTGATCGTTGATTTCAGGTTGGGGTATCAAGCCTGGTTTGAGTTCAAACTTAATTGCCCGATACGCGCAACTATCCTGACAACTGCGACACGAAACTTGATGCAAGGACAGGCACGCTTGTTTCACTTTTGCGATAGATGTCCACGGTCTGTGATTTGTGTGTGTATAAAACAGCGTTTGTGGGCAAGCTTGTGCACATTTGCCGCAAAAAGTGCATTCTCCAAATTTGAAGTCTATATAAGGATAACCGCCATCTGTTTTTATAATACTCTCTGGGCATGCTTGAATACATTCATTGCACTGAGTGCAATTATTATAAAATAGTGCAACAGATTTTAACCAGGGGAGGCGGATATCTTCGGAGTAAGAGAAAAATTTACCTCGAAATAGGTTTCTACGTTGCATATCCATGGGTTCAATCCTTAAGATTCAATTCCAAAAAAGCAAGGATGGAATAGACAGCAACATGGTAAAAAAAAGATAGGGTAAGGAATATATATTAAAAATAGTAGGCTGCACTATTTTGTCAAGCAACTAGTGGACTATCAATAAGCATTCCTCAATTCTAAAACTCCTTCAGAACACAGCCTGAATTCTATTTATTAAGCTAATATGCGTTGTGAAAACCATATAATAAAACCATAAGCGCCGACTAGTGTTGCTGCGGCTAAGGGTAGAAGAACAATAGTTGCCAATATTATGGTGCGTCCTTCACAACGCTTTCTATTTTCTCGGTTTTCCGTTGTTGTAATACTTGATTTGGCTAATGGAATTACTTTGTCAGTGTAATTGCTTTCTGCGCATGTTTTGTTTTCTATCATTTTTTCCAATTTTAATAAAAAAACTATTATCTAAAAAGGAACGTAAATTAGGATCTAACGATATTTACGTATTAGCTTTATAGCGTACCGCGAGCTGCTAACTTTAGCCTTATTTGAGGAAATAGAGATATTTTTGTATTTATATATTAGGTGGTAATAGAGAAGTTATTGTTTTTTTGGATTACATCAAATATTCGTCAAACCTGCTCCCATCTAACAAACCTTCTTGACAATGTGCTTCTAACCAAAATGGTAAAAACTATTTTCTAATTCTAATCGTAAAAGGTTTTGCCTTGTGGTGAGTATTACAGAAACACGTTAGCGGTATGGCAATGAAAGACCTGGCGGCGACTTTCTTATAATTAGAGGGAGGGGGCAATAAATAGAAAAAACTGAATACAGAATTCAAAAAAATCAATTGGATAGATTACTGCATTAGCTCTTATGCTCTTTTCCACACATTATTACCTCGTTCTCATGGTTTACGTAGGAACGTGAACAACTTACATAAAGGAGAAACAAGACGCATGAAACATAAAATATCTCGGCTTTTTAGCTATGTATTGGCTACTCTGGCCATAATACCATCAGTGTGGGCGGCCCCACAGACTGAGGAACCGATCCAAGCGATAGCCCCGGTGGTTATCGTTAACCCAGCGATGGTGGAACTGGGAAAAAAGCTTTTTTTTGATCCCCGCCTCTCCAAGTCAGGTTTTATCTCCTGTAATTCCTGTCACAACCTGAGTCTCGGTGGTACGGACAATATCAAGACGTCGATTGGCCATAGATGGAATCAGGGGCCGATCAATGCACCCACTGTCCTTAACTCTAGCTTAATGCTGGCTCAATTCTGGGATGGTCGGGCCAAGGATCTCAAAGAGCAGGCGGGTGGCCCGATTGCCAATCCGGGTGAAATGGCATCCACGCATGAGCTTGCGGTAGAGGTGCTTCAATCCATCCCTGGCTATGTTGTCGAATACAAGCAGGTATTCGGTAGCGACAAAATTAATATCGACGGCGTGACCAGTGCTATTGCCGAATTTGAGAAAACCTTAGTTACGCCTAATTCCCGTTTCGATAAATGGCTCATGGGTGAAAAAGGCGCGATTAACAAGACAGAGTTGGCCGGGTATAAGCTGTTTAAGGAGAGCGGTTGTACCAGTTGCCATAATGGCCCAGCGGTGGGTGGAAATTCCTATCAAAAAATGGGGGTTGTAGCACCCTACAAAACCGCCAGCAAAGCGCAGGGGCGTATTGGCGTGACGGGCAAAGAGGTTGATCGATTTGTGTTCAAAGTCCCCACGCTACGCAATGTTGAATTGACCTATCCCTACTTTCATGATGGCGGCGCAGCCACGTTGAAAGAAGCAGTGGAGATCATGGGCCGCGTACAACTTGGGAAGCAGTTCACCGATGCCGAGAAGATCAAGATCGTCGCTTTTCTGAAAACGCTTACTGGTGACCAGCCCTCTTTCAATCTGCCAATCCTGCCGCCCTCTAGCGACAAGACTCCACGGCCAATACCTTTTTAATAAAATCGTATTTAATAAAATCGTAGCTTTCAAAAAGAAGCCCCCCCGGAAAATATTCCGGGGGGGCTTTTAACGCGTACGGTTTCGATTTCACCAAGACGATTTTTAAGGTCCTGTCAGCACCGTCTCCATTAATTCTATCAGTAGATTCAAATCTCTCTTTCTGTGGAAAGTGGAACGCCACACTAGGCCGATCTCTCTGTGCGGGCCATTTTCCGCCAACGGTCTCAGACTTATCTCAGATTGCTGCGCCAAGCTGGAATCGATAGCCATGGTAGGTAGGAAGGTGATTCCCTGCCCTCCGGCGACCATTTCCATGAGCGTGTAGAGGCTGGTGCCCTGAAAAGCCGCACGCTGTTGCAAGCCGCTGAAATGGCAGGCGGAGAGGGCATGATCTCGAAAACAGTGACCGTCTTCCAACATCAACAGTTGTTCAACAGGCAAATCGACGGAAGAAATCGGCCCACCCCGGCTCAGTGGGTGATTGCTGGGAAATACAACGTGGAAGATCTCCTGAAAAAATTTTTTGTGTTCATGCTTGCCCAACTCATAAGGTAGGGCAAAAATAGCACAGTCGAGTTCGCCGTTGTCGAGCCGTTGTAACAGCCGTGCGCTCTGATCTTCCACTAAAAATAGCTCCAAACTAGGAAATTGTTTTCGTATTGCCGGAAGCACTTTGGGTAACAAAAATGGGCCGATGGTGGGAATTACCCCTAGCTTGAGCGGTCCAGCCATTGCTACTTGCTCACTGCGGGCCAGTTCCACCATCTCTCCAGCGATCGTCAGCAATTGGCTTGCTTTTTCGGCCATCTTTAACCCCAACGGAGTCGGTAGTACTTTTCTTTTTGTTCGTTCTAACAATTGCGCCCCCAGCATATTCTCCAGTTCCTGAATGCCAGTACTAAGGGTGGACTGGGTGACGAAGCAACGTGTGGCCGCTTTGCCAAAATGGCGCAGTTCCGTCACGGCGAGCAGGTATTGTGACTGGCGGATTGAAGGTAGGTACATAAATCGTAAATTTCTATTAGTTAATTAAAATTAATCAATTAAACTGAATTATAGACCATGGCCATAATTATTCCAACAAAACGAAACAGATATTTAAACCAAGGAGAGCTAACCATGAGTAACAATGATGTATTAGAAAAAAGAGGTGCTGAGTACTGCTACAAAAAAGGAATTAAATTTGAGCATATACCTCAATATTAATTTTTTTCTAGTTAAATAATAAACGTAGTGTTTATTGAGTATCCAGCGATTTTTGGTCCACTGTCTTTCACTTAACTTAACTTACAAATTTAACATTCGGTTTTGATATTTTAGCTGATTTATTCCGGCTCATCATGTTCGACATGTCCATGACCTGTTTGTTCTTATGTAAAATAACATACATCGTTTTCTTATATCGCCATCAATGACGACATAAGTGGTCAGATAAACTCGATAACTTTTCCTAAAGCCAGTTTGATCTGCTCAAGGGTTAAGTATTTCCCATCTGCTGGGTCTTCCCAATGTTCACATGAGAGTCGTAATACATCAGGTTGTTTGTCCGACTGTAGAAAAAGTTCAGTCGTATAAATTTCTGCGGTTGCAGACCCACCGCCAGCAACATTAACCATTTCGAGGCTTGCGACCAGAACTGCGTTAGAAGAAACTAAATAAGTATCGAGATAAAAGCGACTGATCTTGAATTTATCTGGTACCACTTTACGGGCATTGTCTTCGATTGTTCTGATTTCAAATTTGCAATTTGGTTGCCTTACATTGATATTTTCTACAGGTATAATCTTTCCATTTTGAATATACACCGCCACTTGGCCTGGCGGGATTTCCAGTTCTTGATTCAGAATAAGCTGTGAATTCAACGGTACCGCGACAAAAGGGGAGCCTTCTATCAGTAGTGCCGTTGATTGACAAGCGGTTAGGCTCATGACCATGAGGAGCTTTAGAATACCTTTCATATTAATCCCAACAATCCATATTAATCAGCAACAGCCAAAAGGAATTTTTAATGTTACCATACAATGGATTTTGTTTTTTAACAATATTCCGCTGCGATGCTGCGGTAAACTCTCGGATTGCCTTAAGATGAAACATCAAGAAATATAAATATATCGAATATAGGGCGTTGGTTATAGCTAAAAAACTAATAAACGGGTGATAACGCGTTCACAGTTGTGCTGAAGATGGTCGAATAATATAGGTGTTGCACTTGTGTAGTGCTGCTAAGTATTTGTTGTAACGGGATTGTAGTTGAAAAGGAGATGGCCATGCTAAACCACACTGGAGTTAGACGACTGATTGTTATTGTGCTCAGTGTGGCGGCTTCCATCAGCTGCGGTTCGAAGAATCAAAGCGACCCTGTAAACAGTGAATCCAGTGAAATCAGCATTACTATAAATCGTAGTAGTTGTGAGTTTCCTTACGAATATCAATTTAGCACATCATTACCCGCCTCATTAAATAATAATCTATTGCAGTATGAATGGAACTTCGGCGATGGTGGCGTCACTACTGGCGTTTCAAGTTCCCATCAATACAGTGCAACGGGTATTTACGGCGTTACTTTTACGGTTAGAGATAATCTAAAAATAATTTCGACTGCTAATCTGAACCATTCGGTAAACGGATGTAGCATAAGTGGCGCAATTCTAGCTACACAGGGTTCAGAAGCAGACAGCGATGTTAATAATTTCTCCGCGCCTTTTAAATCAAATAACCAAATTGAAACAGCCCAGCTTATTCGAAACCCGGTGATAGTGGGCGGTTTCGTCAGTGAAGTGGGGACAGGCGTACCAGGGGACCGTTTTGAGCTGGAGGGAGATTCGCTTGATTATTATCAGGTAGACCTCCTAAAAAACCAGATAATTACGCTAGAGATTAGTGAATTTTCTGAACTTGAGCCTGCTGCTGTTGATCTGGATTTGTTTCTAGTTGCCCCCACAGATTTAGCAAACCCCGTCGCGTCATCTGTTGATAGCGTGGCGACTGAATCCCTTGTTGTGCCAGAAAGTGGCAATTATTTCATAGTGGTTTCTGCAATTAGCGGTGTTTCCAACTATCAATTGGGCGTGGGCAAGGTAAGCGCAAATAATAGTCTGCCTTCGATTGGGTTGCGACTTGAAAATGAAATTTTTACAGATCAGATCGTGGTTCGATTTAAAGATAATGTGGGTATATCGGCTGTAGTCGATTCGTTGCAGGCGCGTGCATTATCCATTGGTCTGACCGCTGTGGCGGGCAATGCAAGGGCACCCATGCTCTTTCGTTTGCAAAAGGGCGCACAACGCGAGCAAACATTTTCATCATTTGGTATCCGAGCAAGCGGTAAATATTTACCTTCGTCGCTATTATTAAGTGCGAGTTTAGGCGCAAAATACGACACATTGAAAGTGATAAAAAAATTACGCGCCAGATCAGATGTATCCAGTGCGGATCCTAATTATGTTAGAAAACCGCTGCTGGTTCCAAATGATACCCACTATGCAAAGCAATGGCACTACCCGTTAATCAATTTACCTCAGGCTTGGGATATAACAACGGGAACACCGCCTGCTGGAAATGTGATTGTCGCCATTGTCGATACCGGTGTCTTGCTAAATCATCCTGACATAGAAAATAAACTGGTGCCAGGATATGACTTTATTCGAGATGACGAAAACTCGGGCGATAATGAATCCGGGATTGATAATAACCCAAATGATCCTGGTGATGGCGAGAATCCCGGTGAGAGTTCTTTTCACGGTACGCATGTGTCCGGTACCGTTGCGGCAGAGACAAACAATAATAGTGGTGTGTCCGGTGTCTCCTGGGGGGCGAGAATTATGCCGATACGTGTATTGGGAAAATTAGGCGGCTCAAGTTTTGATGTGATACAAGGTATTCGGTATGCAGCAGGTTTGTCGAATACCTCCAATACGGTACCGGTTGTCCGTGCTGATATAATTAATTTGAGTCTGGGCGGCGGTGGTTTTTCGCAAGTAGAACAGAATACATTTACTGAAGCAAGAAATGCCGGGGTGATTGTTGTTGCGGCAGCTGGAAACGAAGGTTCAAATGTACCCAGTTATCCAGCGTCCTATGACGGCGTGATTTCCGTCAGTGCAGTAGGTCCGCAAAAACAATTGGCACCTTATTCAAATTTAGGGAACAAGATTGATATTGCAGCACCCGGCGGTGATACGTCTAAAGATATAGACGACGATGGTTTCGTGGATGGCGTATTAAGTGCCGCCGCTGATGATACCGATGGTGCGCCTGAACCACTATTCCGCTTTTACCAAGGGACATCGATGGCATCGCCGCATATAGCCGGGGTGCTCGCGCTAATGAAGGCCGTTTATCCCGGTTTAACCCCGAATGTTGTGGATGAAGTAATTGGTGCAGGTTTAATTACAGAAGATCTAAGAAATGATGGGGTCGCTGTACGAAACGATTTTTTCGGATATGGATTGATAGACGCATTGAAGGCGGTGAATGTTGCGAATGATTTAGCCAATGGTGGTGAGCTTCCTGCAGTGTTGTCCACCACACCAAATTTTCTGAATTTTGAAAATTTTCTAACAGAAATGACAATCACAGCGTCTAATATTGGCACACAAACATTATTTATAACAAATGTTTCTGTCGATGCACCCTGGTTGCAAGTAACGCCCATTTCTGTTGATGCGAATAATTTGGGTGATTACAAAGTAAGCGTAAATCGTACTGAGTTGGGTGTTGGGCTTTATTCCGCGAATGTGACTTTTGTGTCAGATGTTGTCGGTAGTATTATAGTTCCTGTCTCAATGATAGTGGGAACGGTAGGTGAGGGTGATGATCAATTGGGACAATTAAGGGTTTCTTTGCTAAAAGCCGATAGCGATGAAGTAGTGAAAACAATATTGGTAAATCGAAATAGTGATAATGAATATCAATATGTTCTTAACGAATTACAGTCAGGTAGCTATGTTGTTATTGCCAGCACGGATTCTGATAACGATGGTCTTGTTTGTGATGCTGGAGAGGCCTGTGGTGTCTATTCAACAATTGAGAGAAAAACCGAAATTAACTTGTCAACCAGTTCAATTTCAGAGTTAAATTTTTCAGTGGGTTTTGATTTAATTATTAGAAGGCAGGGGAACCTGTCCAAGAACCAGGTCATCGGTGCTCCATAATCCATCCCATGCATAACTAATGACAGATTTGGGTCAGGGCGAGCTTGTAGTTTTCAGCATCTAATTTCATTGTTGCTGCAAGGTTTTTATTGGTTGAAAAACGAATTGCTTTGCCCATTGCGTGTGCATATTGTTCTTTAAGTTCTTTGCATCGCCAGGCGAATATTTTTTTGTCAGGCTTTTTACGTTTCTCTTTTGCGGTGGGTTCAACACGCTTACTATTTTTCAATTTCACTTGATTGGGATTAAGTGGTGGTCTGTCGCTAATGTAAAATTCCCCGTCTTTATTTGTCCACATGTATAATTGAGCATTGGCATTAGAAGAAGCTAATGATACTAAAAGCAACAAGATGAAGTATTTATAGGCGTTCATATGTAGTTATCTATCGTCTTTTAACGACATTTCTTTGGCTAATGAACATATTATCTAAATTTTATAGTTCTAACTTTACATTAAGGTAGATGCGGTATAAGTGAATGATTTAATTGACATCTACATTGTTAAGTGTAGGAAAAATATGCTTTATTTTGTATGTGGTTGGTTGGAAAGTGGTATATGTGACGCTGTTCGTATATTTGAAATACCTTTTAATTATTATATGTTTATTGTAGAAACTTATAATTCCAGGTAATGTATTAGGAGTTCTTGATCTTGCTCTTGATCATATAAGTCATCATAATCACTATCCGAATTCTGCATCTTTCTATTTTTAAATCAATAGCTTGTAATTATTACTAGGAAAATAGTTATTAGTGGGTGGAAAATAAAATAAGGATGCGTGATATTTTTTGCGTTAGTTTTTGTACTATAGATTGCAAAAACCAAGAAAAGGCTGACATGCAATAGGTTTTAGGCAAATATAGAATTAAGGTGGTTAGGTGATTCTGCCGTCTTTGTTTCTATACAAATTTGTTGTTATAGAAGACAAGGTATTCCATTGTGTTAGCAATGTAGCAGGGTCGCGGGGTTCTCAGGGGGGATGTTTATATTGAACAAAAATATTTTAGCCATCTTATCGCTTTTAATAACAATAATTGTACTTGTGGCGTGTGGTGGGGCACCGAGAAAAAACGAGCGAACTTTAGGTAGCCTGGAAGATAAGGCAGTCGACATTGTGATTGAAAAGGATGTTGTGGTCGATCATGCCCGCGAAAAAGCAATTGCCATTTATAAGGATTTTGAAAAAAATGACGCTGATTCCGAAATGCGTCTCGAAGCGAAACGTCGCCTGGCTGATTTGGAGCTTGAAAAAAGCGAAGATATTTATCTCAAAGAGCTGGATAAAAACGACGTAAATTCGCGCGATACGAATAATAAAGCGGACAAGACTAAACAGCAGGCATACAATCGCGCCATATCGCTTTATGAAGATTTACTGAAGCGCGCTGGTCCGAATACCGCGAACCCTCAAGTGATTTATCAGCTGGCTAAGGCATACGAAAGTGTTGAAAAGCGGAATAAAGCGTTACAACTGCTGCAACGTATCGTAAAACGTCATCCCGATGTACCTTATATAGGCGAAGTACAATTTCGTTTAGGGGAACTCAGTTTTACTCTTAAAAAATACAAGATCTCAGAAAAGGCTTATGCCGCTGTTTTAGGTATGGGGGAGTTTTCTTTATTTTACGAAAAAGCATTATATAAGCATGGTTGGTCTATGTTTAAGCTGGCTAAACATGAGCGTGCTCTGGAGTCTTTTTTCAAATTACTGGATAGAAAGCTGATTCAAGATAATGCTCAACTGGTCGATGATACCGGACGAAAGAAAATCGGTGAGACAAAACTAAACAGGGGCGACCAGGAGTTGGTGAATGACACCTTTCGTGTCGTTAATTTAAGTCTTGGATATTTAGATGGCGCGCAGTCAATAAATAAGTTCTTCAATGAACATGGTCGACGTAACTATGAAGATAGAGTATATGAGCAATTAGGAGATTTTTATCTGCAAACCGAACGTATTCAGGATGCTACTACTACATATCTTGCATTTTCAAAGAATAACATTTCGCATGCGCGTGCACCCTTGTTTCATCTTAAAACCATAGAGGCTTTTAAAAAAGGTGGGTTTTCAGAAGACCTTTTTAAAGCAAAAAAACAATTTGTTGAAATGTTTGCGTTTAATAAAAGTGGCGCCTGGCGTCAAAACCGAACCATAAGAAATAAAGTATCAGTTCAGTTAAAAAAGAACATGGAAGAAGTCGCGCGCCACTATCATGCCAAAGCGCAGAAATCCAAAGCACGTGATCAATATAACTCTGCGATAAGCTGGTATGGTTTTTATATCAAAACGTTTCCTAAAGATAAAAAAACCTCAATGATGAATTTTTTATTAGCCGAAGCTTTGTTTGAATCGAAACAATTCAAGAACGCGGCGAGTGAATATGAAAAAACGGCGTATCAATATCGAAAGTTTACCAAAGGCGCTGAAGCGGGTTATGCCGCGCTGTTAGCTTACGCAAACCACGCGGAGACACTACGCGGTAAGGAAAAAATTGAGTGGCGTCGATTGTCGGTTGCCAGTGCAAACCGATTTGGGAAAATCTATCCCACTGATCCACGTGCGCCGAAAGTACTGATTAAAATTGCTGAAGATCTGTTTGTGTTGAAAAAATACGGTGCTGCGTCCAAGGCCGCGAGACGGGTACTGGAACTCAAAGCGGAAACGCCACTTGAAACCCGCGTTTCTTCCTGGCGAATTATTGCGCATGCGGCGTTTGACAAAGATGATTTCAAGGAAGCAGAGATGTCATATAAAGTGGCATTGGGATTGGTGGAAGAGCACAGTCCGCGAAGACAAGAATTAGTCGATGGACTGGCTGCGTCTGTGTACAAACAAGGTGAACAAATGCGTAAGTCGGGCAACACCGAAGGGGCCATTGCTCAATTTGCGCGTATTACGGATATCGCACCGAATTCCTCTATCGTCGTAACGGCCGCTTATGATGTAGCGGCAAGCCAAATGGAATCTAAGAATTACAGCGCAGCTGTAGAGTCGCTGAAACAATTCAGAAATACTTATCCCGATCATGAATTGGTCAGCAATACGACGCAGAATCTGATATCAGCCTATTTGAATCTGGATAAACCGTTACAAGCCGCAGCGGAATTAGAAAGGCTTGCACAATACAAGGATAATCCCGAGACAAAGCAGCAAATTAACTTAAAAATCATAGAGCTTTATGAAAAAGCGGGAGCGACCGATAAATTAGTTGCGGCATATGAGCGACATATATCGCTTTATCCTAATCCCTTTGAGCAATCCGTTGAGATGCGCCAAAAATTAGCGGATTTATATCAGGTGGAGAACCGTGTATCCAAGCAACATTATTGGTTAGGCGAAATTATTAAAGTTAACAAAGAAAGCGGAAAACAAAGTACAGATAGGACACAATATCTGGCCGCAAAAGCATCTTATACATTGGCTCTGCCGGTTTATGAAGAATATAAAAGTGTTCGATTGGTTGAGCCACTGAAAGCGAATATGGAAAAGAAGAAAAAAGTAATGAAAAAAGCATTGGATGTTTTACAAGAAGCAGCTAGTTACGGTGTTGCTGAAGTCGCGACAGCTTCAACATTTCACATTGCGGAAATTTATAATCAATTTGCAAACGAGTTAATGACCTCTGATCGGCCGGGTGGTTTAAGCGCAGAAGAACTCGAACAATATGATTTGTTGTTGGAAGATCAAATTTATCCATTTGAGGAAAAAGCGATTGAGCTACATGAATCAAATTCAGGGCGTGTTGCTGAAGGTATATATGACGAATGGGTGAAGAAAAGTTTTAATTCACTAATAAAGTTACTTCCGGTGCGTTATGCCAAGGTTGAGAGGGGTGAGGCATACATAGATGTTGTTCGCTAAATGGAATTTGTCATTTTCTCTGCCAGTATTCTTGCATGTGCTTGGGCTGGTGTTCGGACTGGTTTTCCTAGCCAGTTGTGGCGGGCTACCTGAGAAACAAAAGGATAGCGCGGGCCAAGCCAGGGAATTAAAAGAAACGGATGCGCTTTCGGTTAATCAAGCACAATATGATCGACTGAGTGAACAGGCAAAACGTAATTTTGATGCTGCTATTATTGCCCTTAAAGGCGGAAATAACAGTGAGGCGGAAAGCTTGCTCAAAGAATTGACCAAGGAATATCCCGGTTTTTACAGTGCGCCAGTAAATTTAGGGATTGTTTATTACAAAACCGGTCGATTCTCTGAAGCCGAGGGGATATTAAAGAGTGTTGTTAAAACCGATACTCAGAATCTAGTCGCATATAATTATTTGGGTATTGTTTATCGACAAGAAGGTAAATTTAAGGAAGCGGAAAATGCTTACAAAAAGGCTCTGGTAATTAGTCCAGAGTATGCAAACGCGCATTTGAATCTGGGTATTCTTTATGATTTATATTTTTTAGATAGACAAAAAGCGTTAGATAATTACAAACGTTACCAGGCGCTTGCGGTTAAGCAAAATGGTGAAGAAGATAAGGACGTGAAAAAATGGATATTCGATCTTAAGGGACGTAAAAAATGAATGATGATAATGCGGTTAAAAAAATGAATATTAGTACGGTGATTTTTATCTTTACACTCTTTTTTTCAGGAGCTATTTTTTCAGGAGTTGTTTTTGCAGAAGATCCAATTGAGATGAAAGGAACCAATATAAGAGGGTCCACTGAATTACCAAAAATTTTGTACATTGTGCCGTGGAAAAAAGCCGAGTTAGGTGACATATTAACGCAAGCTGGTATCAGTATGTTTGATGATGAGTTAGCGCCAATCGATCGTGACGTATTTCGTCGTCAGGTACAATATTACGATATTTTGAACGAACAAGAGCTAAGGAAATCTGCCAAGAAGTAACATTTTATTAGTACTATTTTATTAGTAAAGGTTGATTTAATGAATCATTAATAAATACAGAATTTACTGGAATTAATATTTAAAAAATCTAAGTTACAGAATTTACGTTTAAAGAATCAGTTAGGTTGGAGGGCAGTATGACCGCAATTGTGCAGTTTTTTCAAGAAGGTGGGACGTTTATGTACCCTATCGTGGTAGTTTTGGCTTTAGGTGTTGCAATATCGTTAGAGCGCTATTTATATCTGACTGGATCAAAAATAACAAATACCAGAATGTGGGACAAATTAATCCCGCTGGTAAAAAATGGCGACTTTCAGGAGGCGCTTAATATGACCACGAAGTCGAAATCGCACATTAGCAAGGTGTTAACCTATGGGCTAACCCGAGTAAAGGGCGCGCAAAGTCGGCAGGATATAGAAGCAGCGATGGAAGAAGGTTTAATGGAAATTATGCCGCGGCTTGAAAAACGTACTCATTACATTGCGACGTTTGCCAACCTCGCGACACTGCTTGGATTATTGGGTACTATCATGGGGCTTATTCAGGCGTTTACTGCGGTCGCCAACGCTAACCCGGCGGAAAAAGCGGACTTGTTATCGGGCAGTATTTCCGTTGCGATGAATACCACCGCGTTTGGTTTGATGGTTGCCATTCCGCTCATTCTTATTTACACCGTACTGCAAACAAAGACTACCGAGCTGGTTGATTCTCTGGAAATGGCGTCAGTCAAATTTCTGAATATCATCATGGAACGTGCTACCACGACGAGCAGTTAAAAATGAGTTTTCGCTCAGCAAAATCCAGAAGATTTAAAAATAAAGAAGCGGTGGAATTGAATATTACGGCTTTTCTAAATTTAATGGTCATTCTGGTGCCCTTTCTTCTTATAACCGCTGTTTTTTCCCGTTTGACGGTGCTGGAATTGAATATTCCACCTGCACCTCCTCCGAGCGAACAAAATAAAAAGCCCAAAAAGGAATTTCAGCTAGTCGTGACTCTTCGTGAAAATACAATTGAAGTGGGTGATACTCAGGGTGGTTTGATCAAGCGGATTGATAGCTCTGCCGAGGGATATGATCTCAAACCATTAACCAGTTTGTTGGAAAGAATAAAAGCACGTTTCCCAAAAAAAACAACGGTATCTATTTTGTTAGAACCAGATATTCCTTATGATGCATTAGTGCAAGTGATGGATGCCGTCAGGGTGACGACGGTCGTTGAAGCCGGTGCGGTTGCTAAAGCAGAGCTTTTTCCAGATATTTCTATTGGTGACGCACCGGTATTAACAGATGAGGGCGCTAAATAATGGAAATGTCTAGACGTGCAAAAAGAATGGAGCGGCATCACAAGCGTAAGAGCAAAGCGACGGCCCTGAATATGGTTTCCCTGATGGATATTTTCACTATCCTGGTTTTTTTTCTATTGGTAAGTTCGTCGACAGGTGAGGTATTGCCAAGTACAAAATTGATTAATTTACCGGAATCGACAGCTGAGAAAAAGCCAAAAGAAACATTAACCGTTGTTGTTAACAGCGAGCATATATTAGTCCAGGGTCGAAAAGTAGCAACAATAAAGCAAGTGTTGTCGACCAAGGGATTGGTGATCGAGGAGCTAAAAAAGGAACTGCAGCTGCAGACTAAACGAATTGTGCGGCGCAAAGAGACAGGAAAGCCATTTAATGGCGAAATCACCATAATGGGTGACAAGGAAATACCTTATAAGCTGCTAAAGAAAATAATGGTGACCTGTACAAAAGCAAATTATGGAAATATATCATTGGCAGTTGTCAAGAAAATTGAGCCAGAGGCCTAGTAGTGTCAGTAGTGTATTATCATTCTCATATCCTTCCGTGGACGGTCATCGTCGAGGAAGTCAAACGTTTTCGAAAAATTCTCGGATCGGTGCTTATTATATTCATCGTAATGAGTGTCGCAATACCATTTATTCCTGTCCCAGAAGTTGATCGTACCAAAGAACAGGAATTACCACCTCGATTGGCCAAGTTGATTCTTGAGAAAAAAAAGCCCGAGCCTAAGCCAGTTGTTATTGAACCAAAAAAGGAAAAGAAGAAAGAGAAAAAGGTAGAAAAGAAAAAAGAAAAACCCAAACCAAAGAAAAAAATTGAAAAGAAAAAAGAGCCGCCCAAAAAACCAGTGGTCGATCTTGCCAAAGTGCGGGCCGAGGCTCGTAAAAAAGCGGCTAAGTCCGGTTTATTGGCGATGATCGATGATTTGTCGGACTTGCGCGATACGCCTGAAATTTCAAAGAAAAAATTATCCAAAGGCGCGACCAAGGCTAAAGAAATAGCAGCACCAGAGTTACTTACCTCAAATGTTAGAGGTAGTGGTGGAATCAGTAGTGCTGCACTAAAGCGCGCGACTACTCAAAATCGTACATTAGGTTCTCGCGATGGGACAGAGTTAGAAAGTCCGGTTGACGCAGCGGCGGCAGAAGCATTTGCCAATGCTTCTGAAGCTGAGCGGACTTCACCAAGAACATTGGAAGAAATTCAATTAATATTTGATCGCTACAAGGGTGCAATCACCCGAATGTATAATAGAGCGCTTAGAAAAGATTCAAGTTTGCGAGGTGTTGTATTGCTGGAGATTACTATAACCCCTGCGGGGGTTGTTGTGGCTTGTGAAGCAATATCCAGTGATCTGGATGCACCGGATTTGGTGAAAAAATTAGTTGCACGGGTAAAAACATTTAAGTTTAAAGCTAAAGATGTAGACCAAGTTACGATTCGCTATCCTGTGGATTTTACACCCATCAGTTAGTCATGCCCAATCCGCGGTTGTGCCCAGAGTAGGGGGTATTATAAAATTTTATCTGCTAATTATTTATCAATAAAAGAGACTTGCTACGTTCTTTAATAACTTCCTCAATACTACCAATAAATTTTTCTTCTTCATTGCTGCATAATATTTTCTTTGTTTTCCGGTGTCGGTGTTAAGCAGATAGAGTTTCTGAGAGGGTCATTTTTTTCATGATAATTTCACTTATATATTTTCTACCGCCTTCAACGACTAAGTTAACAGCCATTGAAAAATATGTCTTTGCTAAACGCATTGTTGACATTTTTCAATATCTACTCTTGCCTTCATTTTCTATTCGAAATTTAGGATTTAAAAACTCAGATATGTAGCCTTGACGTCTGTCCAACAACAAATAGTACAGCTCCTTAATATCTGGGACACATGACAATTTTATATCATCGATTTTCATTATTGAATTATTTAGTTCAATTATTTTTCGATGGCGCTTATTATCAAAGATATCCGGTTTTATTTCGTTGATGTAATTTAACCGTTGAAATAACGGAGCAATTGTTACGTCAACTAGCGATAGTTTATCGCCATTATAATAATTTTCTCCTGAGATCGATGGTTCGATTTCATCAAATTTTTCTTGGAGTTCTTGTAAAACTGTGTCGTATTCTTGTTTTGTTTTTTTCACTGATAAATGAAATACACTCCAAGTCATAGTATTAATGAATTGTATCCAAGCTCGATTATTGGCCTTTGTTATTATATCG
>CAZZJI010000050.1:0-24695 GCA_964654485.1 uncultured Gammaproteobacteria bacterium | reverse complement strand
GAGCATGGCGTTAGGCTCGTGAAAATTTTACATAAACTGACACATTAAATGAATGTCGTAAAAATTTAAGATACAGGCTATTGAGAAATCCGAAATTGTGCAAATATAAAAGCATCATCATAATTATCATGTTATTCGTAATGAGTGGATGCTCAGCAATAAAAACCGCTGTTGCAATGATGCAATCTACGGACAATTTTTCACTTCATAGCGAGGGGAATGGTTTTATATTTCAAGAAATAGAATTTTCATCTTTGGCTAATGAGGCAGAAAAATACTTAGATGAATCCATAGCTGTAGTCGAGAGAGAGCAGTATAAAAAATTCGTTAAACCGATAAAAGTATATGCAGCATCTACGTTAGATGATGTAAAAAAATACTGTGGTTATAGGTTGGTATTGGGTTGTGTTATTAACGAAAAGGTTTTTTTATCACCGCGTATTTTAACCCAACCAACTGGCACGCTTTCTCGATTACTTACGCATGAGTTGTCTCACCTGCATATTGATCAACAACTAAGTATGTTTGAGTGGGGGAGTATCCCAACTTGGTTTCGAGAAGGGCTGGCAGTATATGTAAGCACAAAAATGGAAGGTGAAGCTAAATTAGACTTTAAGGAAGCGCAAACAAAAATCAAAGGTGGAAATTCATTTTATCCAAATAAAGAAGGTTCCATTTTATTTCCTACAAGCCATGTAAACTTTGGTCTTTCTCGTTCTATTTTTTATAGGCAATCTGCATCTTTTATTAAGTTTCTTCATTCGAGCAATAAAGCCGGGTTTGAAAAATTACTGCTATCAATTCAGGAAGGGAAAGAATTTTCTAAATCATTTCAAACTTATCTTGGTACAACTGTGGATTTAAAGTGGAGTGATTTTATTGAACAAATTTAATTAAAAATTAGGCTTCCAAAAATATGAATCAGTATGAAAAATGAAACGAGGGGGATGCTTCTAGGCTTAATAGGAGTGAGTGCTTTTGGCTTAACTTTACCAGCAACCCGAGTTGTTGTTCCTTATCTCGACCCCATATTCATTGGTTTAGGCCGTGCTGTTTTAGCTACGTTATTTGCTGTGATAATTCTGTTTTGGTTTCGTCTAGAAATACCAAATAGAAAGCAAATATTTCAACTGTGTATTGTAGCCCTTGGGGTGGTTGTTGGTTTCCCCGTATTTTCATCATGGGCTATGCTGTATGTTCCTGCATCTCACGGCGGTGTTGTTTTAGCTGTTTTGCCTTTAGCAACAGCTTTGGTCGGTGTATTTATAGGAAATGAAAGGCCAAGCCCTTCTTTCTGGCTGGTGAGTATTATTGGCAGCGGATTAGTTGTTTTATACGCGCTTTCCCAGGGTTCAGGGGGAATTCAAAAGGCAGATATTGCATTGTTGGGCGCAATATTTTCGGCGGCCATTGGTTATGCTGTGGGTGCCAAGCTCTCAAAAGACATGGATGGTTGGCAAGTTATCTGCTGGGCTCTCATCTTAGCATTTCCATTTATTATTGTTCCAACCATACACTATGCACCAGAGTCATTATCAAATATTCCAATAAAGGGCTATGTTAGTTTCATATATTTGGCTTTGGTCAGCCAACTGTTTGCGTTCTTTGTATGGTACAAAGGGTTAGCATTGGGTGGTATAGCCAGGGTAAGCCAAACACAATTACTTCAACCATTTATTACGTTATTTGCATCGGCGCTGTTTCTTGGCGAAGTTATTGATATTGAAACAATGGTATTTGTGTTTTTAGTAGTGATTTCAGTGTGGCTGGGAAAACGAATGCCAATAAAACAAAAAACCTAACACATATGAGCCGTTCTTGAGTTAGATGATGGCATAACCCGTAGCTCCAGCGGACATAAACATAAGCAGGGACACCGATAACTTAATAATTTAACGAAAATAACGTAAAAAAAAGTGAGTAAAGTGAATAAAGTGTTTTGGCAACAAGCGGATATGAAATGGCGTACTTCCTATCTATGCCAGGAATTAATTCGTTAGAGATGTTTTTAGCTTTGACGGAGCACGATGAAGATTGCTGTTTTTATGGCTAAATCACATCAAATCATCGAGCTCACCGTCCATGTGTAATTCAGTTAATTCAGAAAAACCGCCAATCCATTTTCCCTTAACTATAATCTGCGGCACCGTTCGAGCATGGTCGGTTATTTCTAACATCTCTTTTAAACCCTCTGCAGATTGATCAATCCTGACCTCTTCATAATCGATCTTCCACTTGGTCAATATCGTTTTGGTTTTATCGCAAATCGAGCAAGCGCCCGTACTATATATTTTTACTTGTGTCACCTGAACATCCAATTAGTAGTTGTGTTTAATTGTAGCATGGTGTTAAAAAATAATCCGACCCCGTAACTCACAAAATACAATCGCCACTGAAGATTAACGATATACAAATGCTGGGGAACCCTCGAGAACATATACAATATCTATCGTCAGGATTAATTATGCATTTGTGGTAAGAAAAAACGTTATGCATGGCTGGAAAAATCGAAATAAATCTTCGCAAGACTATCCAATTTCGATCAATTCTGCTTGACTATTGGTTCAATTAATAGCTGGAATTCAGCTACTTATAGGTCCAATAATAGAAATATATTACTCTTTGGCCACCTTTTTAGTAAAAACTCAGGTATACTGCTTTCTTCAAATTTTGGTGCGCATCGGTCTGCACCTGTTTATTGTGGTAATCCTTTCCGATTCACCTCGAAACATAATTGAAAGTTTCCGCCTAGACCGTCCCAATCCATGTGGTTTTGGGTAGGCCGATCTCTGGAGAAGTTCATACGCATGTCATTTGATTCCCTCGGTCTCAGGACCGAATTACTTCGCGCAGTATCTGAAAAAGGCTATCACAAGCCTACCCCGATACAACACAAAGCAATCCCTCTTATCCTTGAAGGACGCGACATCATGGGTGGTGCCCAGACGGGTACCGGCAAAACAGCAGGTTTCACGTTACCGCTATTACAAAGATTAATGTCACGGGAACTCATATCACAAGATAAATTAAAAACAGGACGTCGCACTATCCGCGCCCTGGTCCTAACCCCGACTCGAGAACTTGCAGCGCAAGTTGCAGAAAGCGTCGTTACTTATGGCAAGCACTTGCCGCTTCGTTCCACCGTAATATTTGGCGGTGTAAATATTAATCCACAAATTCAGAAACTGCGTACTGGCGTAGATATTCTGGTCGCTACCCCGGGTAGATTACTGGATCACGTTGGCCAACGCACAATAGACCTTTCAAACGTAGATATTTTGGTACTCGACGAAGCCGATCGCATGCTCGACATGGGTTTTATTCGAGACATCCGCAAGGTCATCACACTGTTGCCCAAGAAAAAACAAACTTTATTGTTCTCAGCCACCTTCTCAGGTGAAATCAAAAAACTGGCAAATGATTTACTTAAATCCCCATCTTTGGTAGAAGTAGCAAAGCACAACACCACATCGGAAAATGTCACGCAAGTGGTCCATCGGGTAGATAAAAGTCGTAAGCGAGAACTCCTTTCTTTCCTGATTGGTTCAAAGAACTGGCAACAAGTTTTGGTATTTTCGCGTACAAAACATGGTGCCAATCGTCTAGCTACACAATTGAAGACCGATGGCATCACAGCTGCCGCGATCCATGGTAACAAGAGCCAGGGCGCGCGCACCAAAGCACTAGCAGATTTTAAATCTGGCAAAATACGTGTACTGGTAGCAACAGATATTGCCGCGCGTGGTCTGGATATAGACCAATTACCACACGTGGTAAACTACGAATTACCCAACATACCAGAAGATTACGTTCATCGTATTGGCCGTACAGGGCGTGCAGGCAATGAAGGTGAAGCCATGTCATTGGTGTGTGTAGATGAACTAAAGCTACTACGAGATATCGAACGGCTTATCAAATGCGAAATCTCCAAAGTGATTATTCCAGGTTATGACCCTGATCCAACTATTGCAGCACAACCCATCAATAAAGGACGTGCCAGCAAACCACGCAACGCGAGCAAAAAAACGCGCAAGCAAACCGTACCACGACGCCGTAGCACGCAGCCGTCACCGTATGCATCCAAAAGTAATAGATCGAAACAAAGTACAGGCCAAAGCCAACAAAGGGGGTATTAAATCATGCAGGAAAATGAAACAACCAAGCTAAGTATAAGTACCAAGTATCGGGTGGTAACAGTCGAGAAGATGGCTGCCCCGGAAGGCATGCCAGGAGATAATTGGCACCGCTATGTGATTGGACAAGGCAGTTCAAGTATTGAGGGCAAAAAACCCGGCACTCTAAAAGCCGTTACTTTGCATGCGGAAACAGTAGCCGAAGACCTGAATTCCAGAACAGGCAAAGGTGGTTCAACCTACGCCCCGCGTAAACGGACTTAATTGTCACTCAGCTTTTTTGTTTTCGTACTTCTTCTTCATTAGTACAAGTCCATTCGCACAAGCACGAGTCGGCAGTAGTGCATAAGTCCGACTCCAGCGTTCCAAAATCGGCTTAAAAGAAAATACCCCCTATCCTTTTTTATCTATCATTTCTCTCAGGCTAGAAAACGGATTAGAAGTGGCCGCTTTGCTCTGATTTTTCTCTTCTTCAACACCATAGACTTCGAGCTGCCGCTGATGCTCATTATCATGGCAAAACAGGCACAACAACTCCCAGTTACTACCATCGGTAGAATTATTATCATGGTCATGATCACGATGATGCACCGTAAGCTCCGAAATATTTTGCCGCGTGAATTCTCGGCTGCAACGACCACAAATCCAGGGATACATTTTCAAAGCCCGCTCACGGTATGAATTAGCGCGCTCGTCCTGATAACGACGGTTTTCAGCTACGATTTGATCGAGCTTAGCATTTGACGTTTTGTTATCATTCATTAGTCACCCTACATCATAACCTCTTATATACTAAATCCAGAATGTCATTCACAATGTCGTTCAAATAGATGACGACTATAAAAGAACAGATAATCGTACTCCTTTCAATAGAAAATATACAGTTAAACATACTGTCCAGCACACCACGCAGATGACCATGCCCATTGAAAATTGTATCCACCAAGCCAGCCTGTCACATCAACTACTTCCCCTATAAAATACAAACCAGATACATCATTACATTCCAGTGTTTTGGATGAGAGAGCGTTACAATCTACACCACCTAAGGTAACTTCAGCAGTTCGATAACCTTCGGTTCCATTTGGCTTAATCGCCCATTTCTTTAACTGAGATTCAATCTCTTCCAGCCGATGATCGGTTATCGTGTGCAGCGCCTTGTCAGAAAAATCGCTGTCAATCAATATTGTTACCAGACGTTTTGGCAGATGTTTCGCTAGCGCCGTTTTTAAGTTAAGTTTTGGCTGACGTTCTTTGGTTGTTTTCAAGCATTCAAATAGTGCCACGTCAGGTAGCAAATCAATATTAATTTCTTCACCCGGCTGCCAATAGGACGATATTTGTAAAATAGCGGGCCCACTTAGACCCCGATGGGTAAACAGTATATTTTCTTGAAAAGATTGCTCATGAAGACGTTGCCCTTGAATACAAACCTTACTGTCGACAGCAATACCTGATAATACGGAGAACTTTTTCTTATCCTCAGGTTGCAATGTAAAAGGAACCAAACCAGCTGAAGTGGGCCAGACTTTGATGCTAAACTGTTCAGCAATTTTATAACCAAAGGGACTGGCACCCAGGGTAGGTATGGATAAACCACCCGTGGCTACAACCAACGACTGGCACTGAAAATCACCTTGGCTGCTGCTTATCTCAAAATGATGATCTGATATTTTATTAACAGCATCAATCCGGGTATTCAGCTGTAGTAACACAGCAACCTGTTTGCATTCGGTTATTAACATAGCGAGAATATCTTTTGCGCTATTATTGCAAAACAACTGACCGTGCAATCTTTCGTGAAATTCGATACGGTGTTTATTAATCAGCTCAATAAAATCCCATTGAGTATAACGACTTAATGCAGACTTGGGAAAATGTGGATTGTGTGAAATGTAGTTTTCGGCACTCACTGAATAGTTAGTAAAATTGCAACGACCTCCACCGGACATCAAGATTTTTTTACCGGCTTTAGTTGAATGATCCAGCACGATGACTTTGCGGCCACGTTTGCCGGCTTCTATTGCGCACATCAGTCCTGCAGCACTGGCACCAATGATAACGACGTCTGTTAGTTGCATCTCTCAACTTTATTTAGCTGGTTTAACAAGGCTGACTCAAAAAAAGCACTTACCTTGCTCAGATTCCAAATCTAAAAAGTATAGGCAGCGTACACCAGTTAAAGATGCTATCATAGGCCTCCCAAAAAGCAAAAGCAGCAACAATTGATATTCACGTGACAATTACTGATTTCTCATCACTACCTTTATCGCCTGAGCTTTTAGCCAATATCCAGTCCCTGGATTACCAGGTCATGACCCCCATCCAGGTACAAAGTTTACCCGCTATTCTAAACGGTAAAGACGTACTGGCACAGGCAAAAACAGGCAGCGGTAAAACGGCCGCATTTGGCATAGGTTTGTTGCACAATCTCGAAACACAAAAATACACAACCCAGGCACTGGTGCTTTGTCCAACACGTGAATTAGCCGATCAGGTAAGTAATGAAATCCGTCGCTTGGCGCGAGCCATGGCCAACACCAAGATTCTCACGTTGTGTGGAGGTAAACCAATTGCCCCGCAATTAGTTTCGCTGGAACATGGTTCCCACATTGTCGTCGGCACACCGGGACGCATATTAAAGCATTTGGAAAAAGGGTCTTTAAAACTGGATAGTTTAAAAACACTGGTATTGGATGAAGCCGACCGCATGCTGGATATGGGATTTTATGAAGATATCATGCGTATTATTACGACCACACCAGATAAAAGACAAACTTTGTTATTTTCTGCAACTTACCCCGATGAAATAAAACAGATCAGTCACGCCATCCAGAAAAATCCTGTTGATATTCGTGTGCAAACATCGCATGACTATAAAAATATAAAGCAGGTTTTCTATGAAATTCAAAAAGGAGAAAGAACAAAAACACTGGTTGCTTTGTTACAACATTATCGCCCGGAGTCCACTGTGGTGTTTTGTAATCGAAAACAACAATGCCAGGAATTGACTGACACATTGTGGCAACAGGGTTTCCATGCCCTAGCTTTGCACGGCGATCTTCAACAAATAGAACGTGACCAAGTATTGGTGCAATTTTCAAATAAAAGCAGTTCGATACTTATTGCAACAGATGTGGCCGCACGCGGACTCGATATTAAAGACCTGCAAGCTGTGATTAACTTTGAGTTACCACATGACCCTGAAATACATATTCACCGAATTGGACGTACAGGCCGTGCAGGTAATAAAGGGCTAGCGATAAGTATTTATATGGCTTCCGAACTACGCAAAGTCGAGGCGATAGAAGAATATCAAAAAAGCAAGGTCAGAATTGAAAAAACATCCTCATTAAAAGCATTGGAAAATTTCAAACTGACGCCATCCATGGTAACACTGTGTATTAATGGTGGTCGCAAAAACAAGGTTCGCGCAGGCGACATTTTGGGCGCCTTAACGGCAAACACCTCACTTCCCGGCAAACAAGTCGGCAAAATTAATATTACTGATAACCATGCTTATGTGGCTGTAAAACGCCCCGTTGCAAAACAAGCGTTAAAGATTCTTTGCGAAGGTAATATCAAAGGCCGCAAATTCAGAACGCGAAAATTACGTTAAATTATAAGCATAATTATACCCGTCTCAATTATGTAAAATGACAGAGAAGCGGCCAGAGACGGAAAAACGCTCACCTAGGATAACCTCTACGCTCCGCTATTTAGCGACTGTACGCGGCTGATTTTGATTACTTCAGTGTTGACCATTTGAGAGTGGAAAAGTTGAATAGACAACATTTATGGTTAGGTATTTATTTTTTGAGCAAAGGATTGATGCGCATGAGTTTTAAATAGCCCAATACATCATCAATAAAGAGGCCGAGGAACCCATATATTAATTATATTATGAACAAATAATGGTGTGAAATAAAATAACGGGAAGTTTTTACGTACAAAAAAATTATTTTATGTCTCAAGAAAACCGAGTGATTCCGATAGTGAGTCTCGCGGGGACTTTGGTGACTATTACTATTGATCCAGCTTCTCCATAGAAAAGAAAGTGCCACATATCATTTTCCACACTGGATGATGAATATAAACGCATTCTTGAAACTCAATTTGACAATATTGGGGACGTAGAATAAATCATCTACATATCGCCTGGAAACATCGGATGAATAGCAACACAACAAACAAGAAATAAAAACTATTCTGATTTCTGCAATTGACTCTCCACCCCCAAAAATAGCCGCACTAACACTAAAAAAATTAGAAGGCATCCCTATTGGAAAATATGTAACTTCAAAAATGAAATACAATAATGTACGTGTGCTTTTATTATATCACATGCTGGTAAAGGTAAATCACACACTAAAAGAATATCAACAATGCAATAGCGATCTAGCAATTTGTAATCCTGTATAATAAATAATAACTTTCCGCTACCGATTCGACGCCGACTAAAATTATTATTTTAGATACATAATTACTTTATATACAACACGAAGTTGGTTACAACTATAACAAAACATCCGAGCTTTTTAGTTAACTTTGATTAACTTTGGTTATAGACATTTTTTTATAAAATTTAATAATTAATATCTTGTTAAGACTATCCGATAATAATGGAAACACAAAGAAACTGCTGCTTTACTTTCAACTTACACGATGCAGTTTTAATTTCAGGTTTGGTTAAGAATCATGGTGTATCTATGGCATTAGGAAGTCTACAATACGGAAATTCGTCACAAAATACCCCACCTTTGCAATTCGATATATCGTCTGCTTGTGGTGCGTTTGATTGTGTTTCAGACATTGAATTGAGCTTCTTAATACCCTCTACCAGTTCTGTAGACCTGGATCCAGGTGACTGGGGAGAAAAAACGACAGACTATCTTGCAAGACGTGTTGCAAGAACACCTGCTGACCTGCGAAACCATGTGCAAAGAATTAACCTGCACATAAAATTACAAGACAAGGAAGGAACATACAGCGCGTTACTGGATTTATTTATCGCTGTTGGAAAAAATGGAAAAACACTTAAAACGAGAATGCTAGGTAGATCAAAAGCGTTACTATCCAAGCACAGATATGACGCTATGAAGAGAAAGTTAAAGCAGGGAATAAACGGATTAACCGTCATGCCATTGGCCAGTTATTCTGTACTCGGAATGGGCTTGACCGGAACAACGCGCTTAACCGAACACCTGTTGTAACAACCTTTATAGTATGCATCAGTTGATGTATCAAAATTAGATATATCAAATTTATTACACAAATAATATTAGAAAATCACTGAAAAATTAATGAAATAGTCGAGGGAAAAATGATCGCCAAACGAGATAATTATTTACGTGTATCAACTATCGGATTGAATCAACAGTCAATCAATGCATTACGCATATTTTTTCGTGGTCCTTGTATGGACAGCTATGTTTTGTCTGATGATAAAAACGCCGATGTCAGTATAATAGATATGGATATCTATGATTCAAAACAGGTATGGAAAAACTATCGTAACAAATACCCGGACAGACCCACCATATTAGAATCAATTAAAGAGTCCAATGTTGAAGATGGTGTATTTTTACGGAAACCTATCGACAGCAAATTACTAAGAAGTGCCCTGAATGCGGTACGAATGCAATTGCAATCCATTTCTGGCAGTGAACCACAAAAAAAAGAAATACGAAAAACAAATAAAAAAGTGCAAGAGTCTTTTGGCATCAAGAAAGATATTTCAAAAAAAATTATTTCAAAAAGTAATGTATCTGCAAATATTTCAGACAATATTCCGAAATATAATAATAATATTCAAATGGATAGAAATCAGAAAAATAAAAGGAATTCCGAAGCACCGAGACCCGACAAACGTTCTCTTTCGTTGGTAGAAAAAATCAGGCGAACTGACAACGGAAATCTTGCCGCAAAAAATATGACGCAGCTAAATACTAAAAAATCAGCGCAAAAGAAAATAAAAAGCATTCCCAGCACTAATAACACTTTGGACACTGACACTAAAGTCCTTAGCCTGATAAAGGAAACACCCCCCCCCCGGCGAATTAATTTAATTCCTGCAACTAATCCAACAATAAAGATAGGAAAAATAAATCCCGAAATTATGTTCGATAAAAATGTAGATAAATATATAACCGAAGAAAACGTTACTGATTCAGATACTGATACGAAAAAAACCCTCAACGCTACTTCTAATGAAGTACCGCTAATGGATGGGGGCTTCAATCTTAAAGATCAAAACCTAAGTTTACCAAAAGATAATTTGTTACCTACACCTATAAAACTAAACATTGAAGATGCAGTAAAAAGATTAGAAGAATTAGACACTTCCCCCGATACACACACAAACCTCAACACTAATTCAGAAATTGAGGATAAAGAAGGAATATATTACAACCCTGGCAGCTATCTTCAGGGATATCTGAAAGAAGCATTTAAACTGGCACAACTAAGTAAAAAAAATGTACTGGTACAAGGGTCATTACTGTCAATTATTGTTATGTATGAAACAAAGCAAGTATTTTTAAAACCTGGCTCTGAGTCCTCACTAGCAGTAAGTGAACGCTCATTGTTTGCACTCAGTAGCATACCTATAACACGAGAAAATATAAAAATATTAATGTTGTCTGATTCATCTGATGAAATATGTAAGGAAGACGGCTTGTTGTTTGACTACGACCCCTTTATGTGGAAACTGGCTACCCGGGCATCGCAAGGCCGTATTCCTGAAGGAACGGATTTAAACAGACATATGTATTTGGGGAAAATGCCTAACATTCCGAAACCAAAATTATCTGCCAATGCGTTGAAAATAGCATCACTGTGGGCCGAAGAGCCTTGCACCCTTTCGATGACGGCACAAACGCTAGACATCCCACAACGTGAAGTATTTATCTTTCTAAGTGCTGCCTGGGCGCTCGATTTGCTAAAATTCAGTAATTTATATATTGAACCAGAATTCAGGATAGGCGGTATGGATAAATATATAAAAAAACAAGCGTTAAAAAAAGATGGTCTGTTCAAAAAAATGTTAAGGAAAGTACGGTCATCACGACAATAAAAATAACGTAGATATTTTTATTGTATTTTTATTGTGTAAGACTATTATGTAAGATTAATTACACATTTTCCTTTATATATTTCCTAGTATTATTGTGTCCCAATAATCATTCATTATAATGATGCACCAAGAACAAGCCGAAAGCCCTGAAATATCTGTCGATAGACTCGACAGACTCTACGTTATGCCTACCCCGGCGGGCGCCTATTTTGCAGTATCCCGCCCCCAACCGGACCCATGCAGAACGTTATTAACCACCCTTTTGCGATACAAACAAAGCCCATTGTTGACGCTAGAGGATCTGAAAACCTGGACCAAATCAGATAACGACACAGATGCCATGGATTTGCTCAGGCGTACTCAAGCAAAAGGCTGGCTCCAGGGAACGGATTCATCGCTAAAAGTACCTGGTGACGTACTCGAAGATATATTACCTGACCTACTTGCACCGTTATCAGTCGAAGGTAACGCGCTACTTGCTGATCACCAGGGTCTTTATCTCGCAAGTTGCGGTTTTCAGCAACAACTTGTTGATGAACTTTCAGCTTTAACTGCTGACCTTGCCTCATTGCAAGAACGTCACTTGCGCTTATTAAGCAACAATTTGGATTTACAAACCAGTGCCTGGGCGCTAGTTGATGCCGCGGGTAATAGTCAAATAGGTTTCTGGCCACTATATATAGGTCAGCACCGATTTGTACTGACAATAGGCGGCGCACCCAGTTTGAATCAACCGGAACTCACCCATTTGATTTGGGCGCTGAGCATTCGTTACGGCGAACCACAATAAACTTTTTATTTATTAATGATAAAAAGTTCACGCGCCCATAATCATCGCTAATTAGATAAAGAGGAGGATAATATGTCTGATGCAGTTGACTTTGAACAAATAGGTCAATACGCTAAGCTTTTTTCAAAATTAACGCCTGAAAAAGAAGCAATATTAGCCGAAGCGGGATATAAAATAATGCCCCACTTACCCGGGGTAACAGATAGATTTTACGCCAATCTGCAAAAGGTGCCAAAAGCGGTACCTTTTATTGAAGGAAAAATCGATTATTTGAAACTAACTCACCTTGCCTGGTTGAAAACAGTTTTTTCAGGTAAATATGATCAGTCCTATGTAGAAGCAATGTATCGAGTTGGTTATGTGCATGTACAAGTCAACTTACCCGTTGAATTCATGTCTGGAGGGATAACACTGATAACAAATGAACTTATCCTTATTGTTTCAAAATTATATGCGGACGAACCTGAGAAATCTATTGAAGTCTTGAGTGCGATTAATGCATCATTCGGATTTTCTTTGCTGGTTATGCAAGCCTCATATCAGGCATCGGTCTCGGAAGTGCTAAATCGCGTTTTGTCTATCACTGGCATGAGCAAAGTATTATTTGACAACTTGGCAGCGGCATATGATTCTAAAGAGCAAACTAAAACGTAAAAAAATTAATTACACAACTTAATACTTATGTTAAGAACATACAATAATAGGAGTCATAGCAATGAGAAATGAAATGATTAGTTCGATTTTAAACGAGCTAAACGGAACCTCACCTGACATTGAAGCATCAGCCGTTATCTCCACTGACGGATTAATCATAGATTCCGCGTTACCAAGCTCACTTGACGAAGACCGCATGGGCGCAATGAGCGCGGCCATGTTATCACTCGGTGACCGAACTGCAGCCGAATTAACTCGCGGGCGACTCGATCAGATTTTAATTAAAGGTGAAAACGGATACGTTTTAATGACGCAAGCAGGTGATGAAGCAGTGGTCACCGTATTAGCTAAACCAAAAGCAAAATTAGGTTTGATTTTTCTAGATGTAAAAAGAGCGGCGGGGGGTATATCTGATCTTCTTTAAATTAGAGAACATATAAGCATACATTGCAATATTAAAGATTATTACTTGGATATAAGTACTGACCACGCCCAGATATAAATGCGATTAAGCTGGCGGCACATCAATATATTTAAGTAAAAACTATTCCCCTAAGCCAATTCATCATCTGCAACCCGATAACGCGGATCCTCCAGCACGTTGACTTCAACCAGATCACCTGCATTTTTTAAGAGTTTTCGGCACTCTTCGCTCAAATGCCGCAAATGCAGTCGTTTTCCAGCTTTAATGTATTTTTCTGCAAGGTTGTCGATGGCTTCAATCGCGGAGTGATCTGCAACGCGTGAATTTTGAAATTCAATAATAACATCTTCAGGGTCATTCTCTGGATTAAACAGATCTAGAAAATTCTTTACCGATCCAAAAAATAATGGTCCGTTAAGCTCATATACTCGCGATCCTTTTTCATCTTCATAACTTTTCACATTAATATGTTTTGCATGTTCCCATGCGAAAGCTAAGGCAGACACGATGACACCGACTACCACGGCAACGGCAAGATCAGTCAACACCGTCACACCAGAAACCAACACCAAAACAAACGCATCCGCACGAGGAATCTTTCCCATAATTCGCAGGCTAGACCATTCAAAAGTACCGAAAACAACAATGAACATAACGCCAACTAGTGCCGCCATCGGAATCGCTTCTATCAAGTCAGACGCAAACAGAATAAAACATAACAAGAAAATCGCAGCAGAAATACCAGACAACCGGCGGCGACCACCGGAATTAATATTAATCATACTTTGGCCAATCATGGCACAACCACCCATACCACCAAATAGTCCAGTTACGCTATTAGCAAGCCCCTGCCCCAAACATTCACGGTTACCACGTCCACGTGTATTCGTTATATCATCGATTAAACTTAAAGTAAGCAATGATTCAATCAATCCCACGGCTGCTAAAATAATGGAATAAGGCAATATAATCATCAGGGTTTCCCAGCTAAAAGGAATATCAGGAAGATGAAAACTGGGAAAACCACCTTCTATTGATGCCAAATCACCGACCGTATTGGTATCAATATTAAAATATATAACCAGCAGAGAAACAACAATGATTGCGGCTAAAGAAGAAGGAACTATGTTGGTCAATTTAGGTAAAAAATGAATAATAGAAACAGTCAGTACAACCAAACCAAGAAAAATCCATAAAGGTGTTCCACTGATCCACTGCCAACTACCATCAGGATGGTTCACTTGAAAATGGGGCAACTGGGCAAGAAAAATAACAATGGCAAGACCATTTACAAAACCGAGCATCACTGGATAAGGCACTATGCGTATATACTTACCCAGGCGTAACAGACCCGCACTTATTTGTATCAGGCCCGTTAGAACAACCGCAGCAAAAAGATATTCCACACCATGCTGAGCAACCAGGGAGACCATAACAACTGCCATCGCCCCAGTCGCACCGGAAATCATGCCAGGGCGACCACCAAATGTTGCAGCCAATAATCCCACCATAAAAGCAGCATAAAGGCCTACCAAGGGATCAACACCCGCGACAAATGCAAAGGCCACCGCTTCTGGCACAAGTGCCAGTGCAACTGTCAGTCCTGAGAGTAATTCATTTTGGAAAGAAATCCGGTTGGCACGACCTAATTGAAACATGGATACCCTCTAAAAAGCTCAGCATTCTAGCAAATATCATGTTTTAAGTGAAATATATAACAACTTAATGTGAAAAATATAAGAAAATCGCCTATCTAAAGGCGTACGTGCACGTTTTGTCAACCGATAACTCAATCTATCGTGAATGCGACACAATCTCTTAATTGGTAATTCTTCACATTCTAAAAGCAAGCAAATCCAAGCAACCAGCAACCCTAGCCAAGCCTAATTCCGATTCTTAATTAATAATAGGGGGAATATCTATATTGGTAGAAGCTTTGTAAAACCATCGTTGACATAGACAATGATGCTGAGTTTACTAATTTATGCTATGCCGTTACCAAGCTGTCAAATAACAATAAAAGGAGGTCTAGATATGATTATTCTAAAGCAATTGATGGTAGTAGTGATTGGTGGATTATTAATAACATCAACGGCACAAGCGGATTTATGCACAAAAGTCCGCGACCTGTCTACCACTCAAGAAACCAAGGATCAGATTGATTTCTATGAAAATAAAATAATGAAGGAAACAGAATACTATGGAAATCGAACATGGAACGAAATCATATTGGAATGTAATCGTAAACGTGATACCAAGGGGAAGGAAATAACAAATGCCCTATCTAATCCTGGTAATAAACAGTTAAAAAATCAGTTACTAAAAATCACGCTAGAACCTAAAATTATTCGTGGCAAATATAACTTCTTTGGCAATATTGCCAGTCAGTTGAAATACACATACATTCTCAGTAAAGAAAAAGGGTTATGGACCATGATCATCCCCTATAACCCAATCATGAACGAAGTGGTGAAAGACAGAGTCGACTTTTATATGGGTTATCGATTTGTTTCAACTCCTACCAGTATTGAATCGAGTAAAGAAATCGGCGGCGTGAATGACTCTTACGCCGCATGGACATTGTATGAGAAAGATCAAGTAGATTTAGCGACAAATACTCTGAAAACTACAGCCAAACCAATAGCCGAAACGCTTTGCACTACATCAACATATTTCTCTGGAAAAAAAGAGAAATATAAAGGTAAAACCGATGAAAACTCAAATAAGCGAGATAAAGAAAACAAGCATATCAGCCTGGGTAAAATACAATACCGATACAACGTCACCACATTGAAACTAAGTGATAATTGGGATGAAGGTTGCCGTGTTAAAAAATCTGTGGATTTATACTGGCTTAAAACACCCGGCACAACAAAAGTAGAAAAAGTTAAACCGCAGGAATGGGTATTGGATAACTTTGTTCGTGTAGCGGAAAAATACTGGAGCACACCAAATAACTTCACGCTTAAACTTTTACTCAAAGGAGTTAACGAAAAAACCTTTACTGCCAAAATACGTAACATGCTGGATGACAGCGATTATTTAACGATTCGATTTGCTAATAAATTTATGCCTTACAAAAGCAATCAAATGTATAAATCGAATATTATACAGTTCAATAATTTTTCCACTATGACGACAAATGGCACCTATTTTCATGAAGTTGGCCATGCCTTTGGTCTAGATGATGAATATAGTAACGATAATAAGGTAAAAGCCTGTGAACATACGCAATACAACAATAATTCAACTGACACATACCAAATGTGCACAACAGGCGCTGGAGAAACCAGAACAATATACCACTTTATAGCGCTATCGAGGTATATTACAAATCAAAATGCATGCAACAAAGACAGCGAATGCAAAACCGGCGAATGGTGCGATGCGGGCATCGACTTCACAAAGAATAAATGCCGGGCATTACTGAATGACGGAGCAAGTTGCCCCTTAGTTGGTGGTGGCCACGCGTGTAAATCAGGACACTGTAAATTTGCCAAGTGTTACACTCCTGCTTCAATCAATATGGGCGACGCATGTTTCGTTAACGATCAATGCAAACAAGGCAAGTGTAATAATGCTGTTGATGGAACCAATGGCATCTGTGTATGTGACCAGGATAACCAATGCGGCACTGGCCAATACTGCAATAAAGGGTTGGATTTCACCAAGAACACCTGTAAATCACTAAAAAGCGACAACGAATCATGTGCGCTGGTTGATGGTGGAAGAACCTGTCAATCTGGTCATTGTAAAGCCGGTCGTTGTTATACACCCAATTCTGTTTCTATGGGTGATTATTGTTATGTCAACGAAGCCTGTTCCAAGGGTAAATGCAGCAGTATTGATGGCACAAAAGGCACTTGTGTTTGTGACAGCGATAATAACTGTGGCTCAGGCTTTTGGTGCGATAAAGGACTCGACCTAAAGAAAAACAGTTGTAAGCAAAAACTTGACAAAGGTGAGGTTTGCGGTACAGTCGGCGAACTCGGTGTGGGCCACCGATGTAAATCCAACAAATGTAAAATATCCGGTGTTAGCACAAAATTAAAATGCAAGTAAACCACGTCTTTGCAAAGCAAAGTATGTGATCTCTCAAGAAAAGAGTACCAGTAGAAAAGAGTACCAGTATCTTCTGTTCTACTCTTTTCTTGAACAAGCACTATAAAAGCTGGATAACCCGTACTAACAAGTACATAGATTATGCGACATGATATTATGTACTTAATATCATGAGTAAGTTAGTAATTAGCTCCAGCTACTTGGCATTTAAATCTGAGCATTTAATTCTTAGCATTTAAATAGAGCGTCTCTACCTTTTGCCGTGCCCAAGGCGTTTTGCGCAAAAATTTAAGGCTGGAGGATATACTCGGATCGTTAGTGAAACATTTAATATTGATACGACGACCTAATTCTTCCCAACCATATATTTCCTGCAACCGCGTAACCACCATCTTCAATGTCACGCCGTGCAACGGATCCTGACTGCGTTGTTTATCCATTTAAACCAGTACTACCATTATATATCTTTATCTTTTTTCAAATCGGCCTTTTTAACACGGATCCTGTTTCCGGCCACATCTTTACCGTTAAGACTCTTCACTGCTGCCTTGGCATCACCCGGCTTGGGCATCTCAACAAAACCAAAGCCCTTGGAACTGCCCGTCTCTTTATCCATTACCACAGAACAAGACTGCACAGCACCGTAAGCTTCAAACATAGCTCGGAGTTCAGCCTCTGTAGTAGCGCGCGCGAGATTGCGTATAAGTAGCTTCATTGAGTCATCGGGTAAATAAAAAAATCAAATCGTTTGCAATAATATCCGAAAATTGTAATTTATGCACTCTTTACCCATCGCGGATGGGTCTTCCCTACTTGTGTAAAACCCATTAAGCACCGCCAATTTCATAAATCACAAGCAATTTAAAACTTTCACCTGCACTGATGTCAACTGTATCTTCAGCGGCATTTGCCGATTCAACACACAGCATTTTTAAGTATCCGTCTTTACCCAAATCACCCATCCTCTCTGCAACGTCTTTCCAGGGATTCCAGACAACCGTTGACCGACTACCCTGTTTTTTAATGACTATTTTTCTTTTTTTATCATCGATGATGACATCATCTGCGGTTTGCAAATACACTCGATCAACTTCTGCTTCAATAACAACCGGACCTGTTTGCAATTTACGTTTGAACCCATCTGTTTTATCGAGATAGTCCTTGCCTTCTAATCCATACACACAAGTGTTAGTCACATCATCAACGTTAAAGTAGGTATGCAGTGCCTGCCCGATGGTAATGGGTTGATCGCTATTGTTAAATGTAGTGAATTCGATTGTTAAGGTATTAGCGATCGTTAAGGTGTATTCAGCAACAGTTGCCGTTGGCCACATGTTCTGAATATGATCATCAAGCTCACTGGTATCCAGCTTGAATGTAATTTGTGTTTCACCCGCCGATAATTGCTGTGTATTAGTTACCTGCCATAATGTAGTACGAGCAAAGCCATGTGCCGGATAGGATACATTACTTTCATGAGCCCCAAACCAGGGCCAACAAACAGGCACCCCGCCTCGTACTGACTTACCAGGTACGAATGTTGCGTCTTCCGATAGCCAGATGACCTCTTCTTCTCCTGCGGGCACCCAGCTCAGAAGATGCGCCCCCTGCAGGCTGATAGTGGCACTCGCCTGATCATTTTGTATTTCAATTATCGGGATATCGCCTTTACCCGCTATAAAACGGAGAGTGTGGTTTCCATTGCCGAATGAAAAGTTATTGTTTAACTGTTCTACACTGCATGTTGTCATACTATCTGGATTACTCATTTTGAGTTAAAAATTTGTCTAGCGCCTGCTCATAATTCGGTTGGCTAAGGTAAAAGCCTGCATTATGATCACCTGTTAATTTATACAACATCTTTGGTTCATTCGCTGCTCGAAATATTTTCTCACCCAACCGAAACGGAATAATCTCATCATCAGGACTGTGAATATACAATACAGGATAGGTGATTTTTTTTATGCGCTCCTCACTATTAAAATTAAAGCGAATATAAATAAAGCGAGACAGCAGTGGAAAAATAGACTCAGCCATATCGTTAGCCGAACTAAAGGTAGACTCCAGAATTAATATGCCCGCTCGCACGTCGGATGCCAGTTTTGCGGCAATAGCACCCCCAAGTGAACGGCCAAATATGATAATATTTTCGGGTTCAATATTTTTTGTATTCGTCAAATATTGCCAGGCAGAATCGGCATCCAAATACATGCCCTGCTCTCCCGGTTTACCCCGGCTTTTTCCATAACCACGGTAATCAATAATAAATACATTAAGACCAAGCCGATTGAAAATCTTTACAGAGTCACCTCGATGCGAAATATTGCCCGCATTTCCATGAAAGAAAAGCAAAGTACGTTGCGCCCCTTCATGCGGTATAAACCAACCATGGAGTTGTATATTGTCTTTTGTAACCAGCAAAACATCTTCATACTCAAACCCCCAATCCTTAGGAGTTTCATTTAGTTCACTTATTGGGAAAAAAATCATGCCGGGCTGCCGCACATACATTAACCCACTAAATGCAGCTAATGAGACAAACAGAATAGCAAACATGCTTAATATGTTATTCATAATTCGACGGGTAGACTCCAATAACTTTCTTCGAACTTAAATGACTTGCGCCTTATATTCCAATACCATGCTTTTTTCTATAATGATATGTTAAAGCTAAATAGATAAAATGTTTTATCGTTTCAATTGGTAATTTTTTATTTATATCTAAAATAATACTCCTATTGTCATCGTAATTCAGTTCTGGATAGACTTCTTTGAACTCAGAAACCAAGCTTGTTTGGCAATGAACAGAAATAGCGCATTTATTTTCACATGCTTGAATATTAGATAGCCTAATAGTTGTGCCACTCTTAGGCTGATTCGTTAAATAACTTGGACTATCCCATTTCAGGGTCTCGTTAATCTCTCCGATTTCATCATATTCCTCCGCAATACGAAAAATCAATTCACGAAGAAACAACAATTTTTCACTAATATTTTTTGGAAAAGTGCTAAATGTATTTTTAACTTCCTTACTTTTAAACTCGTGATACTTCATTACCTTCTCTATATATATTAAAGCAGCGCTTTTTGCTGTCCGAATTGCAGGTGATTGTTAGAACATTTTTCATTCACTGACGCATTAATTCATTCTGATCGGTGTGTTCAAATAACTTTCCATAGATCTCTACAATTGTCGTTTCCGAATACGATAATTTACCATTTCCTACTGTGATCCGGTGACGAAACTCTGTAGTACGTGCATTACTCTGCATGAAAGGTGACTGAATAATTTGCCAGTCTTTGTTGTTAAGGCCTGCGGAAACTTCTAAGACAATACTGCCGTCATCTTCTTTTTCACCATTGTGGTCTCCACCAGCAAGCACGCTCACTGCACGGGGAATGGCCAGGGAATGCATAATGATCCTAGCTTTCGCATCCCACATCCAGTAGCCAGTTTCATCGTGAAACACCTTATCGTTTGATTTGCGTTGAACGATTTGGCGATAATGAATGGCCGCTAATACCTGCAATTCAGCATTGCTGACATCACCGATGGCGCTGAAGGTAATGGTTTCATAATAAGGATTATTTTCAGCGCCATCTGGTTCAGGTGCAACATCGATACC
Organism: uncultured Gammaproteobacteria bacterium; assembly: GCA_964654485.1. Taxonomy (GTDB): domain Bacteria; phylum Pseudomonadota; class Gammaproteobacteria; order SG8-11; family SG8-11; genus JAADIM01. Next base: position 3,931 of record CAZZJI010000050.1, on the reverse strand, counting down.
TTCATCGCCTTTCCAAATTCCAATTAATTCTGTTAATGGGCCGTAATCTATGTCTTTATCGGCGTTCATTTCTTGTCCTTATTTGTCTGTCAGTTTGTGCCGGTTTTATCTGCGTCTTGGTAGAATGCCCTTCGGGCTAGATAACAATTGATATTAAAAAAAGTCCATTTAGTATTTAATACCAGAAAACATTTTGCCTTATTTTTAGTCTTTCAGGTTTACCTAATTCTAATTTTCATCGCGTTGTAAGTCCATTAATTCCCTTTTCCAGATCTGACTTGATGTCATCTACCTCTTCCAGCCCGACCGCAACTCGGATGAGTCCATCTGTAATACCTGCCGTCGCTTTCTCTTCCACAGACAAACGCCCGTGTGTTGTTGTCGCAGGGTGTGTAATTGTTGTTTTTGCATCACCCAGATTGGCAGTAATGGATAAAAATGTAGTGGCATCAATTACTTTCCAGGCGGCTTCTTGTCCGCCGGGGACTTCAAACGATAATACCCCACCGTGTGCGCTTTGTTGCGTGTTAGCCAGAACATATTGAGGATGCGATTCAAGCCCGGTGTAATTGACCTGCTTTATCGTTGATTGACCCTGCAACCAATGCGCGAGTTCTAACGCACTTGCACTGTGTGCTTTCATTCGCAATTGTAATGTTTCCAACCCCTTAAGAAAAACCCATGCATTGAATGGACTCATGGTCGGACCGCATGTTCTTAGAAAACCGTATACCTCTTTACCCACAATCTCCTCTGAACCAATAATAGCACCACCAGTACATCGCCCCTGCCCGTCCAGGTATTTTGTGGCCGAGTGAACAATGATGTCCGCGCCTAATTCCAGTGGACGCTGTAACGCGGGGGTACAAAAACAATTGTCGACGACTAACAGACAATTTTTAGAATGGGCTAAATCAGCCAATGCAGCAATATCTGCAACTTCGGCTAATGGGTTTGAAGGTGTTTCCAGAAAGAGTATTTTCGTTTCGGGTCGAATTGCTTGTTCCCAGGCGGATAAATCGGTTAACGGTACAAAGGTAGTATCAATGCCCAATTTTCCTAAATAATTATTAAACAGTATGACGGTCGTGCCAAATATTGCGCGCGATGAAACAACGTGGTCACCTGTTTTTAACAGGCCCAGGCACGTTGCCAGTATGGCCGCCATGCCCGAAGAGGTCGCTACACCACGTTCCCCACCCTCTAACGACGCCAACCGTTGCTCGAAATTCCTGACTGTTGGGTTAGTAAAACGCGAATAAATATTGCCGGGTTCGTCTCCGCTAAAACGAGCGGCCGCTTGCGCAGCGTTTTCGAATACGAAACTGGATGTAGGGAAAATAGGTTCGCTATGCTCACCTTCCGGTGTGCGTGAATGGCCCACACGTACGGCACGTGTATTAAAACCCTGTGAATCCAAGCTGTTGTTGAAACTATTGTTGGATAATTTATTAGACATAAGTGCACCGCCCTTTCTTAAACCCAAATAAAAGTAGTTATAAATTTTAAGTGAATAGCAGACAGGCACAAAAAAACCCGCTTAGCCATCTATAAAACTATTTATAAGAAATTAGTTAAAATTAGCTAAAGCAGGTTGCCCTCTCTTTAGCTGAATTTGTATTGCGCCCGCAAGCTGAATCAAATCGGCGCATAGAGTTAGATTAGGGAATTAGTTTGAAATTGTCAACTTATTTCGATGCACTATTCACACCATTCTACGCACCATTGTGGATGCCGATTTCGCTTTCCTGCGCTTCCAGCTTTTGTTGTTGCTGTTTGGTGTTATCGTTACGAATGGATTCTATCTGTTGCAGATATTCTGATGTGATATCACCCGTTACATAATTACCATCGAATACGGATATATCAAAATTCTTTATTTTAGACTTTCCATGGCTGGTTGACGAGATAAGGTCACCAAGGTCTTGATAAATGAGCCAATCTGCGCCAATTTCTTCGCTAATTTGATCTACATCCTGCCCATGACCAACAAGTTCATTCACTGATGGCATGTCTATGCCATAAACATTCGCATAACGAACCGGCGGCGCGGCGGAAGCGAAAAAAACCTTTTTGGCACCAGCATCACGCGCCATTTGTATAATTTCGCGGGACGTTGTACCTCGTACAATAGAATCATCGACCAGCAAGACGTTTTTATTTCTAAATTCAAGGTCAATCGCGTTGAGCTTTTGTCGAACCGACTTTTTGCGCTCCTGTTGACCCGGCATAATAAATGTTCGGCCGATATAGCGATTTTTAACAAATCCTTCACGGTATTTTATCCGCAATTTATTTGACAGCCGCAAAGCGGATGTGCGACTGGTATCAGGAATGGGGATGACGACATCAATGCCATGATTCGGTTTTTGTTCTTTAATTTTTTTAGCGAGATGTTCACCCATGCGTAATCGTGCTTTATAGACCGATATGCCATCTATTATTGAATCCGGCCGGGCGAAATAGACGTATTCAAATATACAAGGATTATGCTGCGGGTTTTCAGCGCATTGTCGTGTATGCAATTTGCCATCCGACTCGATGATAACGGCCTCCCCTGGCGCGATATCTCTAATCAACTCGAAATTCAGTGAGTCAATTGCAACACTTTCTGAAGCAATAATATATTCAGTACCCTGATCAGTTTCGCGCTTTCCAAATACAACGGGACGAATACCATACGGATCACGAAACCCGACAATGCCATAGCCGGCAATCATTGCGACACCCGCGTAACCCCCTTTGCAACGTCGATGTACACCTTCAACGGCTTTAAATATATCGTCAACTGCGAGCTTCAGCTTGCCGACAGATTGCAACTCGTGAGCAAAAACATTAAGTAATATTTCCGTATCGGATTCGGTGTTAATATGGCGAAGATCGTCTCGAAAAACCTCTTTTTTTAACTCATTGGCATTGGTTAGATTGCCGTTATGCGCCAAAGAAATACCATAGGGTGAATTCACATAAAAAGGCTGGGCTTCTGCTGAAGAGGAACACCCCGCAGTGGGATAGCGCACATGGCCAATGCCCATATGGCCTTTTAGGCGAAACATGTGTTGCGATCGAAACACGTCGCGAACAAAGCCGTTATCCTTACGCAAAGCAAAATGGCCATTATCATCCGTCACAATACCTGCCGCGTCCTGGCCTCGGTGTTGTAATACAATCAAACCGTCATAAATGGATTGATTTACATTTCGCTTGCCAACAATACCAATAATGCCACACATTAACGACGCCTCGCTGTGAGTACTGAACTAAAGAGCGCTATTATAACCTGAATCCTCCGGCGAAACACGGTTGTTAGGACGACACCAAGTGCTTAAACTAAAGACAGATAAGTTTATTCTTTTGGAAAGAGCTTTGCAGGGAGCAGGAAATTAATCATACGTTAAATTAGCAATCACTTCAGGTGGCAGATGTCCGCTTGCCCAAGTTGCCATTTGCTGAAAATGGCCAACAAGTTGTGATTGCTGCCACCAGTCGTCTTTAGGTAATGCGGTCAACCCCGCCAATAGAACCAGTATACCGACGACAGCACCCCCACGGGCGACACCAAAAAGAACACCGACCATCCGGTCTGTGCCACTTAAACCTGTCTTTATAACAAGCTGTGACATCAAATAATTGACCAAGGATGATAAAAGCAAGGTAAGCACAAACAGAGCAGTAAATGAGACGATAAATCTAATTGATGGCGTGGAAATTGTTTCAGTAAGCAAACCCGCCAACGCATCAGAATAGGTCAGTGCGACCCAAATTGCCACTAGCCAGCCTGCTAATGACATCGCCTCTTTAACAAAACCACGCATTAAGCTGATGACCGCCGAAATCCCAATAATGCTTAAAATTACGACATCGAACCATTGCATATGTAGGGTACCCGCATTTAGTTTCTTGTTTCTCTTTGTGTTCTGACTTCGGTAAT
>CAZZJI010000049.1:0-26936 GCA_964654485.1 uncultured Gammaproteobacteria bacterium | reverse complement strand
TACTCGACATTCAGTTGTCGTGGTGCATTATGTTCACCTGCCCGGTTTCGGGTCAGAGGCGCCATAACGATTCGGTTGGGTATTTCCACCGAACCGAGTTGTAGTGGTGAAAACAATGAATGGGTGGCCGACATATTTATTCTCCTCAAATAACTCGCTGCATGAATTTCCCAATGACCAAGACAAGCGTCTTAGTTTCTGAGCTCAAAATAAGACAATCGTCTTAGTTTGTCAAGGCGATATGATAAACATGTCACAGCAACAGAATAAACATACCATACATATCTGTGGACTAAATCATTGTTTTGTATGAATTATTGTAAACTGGGAAAGTTTAGAGGCATTATGGGCAAAAAACTTTAGTACCGATTTAATTAAAATTGCTAAGCTGAAGGAGGAGGCTCAATGCCCATCAAAAAATTAACGCGGAAGATATGGGATATGGCTAAGGAATACCTGGAAAAATTATCGTCAATAATGAAACAAGCAACAGCCCGTAGGTTTAAAGACGTTAATTTGGAGTGTAAACATTTCTTTAGTGGTGCGGCAGTTTATGCCAATGGAAGAATTTGTATTTCCTTAACCCCGATTGGTTTTGCTATAAAGTTGCCCGAGAAATCAAGAGAGCGATTATTGAAAGAGAAAGGCACAAAAAATCTACGTTATTTTCCTAAGGGGCCAATTAAAAAAGATTATGTAGTATTACCAAAGGTGATGCTAAATGATATAAAAGCGTTGCGAAGCTGGGTTAAAATAACCATTGATTATGTTCTGACTTTGCCAATATCAAAAAAGCAGAAACGCAAGTGAGGAAGTAGGTAGGGACATTAATAACTTAATCGTTGGTTTCATTAACCTACTTCATCGCAAAGCGGTGTTGCCAAAGGCGATATCGGTAACAGTTATCTTCATGGTTTCAGTGAAAGCGATATTTAATCTTCCTGTGTTTGTATCGATCGCGTAGACCTGTAAACGATTTGAGACATTGCTGTATAAATACAAAAACTCTCCACTTGGACTAATTTTCAATTTTGTTAGGCGTCCCCCTCCCCCAATGAATGACAAGGATTGAACCTGCTTCAGACCACCGTTGAATTTATCGATTTTATAAACACTTATTTTTTTTGAATCGCGATTCAACACATAGAGGTAATTTTTTCCAGGGTGAGTGAGCAGCGAAACGGGCGCCCCTGAAGTTTTAAAGGGTGACCCCTCTAATTCCTGTAAAAACCCACTCTGAAAATGAATTAGATATGCGGAAACATTTTTTGAATTTTCATTCGCCACATACAAAAATCTTCCGCTCGAATTGACAGACAGTGAAACAGGTTTGTCTCCCGTTTTAAACACACCACCTACCCTGCGCAAATTGTCAATCAACGGACTGCTCGCTGTTCTGTATCTAAACAAGGATATGGAATTATCACCGGCGTTTAAGATGTACGCATATCGATCAGCGGGATCAATGGTAATAGCCGAAGGATTCGGGCCTGAAGCAAGATTTATACTCTTTGTTTGAATCAATCTTCCGTTCTCAGTATTAACTTCGAACACTGACATATTATTTGAGTCTTGATTTGTTATATACAAAAAACGGCCATTTCTATCAACAGTAATCGCATTCGGTGATTGATCTACTGAATAAGGCGCGTCTTCAATTGGAATTAATTTCTCCGTTTTGGTATTCAGTAAAAAAGATGAAATGTTATTTGACGCCTGATTTGTCACATAGATAAGGTTTGATAATGGGTGTATAGCGATAGCACTGGGATTTTTTCCGGTACGCACACTGGCGATTTTACGCCACTTAGCGGCACCCTGATTTCTCTTATATGCCGTAAGCGTATCAGTAGCAGCGTCGATGATATATAAATAATGATTGTCTTCTGTCGTTTTTTTTGCGGCTGCGGTTAAGCCAGCGCCTGCGACAATATTAGCACCCTCAGCAATACTTAGGTCCCGTGGTCCTGAACGTGTTTGAACCAGGCCGGTAAAGTTTAAAACACCTGACTGAAGATCAACATCAAATACTGCTAAATTATTAGTCCTGTAGTTGGCCACATACGCGGTTTTTCCTTCTTGATCGAACTGAATTGCAATCGGAAAGTCGCCTTTGGACTCATAAGGAGAACCGCTAATCGGTGTTAAAACACCCGTAGTGGATTCTATCCTGTAGGCCGAGATGATATTGGGAGAATAACCGGATACATAAACGTATCGACCAGAAGGGTGTACCGTTACAACATAAGGATTGAAACCCGTTCTGAAAGGACTTCCATTTATCGGTAATAGTTCTCCTGTTTCTTTATTTATCTGAAATCCCGACACACTTGCCGCATTCCAGTTTGTAACATATAAAAACCCGCCTGTTGGATCAATTGCGACATAATACGGCATGGCGCCCGCTTCAGGCGGCATATCAAGCATGGGGTCCATAAATTTCCCCATTGGCGCCTTATCCCCCGCATCGAAGGGTGCTTTAGGCAAGGACGTCAAGGCTCCCGACTTGGCATCTACTCGATATGCGCTTATCGAATTAGAATGTGCGTTTGAAGCATATACAAATTGACCGCTGGGATGAATAACGAGCGATCTTGTTCGTTTTTCAGCAGAAAAAGGCGAACCCGTAACAGGCGTTAATGTGCCATCTTTATTGTTAATTTTAAAAGCAGCGATATTACCAATGCGTAAAGCCACATAGAGATATTGGCCACTTGGGGCCATGGTAAATAGATGAGGGGCGCGCCCTGCTTTAACTGATTTGCCTTGCAATAACTTTAATCGACCGTTTTGAGGATTTATCTGATAGATGTCGATTTCATCTAACACTTTGGAAGCAACATATAGAAAACGACCGGAAGGATGGGTGATAACAGCAGTGGGAAACTGATCTGTAGGCCAATGACCATTGTGTATTAGTTTTCCATTGTTATTTGTATCGACACGAAAACCGGCAATGCTGCTATCAAATGCGTTTACACTATATAAAAACGTGGCGCGCTCTCTTATTAAGGGCTTTACTATGGATTGTGTTATTTGTTGTGAAAAGGATTGGATAACCGACAGCGGCACAGTTGGCACTTCTGCGTTTACAGAACTTGCTGAACAAGCTATTGCCAATAAACTCAAATATAGGTAGACGGTTATTCTTTTTATTGCAGGTACAAATCCAATGCAACTATGCATAATTATATAAAACGAGAATCCGTAATTTTAGCGTGCTTCCAGTTGCAGTTACTGTAACGAAATATTATCACTTTAATTAAGGTAAAAAATTAAGGGAAAACCATACACGCTTCTGAACCAAAGGCCATCCAATTTACACCCGTCATCTGACTGCCAGGCGGACCTGCGGAACCACAGTTACCTGGTGTCCAATTACCGCTTGTCGCAAATGAAGTTACTTTTAATATGGCGCGATTATAGTAAGGTCCCTCTGTATACGCTGGCACAGAAAAGCCAGGCCCACCACCAAATCCAGGGGCACCATTACGTACTTGAGTACCAGCGGGCAACCCTGCTTCCGGGCCAACATCATTAAGATTGACAAGAAAAGCTTTATTTTTCCATCCGTGTGGAACCGCTATGTGACAATAACTGCAACGAAAAGGGAATACTACTTGTGCATGGTAGATATGAAGATTATTCAAGGAGAAGCCCCCACAGTTCATACAAAAGCCCTTCGTCTGAAAACCGCTGTCCTGAGCAAAAACAGTGCTTAGATTAGCGTATTGATCATATTCATGACATTTAAAACATAAATGGCTCTGCGCATCCGCACCGGTCTGAGAACTCCAAGGCCCTTTCAAAATAAAATTATTTTCTGATCCGTGCGGCCCCCACGGTCGCCCGTTTTCTGTTCCAGCGTTCATATCCGGTACAACAGTACCCATTTGGGTATTAGTGCCATGGCAATCACTGCAGTACATCGTCTGGTCTCCAACCGCCAGGTTAAATGGTGGGCGCCAGTTATTTGCATCTGCATCACGCACGCCGCCGCCGCCGGGCAACGCGGTACGACCAGTTTCTCGTAAAACCGGATGCCAACTGCGCTGATTGTTATTTTGGTAATCTACCGAATAGCTTTGCCCTGGTGGGTTACCCACATAAGCACCACTTGGCGTAGGGGCAGTATTCCCTCCCTTATGTTCTATTGGCGACTGATACTCTTGGGCTTGGTTCGTATATTGCACCATGCCATTGGTACCCGGCGATGTGCCGCCACCGGATGTACCTAATAACGGGGGGTTCTCCCCGTAAGCATAATGGGAATGACATTTTAGACAAATCTGATATTCACGCGTCACATAGGGTTGATTAGCATCTGTAAGACCGTCAATCGGCGGATTACCGCGTTTCATCTGAAAGGTAATTCCTATCGTTGAAGAGTTGAAGTCTGTAAAACTATACTGCGGTTCCACACCCCAGGCACCCCGCAATACACCTGAGGCAATATTTGAATGCCTGCCTTCGGGCGATGCCAACACATCAGAATTATTGTGTGCATGTGTCCCAGCCGGATCAGGATTAAAAGGATCATTATTGAAACGCCGATTTTTTATCACCCGGTGTGGATTGTGACAGTCGGTACATTCTACATGTCTATTTGCAAGACGAGCGCTAGATTCAATAAAGTCTGCCCCGGCTTGTGGAACACCAGGAGCATCACCAATGTTGTGTACTTCTTCAGGACTATTGGCACCATGCGACTGGTCATCCGTGGTGATCGGCATACGCGTTGCGAGAGTGGTAAAATCTGTTTTGATATCCGGCACGTCCGTGCCGAGTCCTTGTGCAGTCAATGTACCCCCATCAGATGAATGGCACGCATAACAGGTTTGTTCAATGGCAGGACGCCCACCTTGTTTAACTTGATAACCGTCGATACTGATGGTGGGGCCATCAGTGCCTCCTCGCGTTAAGCGACGTGCCCCTTGTACGGTGTGAGTATCATGACAAGCCAGACAAGCGGATTCCCACACCCGTGTACCCAGCGGAAAATCACGCACGTTAGCCGCTGCATTGGAGTAAATTTCATCGGCGACATCCGGGTTTGCATGCGCAGAGTCAACCCAACCGGCTTTTTGATGACACGCCAAACAGATAATATCGCCGTTTTCACCCACTGGATTGCCTGGATTAAAAGCGACATTCGCCGGTCTTGTGGCCTGCAATCGACTGAGTCGTAGAAATTTTATATTTTGGTCCAGCGTATCGTCCCGTATGTGAGGATCGTGGCATGCATTGCATTGCACTTGACCGTTACCGCCCGCATCATCTTGCAATGGAATAATCGGCGAACGCGTACCTGCAACACGTGTACCAATGTAGTCTTCAACCGCTGGATCACGCATTTCACCATCTTTTAATGCTAAAGCAGTATCATAGGTCATTGAGATCGGATGATCGTTGCTTAAACTAGTGCCAATAAAACGCGAATACCCTGTGAGCCTGCCAGCGCCCTCTGCGATTGTGCCGCCCGCACTCGTCCCTGTCATCGCAATGTCCTCGGTGGTGCCAATCTGATCGGTGAAGGAACCATTTAAGACATTAACCGCACCGATGGCCATCGTCCCGTCATGGCATGAAAGACAGAGTTTTGAAATACCAGTAGGTTGTTGAAGCGGGGCGCCCGGGCCAATCGCTGCGTCTAACGAACCAGAACTATACGTATCATACACCGCACCGGACAATGCACGGTTCCATAACGGACCAGGTGTTTCCGCCGCACCGTGGGGGGTGTGACAGAAAACACAAATTTGTGACTCAGTTGTTGCCGAAACTACACGACTCTGTCCGGTAGGTAACTGCGGTGAATAAGTAGCGGAGAAATTGTGCTTGGTATTTGCTACATCAGAAATTCTAGCTGCGTGAGCATTGTCTAAATCGAGGTATAAAAAAAAAGAGACTGCAATCAGTCCCGAGATTAAACGTTCCTCCATAATACTACGCACCCTAGATCTCTAAGTAATTGATATATCGATAGAAATAAAATTCCAATGCAAAAGATATGTATGTTATTTTAATTAAATTTCCGAAAATGTTAAAAGACTAAAAAACTATATATATAGAACAAATAGGAATATACTCATCACGTTTTAGCATCAGATACTAAGTTATTGAAAAAAAAGAATTTTATTCAATCTTACTGACAATGAAAAGATTTTGTTTTGAAGTCAAGTCTCGATTTATATCGTCGTAGCGATCTTCATTATGAAATAATCCAAATTATCTGACACATCCAAAGCCAATTAAACTACCAAGAACAACAAACGGCAAGAAACCAGGAAGAAACAAATATTCAATTCGATGAAAAGATGATTTGTAACTTACCCATTAATTAATGCACTAGGAGGCTTTTAATGTGATGTTGCGCTTCAAGTTTTTCTTTCACAATATTCCACGCTACTAGTTTTTCTTGTGGACGCATTGCAGCAAATGCTGGGCTGGTAGAAGGAAGTCGATACAATTTCAATTTTTTGAATTCAGGTGAAATATCCGGCAGAATATGCTTTTTATATAATTCTTCTGCCTTAGCACCATTAAAAAAAATAGTTTTAATTGCAAAATTTTCAGAAAAAAACAAATCAAAGTTATTAACAATCACCGATGCGGGTTTAATTGCAGAATCCAAGCTGCCACTGCGGCTACAGGTTTTCAAAACATCCCAAATGGATATACCTCTCTTCGTTACCAGTTTCGTTCTTGTTTGGTAATCAGAAGTAATCTCAAACCCTAATAATTGACTTAAAATAAACCAGAAACAATTACGTGGATGCGCATAATACTGATTCATTTCCAACGATGTTTCGCCAGGCATAGAACCTAAAATGAGCACCTTCGCATTTTTACCAACGAGTGGTTTAAAACTTGTAATTGTAGACATTTCGGTGAAATATTATAAAAAATCAACGTAACTGCCTCAAGCTATTTATGGGATTTTAATCCACGTCACCTGCGACATCATGAAACGTGTTATTCTTATAGTGGCATATAATCTGGATTTCACAATCATCTGCATCCAGCTTACTCAATACCCTAACCTTTTATTGCTTAATGTGACTTACCAAGATGCTTGAAAACGGGCGTTAGTGCTATTCGTGTAATCCGCATTCTCGTTGCAAACCAAAATAACGTGTTTCTTCTTCTCGCATGCCAAGCTTTAGCGGTTGACTGGTATGTATATCACCGACTGAAACATAATTTTTTTCCCAAAGCGGATGATAAGGCAAGTCATGTTTCAATAAATACCGATGAACATCCTTGTTATGCCAATCAACAATAGGGTGGACTTTTAAACGCCCACCTTTGATGGCTTCCAATACGGGTTTTTCGACGCGAGACTCAGATTGACTGCGGCGTATACCAGCAAACCAGGTCTGCACACTTAAATCGCGCAATGCGCGTTGCATCGGTTCCACTTTATTAAATTTATTATATGTATCCAGTCCTTCCTTACCCGCTTCCCAAAGACGACCATCACGTGCTTCTTGCCACGCCGGAGATAACACAGGTCTATATACTTTTAGATTAATACCAAGCCGATTGACTAATTTATCGATGAATAAATAGGTCTCGGGAAATAAATAACCAGTGTCAATCAGCACTACTGGAATGTCAGGTATTAAACGGGTAACCATGTGTAACATGACCGCAGACTGAATTCCAAAACTGGATGACAAACAATGACTTTCCGGTAAGTTTTCTAGTGCCCAACGCACTCTTTGTTCAGCAGTGCGATTTTCCAACCATGCATTCTTTTCAATTAATTCGTTTTCAGCTAGAAGTAGGTTCTTTGATTTTTCATTAACTGTATAATAGTCAACATTTTTGATAGTCATCATATTACCTTAATTGTTTGCTTATTATCCACTAGTTGCTCTATTAGGACGAATAAAAGTCCGTTACCGGGTTGATCACAGCCGAAACCAGTTTGACGCGGATTACAAAATCACCAAATCGTTCACCACTATGGCGCTCCTTGCTAAAACGTTGGAATAATTCATCCACCATACTCAATATGGTGGCTTCATTTACATTTTCCAGATAGAGCTTGTTAATACGAGAACCGTTTCCATCACCACCTAAATACACGTTGTAACGCCCGGGCGCTTTACCGACAAACCCCAGTTCTGCTAAAAAGGGTCTCGCGCATCCATTAGGGCAACCGGTTATTCGGCACACTATATTGGTATCATCGAGTGAATATTGTTTGGCAATATTTTCGATCTTGCTAATCAATGCAGGAAAATAACGTTCTGCTTCTGCCATCGCCTGAGGGCACGTGGGGAATGAAACACAAGCCATGCTGTTTTTTCTTATTGAAGACAACTCGTCAACGAGCAAACCATTATGTCGTACAATGTCTTCTATACGTTTTTTATCACTGGCATCAACATTGGCAATAATCAAATTTTGGTTAGCCGTAATACGAAAATCCCCCTGATGCACTTGCGCTACCCGGCGAAGCCCCGATAGATGAGAGCCAGCAGGACCATCTGCCAGCCGACCATTTTCGATATACAACGTCAGGTGCCATCGTCCATCTGCACCCTCTACCCATCCAAGTCGATCACCATGGCTGATAAATTCCATCGGACGCGCATCTTTAAATTGTACCCCAGCACGTTTTTGCACTTCATCCCGAAAAGCTGACAAACCCATTGTTTCTATCGTGTATTTTAATCGGGCATATTTTCTCTCGACGCGGTTTCCGTAATCACGTTGTGTCGTAATAACCGCTTCAGCAACACTCAATATATGTGGCGCTTCTACAAAACCAAGCACGTCTGCTAACCTGGGAAATGTCGTTTTATCACCATGGCTAGTTCCCATACCGCCGCCCGCCAACACATTAAACCCAAGTAGTCGATCATTTTCAGCAATGGCTACAAATCCCAGGTCATTAGAAAAAATATCAACATCATTATAGGGAGGTACAGCGATCGCCGTTTTAAATTTTCTTGGCAAATATGTCGCACCGTAAATTGGCTCGATTTCACTGCTCTCTACTTTTTCTCCGTCAAGCCATATTTCATGATATGCGCGGGTTTTTGGTAACAAATGTTCGCTTATTTTCCTTGCCCAATCGGCTGTTTGACTGTGTAATTCCGACACTAACGGGTTCGCATTACACAGAATGTTTCGATTAACATCACCACAACCACCAATCGAATCAATCATAACCTGGTTAATTCCTTGCACCACTTTTTTCAAATTGCGTTTCAGAATGCCGTGATATTGAAACGTTTGTCGCGTAGTTAATCGCAATGTGCCATTACCCAACGAACGCCCCACTTCGTCAATAGTAAGCCATTGTTGCGGCGTGCATACGCCACCCGGCAGTCGTGCACGCAACATAAAACTATAATAGGGTTCCAGCAATAACTCTTTTCGGTGTTGCCTTAAGTCACGGTCATCCTGTTGGTAAAAACCATGAAATTTAATTATCTGAGTATCATCAACAGCTAACCCGCCAGTTATTTCGTTGGCTATACTTTGTTGCAACGTACCACGCAAATATTGGCTGTTTTCTTTTATTGTTTCATTTTTACTTCGTACGTTTTTTTCACCCATTAATAAACATCCTTTTGGTAACGGCCTTCGAGACGAAGTGTGTTCAGATAATCTTCAGCTTGTTCAACACTATATCCTCCTTCGGTTGATACCACACTGGTCAACGCATCATGTACTGCTGTTCCCATTTGCGTTGATCCACATACATATACATGCGCTCCTTTTTCCAACCAACGAAATAGCTCAGATGGTTTTTCAAGAAGACGCTGCTGGACATATATTTTATTTTCCTGATCACGGGAAAATGCCAGATCCACTCGCGTTAACAACCCGGATTGCGCGTATTGCTGAATTTCAATCTGATAAAGAAAATCATTGTGAAAATGACGATTTCCGTACACCAGCCAATTTTCCCCAGAACCAGCTTCAATTTCACGTTGTTGAAGAAAAGCCCGGAACGGAGCGATGCCGGTACCAGCACCAATCATTATAACGGGCCGCGTTTTTTCAACAGGCAAACGAAATGAATTATTCTTTACAAGATAGACATCTAAAGCTGACTCCTCTTCCAGTCTATAGGCAAGGTATCCTGAAGCACCACCCAGTTGCTCTCTTTGATTATCTTGTTGGCATGCCGCTCCCCGTAACACCCCGACAGTTAAATGAATTTCATTGTCATATTCAACGGGACTAGAGGCGATCGAATAAAGCCTGGGGCTCAGTGGTTGCAGTAAATTAGCGAATTTATCGGCATCGATGCTTTTTGTTGGAAATTCAGTAATAAGATCCAATACCTGGTGACTATTAATGAAATCGTTCAAACTGTTCTTGTCTGCTACAATTGTATTTAAGCGTTCGCGGTTAGCTAACATCGCCCAATCTTTAACAACTTTTGGGTGCAAGCGTGTCAGTTCAAGCCGTTCTGTCAACGCCTGTCGTAATTCTAATTGTTCACCACCTATACTAATCAGGCTACTTCCATTTATTTCAAGCGTTGACAACACGCTGTCTATTAATTCAGGATCATTTTTAAACCATATCCCTAACGCATCACCTGCTGTGTAATCACACAAATCCGGATCAATAGATAAAACAAGATGACGTACTTCAATCCCAGCATCGCGTGTCGTGATTTCCTGGTTTATCAATAGATTCGCACTGTAAGGTGATTCCTTACTGAAATTTTGGGCAGAAGATATGCTGGTCGTTTTTTGCAGAGAAACCACTTTCGCACTGCGCGTCGAAATTAAACCTTTAAGTTTTTCTATCGCGCTATCACCCCAATAGTCCGCACTACTCTGATAATCAACATCGCAATCCAGGCGATCAAATAAACGCGTTGCCCCTAATTCACTCAGTCGGCTATCAATATTCTTTGCCGCCAGGCAATACTCTGGGTAACTTGAGTCGCCCAATCCCAGTACTGCAAATTTGAGCTGTTCTAATCGCGTCGCTCTTTTACTATCCAAGTATGAAAAAAGTGCAAAGGCATTTTCCGGCGGTTCACCCTCTCCGTGGGTGCTAACGACCAATAACAGCCAGGTTTCCTTACTTAGTTTCCTGACGTTATAGTCATCCATCGAAAACACCTGTGACTGCAGTCCTTCAGAGTTTATTTTGTTACTAAGACTGCTTGCTATCGCTTGCGCGTTACCCGTCTGCGAACCATACAGAATAGTAATTTTTTCGCTTACACTTGGCTTAACAGAGGCTTCTACTTCATTATGTGTTATCGCGCCATCTGTATTAAAACTGGCAAGGTAACCACTCACCCACGCAGTTTGGATCGGTGACAGTTCATCAAGCAATATTTGCAAAGAACTCAATTGCTCACCTTTTAACGGTGAAGTAATATTGCGCAACCTTGTATTTCCCATATTTAATGTCGCCCTTTATTTGTGTTAGTACCGGGGTGTTATAATTGCTTTATTATTTATGCGCTGGTTATTTATGCGTTGGGTTAACAATGCTAGATAAAACCGGATAAAGTAGAGAGTATTAACTCAGGACCAAATCATGTAAAATGATTTATATTGAATCTATATCAATATTTATGATATTATAGTGTTTGCTGCGACATGTGCAGCTACTGACTACGACTTGAGAGAGCAGGACGCGGAAGCGCCGCGCCTAAAATGATCAAAAAATGGACTCTTGAGGCGACTCTCGCGATGATCACTTACAATCCGATAGGCACTAACACGATATGGAACTACGTCAATACCGATCCCTTATCACGCTGGTAGAAAACGACTTCAGTGTAAGCCGCACAGCCAAGGCGCTTTTTCTGGTGCAATCTGCGGTCTCACAACATATAAAATTACTTGAAGAAGAGCTGGGCACTCAATTACTAACCAGAAATGGTAAGCGATTGGTCGGGTTAACGCATGTCGGCGAAACCGTACATCACTATGCTGAACGTATACTGGCTGACACTCAAAATATCACGGAAGCCTGCCGTGAGCATGTAGAACACAATCAAGGGCAGTTACGAATAGGGGCAACGCACACTCAGGCACGTTATATATTGCCACCAGTAATCAGGTCTTTTAATCGTGATTACCCAAAGATCGATTTGCAAATTCATCAGGGTAGACCACAACAATTGGTCGAGTTAGCAATGAAAAACATTGTTGATTTTTCTATTTGCACAGAAGCTCTCGCCGCACAACCGAAACTAACGTCTATTCCTTGCTACAAGTGGAACCGCAGTCTTATCGTCAAACCCGGACATCCATTATTAAAAAATGAGCTAACACTAGAAGCATTGTGCAATTATCCTGTCGTCACTTATGAATACGGGTTTACCGGTCGAGGTACATTTAACGCCACGTTTGCTGAAGCTGGACTCACACCCCGTGTTGTACTCAGCGCATCTGATACTGACGTTATTAAAACGTACGTGCGCGAAGGCATGGGTGCAGGTATTATTGCCAGTATGGCATACACACCTGATCAAGACGGTGATCTGATTCAAAAAGACCTGAGCCACCTTTTTCCATGGGAACAAACTAAAATCGCCTATCAAAAAGATAAATATCTACGCCGATACCAGATTCATTTCATCGAATTATTTCAGTCCTGCATATCACAACCAGAGCGCTGGTTTGGATTGATACCAACAGATTTGATTCCATCGTCAAATACAAAACCTAGCGAATAGGAACTGAATATAAAACCTAACAAAGGGTCTGGATGCAATGCCTATTCTGTAAAATAATTGTTAAGCTAGTGAACTAACCTGTTCTGAATAACAGATTCAAATGGTTCGGGTTTTTCTATGAAAATGCCTTGTCCATAATCTACGCCAATCAATTTCAGTTTGTAATATATTTCTTCTGACTCAACAAATTCTGCGATGGTTTCAAGCCCAAGTACGTGACCAATCTCATTGATGGCCTCGACTATTGCATAATCCATGCGGTCGTCAAGAATATCCTTAATGAAACTTCCATCTATTTTGAGATAATTGACCGGTAGTTGTTTTAAATAAGAGAATGAGGACAACCCCATACCAAAATCATCCAGGGAAAATTTACACCCCATTTTTTTTAACGTGTTGATAAACCGCATTGCGCCCCTAAGATTGGTTATCGCAGCCGTTTCTGTAATCTCAAAACATACTTTTTCCGGTTTTATACCAGACTCATTCAAGTGTTTAACAACAAAGTGTAGAAAATTTTCAATTGATAAAGATTGCCCAGAAAGATTAATAGAATAAACTGTATTGTCATTTATCAATAATTCACTTCGATTAGAAAATGTTTTTCGAATCACCCATTGATCGATTGTATTCATTAAATCGTAGCGTTCTGCGGCGGAAATAAAGGGACCCGGTAACACCAGATTACCTTTTTCATCTATCATTCTTAATAAAATCTCATAGTGATCACTCCTATCATCATCGAAAGATTTTATTTTTTGTCTATATAATACAAACCTGTCTTGTTCAAGAGCTTGGGTAATACGTGAAATCCACTTCATCTCTCCCTGATGTTTTGCTATGTCGATACTTTCTTCGTATATGTGAATCCTGTTTCTGCCTTTGTCTTTTGCTACATAACATGCAGTATCTGCGTTGCGTAATATTTCTATAGAGTTGCTATTTAGCCGTGAAATAGTCGTTTGGCCAATACTCCCCCCAATTAGAAAAATATTTTCTTTCCAAACAAAGCGAAATTCCTGAAGATTTTTTAATATGTCACTGGCAACTTTAAATGCTTTTTCCTGACTACAATTTTCCAATAACACACCAAATTCATCACCGCCAAGTCGCGCCAGAACGTCGTCAGATTTAAGGCATAGCGCCAATAATGAAGTCACGTGTCGGAGTAATTCATCGCCGGCTATATGACCACATGTATCATTAATAATTTTAAACTGATCAAGATCTATATAGAGCAAAGCATGACGTGAATCATTCTGTTTTGAAGAATTTAACAACCTGTTTAGCCGATTTTCAAATTCGCGGCGATTACTTAAACCAGTCAGTGGATCATGACTGGCATGCCATTCCAGTTCACGTTTCAAAGAGCGCGCCTTGCTGACATCATGGAAAACGATTATTGCACCTATCGTGTTGTTATCCCGATCCTTTATCGGTGCTGTTGAGTCTTCAATTGGAAAAATATTACCATCCTTTTTTATTAGAACAGACTCATTGGATATCCACACAATACTGTCATCCTGAATACATTGCAGAACCGGATCAACTATAGGTAAATGACTGTGCTCATTGACAACATTAAATATTTTGGTCGATAGCATACCTTTGGCTGAACGGGTGCTCCAACCGGTCAGTTTTTCGGCAACTGGATTCAGGTAAGTAACCATACCAACGGAGTCAGTGGTTATTACCGCATCACCAATAGAATGGAGAGTCACAATAGCACTCTCTTTCTCTCTAAAAAGATCGTCTGCGTATTTTTGGTTTCGAAAAAGTATTCGGATGATAAAACCAATAAGGATAAGTGCAAATACAAATAAGGTAACATTGAAATACCCGCCAATGACTTGCTGATTTTTATAGTATTCAAGATAGTATCTTTGCAGGTCAGTGCTGGATTTTCTAATACTACTTTGAAGTATATTATCAATTGAATTGTTCAGCACTTCCCTTTTTTCAATAATTATTTCTGCATGTTTCAATAAATTTTCAAAATCCACAGTGTCATTTACGTTAAATCCATGTTTATAATTTTTAAACGCATACACTTGTTCCAATAATTTTATTTTCTCATTTTTATCCCTTGATATGTTGAGGACCATAATATTATGCAACAGATCTTGCATGTCAAACTTGTTAATTTCCACCTTGTTTTCCTGGTTTGACATAAACTCATTTACACCACCCGAAAAAATATTAAGTGAATTTTTAAGCAAGGCATTGTCCGTTTTAAAATCCTCAATAATTTCATTTTTTTCTTTATAAGCACTTGCAAGCTCCCCCAGGTTATCTGATATGAGTGCAGAGTCTTTCGCATATTTGGCAATTACACTTCGCTCAAGTTCATCAATTGATTCCCGCAACTGAATAATATATTCATCAATTATTGAATAATTATGAAACAACTGATATCTCGAAGATAATACACTGCGATCTAACATGGCGTCGTATTGCTTTATCTTTCGTAGATTATCAATAATATTTGAATGACTGCTATTTTCGAATGACTGGGTATTAATAAACAGTACGCTTACAGCTAAAATAATGGCTAACCCAACTAACAATATTAGTATTTTCTTACGTCTCACTGTAACTTATCCCTGTATTCACCCGTAAGGGTGAGTAAAAATTTCACAATTAACTTAACATCTCTATCGGACAGTGTACTTCCAAGTTGGTAGCGAGACATAATTTTTACAGCTTGCTCGAGTGTTTCAGCTGAACCATCATGAAAATAGGGTGGTGTATTTTCTATATTTCTTAAGCTTGGTACACGAAACACATAAAGGTCACGCTGTCTTCCCGTAATGTTATACCGCCCCTTGTCATATAAATTGACTTCACCACTGTCTTTGAAATAATTGCCGAATATACCGAATTTTTCAAAAACATTTCCACCAATATTGATACCTTGATGACAGGCTATGCAACCATGAGACTTGAATTCTTCATACCCCGCCTTTTCTTCGTCAGTAATTGCATTTTTTTCCCCGAGCAAATACCGGTCAAACCGGGAATTAGGCGTTGTTAATGTTTTTATATAATTAATTAATGCATCTGTTATATATTCAGGTGTAATATCATCCTGGTAAACATTACTAAACTCACTGACGTACGAATTATTTTGTTTTATTTTTTTTACAACTGTTTCCCAACTTGTATTCATCAAAGTGGGGCTAGTGATGGAATCATCTATTTGTTCTTCAAACGAACTTATTCGACCATTCCAATTCTGCCATCTGTTAAAAACACTGTTTAATATTGTTGGTGTATTAACGATAACGGGTTGGTTACTCGTATTAAGGGAAAATTTAACATGACTTGCGCCACCAATCCTCGGGTTGTGACAACTGGAGCACGAAAGTTTATTTTGGTCAGAGAGATTTGTGTCATAAAACAGCCGCTTCCCCAATCTTGACTTCGCTTTGTTAATATTAGTTAGCGGAGGTATGGGCCATATAGGTTCGCCGATTAGGTTATAATTATTATCTGAGCTATATGAATCTGCACCATATGAATTAGCTAGAACGATATTTAAAACAACAATGGCGACTGAAATTAGAACTGATTTTGAGAATATACGCCGCCTTCCAATACGCAGAGGAGTAGCGGTCCGTTTTCGAATATTTTTCAGGTGACAGCGCTCATCCACTTCGTCGTAATTATTATGAGTAATTGTTTATTTTCTCCAGGAGTTTGTTGCCGCTTTTTCGCTGATCGACGCTGATTTTCAGCCCCCTATTTGTACAATATATTACCATAGAAAATAAGACTAATGCGCATCCGCTTTCTTGTGAGGCGATCAGCAGATAACATAATCAATATTTATAGTTACAAAACAATTTGTTACGCGAAATATTTAAAAATTTTAATTACTAAGTTAAAATAACAAAAATTACGCGTGTTATGTTGCACCTCTCGCCAAATAAACTAAACAATTTAGTTAGCGGTGACAATTGGCGTCCTGGCGGGATAATAGATACAATCGTGAATTCATTCTCTGCAAGCCTTTTTACTACTAAGTTTAATACTAAGAATTAATATATAAAGTTTCATGTTGGAATCAAAAGTATATGTGGCTGAAAGCCCAATTCACGGCAAAGGACTTTTTGCAAAAAAATTTATTCCGGCTGATTCAGTAATTGGGACAATTTTAGGTAAATATACCGATACAGACGGCGAACATGTTCTATGGCTCAATGACATGGTCGGCATCCATGTTTTATGTCAACTCCGCTATATTAACCACAGCGATTCACCTAATGCAGTGTATTACGATACTCTCGAAGTCTGCGCGGTTAAGGACATTTGTGCAGATGAAGAAATCACGCATAATTACCAAGTATGTTAGTCATATATATTTTTAAATATTGCCCCCTGTCTCCCGAAAAACTTCGAAGCCCCTTCCAGCCGCAATACTAACCGCGCCTACCGGAAAACAGAAAACGCTGTATTTAACTAGTACTCCGTCAAGGTTATATTGGTTTGTAAAAGCGATTCTCATATTCTTGCAATACCGCCGGGATCGACCCACAATTGCTTTAAAAAAACCTTACCTTATTTTCCATTGTATCCACTACCATTTGATAGGGAACATCAAGTGATTTTACGGCGGTATTCGCCTGACTGAATCGTTCCTCGAAATTCACCGCTTGAATAAAATTTGCTCCAGTAAAAATATTGCAGCATGCAAAACTGGACGACTGTTAGGGGCATTTGTTACGAAAATTTGTGACGACGTTACTCTTCAATTTTTACAGATAAGAGACGTATTGCGTGAAAAAGTCCAGGACAATACAAACGCAGCAAACACCCCCGTAGCCACCGTTAAACCAATCGCCTGAAGCACCGGAATAGTGGCACTGGCCAATAATCCAAATACCGTTATAGTCGAAATCGCACACACTGACAGTGCATGCAGAGTTTGATGATTATCTATTTTTTCTGACGAATATGAAAAAAACAAACCATAATCCAGGCTAATGCCAACAACCAATAATAACGACATTAAGTGAAAAATATTCAGCTTGTCGCCTAGAGCCAACGGTACTGCTGAAGCAACCAGTACCGCACAAACAACCGGAATTAAAACACGCACCATCCTGTTTAAGTTACGTAATCCAATAGCCAATACCAACATCATTAACCCGCCCGCCCAAAAAATTCGAGTCAGTGCTTCCTGCCGAAATTGACTTACCAAGTCGCCGCTGGATTGCATAATATCCATAAAAAATACGCCATCCACCGAGGCTTGTTGAAGGCGCTGTGCCAGCTTGTCAGGTTTTTCTATCCCAATAAGACGTACCAGACCACTCACCCCATTGTCTGTCTGATTCACCAAGCCGTCAAAGCGCGAACCAAATCCGGATTGTTGAATTTTTGCATACTTTAAAGTCGGCATAGATTTTGTATTTTCAATATCGACTAAAAATGGTTTAAAGACATTGCTTTTAAAAGGTAACCCTTGTAAGGCTTCATTTAAGTTGTTATTGACAACATCCTTATCTGGCAAAAGCGCTTTTCTGGCTTTTTGTTGTTGTTGACTGGGAAGCAGTTGCGCAGCCATTTGTATTGCCTGCAACTCACCATCTTTTATAGCTTGTTGGAAAATAGGCAAAAGTATTTCTTGTTTGACTAACATGCCCTCAAGGTCTTTAGCCTCCACTGTAACAAGGTAGCGCGGTTGATCTACCTTTAGAAGTTGTCGTATGTGACGATCCTCATCTATTACCCGCTTCGGAATGGGTGAAAGTTCTGACAAATTTTCGGACCAATAATCATCTGCTGTTAGCGTGCTAGTTAGAAACAATATAAATAACACGGAGACTACAGCGATAACAAAAGCACTTGGTTTCAACTCCAGTTTCCCGGTTACATTGAACAAACGAGGTGTATCCACCCCTTTTAAATTGAAGCCTGAAAACAAGCTGCGTGTCAAATAGGCCGCAGTTAACAAACCTACAATAGAAAACACACCAAATTGTGCCAGCCCAGGAAAATCAGTTATTGCCATTGCGGCATAACCCAATATGGTCGTGATCACACCTAAACGTAAAGTTGGCCAAATTCGCTGAATAGAGTGCGAAAGTGACTTTTCTTTATTCGCATGACTAAGCACATGTATCGGATAATCCACGGCCACACCCAATACTGTAATACCAAATGCCAGCGTAATACCATGAATACCATTAAACAGGAATGAGACCACTGCCGTGGCAAGCAGAATCGCGACGGCCAATGGCACAGCAGTCAGCAAAACATGTTTTGGGGAGCGATACACCCAAAATAAAAATCCCAACATAAACACAGTTGCAATAATAGACAAACGTTTGCTTTCAGATCTTATTTTATCACGGCTTTGAATAGCGATATTAGGTGAACCGCTGAAGGCCAATTTTACGTTTTTATCATCTGTAATTTGTGGCAGCAAATCTGTCAGATACGTCTTTACAGCAGATTGTGCATCCAGGTCCAGGCCCGCTACTTTTGTTTCGGCAATAATAAAAGCCCGCTCCTGGTTTTCTGTCACCCAAACATTATCAAAATAATTCGGCGAACTAAACTGCCCTGCCATGTTCTTTGCCACGCGACGATAGCTCGCCGTTGGATCAGAAGGCAACCACTTTTTTAAAAAAGGCGATATCGGTGAAGCTAATTCATCCAGCCTTTCCTTTAATTCATTTTTCAGTGTTTCGACAGAAAATGATTGTTTGTTAACCTGAGGATCTAATAAATAACGGTATTTAACTAAAAATGCTTCGTCTTCATCAGACAAGATATTCTCGCCATTCAACACGCTATTGAATCGACCACTATCTCGCAAAGCGTTGGCAAATTTTTTACTGGCTTGAGCCAAAGTGCCCGGTGATGCGCCCTGCAAGGCCAATAACCATATTCGTGCAGCTGGCGAGTTTGCAGCATCTCGAGTGAATAAACCAAACTGATTGTTATCAACTTGAGGCATAAAGACGCTCATATCAGAACGCACGACTGTATTCACTAACACCTGATAACTTGCCATTATGACAAGACCCAGCCACAACAATAACGTGGTAAGACTATTTAGATTCATCAACGAGGTTGTTATCAATGGATTTGTTTGAAGAGGAGTTTTGAGATGAACTTATAATGGACTCCAGGCTCATTTCCGACCAGTTTTCATCGTCTTCATGAACTTCAATCTTTTCTATCAGACCAAGTTTTCCTGCAAATTTTATATTGTCAATATAACCACCCAGATTATTATCGCGTGGGCGTAACACCATTTTCCAAGACAACACGTTACCCGAAAATTTAAGCTTATAATGGGTCCTGAGGCTATCAAGATCGCCGGACAAGATAGCACGTAAAGAATCAACAAACACTTGCAGTGCTGGCGCACCGTCCAACTTAACTAGCTTGTTTTCACCATTACGAAGTATGTTAACAACATTACCCTTGATTTCAATACGCATCGCTTCAGGCGTTTTTTGTTCTCGAATAATGGTATCGGGTGGCCGGTAACGTAGCACGCCTGAGAGGGTTATCGAATCATCAAGAAAGCCGGAGTATTTTTTCTCTACGTATTGCACATCATTAAGCGCTTGAGCAGCCATTTTTTCAAATACGATCTTAATATCGGTATCATCTGCTTTTAGCTGAAAAATTGGTAAACTCAACAACAATAATAAACCAAATCGTACGCTGCTTATTTTCAAACAGTTGCGCCTATTTTTATAAAATGATATATATAAATTCATAACCACCATTGCCGGGTGAGTTGCCGATAATCGATTTTTCTCAAATCACGAATGAACTGAATAAAGCTGCGATCAATATGATCTTTCATCAATATTTTTCTTACGATAAATTCTACAATAAACATTAACCCAATCAATATATAGACCACAAAATTAGTAAACAATGACCAGTCTTCAATTGATGCATAAGCCGACAACAACCAGGAAACAATTGCGATAAATAGAAAAAAACATGTCCACGCCCATGTCACCCAACGACAATAATCCATAACTTCATCTGCAACATCAGATTTTATAAGTCGGGTGATACGACCGATTAGTGGCACCGTATCTTTTCCAAAGAGGGTGGAAATAAAAATTAAAAAAATTAGAAAATTAATAATTACAGGTTGAGCAAAAAGTAAGTTTTCGGCCTGATCGCGGGCAAACCAAAGTATCAATATGGAATACAAAACCGATACACCAATGAACCATTTTGAGCGACGCATTTTAATTAAATAGTAAGGCAGAGGTAAAGCAAAAAGAAATGCGAGAAAATAGACTGCCCAAACCGCGTGGCCAAACTGTATACTGAGGTGAACAACGATAGGGTAAGAGCACAGAATTAAGGTTATCAGCACTGGCATGTTGAGGCTTCAGTTGCTACGACTTACCTCGACATGCTTGCTTAACACACGTAAGGAAGAAAACATTTGTTGGATATTCCGGTCGTCTGATTTTATCTGAAATCCATATCGTTTTGAAATTGCCAATGACAATTCCAAAGCATCAATCGAGTCCAGACCCAAACCTTCTCGAAATAGAGCGGCTTCCGGATCAATATCACTCACCGCCATATCCTCGATATTCAGGTTTTCAATAATAAGTTCTGCGATTTCTTGTTCCAGCGGTGTCAATAATTAAAACTCCAAAAAAAATATCAATTTTACCCAATATCTAACCAACATAGTACCCAACATATAAATGATTTACATTAATTTCCATGCAATAATAGCAGCTAATCACTACTAAAACACCCTACAATAATTTCGAGAATTTACTTTAACAGTCAAATCGAACAAAACGGAAATAGCGCTCATTATGCCAAGCCATGCACCATACTGCATAGAATATCATCCTGCCGATGCCCTGGAAAATTTGCGCAGAGATGAACAAATTTTTGCCATTATTCGCCCAGGTAACCAAGCAATTTTGAATACAGATAATCCGCTTGATTTTGAATTTCCCTTACCAACAATAGGTTCAGATCTCATCGAGGTATGGCGCAGCGAACGACCCATGACAAGCGGCTCTTTTGAACAAGTTAATTATAATCACAGCGATACGTTTATATTTGGTAATTTATTGCTTGATGAATCGGCTTATGAAAATCTAGCGTTAGCCACTAAATCTGCCTACCAGAGAATACATGATACCCTGGAGACCACTGGTTTTCCGTCACTGTTACGTATGTGGAACCTCTTTCCGGATATCAATAAAAAAGACCAGGAACTAGAACGATATCGCTCATTCTGTATGGGCAGGCACCAAGCCTTATCATCGTGGCATTTCCTGGAAGAACAACTCCCTGCAGCAAGCGCAATCGGTGGCCGTGAAGGGAATTTGTTGATTTATTTTTTAGCAGCGCGCCAGCCAGGCATTCAGATCGAAAATCCACGACAAGTCAGTGCATTCCATTACCCTACTCATTATGGCCCTAAAAGCCCGAGCTTTTCGCGTGCAATGCTTAAAAATTGGGGAAAAAACCAGCACCTGTATATTTCAGGGACTGCCAGTGTTGTTGGACATGAAACCCACCATGCGGGTGACTATGTTGCACAATTGGAAGAAATATTGACAAACATCAACACTGTAATTGATCAGGCTAATAATATGTATGCATTACCTTGCGCTGATTTTACGGAGTTAGATGCCATTCGGGTATACATTCGTCACCCCGAACACGCTGACCATATCCTTGATACCTTACAAACCCGATCTGGAAACAAATGTCAAATACAAGCCGTTAACGGTGATATTTGTCGACGTGATTTATTACTCGAAATAGAGGGTTTTTTTGCTAGCGAATGACCTAATAGATTAGATCAAATTCACTTTGTACGATGCACCCACGAATTATAAGTTGAAGTTCGCCTCTCTTGCCTTGGTGGGTTTTCCTCGTAAGTCAAACTTGCGCTTACGGAGTGCACGCATATTCTTACGAAAATCTAACAAAAACAGAGCGTAATAAAAAAACTTGAATAAAAGTAAGTGACGACGAATAGGCGTATCACCAAACAGATCACCTGCCAGCAACGACGTGACACCCTTCTCTCTTGCGATACGCCGTTCAGCTCTGACCATAAATAAATATTGCATTGCAGGTTGGGTTATTCGGTAAATAAACCAGGAAACTGTTTTCAAAGCCGCTCGAGTGGATCGGTCATATTCCTCGATTAATTTTTCTGCTTTTGCAGGGCTGTCTAACACTTCGTTAACAATTTTGGCACCACGCAAGCCACCCGCCATCCCAAGTAATACACCACTTGAAAAAATCGGATCAATAAAGGCGAAAGCATCACCTACAATAAGGTAGCCATTACCCGCCATATGCGATGCAGAATAGCAGAAATTACCCGTTGCAGTAACGGGTGTCTTTAATTTGGCTTCTTTCATCCGATTTGCGACTGGCGGACACAATGCAATTGTATCCCATAAAAATTGTTCAACATTCGCTTTTCGAGAATTTAAGTAATGTGGCCAGCATACCGCACCAACACTCATGCTGCCATCCTTAAAAGGAATCATCCAAAACCAGCCATGGTCAAACCAGGCTAAAGAAATATTGCCCTCATCAAGGCCTTCGCGTCGTACAACATTATCAAAATGACCAAAAATAGCGGCGCTGTTGTGCTCTTTACTGCGTGATTTAATATCAAACTTTCGCGCAAGAAACGTCGAACGGCCAGATGCGTCTACCAGGAAGCGTGCATGCCAAATTTTTGTATTTCCATTTTCATCGGCGCACTCCACTACCGACGAATGGTCGTCATTAAACTGAACCGACACGACTTTGGTTTTTTCAAATGTCGATGCGCCTTTTTTCTCCGCATTACGAAATAATATCGTATCAAGCTCTTCGCGCTTCACTTCATAGGAAAAGGGGTAATTGTCATCCAGCGCATTCTCAAAATAATAGGTAGCCCGCTCTTCATAGTTTTCGTGATTAAACTCAGCGCCATATTTCCGAATACCAATTTCCTCGACTTGATCAAGTACACCCAATTCTTCGAAAATGGGTATGTTCATCGGCAACAACGATTCACCAATATGGAATCGGGGATGTTGTTCTTTCTCAATCAGTACCACATCACGCCCCATCTGCGCCAGCTTAGTCGAAATCGTTGAGCCTGCAGGCCCCCCACCGATTACCAATACATCACATTTATTAACATTCTCAGAACTCGTTTCTTGCGACATAACTACCTTCTAGATTTCATTTTGATTGAATTATCAACAAAAACACACAGCCTAACTAGACCCAATAAAGGTTAGGAATTGCACAAAATTTACATTATGTTAAAAACAAATACTCGCAAGTATACTCCCCTGTGTATAACAAAAGCGAGATTAAAATTTTCCGAAAAGGAGATACAAACCACCATTAACTAAAAACCAGGACCATAACGGCATTTATCGTTTATAACAAACATTATATATCTATTACTATCTGTTAGGAAAATGGTAGAGAGAGGTTAGAATATTTGTAATTTTGATAAAAAGTATCGGGTATTGATTGAATAAAAACCCCAAGAGAATTAACTTTTAATTCCTATGATACCTTTATTCTAATCACATTCATTACTTCGAATTCCAGTCCAGCCACTGTTTCTATATCCGGATAATAGGTCAAATTGACGCGTTGTCCTTTTATGTTCTTATACGCCTTCTTGCGTTTATATCTAAAAGGTGCGGCACACCCTTCAACCATGATGGTATTGATAATCCAGTCACCGTCATTACGTTGCACATGAGACATCACTTTAAGCATATCCGAGTGAACAAGCTTCTGATGTTTTTTTACTAGTTTTTCAGGGTCTGATTGCATATCTGGCCCATTTTACCAGTATCACCGAGATTTTTACATCAAATTGGTAAAAAATTAATTTCGAATGACATAAACGATTCAGTATTTTTTCTATTTTTCAAACACTTAACTTCATACGATGGATTTCTGTTTATTTCCACTCACCACGAACTTATACTGCCCAATAAAAAATGCGGTCCTTTTACTGTTAACTGACTGAGCGGACTGAGCGATACAAAGTTGTGGATTTAAATCAACTATAGTAACTTTCGCAAAACAATTCCAATTCCTTTATATAAATAGCGGAGACAATTATGAAAACAAGTTTACTGGCATTGGCCATCATCGTGGCGTTATCGGCATGTAACAGCGGTAATGGCAATGTAAAAAAAGAAGAAACGTCTTCTGCAGGCTCCACTACTCCTAGCGCAAGCATCGCCAGTCCGTCAGGTTCTATCGACGTCGCAACGTTGATTCCTTATAGCAAAGATAATACTGTAGCTGAAAATATAAAAAATGAATGCAAACTCAATGCAAAACTATCTGAATTCATAGAAAGCTTTTCCGAAAAAAACGGTGTGCAGATAAACAGATCAGATGCCGTCGATCACAAAATAGCGCAAAACGCGTTGCTAGTAGAAATCACCGATGCGGTTAGCGAAAGGACCGCTTTTTTTGGCCATAAAAAATCAACGTCGATAAGTGGAAAGCTTTATAAAAATGGCGAATTCATCAGTTCATTTGAAGGTAGAAGAGTAACCGGCGGCGGTGCATTTGGTGGATACAAAGGCTCTTGTGCAGTACTTAATCGAACAGTTAAAGCCTTGGGTAAAGATGTTGCACGCTGGTTAAAAAATCCCGTTAACAAAGCCAGGATTGGCGATTTATAACTTATTAACAAGCAATCGCTTTTGTTTCAATAAGTTGAGGGTACCCAAGCCACTTGATGTGCTTTGATACCTATTTTTTTGGCCAGGTTGCGCAATCCAGGGAAACTCAATAAAGTTAAATATCCTAGTACTCCGTCGAAGGTTATATTGACGGAGCTAGTACTGCGTCAAAGTGATCATTTTGGATTCGCAAGGGATTTTGTGAAGGAGCGCAATACAGGTTGTATTTCCGACTGAACATCTCGATAACCCCCTTGTGGGGTGAAATTTCTTGTGAATTCAAAGATCAGTGAGGATTGTCATCCCTGTGAGAAACGCGGGCTTAGGAGCCTGCTGTCGGACTTAGGTGGTCGTCGTGAGGGCCTCGGTACCCCCTTTGAGGGGTGAAAACTATTTTGAGTCAGATTTTTCGATTAGAAATGAGGCGACGAAAATGCCGAATAGCGATTTCACGGTAATGATCGAATTTTTGGAGACAACAATAACTGAGCTGTTAACACAGCACAGTGCCATTTTTGTGGTTATAGCCAGTTTTATTTTTCTTTCCTTTATAGGCAAACGAGTTTCCACCTATCAGCAGCTGCTGGAAAAGCATGTAGAAATGCAAGCAACATTTTTTCCTATTGATAAACTATCCCAAGGCTTACATATTGACGGGTTAACTGCGACACAAAGACAAAACCTGAATAAACTCATCAAAAAAAAAGACAAGTTTCGTTTGGCGATGTTCTTCGCAACACACCAGCCTACCGTACAGGAAATAGAGTCAATATCAAAAAACACGCAAAGCCGACCAGAACTATTCAATTTTTTGGATGGAAACGATATATATTTGATCCAGGAACACAGTAAAATGAATCAAAAATTGATAGATGAAAAATTCATATCCAAATTCGGCAATCTGCTTTTCATGGAGAATTTCATCATGTACAGCCATCTGTGCCGAACCAACCCTGCCGTTTTTCACATTCCTGAAAATAATAAACTGCGTTATATGTTTGAAACCTTTGTCAAAACGGGTCTCGCAAACCAGGGAGTATCGATTACTCTAGAGGATCGGCTGCATATATTAAGCTTAAAAGAACTCCAGGCTATCGCCAATGAAATCAGCATTAACAAAGTCTTCAGTACGGTTCACGAAGCGGCGGCCACGCTCGCAACGTCGCCTCAGACAGTGGTTCGCTTAGCAAACAAATACGCTAGCAATGATTTATTTTTGCTCAAACAAGAAAATTGGGATGTTACTGCTGTAAAGAAAGAATGGTCTGCCTATAATGCGTACGCAAAATTACTCTGCGCGTCGTAAGTGAAAATAACACTCAAAATAGCCAATTCGACCAGACCGCAGACACACTATGTCGGTTTGAAGTCGATTTGAATCAGCCCATCTGTTTGATTGGGTCCTGCGAACAAAAATACACTTCAACTGATATGTTAGGATCGAATAAGTTCAGCCGCATAAACCTTATGTAACTAGGCAAAAACACACGGCTTTAAATTCTCCTGACATCAATAGTTAGTAGACCGACTCTGTATCGATTACTGTGCAGGTGCTGTAC
>CAZZJI010000048.1:25171-28357 GCA_964654485.1 uncultured Gammaproteobacteria bacterium | reverse complement strand
GTGAGTTAATGCAAAAAACAGATAAGATATATGTGGCGGGTCACCGGGGGCTGGTAGGTTCCGCGATTGTGCGTGCATTGAATAACAGAGGATATGGCAATCTTGTTACCCGCACACATGCTGAGTTAGATCTTATCAATCAGCAGGCAGTAACGGATTTTTATCTTCAGGAGAAACCGGATTATGTTTTTCTTGCCGCGGCCAAGGTGGGCGGCATTGTCGCCAATGACAGTTATCCTGCGGAGTTTATTTATCGCAATTTGATGATTGAAACCAACCTGATTCATGGGGCGTATGAAAACGCGGTGAAGAAGCTTTTGTTTTTGGGCAGTACCTGTATTTATCCTAAATTGGCGCCGCAACCGCTTAAAGAGGAATATCTTCTTAGCGGGCCGCTAGAGCCGACAAACGAATGGTATGCGGTAGCAAAAATCGCAGGCATCAAGTTGTGTCAGGCTTATCGTCGTCAATATGGCTCCAATTTTATTTCGGCCATGCCGACCAATCTATTCGGGCCGAATGATAATTTCGATTTGCATACGTCCCATGTGTTACCGGCCTTGTTGAGGAAATTTCATGAGGCGAAAATAAACAATGCAGCTCAGGTTGACGTGTGGGGGACAGGGGCACCCCGGCGTGAGTTTTGTTATGTTGATGATTGTGCAGATGCCTGTATTTATTTAATGAACAATTACAATGAAGCGGGCATTGTAAATGTTGGTGTGGGGAGTGATATCAGCATTGCGGAGTTGGCATTGATGGTTAAACAGGTCGTCGCTTACGACGGTGAAATTGTGTTTGATCGTAGCAAACCCGATGGTACACCTCAGAAGTTGGTGGATGTGACAAAAATTCTTGGCTTGGGTTGGAAACCGGGTGTGTCCCTACGCGATGGGGTGGCGATGACCTATCGGTGGTATCTTGAAAACAAGGTATAGGTGACGATGCTTGTGTTGGGCCTTATTGCCTTGAGTCGGTCATGTTATGGGATGGAATCTATGAGATATGTAAAATGAACATTGTTTCATTTTCTTTGCGTATGTTAAAACGTGACTGGCAAGCGGGTGAGTTAGGCATTATTTTTGTTTCTCTGGTGATTGCAGTGGCGAGCCTGAGTTCGGTGAATTATTTTGTTGATCGTGTTGACAAATCTTTGAGACAACATGCCAATGAGTTATTGGCTGCTGACCTTGTAATAAAGTCAGATCATTTGCTCGACGAAAAATACAAAATACTGGCTGAGGATTTTCAATTAAAAACTGTCAATGCAACCTTGTTCAGGAGCATGGTGCTGGCGGGTGACAATTCGCATCTTGCTGAAATAAAAGCGGTCGGACCAGGCTATCCACTTCGGGGTCAATTGAGAACCACGAATAAATTGTTTGGTGATGAAATCATCGCAACAAATATACCCGAACCGGGAACCGTTTGGTTGGATGCGGAATTATTGATGCGATTGAATGTTAATATCGGTGAGCAAATTTCACTTGGTAATAAAGAATTCACTGTCGCAACAATTTTGGCATACGAGCCGGATAGAGGCGGTGGTATGTTTAACATTGCCCCCCGGCTTCTGTTAAACATAGACGATTTACCCGCGACGCAGCTAATACAGGTCGGCAGTCGTGTCAGTTACCAGTTTTTACTCGCCGGTGAATTTGAATCCGTCGCGAAATACAAACAGCGGGCTGCAACATTATTGGCACGTGGTGAGAAGATAATAGAAGTCACCGATGCAAGGCAAGAAGTACGCGAAGCACTAAAGCGTGCACAGCGATTTTTGGGCCTTGCCGCGTTGGTCAGTGTTATCTTGGCGGGAGTTGCGGTCGCGATGGCGATACGTCGCTACGTGCAACGTCATATGGATAATTGTGCAATCATGCGTTGTGTGGGTGCGACACAGCGTTTTGTATTATCTATGTATTTATTGGAAATGATATGGCTTGGACTTGCAGCCAGCCTGTTGGGATGCCTGATCGGGTATTTGGGGCATGTGGCACTGATTCAAGTGTTGGGGCAATTATTGGTTGTGGAACTGCCCGCACCTTCATGGTTTCCTTTTATTTTTGGTATGACGTCGGGTCTGGCGTTGTTGTTTATTTTTGTGATCCCTCCTTTGCTGCAACTGAAAGATGTGCCGACTCTGCGTGTTATTCGACGTGAAATGGGCGCCCTGAAAGCAACCACTTTTTCTGCTGTTGGTTTAGGGGCGGTGGTGATTTTGGGGTTATTGATATGGCAAGCGGGTGATACCTGGTTAGGTGTTTATATTTTTGCTGGTCTGCTCGGCACGCTCTGTATGTTGGCATTTATGGCTTATTTAATGCTTATTGTGCTGCGCCGGTTGCGTCATCGTGTTGGTGTTTCATGGCGATTCGGTATCGCAAATATATCGCGAAGAGCAAAATCCAGCGTCGCGCAAATTGTTGCATTCGGCATTGGTATGACAGCGTTATTGCTGTTGTCTTTTGTGACGCATGATTTGTTAAAAACCTGGAAGGATCGTTTGCCGGTTGATGCACCGAACCGTTTTATTATTAATATTCAGCAAGATCAACTCGACGACTTGCGTGATTTTTTCAAATTAAACACGCTGGATGTACCCGAAATATTTCCCATGGTGCGCGCACGCCTGATTGAAATCAATGATAAATCTGTTTCGGCTGAGAACTACAAAGATGAGCGTGCAAAACGGTTAGTTGAACGGCAATTTAATTTGTCCTGGGCAGAGAGTTTACAAGCCGATAATAAAATTGTGGAGGGGGACTGGTGGCCAGAAGAAAAAAATATTCGAAATAGATCAAGAAATTTAATTTCTTTCGAGGAAGAGCTATCCAGGACATTGGGTATTAAGCTGGGGGACAAGCTGGTGTTTTCTTTGTCGGGTGAAAGGGTTGAAGTACGGGTGTCCAGTCTACGTCAAGTCGCATGGGATTCGTTTCGTGTGAATTTTTTTGCTTTAGTGACGCCGGAATTATTGAAAAATTATCCCGCCTCGTATATTACCAGCTTTTATTTACCTGAAGACCGGCAATCTGTGTTAACCCCTTTGGTGAAACAATTTCCAAACCTGACGATTGTTGATATATCGTCAATAATGAAAAAGGTACGCGATATTATTCTACGTGTGACGGACGCAGTACGATATGTTTTTGTTTTTACACTTTTTGCAGGTTTGGTCGTTTT
>CAZZJI010000048.1:19522-25071 GCA_964654485.1 uncultured Gammaproteobacteria bacterium | reverse complement strand
CGGACGCAGTACGATATGTTTTTGTTTTTACACTTTTTGCAGGTTTGGTCGTTTTGTACGCGGCTATCCAATCAACTCACGACGAGCGCATTAAAGAAAATGCGATGTTGCGCACGTTTGGTGCTGATAAAAAGCAAATGATGAAAGGCCTGCTGAGTGAGTTTGTTACGTTAGGTGCGTTATCTGGTATTGTCGCGGCGCTCGCATCGACGTTGCTTGCTTATGTGCTCGCTGAACATATTATGGAAATACCCTATACGTTCAATATCTGGATATGGTTGATCGGGCCTCTGGGTGGGGCGGTGGGGGTAGGTTTAGCGGGATATCTTGGCGTTAGAACTGTTTTAAAGCAATCGCCGATGCAAATCTTACGCGCTGTATAACGCTTAGTGGGCAGTTGAATTTTAAAAAAGCATTGTAATTAAAAAAAACGCAGTCTATTCTTAGACCTTATATACTGATTCAGGGGGCTTTTGGGGGGGATAAGGATATGTATAAAGAAAAACGCACAGGGGAAAAGCCTGTGCCTGACGATTTTGAAGAAGCACTCAGCTATCCACAACGGCTTGCATTGAGACAGATCGAACGCTTCGGTTGGAATTTAAAATTTGTGCGAAGACCCTTGTTTCTAGAACGTGTCGCCGTGGTTTTTAATCCGGAAGACAATAAGATAGGCCTGCTGGGAATTGATGGAAAAATAGATATGCAAACAGATATCGAAGTTCGGGAACTGAGTGTAAAAAAAGAAAATTTGAACGTAGGTGATGCTACAAAGTGATCGGATATAAATATTATTTATTTTTTGCTTTGGTGTTTTTGACTGGGGGATGTGCAACACTGGATGCGCCGCCTGACCCCGAAGACCCCCTTGAACGTTATAATCGTAGTATTTTAATATTTAATGATGCTGTGGATAAAAATGTTCTTAAACCCGTTGCTGAAGTTTACTATGGTTATGTGCCCGGAATAATCAGCACGGGCGTAACAAATTTTTTCAGTAATATAGGTGATGTGATTGTCGTTGCAAATGATTTGTTGCAACTAAAGTTTTCTCAGGCAGCATTTGATTTGTCGCGTATTTTTTTTAATACTACGGTCGGATTGTTGGGTTTTATCGATGTTGCGACACATCTGGATTTACGGAAAAATAACGAAGATTTTGGGCAGACTCTGGGTTACTGGGGTGTGCCGCGGGGGCCTTATTTTATGTTGCCCTTTTTTGGCCCCAGCACGGTTCGAGATACTGCTGGATTCGTAACGGACTCAGTTTATATTGATCCTGTCTACGGTGAACTTGATACTGCTCCGGCAACCACGGCGGCCGTCGTTAAAGCGATTGATACACGGGCTAGTTTGTTGTTTGCAAGTAAGTTAATGGATGAGATTGCACTTGATCGGTACGTCTATCTTAGGGACGCTTACCTACAAAGGCGACACCATCTGGTCTACGACGGTGACCCACCTGAAGAGGACTTTGACGAATAATATCCGTGTTAGGCGGATCTTTCCACTCTCTTTTTCCATCTCTTTTCCCACCTCTTTTCGACCTCTTTTTTTTACTTCCATAGTTTCCCTTTTTTTTGTGACAGTCTATCGCAGTGTTGTGATAAGGCTTCTCTTGTTTGCATAGCGAAAGGGCATTTCCCCTAAATTCGACTATAAAATTTTAGAATCAACGCTTCAGAATTGATATCAACGACCGAAATAACCAGTGTGCGGATGTGACTTTATTCGCAGTATGAGAGGGTGTTAGCAAGGTATTATCCTAAACTAATCAGGCGTTTTTTTTGGCAAGGGAATTGTCTAATGTATTACAGAATGTAGGGGATAGCCAGACATGTTCCAATATCTAAATCGCAGTCTAATTTGCTCGTTAATGCTTTCGGTACTGGCTATCAGCACGCAAGCGCAGGCGTCGGTTTTTGATTACCCTCGAGACGCTAGCTACAGTGTTATTGAGTATTCGCAATCGCACGACATGATACTCAATGCTGATCCGTTGCCGATGCTGCGTATCTACGGAAATGGGCGCGTACTTGTGCATTTCCCTGCTTATATGAAACGCGCGGGTGATTATGAAATGTATCTGGCCGACACTGAAATCCAGCAGTTACTCAGTTCGCTCGAACAAAAAGGCATATTAAAATTTAGTAACAGCAAGTTAGCTCAGATAAAAAAGCAAGCCATTGCAGGTCGTTTAGCGGAATCAGGCATAGTATTGTCGGGGCCTTCTGATAACAGTCGAAGCCGGCTCACCGTTAATCTCAATTCATATACGCCCGGATTGTCATTTATACCTCAGTACGATTATAAGAAGGAAGTGGTGTTAAAAAATCTTAAGTATGACGCCCAATTGTATCCAGGTATTTCTGAGTTACAAAATGCGGTGGACGCTGAACAGGAATTACAAAATTTTTTGACTCATCGTGACCTGATAAAAATCAAATAGCTTGTTTATAATTTTAAGTTTGGTATGACAATGACGATACAATGAAACCGAAAAGAAATGCATGCAACAAAAAATTGTCCGGCGCTGGTTTTATCTCGATGCTATTTGTTGTTGCTTTGCCCGTTTTTTTCAGTGTGCAGATACTGGGTTCGATGTCACCTTGTTACGCCGGCGCATATATCTTCGCCGGTGAAGATAATGGTATTGACGTAGTTACGCACCCTAGCGGTTATACCGGAACTGGAGGTGTATTAACTGTCGGTGTTTGCATTGATCCTAGCAGCGAGAATGCAGCTGATATGGAAATTTCGATTCAAAATATTGTTGATACGTTTAATGCTCAAACGATCACAACAGATAATTTGAAAACGGGTGGGTCTAATAATATTCCAGATAATTTTTTTGATTTTGAGTCTGTTGCGTTGCATGAAGTCGGGCATTGCATCGGATTAGCACATGTTAATGCGAGTTCAGAATCGGGACTTGCTGTTGCTGATATGAATTATACAAAAGCAACGGATGGCGCAGATAATACGTTTAATATTGCACCTGGTGCTGATAATATTATTGGTTCAAGTGATGATATTCGGGGTGATGATGTCAATTTGCATTGGTTTAACGATGCACTAAATAATCCATTCCAGCTTACTACGCCGACAGACTCGACAACCTATAGCCGGACGATTGCTGATTTGCCCGCAGGACATGATTTTACAATAAATGCTGACCGGGATGTATCGACGTTGTTAGGTGTGCCAAATTCAGAGGCCATTATGCAACAAGGTACCGGCATAGATGAAGCTCAGCGCACTTTGGTAGCAGACGATGTTGCCACTTTACGTTATGCCATGAGTGGGCTTGATGAAGTCGCGGGTAATGCTGACGATTACACATTAAATCTGGAATATCGGGGTATTTCAAGCGGAGCAGGTTGTGATATAACAATAAAAATGCTTGCGATTAATGGGTTGGCATTTTGTCTGCCGAATGGTCAGTTTATTAATGGAAGTGATCACGTAAGAATAACAAGCGCAGATATTTCTATCGACGCTGGTGAGAGTGGTCCCAATTGGTTTTTTAATGATGTGCGAAACATTGCTGCCGACACCACACCAAGTGTATTTTCTTTTGTAGACCAAACAGATGTTGTGCTGAATGGCGTGACAACTTCTACCAGCATAACGGTTTTGGGCGTAAACAGTGCAACCGCGATATCTGTTACAAACGGTGACTATAGTATCAATAGTGGTCCGTTCACATCCACCGCAGGTGTTGTTAATAACGGAAATACGGTGAGAGTGCGTCATACATCAGCGACGACGGTTTCTACTGCTACTAATACCACATTGGATATTGGTGGTGTAACAGATGTATTTACCAGCACCACAATATCGTTGGAAGATACTGTACCGAATGCCTTCTCCTTTACAAGCTTAGTGGATGCTGCAATCGGAACGCTAGTGGTTTCAAATGCCATTGCTGTATCAGGTTTGACGAGTAGCACTGTCATATCAGTATCTGGTGGTGAATATCGAATAAATACAGGCAGTTTTGTTAGCGTTGATGGCACCATTAATAGCAATGATACGGTTGTTATGCGGCATATAACATCGAGCAATTTTTCCACTGCCACCAGAACGTCTTTGACCATTGGTGGCGTTACCGGAACGTACACGAGTACCACAGAAGCGGCGCCCAGTGGTGGCGGGGGTGGATCATCGCACCCTGTACTCGCGCTGGTTTTATTATATTTGATCTCTGTTGGGTTTTGTCGGCGAAAACCAGCTTGATTTTCCACTTTAGTACAGAACACTTTATTTACGGAGCACTTTGTCTATTGCTAAAGAAAGTGCTTTAATATCCGAGTCTTATTGCCTATCGGGGATATTAAAGTGGACTATTTATATAAACAGAAATTCAAAGTAAGAGATTATGAATGTGATATTCAAGGCGTAGTAAACAACAGTGTCTATCAAAATTATCTGGAACATACCCGCCATGAGTTTCTATTGGAATCCGGCGTCGATTTCGCAGAACTTGCGGAACAAAATATAAATCTTGTGGTCATAAGAGCAGAACTGGATTACAAATTCCCGTTGAGAAGTGGCGATAGGTTCTGGGTCGGATTAAAATTTAAT
Organism: uncultured Gammaproteobacteria bacterium; assembly: GCA_964654485.1. Taxonomy (GTDB): domain Bacteria; phylum Pseudomonadota; class Gammaproteobacteria; order SG8-11; family SG8-11; genus JAADIM01. Next base: position 20,484 of record CAZZJI010000048.1, on the reverse strand, counting down.
CAAGCATCGAGAGTGCGGTTTGAGTTTTTACAAGATATTTATCGTTACTCTGATAAAAGTTCTGATACGTGTTCTGACAAGAGCTCTGATAAGACTTCAGATGAGAAATTAATTTTGAATGCAAAAATAATCGGCACCTCAATAAATGAGAGAGGCCGACCATTTGCGTTTGAAGTCTTAGCTGAGTTATTAACACAGGCTAATAACACGAGTTGCTCGCAATGAATATATATACGTGTGACACATTTTTCTAATACTGTTTCTTCTTATATTGTCTGGTAGATCCCGGGTTTATTTTATTCTGTAGGGATTTTTTTCGGGGTTTCCAACGTCTTTTTTAACTGCGTTACTTCATCCATTTTGCCTTTGATCGAGTTTAGAATGCCGCTCGATTGCTCTTCATTTTTTTCAGTATTGCCAAGATCGTTGCCGATTTTCCCTTTTGCGGGTAGTGTTTTTAACGAAGGGACAACGTTGGTATCAGAGCGGAATAATTGAATTTCCGCATCAGGAACGTGTTCGGGTTTAGTATTACTAAATTGCCATTCACCTTTTTTATTTTTCCATCGATAGACAGTTGTCGTCGTTACATTGCCTGCTTTGTCTGCGTTGGATGAGAATGTATCCGTAAATTGACTGGAGATTTTATTACGAGCGGACGCGAAAAAATGTGAAAATATTTCCCATTGATCATATACAATCCAGCCAGATAGTATGACCGTAAATAATATAAGTTTATTCAGGATGGCTTTCATTAGTCATTAGTCTGAATTTCTAAAAAGGTATAGGCTCTGAGTATAGAGCAAATACCGCTGCCTATTATTTAGGCAGCATTGGTTTTTGTGTAAATACGATAAGTCAGCGCCCTTAATAACTGCTATAGCGTTTTGGCCTTGGCCCATTTATCGGCTTAAAAAGTTAGACTAAAAGTATCGGGCTAAAAGATATTGCTGGCTACTGAT
>CAZZJI010000048.1:3043-19422 GCA_964654485.1 uncultured Gammaproteobacteria bacterium | reverse complement strand
GGCTTAAAAAGTTAGACTAAAAGTATCGGGCTAAAAGATATTGCTGGCTACTGATAGGATAGAACTATGCGACTATACGACACTATGCGGCGTTGGTTCGTTGAATGATATCGGTATCACGGATGACATTCAGTTTATTCTTTTCAGCAAAACCCATCAAATGGTTGAACAGCCCTGGATGCTCATCTTTAAGTGACGCATTGAGTGCAAGACATTTTACGCCATTAAGAGACAGTGGCTGTAGCTTGGAAGAGTAGTGAATTCGGTGATCTTTTCCGAAGGTCGATAGCGCGCCGCTCATTCTTTCTGCCCAATCGCTTGGACGGAATTTTTGGCCCTCTATCGTTTGACCTACGATTATTATGGTCGAATCTTTAATATTTGAGTCCTCTGTTGTATCCTGTGTTGGATTTTTTGAATTTGATAATTCCATGGTCGATCTCCTTTATCTCCTTTGACATATTTGATCTGAATTCAATCTTTCTTCCCTTAAAGATTTCAATCATTAAGCTATTAATAATCATTAATATTAGCAAGTTATTCTTTAGACAAACTTAACTAAATAGGGTATATTTCTATGTTTTCTTTGATGCTAATACAAGGACGCTAATACAAGCGGAGTGTTACAAAGAGTTACAAGAGTATTACGCTCTGTTCTTACATAGTTCTTACTCTTACCTCTTACATACTGTTCTTATTATTTATATAGTTCTTATTTTTAGTTGCATATTTACATATTGCATAAGCACGACTGACGGACGACTAACGCTTTGAGTTTCGGTTAACCCCACAACCTTATCTAGAGATTTGACATTTCTTTTATTAGAAGCCCCGACACGTGAGATTATAGCTCAATTATTTGTATTTATGTGTCATTTTTTTCTATATCGCTTGACCTAAATAGACAAACTGCAGTATATGAAAAGGCTCACTTGACCATTTGTATTGTAGAAAAAGTTAGGTCTTAACCACCCGATTAAACGGGTTTATTATTTTGTTGAGGAAATTGCGGAGATAACGTGGAGTTAACAGGGGCAGAAATTGTTATCCGGAGTCTAAAAGACGAAGGCGTGGAATTTGTTTTTGGATACCCAGGTGGGGCAGTATTGCATATATATGATGCAATTTATGCACAAGACGATGTGCAGCACGTCTTGGTGCGCCACGAACAAGGTGCTACCCATGCCGCTGATGGTTATGCTCGCTCTACAGGCAAGCCTGGTGTGGTATTGGTTACATCCGGTCCCGGCGCCACGAATGCGGTGACGGGTATTGCGACTGCTTACATGGATTCGATTCCAATGGTTGTCTTGACCGGACAGGTGCATACCCATCTTATTGGGAACGATGCTTTCCAGGAAGTCGATTCTGTCGGCATCACGCGCCCGTGCGTGAAACACAATTTTTTGGTCAAGAACGTCAATGATTTAGCCTTAACCATCAAAAAGGCGTTTTATATCGCCACGACGGGGCGTCCTGGCCCGGTTGTGGTTGATATTCCGAAGGATATTACCGCGCTAAAAACCGAGTATGAATACCTAAAAGACGTCACTATGCGTTCCTACAATCCAACGGTTAAAGGCCATAGTGGCCAGATAAAACGTGCATTGGATCTGATCGTTGGCGCTAAAAAACCCATGATATATAGCGGTGGTGGTGTCATTCTGGGTAATGGCTCAGCGGTTCTGACAGAATTTACCCGTTTGTTAAATTTCCCAATTACCAATACCTTAATGGGCTTAGGTGCATATCCGGCATCAGACAAGCAATTTTTAGGTATGCTGGGCATGCACGGTACTTATGAAGCGAATATGGGAATGCATCATTGTGACGTGCTTATTGCGATTGGTGCACGATTTGATGATCGGGTTACCGGCAATATTGATAAGTTTTGTCCCGATGCGAAAATAATTCATGTTGATATTGATCCCTCTTCTATTTCAAAAAATGTAAAAGTCGATGTGCCCATCGTTGGTCAGGTCGCAGCGGTTTTAGAGGAATTTTTGCTACTTCTAAAAGAACGTAGTGACAAGCCGGATAAAGATGCGATTACACAATGGTGGCGTCAAATAGAAGAATGGCGCTCGGCGGATTGCCTTAAGTTTGATACCCGGGGTGAATTCATCAAGCCACAGCATGTACTGAGTGAGTTGTATAAAATTACACAAGGCAATGCCTATGTCACATCTGATGTCGGCCAGCATCAGATGTGGACGGCGCAATTCTATGGTTTTGATAAACCGCGTCAATGGATAAACTCGGGTGGTTTAGGCACTATGGGGTTCGGTTTACCCGCCGCCATGGGCGTACAGTTAGCGCATCCGGGTGAAACGGTCTGTTGTGTAACCGGTGAGGCCAGTATTCAGATGTGTATACAAGAGCTTGCGACTTGTAAGCAATATGATTTGCCGCTAAAAATCATTCTGCTGAATAATCGTTACATGGGAATGGTGCGCCAATGGCAGGAGTTTTTTTATGAAAAACGCTATTCGCAGTCCTATATGGAAACCTTGCCAGATTTTGTAAAATTGGCAGAGAGCTTTGGTCATGTCGGCATGAAAATAGAAAATCCAGGCGATGTTGAAAGCGCGTTAAAAGAAGGGATGGCAATGAAAGATAAGCTGGTATTTATGAATTTTGTGACTGATCAGACCGAAAATGTCTATCCCATGATTCCTGCTGGTGCAGGATTAAATGAAATGATTTTAATATAGGTTTGTTAAACTGATGCGGCATATTATTTCGATATTAATGGAAAATGAATCGGGTGCTTTGTCTCGGGTAGCTGGATTGTTCTCAGCGCGTGGCTACAACATTGAGTCATTGGCGGTAGCACCGACCGAAGATGCAACGATATCACGAATGACGCTGGTGACCCGGGGGTCTGTCGACATTATCGAACAGATAACGAAACAATTAAACAAGTGTGTTGATGTCATCAGGTTGATCGATCTTACTGAAGGCGAACACATTGAGCGCGAGATGATGCTGATAAAGGTAAAGGCGACCGGTGAATTACGAGAGGAAATCAAGCGTTTGTCAGACATATTTAACGCTCGAATTATCGATGTGACAGAAACGACCTATACTATCGAATGGACGGGTGCCGGTGATAAATCAGATGCATTTATAGACGCTTTGGGCAGTACCACCATTCTGGAGACGGTGCGAACCGGTGTATCGGGTATATCCAGAGGTGAAAAATGCCTGCGGATTTGATTTAGGGTGAAGCTGATTTATAGTGACTGATTTATAATGACTGATTTATAATGAAAAGAGGGTCAAATCTGTTAAAATAGCCGTTTTTTCGACTGCGCTTTTTTCAATTGTGCGTTTTTCAGCTGTACTTTATCAATATCAATCAGCTGTACAATGCAGCAAGACAATACAACAAGACTACGCTAAAAGGTAATCAACGATGAAACTTTATTACGATAAGGACGCTGATCTGTCCATAATCAAGAACAAAAAGGTCGCTATAATAGGTTATGGTTCTCAAGGACACGCACACGCAAATAATTTGAAGGAATCCGGTGTAGATGTCACCGTGGCGTTGCGAGCGGGTTCTGCTTCTGCCGCCAAAGCCGAAGGATCTGGATTAAACGTCAAGGAAGTCTCGGATGCAGTGAAGCAGGCGGATCTTGTCATGATTTTAGCGCCCGATGAGCATCAGGCAAAAATTTATCGTGATCAAATTGCTCCAAACATACAGAAAGGGGCAACATTGGCGTTTGCACATGGTTTTAATATTCATTATGGCCAGATTGATCCGCGCAAAGACATTGATGTCATTATGATTGCGCCCAAAGGCCCCGGACACTTGGTTCGTTCGACGTATACACAGGGTGGTGGGGTGCCGAGCCTGATCGCGGTTTATCAGGACGCGTCCGGAAATGCCAAGCAGACAGCACTTTCATACGCTTCTGCGAATGGCGGTGGACGTGCTGGAATAATAGAAACCACCTTTCGAGAAGAAACTGAAACAGATCTGTTTGGTGAACAAGCCGTATTATGTGGTGGCGCGACGGCATTGGTTCAAGCGGGTTTTGAAACACTGGTTGAAGCCGGTTATGCACCTGAAATGGCTTATTTCGAATGTTTGCATGAATTGAAATTAATTGTCGATCTGATGTATGAAGGCGGTATCGCAGATATGCGCTATTCAATATCAAACACGGCAGAGTATGGTGATTTGACACGTGGACCGCGTATTGTGACGGAAGAGACCAAAGAAGAAATGCGTTATATTCTGGAAGAGATTCAGTCTGGTGAGTTTGCACGTGAATTCATTTTGGAAAATCAGGCGGGTGCGCCAGTCATGAAAGCGAAACGACGATTGACTCGTGAGCATCCTATTGAAGTCGTGGGCAGTAAACTGCGCGAAATGATGCCCTGGATAAAGGCGAACAAGATTGTAGATAAAACTAAAAACTAGAATGTAATTACAATGAGAGGTGGGGCATACAAGCCAACTTGCCCCACTTTATTTATTTTGTTTTCTAAACCCTTTGTTTTTTAATTGTTTTTAGCAATGGTGACCCACCGACATACACTCGTTGCCCGTGAAGGATGGCGGTTATTATTCCTGGCTGCATTTGCTGCTTCACTAGTCTATGTTTTTTTAGGAGCGGCTGTTGCTTTGCCGTTTATTCTAGTCACCGTGTTCTTGCTATTTTTATTTCGTGACCCTCCCCGAAAAATTCCCTCTTCCCCGTTAGGTCTTGTGAGTCCGGTTGATGGTACTGTCATGGCTATTGAAGAAGTGCACGATGATTTTCTCGATCGACAAGCAATACGTTTCACTATAAAGATGAACTGGTACGGAATTTATTCCACTCGGAGTCCGATGGAGGGTAAAGTGATGAAGCAGTGGTCAAGCGAGAGTCCAAAAGAGCTCGCCACAACAGTTAACTTGCAAGATAAATCTGCACAATGGATTCAAAGTGACGAGGGCGATGATATCATTGTATGTATGCTAAACGATAAAATTACGCGTCGACCGGGCTGTATAGCGCACTCAGGTGAACGTGTTGGGCAGGGACAACGTTGTGGTTTTATTCATTTTGGTGCGGTTATAGAACTTTTTATTCCGGTGAATTCTCGAATAGATGTCAAAAAAGCTGCTAAAGTTCTCGCAGGGTCCGATATACTTGCTACATTAGTACATTAATAATATAGCGTGTGCAATGAATTAGAACAGGAATACCGTTAATGAATGAGCGAAAGTTGGTAGATTTAGCTACAAAAAAGAAGAACCCGGGAAGACGGTCGGGCGACGCCATTGACGATTCCATTCAAGACCCTATACAAGACAATAACCACACTCCAAAACGGCGTCGCGGTATTTATTTGTTACCGAACTTATTTACTACGGCGTGTTTGTTTGCCGGTTTTTACGCCATTGTGGCCGCCATGAGCGGTCGCTTTGAAGCAGCCGCAGTCGCTATTTTTGTTGCCATGGTGATGGATGGTCTCGATGGCCGTATAGCCCGTTTGACCAACACGCAAAGCGATTTTGGCGCTCAGTATGACAGCTTGGCCGACATGGTTTCATTTGGCTTGGCGCCGGCTTTGGTTGTATTTGAATGGTCGTTATCGGGTTTAGGGAAACTGGGTTGGTTGGCGGCGTTCATTTATACCGCTTGTGCAGCGCTGCGTTTGGCACGGTTTAATACCCAGGTTGGTATTGCAGATAAGAATTATTTTCAGGGGCTGGCCAGTCCGGCGGCGGCGGCGGTGATATCCGGTATGATCTGGATCGGTAATGATTACCAGTTTAGCGGGGCTGATTTGAAAATTCCGGCTATCATCATTACGGTGATAACAGGATTGCTGATGGTGAGTAACATTCGTTACCGCAGTTTTAAGGATCTCGATACCAAGGGAAGGGTGCCGTTTGTGTGGATACTGGCGATTGTGTTGGTGTTTGTTTTTATTTCTTCAGATCCACCCTTGGTGTTATTCAGTATCTTTATGTTATATGCGCTTTCCGGTCCTATGTTAACGCTTAAAGACATACGGGCTAAACGCGCACAAAGAAAAGCCAGTGCAAAAACGAAACATGATCAAGAATAAAAGTTACAAAGCTTCGATATTATTGATCTATTATTTTGCAGAACGGTAAGGGCCGATTATTGCATTTCAGTTCGGTCTTGGAACCCTCAGGGTGAGCTTATATGCATTTGCTATAAGGCATTTTTGCATCAGCTATTGGCAATACAGATATAACGCGCTATATTTAACGTTAAGGTCGAAAATCCAGCGAGTAGGCCGAGATTGGTAAGAAGCTGAGATTGGCAAGGTCGAGATTTCCAAGCAACACAAACAAGAAAGATCTTATTAAATTAATCAAAGTCAGTGAACACAAAAAGCGACATATTTAATCACTTAAACCGATGCCAACGTGCGGTTGTGCGCTGCTTTGCGCCGATATCAATCCTTTCCGTTTTATCAACTGTTCCAAATCTGCTACTGCTGCCTTAGGGCATACATACACATACCACAATATTTTTTATTAAAATTAGTAAGTTAGCTCGAAAAATCGCGGCTCATTTATTGGCTTTACACTTTTCTAACTATAATACAGCTAACGACTAATTTCCGATTATAAATTTATACTTATAGCTGCCAGACCAAATTCAGTGCAGCGGAGCGAGCAGATGAAACAGAAATTGATTATTTTTGATACTACATTACGTGATGGTGAACAAAGCCCCGGCGCGTCCATGACGCGTGATGAAAAATTACGTATAGCCAAAGCCCTTGAGCGTATGCGCGTTGATGTGATTGAGGCGGGATTCCCCGTCGCGAGCCAAGGTGATTTTGAAGCAGTGCAATCAGTTGCGCGCGTCATAAAACAAAGTCGTGTCTGCGCATTGGCGCGAGCGATCGATAAAGACATTGATCGTGCGGGTGAGGCGATAAAAGACGCAGAAGCACCGCGTATTCACACCTTTATCGCTACATCGTCCATCCATATGGAGAAAAAGTTACGCATGTCACCCGCTCAAGTGTTGGATCAGGCTGTGGCGGCGGTGAAGTATGCGCGTCAATACACAGATGATGTCGAATTTTCGCCTGAAGATGCGGGTCGTTCTGATTTGGATTTTCTTTGTAGGATACTCGAAGCGGTTATTGAAGCCGGTGCGACAACCTTAAATATTCCCGATACGGTTGGATATAATGTGCCCACGCAGTACGGTGATTTGATTCGAAATTTGATTGAACGTATACCTAATTCTGATAAAGCGATTTTTTCAGTGCATTGTCACAACGATTTAGGATTAGCCGTCGCTAACTCACTTTCGGCTGTTTATAATGGTGCCCGGCAGGTAGAATGTACGATTAATGGTTTGGGTGAACGTGCGGGCAATGCGGCGTTAGAAGAAATCGTTATGGCGATTAAAACGCGCAAAGATATTTTTAATTGTGAGGTTGATTTGGATACGACACAAATTGTTCCTTGCTCACGTCTGGTGTCGAGTATCACCGGTTTTAAGGTGCAACCTAACAAGGCTATTGTCGGTGCGAATGCGTTTGCACACGAGTCGGGAATACATCAGGATGGCGTACTCAAGAGTCGTGAAACCTATGAGATTATGCGCGCCGAAGATGTCGGTTGGAGTGCAAACAGGATGGTGCTTGGTAAACATTCTGGCAGAAATGCGTTTCGTACCCGCTTGCAAGAGATCGGAACAGACTTCGCGTCAGAGGAAGAATTAAACGAAGCATTTACCCGCTTTAAAGAACTTGCAGACAAAAAGCATGAAATTTTTGATGATGATTTACAAGCGTTAGTCACGCAAACAAAATTGTCATCCGAAAATGAACGTTATAAATTGGTTTCATTAAAGGTAACGTCTGAGATGGGTGAGGTACCCAATGCCAGTTTGGTGGTATCGATTGATGGCGAAGAAAAATCGGCAAGCGCAGCAGGTGGCGGTGTGGTGGATGCCTCCTTTAAGGCAATTGAGTCCATCGTTAATAGCAAGACACAGTTACAACTTTATGCGGTAAACAACATTACTAGCGGAACGGATTCGCAGGGTGAAGTAACGGTTCGTATGCAAAAAGATGGCCGCATAGTCAATGGCCAGGGCGCCGATACCGACATCGTTATCGCATCGGCGAAGGCATATATCAATGGATTAAATAAAATCATGTTATCCAAGGAACGGGCACATCCACAGGTGTAACAGAAAACGACTATAGGGAAACGATTATGGCGTTGGATCAAGATCAACAACGGCAATACCTGAACGAGATGGGTGTTCAGGTATGGGTACGTCAGGAACCGGCTCAACCGCAAGAAGTGGGTGCCTTATCAGAATCGATAGTATCTGAACCGTTAGTGCCTGAACCGTTAATACCTGAACCGATAGTTTCGCCGGATTGGGATACGCTCGCCAGTCAGGTAAAAAATTGCACCGCCTGTGAGCTTAACAAGTCACGTACACAAACGGTGTTCGGTGTAGGCAATCGTGACGCCGATTGGCTCATTATAGGTGAAGCGCCGGGTGCTGAGGAAGATCGACAGGGCGAACCGTTTGTTGGGCCTGCAGGGCAATTGTTGACTGATATGTTAGGTGCCATCGAATTAACGCGAGAGCAAGTGTATATCGCTAATATACTCAAGTGCAGACCACCCAGAAACAGAGACCCAAAGCCCGAGGAGGTCGTGTTATGTGAACCCTACCTCAAGGCACAAGTCAATCTGATCAAACCAAAAGTCATACTCGCGTTGGGACGCATTGCCGCTCAAAATTTATTAAAAACCGATACGGCTGTTGGCCGGTTAAGAGGGCGATCTTATTTGTACGGTGAACAAAAGATACCGTTGGTAGTGACTTACCATCCTGCTTATTTACTGCGCTCTCCGCAGGAAAAGCGAAAAGCATGGAATGATTTGAAATTAGCGGTGAAAATTTTCAAAGAATCTTGACTATTTTCCGATAATATTACTATGGTTGCTATTGTTTATACGGTTATGGAACAAGTCCAACAGTGCAAATTGGTTTTAAATTCAGTAGGGTGTCAATAGGTGAGCGCTGTACTGAATCATTCCACCGTTGAATTACGCCCAATGTGTAAGCAGGATCTGCCGCTGATTATTGCTATCGATAGACGAGTCTATCCCTCTCCTTGGACTGAATCCATCTTTAGAGATTGTCTGCATGTGGGCTACTGTTGTTGGGTGATGGAAGAAAATAAGGAGATTGTGGCGTACGGTGTTTTATCCATCGGTGCTGCAGGCGAAGCGCATATTCTGAATATTAGTGTAAAACCGGAATCACAGCGGCGCGGGTTTGGTGAATGTATGCTCGACTATTTGTTGGAAATTGCTCGTGACCACAAGGCAAAAAGTGTTTTTCTTGAAGTCCGTCCATCTAATACGGTTGCGTTACACTTGTATGATAAAAAAGGTTTCAACCGGGTAGGTGTGCGCACTAATTATTATCCTAGTAAAGATGGGCGTGAGGATGCGTTAATTTTTGCGCTGGAATTATAGAAGTGCATTATCCTCCTGCTGTTTTTTTAATGGGGCCGACGGCGTCGGGAAAAACAGATTTGGCAATTCAGCTGGTCGATACGCCATTACATGGACGCTCCTTTGAAATTATTAGTGTTGATTCTGCATTGGTGTACCGGGGTATGGATATCGGCACCGCAAAACCGGATCAATCTGTTATTGAAAAAGCACCCCATAAACTAATAGACATATGCGAGCCTGACGAACCCTATTCCGCCGCGCGATTTCGTCACGATGCGCTATACGAGATGAATGAAATAACGGCCAGAGGTAATATTCCGCTGTTGGTCGGCGGCACTATGCTTTATTTTCGCGCGTTAGAAAAAGGTCTTTCAGAGTTGCCGAAAGCCGATCCGCAAGTACGCGAAGCGCTTGAAGCCGAGGCAGCGCAATACGGTCTTGATGCGTTGTATCAACGATTAATGCAAATTGATCCCGAGTCGGCAAATCGAATACATCCCAACGACCCACAACGAATACAACGCGCACTTGAAGTGTACGAAATTAGTGGTGAAACCATATCATCGCTTTATCAGCGGCACAGTTTAAAGCCGATTCCTTATAATATTATTAAAATAGCGCTCGCACCTGAAGACAGATCGGTACTGCATGAAAAGATATGCAAGCGCGTTGCAAACATGTTAAAAAAGGGTTTTATTGAGGAGGTAACCCATTTTTTTAATCGAGACGATTTACATAAAGATCTACCCTCCATGCGCGCGGTAGGTTACCGCCAGGGTTGGGAATATTTGGAAGGAAAACTGAACTATGCCCAGATGGAGGAGCGCATATTGATTGTAACAAGGCAATTTGCCAAACGTCAGTTTACTTGGCTAAGAGCAGATTCGGCGATTACCTGGTTTAATGCCACAGACAAAAAACTCTTGGCTAAAGTGTTGAATTACTTGAATACTGTACCTATATAAAGATAAGCACAAAGCGGATATATGCTACAATCATAAATGGGCGTAAATGGATGCTCAAGGAGGGTGCTTGAGGAAATAGAGTTAAGGATATTGTGGCTATTGAGCGGGTTTGTTAACAATCCAAACAAAAACAATCGGTTAGCCTGGGTGGATATTGAGGCTACTAGTGGTACTCGTTGCTATGTTGCTGGGCTGTAAAGCTGCAGGATAGTGCCTAGTTAGTTGTAAAGTATAAATAGTATAAATTCAGATTTAACAGCTCTTTTTAAGTCTATTGTAACTGACTGTAACTGGCGATGTAACGAGACTATCATGGAAGATTTGGTAAAATCATAACGATAATGAGGAGAACACAACATGTCAAAAGGGCAATCGCTACAAGACCCTTTCTTAAATGCATTGAGGAAAGAGAAAATACCTGTCTCGATTTTTCTAGTAAATGGAATAAAGTTACAAGGACAAATAGATTCATTTGACCAATTTGTAGTTTTACTAAAAAACAGTGTTAATCAAATGGTATATAAACATGCTATCTCCACCGTTGTACCAGCGCGCAATGTAAGAGTGCCTGCGGCTGATGATGCATCAGAAGAGGCTGGAAGTGGATCTTAACTTTGTTTGTTAGAGAGTGTTTGCAGTGAGTGCGTTTGCAGGCTTTTTTTACAGACTTATTTTGTAGAGGCAAAGAGTGCTGAGCTTCATTGATTCCAAAACGACACAACGACACAATGTCACAAATGACAATGGGTATCAGGTTTGTTTGATCGCCCGGTAAAAAACAGTGAACGTGCTATTCTGGTACAAATTGATATCTCCTCCGAAAGCGACGGCGAATTTCTGGACGAATTTAAAGAACTGTCGCTTTCTGCGGGTGTTATACCTGTCGCAGTCGTAACGGGTTCTCGCAAAACCCCTAGCCCTAAATATTTTATTGGAAGCGGCAAACTGGACGAGATTAAATCGCTTGTCGTGGAATTAAATGCGCAAGTGGTTATATTTAATCATGCGCTTTCACCTGCCCAGGAAAGAAATATAGAAAAACATCTCGATTGTTTTGTGTTGGACCGAAGTGGTTTGATTCTCGATATTTTTTCACAACGGGCTCGCTCTCATGAGGGGCGTCTGCAAGTGGAACTGGCGCAATTACAACATCTTTCCACGCGGCTGGTGCGGGGTTGGACTCATCTGGAACGACAAAAAGGGGGGATCGGCTTGCGTGGTCCAGGTGAAACGCAGCTGGAAACCGATCGCCGTTTAATTGGTATTCGTATCAAACAACTGCATAAGCAATTATCTAAAGTCGACAAGCGTCGTCGTCAAAGTCGCAGATCAAGACGTCGTGCCGAATTAAAGACGGTTTCTTTAGTGGGTTACACAAATGCAGGCAAGTCTTCGCTGTTTAACAATTTGACGAAATCAGAGGTTTATTCAGCCGACCAATTGTTTGCGACGCTGGATCCAACATTGCGCAGAATTGAATTTCCTGATGCGAAGCCGCTGATTTTGGCAGACACGGTAGGATTTATTCGGCATCTGCCCCACCAATTAGTCACCTCTTTTCGATCTACATTGGAAGAAACCCGGGAAGCCAGCTTATTGTTACATATCATCGATGCCAATGACGAAAATCGTCGTGCAAATATAAAGCAGGTTAATGCCGTGCTAAAGGAAATTGGTGCAGACAATGTGCCCCAAATAGAAATTTATAACAAAATTGACTTGATACCGGGAAAGAGTGCCCATATAGAATATGAGCGTAGCCACGGCGAAGATGGGCAAACAAACGAAACGGTAAAGCGTGTCTGGATTTCCGCCAAATCGGGAGAAGGACTCGATTTACTCAATCAGGTGCTTGCCGGATATTTTCGTGCAGTAAAAGATACGCTTTTTTTACGAATTCCCCCCACAGCGGGGTGTTTACGGGCAAAATTATATGATCTGGGTTGTGTACTTAATGAGCGATATTTGGACAATAATGACGCATTAATCGAAGTTGAACTAGACTGTGATCAATATGATTTGCTACGGCAACAAAACGAATTCAAAAACTCTATGATTGTTCCGCTCGAGACAAAAAATCTTGCGGGCGCTGCTTAAGCCACCTACAATCCACATCTTGGCTTACATTCTTGGCTTACATAAAGACCTACGAATTTATAGCAACTTATTTACAATACAATATAATATAATAGCGAATTACATACATTGGAGCAAAACATGGCTTGGAATGAACCTGGTGGTTCGGGTGATGACCCGGGTGGTAACAAAGATCCTTGGGGTAATAACAGTGGTGGACGTAAAAATCAAGGCCCACCTGATCTTGATGAAATCGTAAAAAAACTTCAGGACAAATTAAACAGCTTATTTGGCGGTGGCTCCGGCGGTGGTGGCAGTTCGGGTGGTGGCTCTGGCCCGAAGATGAGCGCAGGTGGCGCGAACAAGTTAGTTGCCCTGGTCGCCGTAGTCGGTTTGATAGCCTGGGCATTATCCGGACTTTATCAGGTAGAAGAAGGTAAACGCGCTGTGATTTTGCAGTTCGGTGCGTATAAGACAACTATGTTACCCGGTTTGCATTGGTATCCTCGTTTTATTCAAACTAAAGAGGAGGTCGATATTTCTAAGGTACGTACTGTCGAGGTGGGATATCGTTCCGATGGTGGGCGTAGCCAATCGACTACATCAGTAGAGCGCGAATCACTGATGCTTACCCAGGATGAAAATATCGTCGATGTTGAACTTGCAGTGCAATACAAAGTGAGTAGTGCCAAGGAGTATTTATTTAATGTGCGCAGCCCGGACATAACGTTGCACCAGGCAACGGAAAGTGCAGTGCGTGAATTGATCGGTAAAAGCAAAATGGATTTTGTATTGACTGAAGGCCGTGGTGAAATTGGTGATGATGTCACGAAAAAAATCCAGGAGATTTTGGATTTGTACAAAACTGGACTCGTTGTTACCAGCGTGAACATGCAAAATGCACAACCGCCTGATCAGGTTCAAGATGCATTTGATGATGCGGTAAAAGCACTTCAGGATGAAGACCGGGTAAAAAATGAAGCTGAAGCATACGCGTTTGACATTATCCCGCGAGCACGTGGTGCGTCGGCTCGGCTTATGGAAGAGGCCAATGCGTATAAATCACAAGTGATAGCGAAGGCAGAGGGTGAGGCCAGTCGATTCGAACAAATTCTAAAAGAATACGAAAAAGCACCCGGTGTAACCCGCGAACGTCTTTATCTGGATGCGGTAGAATCCGTGATGGCTAACACAAGCAAAGTGATGGTGGATGTTGAGGGTGGAAACAATCTTCTTTATTTGCCATTGGATCAACTGGCCGCTTCAGCTGGTATCGCCGCTCGGCCCAATGTCTCGTCGGATTCGATAACGAGGCAAATTGAGGAAGGCGTACGTGCAAGATTAGCTGAAAGAAAAAATCGTGAAGATTCACGTAGTCGACGGAGTGTACGCTAATGGGAACAGCTAAAATATTGGGTTTAGTGATTGCTGTTGCAGTAATTTTTGTGGCATCTAATTCACTCTTTACAGTAGATGAGAGACAAAAAGCCATTATGTTTGAATTTGGTGAAATCGTAAAAGTTGACTTTACCCCCGGGATTCATCTGAAAGTGCCGGTAATGAATAATATTCGTAAATTTGATGACCGCATACTGACGCTGGATTCCGCGCCTGAGCTTTACCTGACACTTGCAAAGAAGAATGTCATCGTTGACTCATTTGTAAAATGGCGGATCAAGGATGTGGCCCGGTTTTTTACGGCAAATTCGGGTGATGAGGTGATTGCGCTTAACAAATTATCGCAGATTGTTAGAAATGGCCTACGAGATGAATTTGGTAAACGCACCATCCAGGAAACTATCTCGGGTGAACGTAACCAAATCATGGAAATCTTAAGAACAAAAATCAATAAGCAAGTAATAGAGTTGGGTATGGAAATTGTCGATGTACGAATAAAGCGTATTGATTTTCCAGATAAAATTAGTCAGTCCGTCTATGAACGTATGGACGCTGAACGAAAACGAGTTGCCAATGAAACACGTTCAAGAGGGGCTGAAGCAGCCGAACGTATTCAGGCTGATGCAGATCGGCAGCGTACCGTTTTACTGGCAGAAGCTTATCGAGACTCGGAGCAAATACGAGGTGAAGGTGATAGTAAAGCCGCAGATATTTATGCCCGCGCCTACACAAAGAACGCAGAGTTTTATTCTCTTTACCGCAGTTTGGATGCATACAAGAATTCGTTTTCACAAAGATCTGATATTTTGGTTGTAAAACCTGATTCTGATTTCTTTAAATATTTTACCAATTCGCACGCGGATAAGAGCACTGATAAATAATCGTAAGCCCGTCTCGAACAGATTCGTGTCATTTTGTTAGGGCACACTATCTAACAGGTTGTTAAATACAATGTGGCATGATTTATTGGTTGCTACTGCTTTGTTACTGGTTATCGAAGGCATACTGCCCTTTATTAATCCTACTGGTTTGCGCAAAATGCTTACCTTAATGAGCCAAATGAATGATAATACCTTGAGGTTTGCTGGATTAACCAGCATGCTTCTCGGTGTTATGCTCCTATATATAATAAATTTGTACTAAATTTGAAATATGCAACTGGATTCAAACTAAGGATTATACAAAGCCCAATGAATAGTAATGATCGGTGGGTGCTCCCTGAGGGAATACAGGAAATGTTACCTTATCAGGCAGAACCGCTTGAAAAGTTGAGGAGAGAAATACTCGATTTGTTTCATAGTTGGGGCTATGAATTGGTTATGCCACCCTTCGTGGAATATCTGGATTCGCTTTTGACTGGCACAGGCCGAGATCTGGATCTGCAAACGTTCAAACTGACCGACCAGCTTACTGGTCGTATGATGGGGTTGCGTGCCGATATGACGCCCCAGGTTGCCCGCATTGATGCACATAATTTAAAACGAGAACAGCCAGTTAGACTGTGTTATTTAGGTACAGTATTACGCGCACGACCTGATGGTTTTGGGGGTTCGCGAAGTCCCTTGCAAGTGGGTGCTGAACTTTATGGGCATGCAAGTATAGAAAGTGATGTCGAAATATTATTATTAATGCTCGATATGTTGGAGTACGCCGGGTTACAGGATATTCATGTCGATTTGGGGCATGTCGGTATATTTCGTGGGTTATCAAAACAGGCTAATTTAAACGAGGTTCAGGAAGCAACGTTATTTGATGCATTACAACGAAAAGCCCGTGCCGAGATTGATGAATTTCTGGGGCAATTAGACATTAAAAAAGAGGTTAAATCCATGTTGGCGTGTCTTGTTGAACTCAACGGGGATATGACTATTTTGCAACAAGCTAAGTCAAAACTTGCCAAAGCAGATGATGGTGTAAAACAATCATTGGCAAATTTGATTTCTATCGCAACTGCTGTAAATGAGAAATTACCCTCACTGTCCCTGTATTTTGATATGGCGGAATTAAGGGGGTATCAATATCAAACAGGTATTGTATTCGCTGCTTATGTGCCCGGACATGGACAGGAAATAGTGCGTGGTGGGCGATACGATGACATTGGCAAAGTCTTTGGTCGTGCCAGACCGGCAACGGGCTTCAGTGCGGATTTAAAGAATCTGATGGATCTAAGTGCTGGTTTCAGCTATTCCGTTAGCGGAATATTTTCTCCTACTGCTAACTTGAATGATGCTAAATTATTGGAAAGAATTGATTCTTTGCGAAAATCAGGCGAACGCGTCGTATCTGCGTTGCCGGGTCAAACCGCGGGTGCAAAAGAAATGGGTTGCGACCGTGTTTTGCTGGAAAAACAGGGAACCTGGGAAGTCGTTAAGATTTAATTTATATGCAAATGAGTAGCTGAGAGAGTAAATCGTGGGTAACTATTAATGGGTAAAAGTAATGGGTAAAAG
>CAZZJI010000048.1:0-2943 GCA_964654485.1 uncultured Gammaproteobacteria bacterium | reverse complement strand
TAATGGGTAAAAGTAATGGGTAAAAGGGTCGTCGTTATTGGTACTCAATGGGGTGATGAAGGTAAAGGCAAAGTAGTTGACTTGCTGACAGATCGCGTTAATAAAGTGGTTCGGTTTCAAGGTGGTCACAATGCAGGCCACACGTTGGTCATTGATGGCGAAAAAACAATTTTACACCTGATTCCTTCCGGTATTTTGCGCGACAATGTTTTGTGCCTCATAGGTAACGGTGTTGTTTTATCACCAGAGGCCTTAATCAAGGAAATGTTGGAACTGGAAAGAAACGGTGTACCAGTACGCGAGCGTTTAAGAATAAGTGAAGCCTGCCCGTTAATATTACCCTACCATATTTCATTGGACCAGGCGCGTGAAAAAACACGTGGTAAAACAGCAATCGGCACAACTGGCCGTGGTATTGGTCCTGCATACGAAGACAAGGTTTCCCGTCGCGGTTTGCGTTTAGGTGATTTAATGCACCCCGAAGAATTTGCGCTGAAATTAAGTGAAGTAGTGGATTATCATAATTTCACGCTTAAAAATTATTATAAATTTGAAACGGTTGATTTTCAGAAAATACTTGATGATACATTGGCGATGGCCGACACTATTTTGCCTTTAGTGGATGATATTCCAGAATTGTTATATCAGGGTCAAAAAGCAGGTGAGAGTGTGTTGTTTGAAGGCGCGCAGGGCGCGTTGCTTGATATAGACCATGGCACCTATCCTTATGTTACTTCATCGAATACGGTATCAGGGTGTGCAGCCTCTGGTAGTGGTGTTGGGCCTACCAGTTTTGATTACGTATTGGGCATTACCAAAGCGTATACGACACGTGTAGGTTCAGGTCCATTTCCAACGGAATTATTTGATGAATTTGGCGATCATCTTTCTAAACAAGGCCACGAGTTTGGTTCCACTACAGGTCGCGCAAGGCGTTGTGGCTGGTTTGATGCTGTGTCACTAAGACGCTCAAACCAACTTAATGGGATTACCGGTCTATGTATTACCAAGCTGGATGTGCTCGATGGGCTGGATACTATTCAGTTGTGTACCGGCTATCGTTGTGACGGTATAGTACGCCATACGCCACCTATTGGCGCAGATGCGTATGAAAAATGTGAACCGATTTATATCGAAATGCCGGGTTGGCATGGTTCTACGGTAGGTATCCAAAATTATGATGAACTTCCTGAAAATGCGAAAGCCTATTTGAAGAAAGTAGAAGAAATTACTGAGACACCGATTGCGATAGTATCGACAGGCCCGGATCGTGTCGAAACGATTATTTTGAGAAACCCCTTCGAATAAACCAAGAAAAGCCTCAGCACGTCCTATTTTTCAGGTTTTCACACTACTGAAGCAGTCAAGATATTTTCGTTGGAACCGATATATATGTAGCGGTGACCGATGGCATGATTTGTCAGTAATTTTGGTGTGATAAACATAGATGAAAGGATAAAGAAAATGCAACGTACGAATTTATTGAAGGTTTTTTCGCTATCTGGCTGGACAATTCAATATAAAATTTGGGCGGGTATCGGAATGTTGCTTTTTATCCTGGCCTTGGTAGCGCTAAAGCCTATCCAGAGTCTTATTCATATTGAATCTGTAATCACAGAATCAACAGCTCAAATCATAGAAATCGACGACGAGCTGCTCATTGAAATCGCATCAACGAAAAAAATTGTTATAATTTTGTTAATTTTAGGTCTCTGCTTAGGTGGTGCTATCGCTTGGTATATTAGCTATGCCCTGATAACCCCTGTTAAAAAAGCAACACAAACATTAGCGAATATGGCCGCAGGCGAAAGCGATTTAACCAGTCGTATGCAAGAATCGGGTAATGGCGATGAAACTGCTTTATTTGCATCTAAGTTTAATCAATTTGCCAGTAAGGTGCATGCGGTCGTTGAACAAATGACAGGTTCTGCAACTCAACTTGCTTCTGCCACAAATAAAATGTCTTCAGTTATCGCACAAACGAACAATGGCACTCAACGTCAACGAGAAGAAACAGATTTAGCTGTCAGCGCAATTGATGAAATGGCTGTATCGGTTAAAGAAGTGTCAAACAGCGCCCATGAGGCAGCGAGCGCCGCTCAGCATGCTGATAGCGAAACGTCAAACGGACAGGAGGTTGTTGCGGGTACTGTCAGGTCGATAAATAACTTAGCAGATGAAGTCGTACGTGTTTCGGGTGTTATCAATAAAGTAGGCATTCAAAGTGAAAACATTGGTACAGTACTGGATGTCATAAGAGGGATCGCCGAACAAACTAATCTGCTCGCTCTGAATGCTGCGATTGAAGCTGCACGGGCGGGCGAACAAGGTCGAGGATTTGCCGTTGTAGCAGATGAAGTACGGAATCTAGCATCCCGCACCCAACAATCGACTGAAGAAATTCAATCAATGATTGAAAGCTTACAACAAGATTCGCGCGAAGCCGTTAATGCGATGGAACAAGGTTTGGGAATGGCCAAAGACAGCGTTGATAAAGCGGAAAAAGCGGGCAATTCTCTTGAAGTCATTGCGGGCGCAGTAAGCACCATCAATAGCATGAATACCCAAATTGCCGCTGCCGCAGAAGAACAAAGCACGGTTGCTGAATCGATTAATCGTAGCGTGCACAGTATAAGTGACATAACGGACCAAACATTGGAAGGCACTCAACAAACTGCGAATGCCAGTAATGAACTTGCCAATATTGCCGTTGAAATCCAACAATTGTTATCAAAGTTTAAAGTTTGAGCCGTATTTTTTGAGTAATACTCAACATATTTCTAATCGTTATATTTCTTTTTATCTTTAAAAACCCCCTTTCCAGCTGGTGTTCAACAGAGCAAAATTCATCACAATTAATGTGAATTGTTTCACATTAATTTTTGCGTACTTTGGTTAGTTCTCTTTATTGACAGAAAATCGAGGTAATAGTACTGTATCTTC
>CAZZJI010000047.1:22850-28722 GCA_964654485.1 uncultured Gammaproteobacteria bacterium | reverse complement strand
GAAGGCGGCCGCACGGTCGGTGCCGGTGTCGTTGCTAAAATCGTTGAATAGTTTTCTGATGTTTTAGAGAACAACTTACGTTTTCGAGAACATATGTTTTCGAAAACATGCGAAAGTTAAAATAAGAGTTACACGAGTAAAGTACTTACGCTAACTTGCGTTATAGAGAAAGTGAAAAAATGAAAACAAGCCAAAGAATACGCATACGTTTAAAAGCATTCGATCATAAATTAATTGATCAATCTGCAAGAGAGATTGTTGATACTGCAAAACGAACGGGTGCGCATGTGCTGGGGCCAATTCCTTTGCCAACAAAAAAGGAACGATTTACTGTACTGATTTCACCGCATGTAAATAAAGATGCTCGGGATCAATATGAATTGCGCACCCACAAACGCTTAATGGATATTGTTGATCCGACTGACAAAACAGTTGATGCGCTGATGAAGCTGGATTTGGCTGCAGGCGTAGATGTGCAAATTAAGTTGAGTTAACTATTTTTCGCGCTTTATGAAAAATAATTTTTCCTATTTATTTAAGACAAAGTAACAACTTTTTTACAAAGAAACGGATACATAGCATGACTATTGGTTTAATTGGGCGTAAATGTGGAATGACACGGATCTTTACCGAAGAAGGTGAGTCTTTGCCGGTATCTGTAGTTGCGGTAGACCCAAATATTGTTACGCAACTTAGAACGTTGGAAACGGACGGTTATCAGGCATTACAGGTAACCACGGGAAGTCGACGCCCCTCGCGAGTTAATAAACCGATGACAGGCCATTATGCCAAAGCAAATGTAAAGCCGGGTCGTGGACTATGGGAATTTCGTCTGAATGATAAAGAGGGCGAAGGAATAGAAACGGGTAAAGAAATAAAGGTAGATATCTTCAGTGCTGGTCAAAAAGTGGATGTATCCGGTATAACAATAGGTAAAGGTTTTGCGGGTGTAATCAAACGGCATAACTTTTCTATGCAGGACGCAACTCACGGAAATTCGCTCTCGCATCGCGCGCCAGGTTCTATTGGGCAAAACCAGACACCAGGACGCGTTTTCAAGGGCAAGAAAATGGCGGGACACATGGGAAATGTAAAACGCACTATTCAAAATTTAGAAATAGTTAAAGTAGATACTGAGCGTCAATTGTTATTGATCAAGGGCGCGATTCCCGGTGCCAAGGGCGGGGATGTGATTGTTAACCCATCGGTAAAGGCCCGTAACTAGCTGACCTAAGTACTTAGTATTTTTTTGATAAACAGTATATTAGACAAGACTGACGAAAAGTGAAAGACAAATGAAAGTGACTTTGACAACAGATTCTGGCAGTGCATCAAAAAAGAGCGTAGAGCTTTCAGATGTTGTTTTTGCTCGA
Organism: uncultured Gammaproteobacteria bacterium; assembly: GCA_964654485.1. Lineage (GTDB taxonomy): Bacteria > Pseudomonadota > Gammaproteobacteria > SG8-11 > SG8-11 > JAADIM01. The sequence continues at coordinate 27,349 of CAZZJI010000047.1, read as the reverse complement.
GAATTTAACGAGCCAATGATTCACCAGGTGGTAACCGCATTTCTTGCGGGTGGACGGGAAGGAAGTCGAGCGCATAAAAACAGAGCGGCTGTCCGTGGCGGTGGAGCTAAGCCTTGGCGGCAAAAGGGTACAGGCAGAGCGCGAGCGGGTACTTCTCGAAGCCCTATTTGGCGTGGTGGTGGTAAAACCTTTGCTTCCAAGTCTGGCGATTACTCGCAGAAGGTCAACAAGAAAGTGTATCGTGGCGCAATGCAAAGTATTTTTTCGGAATTAGTTCGCCAGGAAAGACTTGTGGTGATCGCGGATATTGAGCTTAAAGCACCCAAGACTAAAGATTTGATAGCAAAATTAACGCCGTTAGGCTTGATCGCTAACGTGTTAATCATAGACAAGGAAGCAACGGATAATCTGTACTTGTCAGCGCGTAATTTAATAAACGTTGAAGTGCGCGATGCGAGTGAAGTTGATCCAGTTTGCTTGCTAAAATACAAAAAAGTATTGATAACTGTAGAAGCAATTAAGCAGATTGAAGGCATGTTGGTGTGAGTATGAATCAACAACAATTAAAATTAATGAACGTGCTGTTATCACCGCATGTTACTGAAAAAAGTACCCGGGCTGCAGATAAAGACAGACAATTTGTTTTTAAGATTGACAAGAGCGCGACTAAACGAGATGTGAAGCAAGCCGTAGAGCTTTTGTTTGAAGTGAAAGTCAAATCTGTTCAAACATCAAATGTGAATGGTAAAACAAAGCGTGTTGGTGCAGTTCAGGGTCGTAGGCGTGATTGGAAAAAAGCATATGTTACGCTGCAGGAAGGTTTTGATATTGATTTTATGGGTGCAGGTTAAAGTTTATGGCTATTGTAAAAACAAAACCAACATCTCCGGGTAGACGCTTTGTTGTAAAAGTTGTATCCAAGGAGCTTCACAAGGGAGACCCATTTGAGCCATTGCTTGACAAAAATACGAGGTCAGGAGGACGTAATAATACTGGCCGCATAACAACAAGGCATATAGGCGGTGGTCATAAAAAACGTTATCGAATTATTGATTTCAAACGTGATAAGGAAGGTATAGCTGCGCGCGTTGAAAGAATAGAGTATGACCCCAATCGCAGCGCACACATTGCGCTTGTTCTATACAAGGATGGGGAACGGCGATATATTATTGCGCCCAAAGGTGTTACAGCAGGGTCTGAAATTTTGACGGGAACGAATGCTCCGATAAAGCCAGGTAATTGTTTGCAACTCAGGAATATACCAGTCGGTTCAGTTATACACTGTGTTGAGTTGAAACCAAAAAAAGGCGCTCAAATTGCGCGCAGTGCAGGTACATCTGCACAATTATTGGCAAAAGAAGGAGAGTATGCCACGTTACGTTTACGTTCCAGTGAAATGCGAAAAGTCCATCTGGAGTGTAAAGCAACGATTGGTGAAGTCAGTAATTCAGAACATAGTCTGCGTTCATTAGGTAAAGCGGGTGCTATGCGCTGGCGAGGTGTTCGACCGACTGTACGTGGCGTCGCGATGAATCCGGTTGACCACCCTCATGGTGGTGGCGAAGGCAGGACATCGGGTGGTCGCCACCCAGTGTCACCTTGGGGTACGCCAACAAAGGGGTATAAAACGAGAAGTAATAAACGTACTGATAAAATGATTGTCAGAAATCGGAAAGCCGGTAAACGGTAACTTTATTTGATACTAAATTAAATAAACCAAGGACTTAAGAGGAATTATACGTGCCACGTTCAATTAAAAAAGGACCATTTGTCGATCTTCATCTTACAAAGAAGGTTGCAACGGCAGTAAAGAATAACGATAGAAAGCCAATTAAAACCTGGTCTCGTCGTTCGATGGTTGTACCGGATATGATTGGATTAACCATAGCGGTTCATAATGGGCGTCAACATGTGCCTATTTTAATTTCAGAAAATATGGTTGGTTATAAGTTAGGTGAATTCGCGCCTACACGCACGTTTAAAGGCCATAGCGGCGATCGTAAAGCTAAGTAAAAGCCAAGTAAATGTACAATACTGGTAAAAGGGTTTTGTCATCATGCAAGTAAAAGCAATATTAAAATTTGTTCGGCTGTCACCGTTAAAGGGACGACTTGTTGCAAAACAAATTCAAGGGATGCCTGTTGAACAAGCGCTTAATGTGTTGGCATTTAGTCCCAGACGCGCTTCTGCAATAGTCAAAAAGGTGTTGGAGTCTGCAATTGCGAATGCGGAACATAATGAAGGTGCTGATATTGATGAATTGAAAGTTTCAAGCGTGTGTATTGATGAAGGTCCAACACATGCTCGAATGCGTGCACGAGCAAAAGGTCGTGGCACTCGAATTTTAAAGCGCACCAGTCATGTTACCGTCGCGGTAGCTGATTAATTAGAGATTGAGGAATTGTAAATGGGTCAAAAAGTACATCCTACTGGTATCCGACTTGGTATTGTAAAGGACTGGACATCTACATGGTATGCAAGCTCTAAAGATTACGCTAATTTATTAAATACAGATTTACAGGTGCGTGATTTTATAAAAGACAAGCTTAAGCAAGCTTCTGTTAGCCGTGTGCAAATAGAACGTCCGGCAAAAAATGCGCGGATTACTATACATACTGCGCGCCCTGGAATTGTTATTGGCAAAAAGGGTGAAGATATCGAGAGTTTACGCAAGACGATATCCGGCATGATGGGGATTCCTGTACATGTAAATATTGAAGAAATACGTAAGCCTGAATTGGATGCCACTCTTGTTGCTCAAGGTGTAGCTCAGCAATTGGAAAAAAGAATAATGTTTCGCAGAGCGATGAAACGAGCAGTAACGAACTCTATGCGATCCGGTGCGAAAGGTGTAAAAATTAATATCGGCGGACGCTTAAATGGTGCCGAAATTGCGCGTAGTGAATGGTATAGAGAGGGCCGCGTGCCTCTTCACACACTGCGGGCGGATATAGATTATGGTGTTGCGGAAGCAATGACAACATATGGCATTATTGGCGTTAAAGTTTGGATATTCAAAGGTGAAGTTTTTAAAACAGATGAAGAGGTTGCTGCGTCTAAAACGCAGTAGGCAGCTGGGTAATTAGTTTGTACTTTAACTTAATAAATGTTGTGTAGGGTTTGAGTAATGTTACAACCGAAAAGAACGAAATTTCGAAAACAAATGAAAGGCCGCAACCGTGGATTGGCGACTGTAGGTAATAAGGTCAGTTTTGGTGAATATGGCTTAAAGGCAGATGGCCGGGGACGAATTACAGCTCGTCAGATAGAAGCTGCTCGAAGGGCAATGACACGTTATATCAAGCGTGGCGGTAAAATTTGGATAAGAATTTTTCCGGACAAGCCCATCTCCAAAAAACCGCTTGAAGTCAGGCAAGGTAAAGGTAAAGGTAATGTTGAATACTGGGTAGCACAGATTCAACCTGGTCGTATGTTATATGAAATGGAAGGTGTTTCTGAAGAGATTGCGCGTGAAGCCTTTCGCTTAGCTGCGGCTAAATTACCACTTAAAACAACATTTATAACGCGAACATTAATGTAATGGCTGTGATTTTATGAAAGCAATAGAATTAAGGAAAAAGAATTTACCTGAATTAAACGAAGAGCTTGCTGGTTTATTGCGAGAACAGTTTAATTTGCGTATGCAAAAAGGCACTGGGCAATTATCTAAACCCCATCAATTTAAAACAGTTGGCCGAAGTATTGCGCGTGTAAAAACAGTCATAAATGAAATGTCAAAGCCACTTTCTGGCTCTAACGCAGGTTCAAACTCGGGTTCAATCCCAGAGAAAGGTGGCGCATAAATGACAGAGCAAGCTCAATCAAGTCAATCTACAAGGCTTTCTTCAAGTAAAGGTGCCATTCAAGGTCGCGTAGTAAGTAACAAAATGGATAAAACTATTACGGTGTTGATTGAACGTAAGGTTCAGCATCCGCTGTATGGGAAATACGTGAAACGCTCATCTAAATTACATGCACACGATGAAAATAACGAATGTCAGGAAGGGGATTTGGTCTCGGTTGTAGAGACTCGTCCGATTTCAAAAAGTAAAACCTGGCGCTTGGTTAAAATAGTGGAGAAGGTGAGTTAAATGATTCAAATGCAATCAAATTTGACCGCGGCGGACAACAGTGGCGCCCGCAACTTGATGTGTATCAAGGTGCTGGGTGGTTCACACCGTCGATACGCTAATATTGGTGACATAATCAAGGTCAGTGTTAAGGAAGCGATTCCTCGTGGGAAAGTGAAAAAAGGAGAAGTATACAACGCTATTGTTGTCCGCACGCGTAAAGGAGTACGCCGAGCAGATGGTTCACTGATTCGGTTTGATGGAAACGCTGCAGTTTTGTTAAATAATCAGTTACAACCAATCGGCACGCGTATATTTGGCCCAGTGACACGTGAACTTCGATCTGAAAAATTTATGAGAATTATTTCTCTGGCGCCGGAAGTTTTATAGACCTTAATTGGTTTAGGTACTGTTTATAGGTAATGTGAC
>CAZZJI010000047.1:13505-22750 GCA_964654485.1 uncultured Gammaproteobacteria bacterium | reverse complement strand
TAGGTAATGTGACAATGGAAAAAATTAAGAAAGGTGATGACGTCATCGTTTTATGTGGTAAGGATAAGGGTAAACGCGGTAGTGTTTTACGCGTTCTCGAAGATGAGCGTGCCATTGTTGAGGGCATAAATACTGTCAAGCGTCACACTAAGGCAAATCCGAATGCAGGTGTAACCGGTGGCATTATAGATAAAGATTTGCCAATCAATGTGTCAAATATTGCATTGTTTAACCCAATATCAAAAAAGGGCGATCGCGTCGGCTTTAAAACACTGGAAGATGGTAAGAAAGTACGTTATTTCAAATCAAACAATGAAGTCGTCGATATTTAATAGAATTTGCATTTTACATTTAACAAGCGAATAGTTGGTAAACGTAATGGTTAGACTTAGAGAAGTTTATAGAAAAGAAATTGTTGCTCAGCTAGTTAAAAAAAATGGCTATAAAAGCCTGATGGAAGTACCTCGGCTGACAAAAATCACGCTCAACATGGGAGTGGGCGATGCTTTGACCGACAAAAAGGTATTGGAATTCGCAGTTGGAGATATGGCGAAAATTGCTGGTCAAAAACCGGTGGTAACGCTCGCACGTAAATCGATTGCAGGATTTAAGGTGCGTGAAGGCTGGCCAATTGGTTGCAAAGTCACACTGCGAAAAGACAAGATGTACGAATTTTTTGATCGATTAATTAGTGTTGCAATTCCGCGTATCAGGGATTTTCGGGGCTTGAATGCGAAGGCCTTCGATGGCCGTGGCAATTACAGCATGGGCGTAACGGAACAAATAATTTTTCCTGAAATTGACTACGACAGGATAGATAAAATACGTGGTATGGACATCACGATTGTGACAAGTGCAAAAACTGATAATGAAGCGAGCGATTTACTTAGGGCGTTCAATTTTCCACTTAAATCAGTAAAAACTGAAGTAACTACTAAATAGTAAATATTAAGGGGTATAGAGAATTCATGGCCAGGCTTGCAATTATAAATCGTGAATTAAAGCGTATTAATACGGTAAAAAAATATGCTGCTAAACGTGCTGACTTAAAAGCGAAGATTAGCAATATGAAGCTCGGTGATGAAGAACGCGAAGCTGCTCAATTAGCGTTCCAGGCATTACCGCGTAATGCCAGTCCGAGCCGTTTGCGTAATAGATGCCGAATTACTGGTAGACCTCACGGCTACTACCGTAAATTTGGGTTAAGTCGCAATAAGTTGCGAGAAGCTGCCATGCGAGGCGATGTGCCTGGTTTGGTTAAGGCTAGCTGGTAGAGGATACAGATATGAGTATGAGTGATCCCATTGCAGATTTGCTGACACGTGTCAGAAATGGTCTATCTGCTAATATGGTTGAAGTCACAATGCCATCATCTAAAGTAAAGATTGCTATTGCAACGGTACTAAAAGGTGAAGGTTATATTAGTGATTATTCAGTCACAAAGGAAACGAAACCTGAATTAACTATAAAGCTTAAATATTATAATGGCAAAGCGGTTATCGCCAAGATATCTCGTGTTAGTCGGCCGGGTTTACGAATTTATAAAAACAAAAATGAACTCCCTAAGGTAATCGGTGGACTTGGTATTGCCGTGATTTCTACCTCTGCCGGGATTATGACTGACCGGGCGGCAAGGAAAGTGGGTCACGGTGGTGAAGTTCTTTGTTACGTACAATGATGGAATTTAGTTATGTCTAGAGTTGCAAATGTACCAATTACACTGCCAACAGGCGTTGACATTAACTTGAGCGGGCAATCTATAACGGTCAAAGGGTCCAAGGGTTCGTTACAGTTTGATATTAATTCAGATATCAGCGTTGAACAGGACGATAAGAGCTTAAGCGTAAAAGCATTAAATAGCAGTACTAAAGCAAATGCGCTTTCGGGAACGACTAGAGCCATTGTTAATAATATGGTTACGGGTGTTAGCCAGGGTTTTGAAAAAAAGCTGGAACTTGTTGGGGTTGGTTATCGTGCGCAAACAAAAGGTAATGTTCTGAATTTAACGTTGGGTTTTTCACATCCAGTTGATTTTAAGATACCAGAAGGCATATCGATCGAAACGCCTAGCCAGACTGAAATTTTGGTTAAGGGTATTGATAAACAAAAAGTAGGACAAGTTGCTGCAAACATCAGAGCTTATCGACCGCCTGAGCCTTATAAAGGAAAAGGCGTGCGTTATTCAGATGAAGTTATAGTTAGAAAGGAAGCTAAGAAGAAATAAAACTGCTTTGAGTAATTAGTACTTTTATCAATTAGATTTTCAGCAAGAGTAAAGGTATTTTTTCTCGAAGAATTAATTAGTTAACAGATTATTAGCAGGCATTTTTATTAGGCCTTTTATTAGGCTTTTTATTAGGTAAGGGCATGGATAAGAAAACATCACGAATTAAACGTTCCAGACGCGCACGAGCGAAAATAAAAAGTCTGGGTGCTAATCGGCTTACTATATTTAGAACACCGAAGCATATATACGCGCAAATTATTGATCCAACGGGCGCTAATGTATTAGCTGCCGCGTGTACTCTGGAATCGCAGGTGAAATCCGAAATAAAATACAGTGGGAATATTAACGCCGCCAGCGTAGTAGGAAAGGCGCTTGCAGAGCGGGCGAAAACAGCCGGTATAAGCAAGGTTGCGTTTGATCGATCCGGCTTTAAATTTCACGGTAGAGTTAAGGCGTTAGCCGAAGCCGCGCGCGAAAGCGGGTTGGAATTCTAATTAATTTATTAACAATTTTTTAAACAGTTAGTTATTTAAAGGGTAAAAACATGGCGGTTGCAACTGGAAGAGATTCTGGAAAAAACGATGATTTGATTGAAAAATTAATCAATATTCGACGTGTTGCTAAAGTTGTTAAGGGCGGACGCCAATTTGGATTTTCCGCATTAACTGTTATTGGTGATGGTAAAGGTAAAGTTGGCTTTGGTCGTGGCAAAGCGCGCGAAGTACCATTAGCTGTACAGAAAGCGATGGAAAATGCACGCAAGAATATGTTTAATGTGAGTTTAAGTGGCGTTACCTTGCAATATTCTATGATTGCGGACTTCGGGGCTGCTAAAGTATTTATGAAACCGGCATCTGAAGGTACGGGTATTATTGCGGGTGGACCCATGCGTGCAATATTTGAGGCAGTCGGTGTTCATGATGTACTTGCAAAATGTATTGGTACAAATAATCCGGTGAACGTCGTTAGAGCGACGATTGCTGGACTGAAAAATATGACTTCACCGGAAGATATTGCCGCTAAGCGAGGTAAGTCGGTAAGCGATATTTTGGAGTAATCTTTCGAAATAAAGAAGCGATTCCAGTTTAGTTTCAGATACATTAGACAACAATACAATTAAGGCAAGCAATGGTCATGGCAAAGAAAGAAACGTCTAAAAAACAAATGAAAGTCACACTGAACCGTGGTTTGAACGGGCGGTTGGCTGCGCATAAAGCTTGTGTACGCGGACTCGGGTTAAGAAAAATTCGCCAGAGTGCCATAGTGGAAGATACGGTTTGTACGCGGGGAATGGCAAACATGGTTTCATATCTGGTTACGGTAGAGGATGTTTGAGATGCATTTAAATACGATTAAGCCAGCTGAAGGCGCCAAATTAACGGCAAAACGGGTTGGTCGTGGCACAGGTTCTGGCCTGGGCAAAACGTGTGGCCGTGGGCATAAGGGGCAGAAGTCGCGTTCCGGTGGTTTTCATAAAGTGGGCTTTGAAGGTGGCCAAATGCCATTGCAGCGCCGTTTACCAAAAATTGGTTTTAGCTCGCGTATTAAGCGCGAATATTCAGAAGTACGACTACACGAATTAGCCAAGGTTGAAAATGACGTTATTGATTTGTTGGCTCTAAAAAAAGCAAAAGTTGTCGGCCACCATATCAAACGTGTGAAAGTGATCGCATCTGGAAAGATTGAAAAAGCAGTTCAGTTAAAAGGGTTAGCAGTGACTAAAGGAGCGCAAACGGCGATTCAGGCCGCAGGCGGAAAAATCGAGGAATAATCAGTGGCTGCCAGTAGATCAGCAATGGCTGACGCGTTAGGCGGCGGCAAACTTACCGAATTAAAACATCGGCTTTTATTTGTGCTGGTCGCAATAATCGTTTATCGAATTGGTACGTTTATCCCTGTACCAGGTATTAACGCAGCCACTTTTGCCGCGTTGTTCGATCAACAAAAAGGCACAATTCTGGACATGTTTAACATGTTTTCCGGTGGTGCTATGGAACGTTTATCGGTGTTTGCGCTGGGTATTATGCCGTACATATCGGCATCGATTATTATGCAGCTATTGGCAGTGGTGGTGCCGACGCTCGAACAACTAAAAAAAGAAGGCGAAGCGGGCCGCAGAAAAATAACACAATATACCCGTTATGGAACGGTAGCGCTGGCTACTTTTCAGGCTATTGGGGTCGCAGCTGCATTACAAGGGCAACAAGTGGGTGGTGCCCAGGTAGTGATTAATCCAGGGCCAATTTTTGTATTTACAGTTGTAGTGACACTCGTGACAGGTACCGTGTTCCTGATGTGGCTCGGGGAACAAGTGACGGAAAGAGGTATTGGTAATGGTATATCCATCATCATATTTGCCGGTATTGTTGCGGGCCTTCCATCGGCGATCGGTGGTACGTTGGAGTTGGCGCGCATTGGTGAACTCAATGTAATAATGGTGCTGTTTTTGTTTGCATTGGCAATGGCCGTGACGGCTTTTGTTGTTTTTATGGAAAGAGGGCAGCGGCGTATAACGGTTAATTACGCTAAACGGCAACAAGGGCGCAAGATGTATGCGGGGCAAACGAGTCACTTGCCTCTTAAAGTTAACATGGCCGGCGTGATACCGCCGATATTTGCGTCAAGTATCATTTTATTTCCAGCGACCCTGGGTGGCTGGGTTGGCAGTACCGAAGGTCTGGGCTGGATGAAAGACATAGCGTCGACGCTGGCTCCAGGACAACCGCTGTACGTGATATTATATGCGGCGGCAATTATATTTTTCTGTTTCTTTTATACTGCGTTGGTGTTTAAGCCGCAAGACACCGCGGATAATTTGAAACGATCTGGCGCGTTCATCCCAGGTATTAGACCGGGTGACCAAACCGCAAAGTATATTGATTCGGTTATGTCAAAATTGACGCTGTGGGGTGCGGCGTACATCACAGCGGTATGTTTATTACCCGAGTTTTTGATTATCTACTGGAACGTTCCGTTTTACTTTGGTGGTACGTCGTTGCTAATTATTGTTGTGGTAGTGATGGATTTTATGGCGCAGATTCAAGCGCATCTGATGTCACATCAATATGACGGCTTGATGAAAAAGGCCAAATTAAAATAGGCCGGTTAATTATTCGATACTTGAGTAAAGTAAGATTGAGCAGAACTAGATAGAGCAAAAGAGTAAAACCTATAATTAATGGGGCTATGGTATGAAAGTGCGCGCATCAGTAAAGAAACTTTGTCGTAAGTGTAAAATTGTTCGCCGAAAAGGTGTTTTACGGGTTATTTGCCCTGATGGCAGGCATAAACAACGTCAAGGTTAACAGGGCGTATAATTTGACTCTCGATCAGCCTCCCGGCAGGATAATGGCTTGATTTTATTTGATTAAACCATTAACATTCCGCGGTTACGGTCGCTGAGCATGTGGTTCGGGTTGATAATTAGTGATTAACGGTATATCAGGCGTAGTTAGAGGTAGGTTTAGGTAGATATATAGTTAGGCGATTTTGATTCAAGATAGACGTTTTGTTTGTAACGTTTAGTTTCTAAATGATAGAGCAATAAAGGAGTGAGGCGTTGGCCCGTATAGCTGGTATTAATATACCTGTTCAGAAACATGCTGTTATTGCATTGACGGCAATTTATGGGGTGGGTTCGAGTCGTGCTCGTAAAATATGTTCGGATGCGAGTATAAGTCCGAGCACAAAAATTAAGGATTTGAGTGAATCTGAAATAGAATCGTTACGTAATACCGTTGCTAAGTTTCAAGTCGAAGGTGACCTGCGGCGTGAATTAGCAATGAATATAAAACGTATGATGGATTTAGGCTGTTACCGGGGAATCAGGCATCGACGTGGTTTGCCCGTTCGCGGACAACGTACTAAAACCAACGCCAGAACCCGTAAGGGTCCTCGTCGCATGGTTCGAAAATAATTCTTTTCAGTACTCGCTATATTAAGTGCAAGCTAATATAACAGATAGATAAAACAGATAGATAAATAGTTTTTTTAAGTTATTAGATAAGCTTTTAAAATTTTAATGAAGTGAAGTGAGTAAACAGTAACATGGCAAAAACGCAAACTCGTGTTCGTAAAAAAGTTAAAAAGATTGTCGTCGATGGTGTGGCGCATATACATGCGTCATTTAATAATACCATCGTCACGATTTCAGATCGTCAAGGCAATACGTTGGCCTGGGCGACGGCAGGTGGATGTGGTTTTCGTGGTTCGCGAAAAAGTACGCCTTATGCCGCGCAGGTAGCCTCTGAGAAAGTAGGCAATGTTGTAAAAGAAATGGGAATGAAAAATCTTGAAGTGTTTGTAAAAGGACCTGGTCCTGGGCGCGAATCAGCCGTTCGAGCACTGAATTCACAGGGGTTTAAAGTCACAAATATTTCTGATGTGACACCGATTCCTCATAATGGATGTCGTCCACCTAAAAGACGTCGCGTTTGATTTAATTTGTTTGGTATTTATTTTAGTAAATATTTAGCGAGTTATTTAGTAATAAATTTTTAGCAAAACAATTTTTAGCAAAACAAAGGGTTTCTGGAGATTAGGGATTTGGCTAGATACATTGGACCAAAATGTCGTTTATGTCGCCGCGAAGGCAGTAAGCTGTTTCTCAAAGGTGAAAAATGTTATACGGGCAAATGTCCTTTTGATAAGCGTGCATTTCCGCCTGGGCAACATGGCCAAAGGCGAAGTCGAGCATCCGAGTATGCTTCACAGTTACGTGAAAAACAAAAGTTGCGTAGAACATATGGCGTTCTGGAAAGTCAATTCAGACTCTATTATGAAAAAGCAGACAGTCGCAAAGGCGCAACAGGTGAAAACTTATTGCAATTGCTTGAATCAAGGCTCGATAACGTAGTTTATAGAATGGGATTTGGTGTTTCCCGTAACGAAGCACGCCAGCTTATCAGGCACAAAGCAGTTACCGTAAATAACGAAATTGTCACGATTCCATCCTATCAGGTTGCCCCTGAAATGGTTGTGGCGATCAGTGAGCAAAGCCGGGCACAGTTAAGAGTTCAGGCAGCAATTGATGTTGCGCAACAAAGAGGACTAGTTGATTGGATCGATGTAGATGCAAAAAAAATGTCGGGTACATATAAAGCTCTACCAGAACGAAGCGAATTACCGCCAGAAATTAATGAGCATCTCATAGTGGAGCTTTATTCCAAGTAACTGGTCGTAGCAGCTTTTTTGTTTTTGTAAGTACTTTTTGTAATTAGATAGAACAAACAGTTGTACACAATTTTAAAAGTTGAAGTTGTCTCGTTTAGCGGAGATATTACATGCAGGCCTTAGTTTCAGATTTATTAAAACCTCGTTTAGTTAACGTGCAAGTATTAGGTAACAACCATGCCAAGGTGACGTTGGAGCCACTGGAGCGCGGTTTTGGACATACATTAGGGAATGCACTGCGACGCATATTGTTGTCGTCCATGAGTGGTTGTGCGGTAACTGAAGTTGAAATAGATAATGTGCTTCATGAATACAGTGCAATAGAAGGGGTTCAGGAAGATGTTATCAACATCATATTAAACCTCAAAGATCTTGCGATTCGCATGCATGGTCGAGATGAAGTGACATTGTCATTAAATAAAAAGGGACCCGGTGCTGTTACTGCGGGTGACATTACATTGGATCACGATGTTGAAATAGTCAATCCAGATCATGTGGTGGCGAATTTAACAGATGTTGGCGAACTTAATATGGCGCTAAAGGTGGTTCGAGGTCGAGGTTATCAGCCTGCCACAGTGAGGCTGGCGGAAACTGGTGGCGACCGCGTTGTCGGGCATTTGCAAATGGATGCATCATATAGCCCCGTCCGGCGTGTTGCGTATGTAGTTGAAGCAGCACGAGTAGAGCAACGAACGGATATGGATAAACTAGTTATTGAGTTGGAAACCAATGGCACAATTGATCCGGAGCAGGCGATTCGAGGTGCTGCGACGATTCTCCAAGATCAACTATCCACATTTGTTGACCTTCAAAGCCGAGAGGAAGAACCCGTTATAGAAGAGGAAGAAATCGATCCAATTTTACTGCGACCGGTTGACGATCTGGAATTAACGGTTCGTTCCGCAAATTGTCTTAAGGCAGAACAAATTTATTATATTGGTGATTTGATCCAGAAGACCGAAGTAGAGCTGCTAAAAACACCTAACTTGGGTAAAAAGTCATTGACTGAAATAAAAGACGTACTTGCGTCCAGAGGTCTGGCATTGGGTATGCGGCTGGAAAATTGGCCACCACCCAGTTTGAAGGAACAAGATCGCGTAGCATAATTTGCGTGAAGAGTTGCTACTGAGCTGCGTGATACTGCTGAGCCACGTGACTAACGCAAGCGTGCAAGCAGCTTTGGTTGTTGAATTTTGATTTGTAAAGAATTTGTTATAGGACAGGCGTAATGCGACATAAGAATTCAGGGCGACAGTTAAATCGTAATGCGAGCCATCGTAAGGCGATGTTCAAAAATATGGCGACTTCCTTATTTCGTCACGAAATTATAAAGACAACGCTACCTAAAGCGAAAGAACTGCGACGTGTTGCGGAACCGCTTATAACGATTGCAAAAAAGGACAGTGTGGCTAATCGTCGATTAGCGTTTTCTCGCTTGCGCGATAAAGACATTGTCAAAAAATTGTTTGTAGATCTTGGGCCGCGATTGAAAGAACGACCGGGTGGTTATTTACGAATTCTTAAATGCGGTTATCGTGCGGGTGATAATGCACCGATGGCATATATAGAATTAGTGGATCGCGCCATGGCTGATAATCTGCCCGATACTAAGACCGATAAAAAAGCGGCTGTCAATAAAGCAGAAGCTGAGGCGACAGCCAATTAGACGGCTGAAGACATAAATATTTAATTTAAAAGGACCGGATCACCCCGGTCCTTTTTTTTTGCACAGGGATGTGCTTATGTCTCGAGAGCACAAGGATGTGCAAAGAGACTTTGCACAGGGATGTGCTTATGTCTCGAGAGCACAAGGATGTGCGAAGCGACGTTCACACAATTTCCATGG